>JAZOLZ010000041.1:0-84401 GCA_045653505.1 Eubacteriales bacterium | reverse complement strand
CTCAGGCTCTATGCCCTTCGCGCAGTGGCACTATCCCTTTGAAAACAAGGAAATGTTCGAGTCCCAGTTCCCCGCAGACTTCATAAGCGAGGGCGTTGACCAGACACGTGGCTGGTTCTACTCTCTTATGGCAATATCCACTCTTATCTTTGACAAGGCTCCCTATAAAAACGTGCTTGTGCTCGGCCACGTGCTTGACAAGGACGGACAGAAGATGTCTAAGTCAAAGGGTAATGCGGTAGACCCGTTTGAGGCTCTTGAAAAGTACGGCGCAGACGCTATACGCTGGTACTTCTACTCTAACTCAGCACCCTGGTTGCCCAACCGTTTCTTCGGTGATGCGGTAGTTGAGGGACAGAGAAAGTTTATGGGCACACTCTGGAACACCTATGCGTTCTACGTGCTCTACGCCAACATTGACGGCTTTAACCCCAAAGAGTACACATTAAACAAAAACGACCTTACCGTAATGGACAGATGGATGCTCTCCAAGGTTAACTCGGCTATAAAGAACGTTGACAAAAACCTTGAGGGCTACAAAATAGTTGAGGCAACACGTATACTTGAAAAGCTGGTAGACGATCTTTCCAACTGGTACGTACGCCGTTGCCGTGAGAGATTCTGGGTAAAGGATATGCCCGCCGATAAGGTAAGCGCATATATGACCCTTTACACATCCCTTGTTAATATCGCAAAGATTTCTGCTCCTCTTATCCCCTTTATGGCTGAGGATATTTACAGAAATCTTGTATGTAATATAGACAAGGATGCGCCCGAGAGCGTACACCTGTGCCTGTATCCCGAGTGCGATGAGAGTATGATAGATGAGCACCTTGAGGAAAATATGGATGAGGTTATCGACATAGTTGTACTCGGCAGAGCCTGCCGTAACCAGGCCTCTATAAAGAACCGTCAGCCCATAGCAAAGATGTACGTTAAGGCAGACAAGACACCCGACTGTGAGTTTATCCCCGTTATAAGCGAGGAGCTTAACATAAAGACGGTTGAGTTTACCTCTGACGTGCGTGATTTTACCACCTATTCCTTTAAGCCTCAGTTGCGCACCGTAGGCCCTAAGTACGGCAAGCACCTCGGCTTTATAAGAAACGCCCTTAGCACCATTGACGGCAACGCCGCTATGGATACTCTTAACCAAACGGGCGCTATTACTCTTACAAATAACGGTGAGGATATTGTGCTCACTAAGGAGGACCTTCTTATCGAGATGTCTCAGAAGGCGGGCTTTGAGTCTGTAAATGACAGAGGCGTTACGGTAGTGCTTGACAAAAACCTTACTCCCGAGCTTATCGAGGAGGGTAACGTAAGAGAGGTTATCTCAAAGATACAGACAATGCGTAAGGACTCAGGCTTTGAGGTTATGGATAACATCAAGCTCTCCTTCAGCGGTAGTGAAAGCATACTTGCTGTAATTACCCGCAACCAGGATGAGATCAAGGATGAAACCCTTGCCATCTCCCTTACCGTAGGCGATAGCCTTGAGTTCTCCAAGGAATGGAACATTAACGGAGAAAAGGTTATTATCTCTGTTGAAAAGGCCTAATTTCGGGCTGTGAAATTCTGGTGAAACCAAATAAAAAACAAAAAAATAAAAATGAGGTATGGACAACTCCGTACCTCATTTTTTCATTGACATTATTCAAAAAATACTAAGGTTGAAATTCTGGTGAAGCTAAACGGTACAGATAACTCTGTACTTTTTCTTTGATTTGATTAAATAAGCACTAAACGACAATATTTATTTACAAAAACAAATAATAAAACAGGGCGGAGAGCATAAAAGTTCTTCTCCCTGTTTATTGATTTGTATTAATTAAAATCACTTTTTTGCCTATTTTATTTGCATAGTTGACAGTATATTTAGTCCCTCTTGAATACCCGTCCCACACTATGAGCGCCACATCACAAAGTTCTACCATCCTTTCGTTACGTTTAAGCGGCGCGCTTTTGCCGTAAAGGTTATATTGCGGACGCAAAATAAGTTTTGACAGATGCTTTTTGTCTGCATATTTTTCTGCCAAGGTGTCTATTCCGTCTGCGCCACCTGCAATTATCATCGTTGTTCCAATAGGAATGTATTTTTCCAAATCATATTCTTTGATGCTTCTGGATCCTGCAATAAGTAATTTCATACTCACCTCTAATATATTCAGATAAACCTTATATTATATATAAGTTTTACTATATTGTATCATATAATAATTAAAATGTAAATAAGGTAAAATATTTTTATCAGCATCAGGTGTATATATGAATAATTGATAGTGAGGACACAATGATAGAAAGTCAATATAAAATGAATTTGATTAAAATAGGCTTAAAAATTGCTTATTACAGAAAACTTCAAGGAATGACGCAGGAGGAGCTTGCGGAGGCCTGCGACTTATCTGTTGGTTACGTTTCGCAACTTGAAGCTCCAAATTGCTTTTTCTGCCCTTCACTGAAAACTTTATTTAAAATTGCAGAGGCACTGGGCACTACAGTTTCAAAACTCACAGATATCGAAGATTAAAGAAGAAAAGAGGTACAGAGCAATCCATACCTCTTTTTTATTTTTTTGTTTTTTATTCGGTTTCACCAGAATTTCACAGCCGTGGGGGCGCCCAAATTCCGAGCAGAAATCTTCGTTCTTCGTCCCGAAGCTGTATATAAATACTGCGAGAGGGCGAAAACGGAGATAGAATAAAAAACTATAATCAAAATGGAAGAAAACCGCGAGGTTTTCAACCTTAATATTTTTGAATAACATAAAAGTAAAAATGAGGTACGGAATTGTCCATACCTCATTATTGTTTTTTTGTTTTTTATTCGGTTTCACCGCAATTTCGCAGCCGGGGCGAAGAAATTGTGAGCAGAAATTTTCGTTCTTCTCACCGACAGGCGTAGTTACCTACGTCGAGGTGGGAAAACGGAGATTTATGCCAGAATTTCAAAGTCCCTTATTAGCCGTTTTCTTTTTGTGAACCGGTCGGACTCACAATACTGTATCCTATGTTTACAAGGTGGTCCGCAACTCTCTCGAGTCCCATAATAACAGATGAGTAATAGGGGCTGACATCAAGGCTGCAGTTGCCCTCGGCAAGACGTGTAAAGTGGCTTGCAATAAGTTTGTCCTTTTTAACGTCAACGCCGTTTTCAATTTCTGTAAGTTTTTTAAGGCCTTTTCTATTAAGATTTTCAAAGGCGTCCTTGGATATTTTGAACATCATATCAACACTGTTGCGCATATCGGCTATCTCGCCCTTTGCCTTATCAGAGAAGTTGATGCCCTTGCCTATCATCTCTGCACCGATCTCGTGGAAGTTTTCTGCATGGTCGCCAATACGCTCAAGGTCGTTAAGAACGTGGAAGTAGCCGCCTATGACCCTCTCATCGCTCTGGTCCATATTGCAGGAAAGTTCTATCATAAACTTAGTAAGAGCGCTGTTGGTAAAGTCGATAATTTCCTCATTTTTCCTGATAGTCTCTGCGTGTTCAAGTGAGCCGCTGTCCATCGCTACGAATGCAAGAGCGATATTCTCCTCAACAATGCTTAACATATAGTCCATCTCCTTTTTTACCTGCATAAGCGCAACGGGAGGCATGGTGAGAAGTCTTTTATCAACGTACTTAAGTGTAAGAGTCTCTTTTTCCTCGCTCTTATCCTTAATTACTACAGTGGAATATTCTACAAGCTGTTTTACAAACGGTAGAAGTGCCAGAGTTGTGGTAACGTTGAATATAACGTGGAAGAGGGATACACGCATCTGCAGTGACATCGGGTCACTACCGGGGAACGCAGAAACCAAAAGATTAACCACAGGGTCTTTTAATATCCATATAATCGCAGTGAAGATAACTGTGCCGATAACGTTAAAGGTAAAGTGGATAAGTGCTACGCGCTTAGAGTTTGCGTTTGCGCCGATAGCTGCTAAAAGTGCTGTAACACAGGTACCGATGTTTGCGCCAAGAATTATAAACAAAGCAAGATCAAGCGGCAATACGCCTGTGCCCACCATGGTGATAACAACACCGGTGGAGGCAGAGGAGCTTTGTATAAGCGCAGTAAAGAGAATACCTATCAATATAAGAAGAAGCGGGAAATTAACTACCTTGAATATATCTGTAAACATATTTTCAACGAGTTCGTTTCCAAAAGCCTGCTCACTGCTCATAACCTCAAGGCCGACAAAGATAAGTCCAAGACCCGAGCAAAGACTGCCCGCAATCTTAATCTTTTCATTCTTAGAAAAGCCCATCATTACGCCTGCAAAGGAAAGCAGATACATTGCCATGTTGAAGTAATCGTTTTTAAGTGCGACCAAAACACCCGTAATTGTAGTACCGATGTTTGCGCCCATTATGATAGGTGTAGCCTGCATAAGCGTCATAACGCCTGCATTTACAAGACCTATAACCATAACCGATGTGGCAGAGGAGCTTTGAATAATTGCCGTAACACCTGCACCTATACCAACGCCGGAAAAACGGTTGTTACTTATTTTTTCAAGTAGTTTTTTCATACTGCCGCCGGCACTTTTTTCTAAGGCGTCACCCATAAAGTTCATGCCGACAATGAAAACACCTACACCCGCAAGCAGCCATATAAGACTTTCGATAAGCTGCATAATCTGATCCGCTGTTAACATATTTTTCTCCTTAACGATTAAGACAGAGCAAAAAAAACTCGTCCATCTTAAAACATTATAGCATCTTTTTATTTAAAATGCAACAAAATATTATTTACCTCTATATATTTAAATATTTTAAAGTGTCATCAGTGCTTTCAGGCACATCATCATTAGCGTCAGCGTCATCATTAGGTACATAGTCCCGTCATAATTAAAAAAAGAGGTGTTACCACCTCTTTTTTTATCTCTTTCCAATTCTTCTGTATTTTAAATTACTCAGAGGGAAAGGTTTTTTGTTTTTATATGCAGTAAGTAATAACTCTATTTCTTTTGGTGTCTCGGTAGAAAAGATAAAATGCGTATGGGTAATATTTGCCTTTTTTATCTCGTCTGATTTATCACCCATATAGGTGTAGACCGAGTTCATTATCTGGTTGCGGTGGCCGTACTCCCTTATTATCGGGAAGTGCGCGCCGGTGCGATCCTTAAGCATTGCTTTGCCGCATTTGTCACAGCCAAAGTTATCCTTGATAAAGCATCTCTCGGTAAGCATAAGAGGTATGCGGCCAAGGGTGATAACACCACAGCCAATATCCCTTGCCATAGGCAACGTAAGTTCCGGCTGAGAGATAATATAATCAACCGAAAGAGTGCTGTAAAGATATGCCGAATAGGAGTTGTATACGTTAAGTCTGAAGTCACCGATTATCTTAAAACCATACTCCTTAAGGAGTGGAATATGGGATATATTGGTGGCAAGAGCATACTCGATTTTATTTGCCCTTGCTCTTTTAAGATTTTCTCGCACCGTCTCCATCTCACTGTCATAAATAACAGGTGGGATATATACGCCGTTTGCTGATGATATATACTTTTCTATAAGATGTAACGGCACTATCTTTGCATCAAATCCGTCTGCAACTCCACTCTTTTCAGGGCAGTAAAATACTGCAGATGTAAATGATTGTTTGCTTTTTCTTGTTATTTTAACCTTTTCTCTTGCCTCGGGCAACTCGCGCTCGGTGCTTTCGAATGCATCTGCCGCGCGGCGTCTTAAACCGTTTATCTCGGAGATAGGCACTATAAGTCCGCTATCAAGATTAAGCTCTATATCCTCTGTTTTTAAGGATAAAAGAGTATTACCCATCTTAGAAAGACGTTCCTTTAATGATATATCGGTAAGGGGGGCATTTATTGCCTCGCTCGGTACTATACCATATACACTCACACTCTTGTTTTCATTATAAAGGGTGAGGGATATCGCCTTATCTCTCTTTACCTCGCATACGGCTTTAACAGGCGTCTTTATTATCTCTTTTGGCGCCGCCTCTTGCGCCCTGCTATCCTCTTTATCACTCTCGCTGCGCACACCGATCATACCCTCTTTTTGAGGTTGCCCGTCAAAGTAAGCATCGGTAAATCCACCGCGTGAGAATATTCTCTCAAGCGCACGAGTTTCCTTTTGATCTGCATTTCTGTATTCGTCAAGCAGATCTCTGTATATCTTAGTCACGCCATAGACGTATTCGGGCGACTTCATACGTCCCTCTATCTTGAGTGAGGCAACGCCCGCGTCTATAAGCTCCCTTACGTGATTGGCAAGTGAGAGATCCTTTAAAGACAAAATTGCCTTGCCGTTATTGTACGGCAATCTGCAAGGCTGCGCGCACTCACCTCTGTTACCGCTGCGGCCGCCCACAAGGGATGAAAACAGGCATTGACCCGAGTGGCATACACACAGCGCACCGTGTAAAAATACCTCTATTTCACAGTCGGAATTTTCTGTAGCGCTTTTAATATTTTCAAGGCTGCTCTCTCTTGCAAGCACCGCCCTCTTTGCGCCAAAAACCTTTCCCGCAAAATCCACACCGAGGGTATTGTTTAAGGAAAGTTGAGTAGAAAGATGAACCTCCATCTCGGGCAGTTCATTTTTAAGCCTATACAAAAGACCCGTATCTGCCGCGATTATCGCATCAACACCTATTTTATAAAGTTCTCTTACGTATTCTACCGCCGAGTCAAGTTCTTTATCATATATAAGCGTGTTTACCGTAACGTAGAGTTTAACGCCTCTTAAATGGCAATATCTTACTGCTAAGGTGAGTTCATCTGTATCAAAATTTTTGGCAAAGGCCCTTGCAGAAAAACTCTTGCCGCCAACGTAGACGGCATCTGCCCCTGCATTTACCGCAGCCACAAGAGCCGGCATACTGCCTGCAGGAGCAAGCAACTCCGGTAATTTTGTTTTTCTTCTCATTTTAGTCCTTTATCTAACTTTTTGTAAGTAATTGTTTACAAAAAGTTCTTTTTAATAATCCTAAGTATCTTTTTCTTATACTGTGTGCCTGCGTCAAAGAAGCCAAGCATATGCGCCCTCTGATAACACTTTTTTGCCATCTCAAGGTCGGTCTTGCCAAAAAGACCAAACTCATAAAGCGCACCTAAAAGGTATGCCGCCTTTTTATGCCCTGCGTTTGCGGCCGTCTCAAGAGGCGCCTTTGCCTCACGGTATTTTTTGTTATACACAAGTTCAGCACCGAGGGCGTAAAGGGTACCGATAACCCTTTTCTTTTTTCTTTCGTAAAGAGCGATAAGCGCGCCCTTTGCCTGCTTGTTGCCACCCTTATCCGACTTTATAAAGCACTCCTGTGCCTTATCAAAATCAAAGGAAGTACCTATACCGCCGGCATAAACTCTGCCTAACTCATAAAGAGCATCTTTATCGTTTGATTTTGCCGCGCGGCAGTACCAATAAAATGCCGTCTGTCTGTCACGCTTTACACCGATGCCCTCCTCATAGCATTTTGCCAAAGCAATAATGGCCCTGGTGTATCCCATTGCCGCAGAGATTGCAATTAAGCGGAAGGACTCGGTTACGTCATTTTCAAGCACAGCCTTTTCATATATCGTCGCGCGCTCGCCTACGTAGATTTCCATCTTTTTCTTGCAGTCGCTATCTCCCATCTCAGCGCCGAGAGAGTATATCTCAATCGCCCTCTCGATATCACGCCTGATGCCCTTGCCCTGAGAGAGAATATCCGCTGCAGTTTCGTATCCTATAGAAAGACCTAAATGTCCTGCCTTTATAAAGTAATCTATCGCAAGGTCGATGTCCTTTTTGCTCTCCTCACTCATATAGATCTCACCAAGGTAGAGATACGCCTCAGCATAGCCTGCCTCACTGAGAGTTTTTAACATAGCCTCACCCTTATCCTTATCCTGCGCAGTACCCTCGCCGTTATAGATAAGCGCGCAGAGTTCAAGAGTGCTTTGACGGTCACCGTGATTGGCAAGAAGCTCACAAAGATGATAATACATCGGCTTGTAGCCGTATCTCTTTGCCATATTATACAGTTGCTTTGTAAGAGGGATAAGTTCGCTCTCGCTCAGCGCCGGGGGCTCCTTAGGCAGATATGCCCTTATGCCAAAGAGCAGTTTTATTGCGCCAAGGGGCGGGAACTTAAACTTGTCCGAATACCACCTTGCATAGGCGTTTGACTGCGCTACACCGTCACCCTCCGCATATCTTCTTATAATCGCAAGAAGGGTGTCCGTATCGCCTGTTTTTTCAAAATGCTTGCGCAAAAAATACATCGCCGCGCCGTTTTCACCTATCTCAAAAAGATAGTCCGAGGTCTCGGGATAGGCCCCTACCTCACCAAGCAAAGCAGAGTAGCAAAGCCAGAAATGCTTGCTCTGATCCTTTGTATATCTTGCCAGAAGACGGGAATACCTGTAGGCACAGTAGGGATCGTTGTCGTAAGCCGCAAGAAGATAATATCTCATCGCCTTTTCAATATTCTTCGGCGCATACTCGCCTCTTTCGTTAAGCTCGGCATAAAGGCGTCTGTACTTATTAAATCCGCCGTCAGCCAGAATGGCAAGAGCCTCGGTTGCGCTCATATAGTCGTTATTTTTAATGGCATTGTCATAAATGGCGGCAAATGAATCATATTCTTTCCTGTCAAATTCAAGCCTTTCTCTGCACATAGGACAACTTGTGCCAGAGTATTCAAGAGTATAACCGCACTTTTTGCACTTTATCATAATCTTCTCCGTCTTTAATTAAAAAGCGTTCGCTTTTTAATTATTCTACTTGTTTATTAAATAATTATAAACTATATATTTCGCTTTGTCAACTTTTGGATTTTTCTTCACGAATAAAAAGCAAAAGGAAAAGAAAAAATATTAAAAACAGCGGCTGTCAACTGCTTATTTAAAAAAAGAAAGCGGCCGAGGGAGGATAATTATGTTTTTTTGTAAAAACGAGAAAAAGAAAAAAAGCCCCTATGTAATTATGGTGGTAAGCGCCCTTGCGGTAGTCGGCGCTATCGCAATTACAAACGAGGGTAAAAGGATGTTTAAAAACTGTTTTTGCACGGTTAAAGATAAGATGATGGGCATTATGAAAAAAGAGGAAAATATGGTAAAGCAAATGACCGACTGCAGCCAACAGTAACTTAAAATCGAATATTTTTTATAGGTGTCAGGCAAACACGGTGCTTTGCTTGGCACTTTTTATATGCGTTTTTGTAAATAATAGATTGCATTTTGCTTAGTTTTTGCCTATTGTAACACTTTAAAACACTTTTACATATAATAGATAATGACTTTTGATTTTGGAGTTATTATGTACTTTTTTATACCGACGAGTGATGCGAGGGCAATAAAACTCGCATCTCTTTTAAAGAAAAACGAAAGGATACCGCAGCTGGGACTTAAAAGTGTCACAGTCCTGCCCATCCCCTTTAGCACAGACGGTGTGTATTTATCTAAAAGCGATATGAAAATAGAGGCTCTTTTTGAAAGAGTAAAGGATGCAGGGCTTTATATAGGATACGGCCTGCCCGAGAAGTTAAGCGCACTTATAGAAGAAAACGGCGGCATAATAATAGACGTAGAAAAGAGCGAGAGCTTTCTTTTAAAAAACGCATATCTTACGGCACAGGGCGCTTTAGGATATATACTGACCGAGTTTAATAAGGTGCCAAAGGATCTTAAGGTGGGAATAATCGGCCTTGGCAGAATAGGTAAGGAGATACTTAAGCTTTTACTGTTTATGAATTCAAGCGTATGTATTTATACAAGAGGGCCGACAAAGGGTCTTTTCCTTGCACAAAACGATATAGATGCCCGCCTTGTCAGTTATGAAAACCCCGATGATTATTGCCACGGATTTAAAGGTCTTGACGTACTCATAAATACCGCACCTAAAAGGCTTATCGGCAAAATGGATTTAGATGATCTTAAGGACACGGCGGTAATAGAACTGGCAAGCGGTAAAAATATGCCAAATGGCCTTAAATACACCCCACTTATGTCGATACCTGCCAATATGTACCCCTCAAGCGGCGGCAAAGTGTATTATGAAGCGGCGATGGAAAATCTTTTGTTTTTAGAGGAGAAGTTATGATAGGTTACGTTTTTTGCGGATCGTTTTGTACGTTAAAAAGGTCGCTTGAAATTTTAAAGAAACTTGTAAATGACGGGTGGAATATACAACCCTTTGTCAGCGAAAACGTTAAAAATTATGACACCAGATTTTTTAAGGCAGAAGATTTTATAAACGAGGTAGAAAAAATCACAGGCAAAAAGGTGATCGCCGATATTGTTTCTGCCGAGCCGTACGGGCCAAGGCAACCACTCGATGCGCTTATAGTTGCGCCCATTACGGGCAACACCTTGGCAAAGGTAGCAAACGGCATAACAGACACCTGCGCAAGCATGATAATCAAGGCACATCTGAGGCAGGACAGACCACTCATCTTAGCCTTAGCCAGCAACGATGCGATGAGCCATAACTTAAAAAATATCGCCTCTATGCTTTTAAGAAAATCGGTGTATTTTGTGCCGATGCGCCAGGATGACCCGCTCTTAAAGCCGCACTCTCTTGTGGCAGATTTTGACCTGTTACCAACTGCTCTTAATAAGGCGCTGGAGGCTAAGCAACTAAGACCTCTCTTTAAATAAAATCTCCTGTTCTCAAATATTTTGCACCTAAATGTCAATTATATTTTACATTTTGTGCTGTTTTTGTATAAATACAGTCTTGCTTTATAAATGACGCTTTTGTCAAAAGGTAGGACTGTATTTATTGTTTTTTCTCTTTATTAAATTACCTTTTATATAAAAAAGTTTTCTTTTTACCTATCCTTAATTTACCCGTAGGTAAACAAAAAAACTTGACATAATTAAATAACAGAGATATACTGAATATATCTAAGAATTTCGACAAGCGCCGTTTGATGCTTTATAATACGAGAGCAATACCGTTTTGCCATCTTAAGTGTTTTAACACTACAGTTTGGGGCTTGTCTTTTTATTTTTGAGGAAAATAATGAAAAAAGAAAACAAGGAAATAATTGTAAGACTGCTTTTATCCGGCCTTGTGATCGGCGCGCTTATCGGCATACCGTATCTGATATTTTATCTGTGCGGCGGTGCGTCTTTAACGCAGGAGGACATACGGCGCTTTGTAGAGAGTACCGGCGTAGTCGCTCCGCTTGTGTTTATTCTCATAACCTTTATGCAGGTTACTCTCATACCGATACCAAGCACCGTGACTATTCTTGCAGGCAACTACATATTCGGCCCGTGGCTTTCATTTTTATATTCATACATAGGTCTTATCATCGGCTCTATGTTTGCCTTCTGGCTCGGCAGAAAACTGGGTAGACCATTTGTTGACTGGATTGCAGGGGACAAGGCCAAGGTTGACAATCTTATAAAAAAACTAAAAGGACGCGAGATAGTCGTCTTGTTCTTTATGTTCTTCCTGCCGGCGTTTCCCGATGATCTTCTCTGTTCTATAGCAGGTATTTTACCCGTAGGCTTTGGCGTTTTTATGCTTATGCAGTTGACCACACGTGTGACTTCAATAGGCGCAACACTCATATTTATCTCGGGTGAAATCATACCCTATGAGGGTTGGGGTCTGGTGGTGCTGGCAATACTTGCAATACTTATCATCGTAGCCTTTGTGCTTGGCATAAAATACGCAGTACAAATAAATGAGTTTCTCGATAACCTTATTGATAAGTTATTCAAAAGACACGCACGCAACAAATCCGAGGCTGATGACATACAGTCGGATGATATGAATAGTACAAAGATAAGTGACGCAGCGGCACGCGTACTGAGTGATAAAGAAAACGAAAGTGCAGATGCAACGACCGTGAGCGAGGAATTTTTATATCAAAGCGAAACCATGGCAAGCATTGCCGTATCAACAGATGATAAGGATGCCAAAAAAGAGGCCAACCCAGTCGGGTAATACTACAGGACTGCACTAAATTAAAAATAATATTGATTAAAGAAAAAATAAGGATAGCAGGTTTGGTCAGATATTCAAGCCTGCTATCCTTTTTATTACCAAAAAACAGCAAAAGAAAAAACTCGCCTTATATATTTTAAGACCAAAAGGCACAGTTAAAAAAATGGCACTGCTATTTTTTCCGGAAAGACCCATTCTGAGGCATTTTTAGGGCCTTTTTTTGCGTTTTTAAGTTATTTTTAAGGATTTACCCATATACTATTTAAAACGCTCAAATAAGGCGCGCTTATCAGAGCAGCGCTAAAGCGTAATATAGTAAAAAAGTGAAAGATAAAAATATATAAATAAATATATAAATATAAAAAGACCGATAGTTCCGTACAGCCCATAAAACAGAGCATACGAGATCTACCGATCTTTTTGTTTTTTTATATAAAATCAGTTATTTTAAAGAAACAATATCCAAAATTTGGAAATTTATATGTTTTTCATAAAGTCCTTGCCACATACAGCCTCGAGCAGCTCGTCAAGGTCCTCATTATTTTCATAATAGATAGAAATAAACTTCTTTTTACCCTTGTTTTCAAGTTTTACACGTCTGCCAAGGTGGTTTTGTACCTTAATTTCAAGTTCGTGGATATAATCAACCACAGGGAGGATAATATCACCGTCATCCTCGGCCTTTTTAGGCTTATTAACCTTTTTAACGAGTTCCTCAAGCGCTCTTACAGACAGATCCTCAACAATAGTTTTGTTAGCCAGAATAATCATATTATCTCTGTCTTTAAGGCCTAAAAGGGTACGTGCGTGGCCCTGAGAGAGTTCATTTGACGCAACAAGCTCAAGAACGTCCTTAGGTAAATCAAGTAATCTTACTGTATTTGCAACTGCGCTGCGGCTCTTGCCAACCTTAGCTGCAAGTTCTTCCTGAGTAAGACCGAATTCCTCGGAAAGAGAGCGATATGCAAGCGCTTCTTCAACCGGATTAAGATCCTCGCGCTGAATGTTCTCTATAAGAGAAATCTCTGCAACCTTTCTGTCATCACTATCAAGAATTATCGCAGGAATTTCGGTAAGTTCGGCGATTTTTGATGCTCTGAAGCGTCTTTCACCGGCTATTATCTGATATCTGCCCTCGCCGTATTCTCTAACGAGAATAGGTTGCAAAACACCGTTGTCTTTGATAGAGTTAGCAAGTTCCTCAAGAAGTGCCTTATCAAAGTACTTTCTGGGCTGATCGCTCTTAGGGTCAATCAAGGATAATTTAAGCATATTTACGCCGTTTTTAGACTTTTCGTTGAGATCCTCAATAGAGTTATCAAGAAAAATCGCATCAAGACCACGGCCAAGTCCACTTATTCTCTTTGCCATTTCATTTTCTCCTTAAATATGTTAAATTTGTAATTAAATATCGTAATTTAGTGTTTAAAACGCTTTTTTATCAAGAATTAAGTGTTTTTATGTAATTTTGTCACTTTTTACTTTCAACTGTCAACTGTCAACTGTCAACTGTCAACTGTCAATTTTCAATTGTCAACTTTCAATTGTCAATTGCCGTTTGTCTGTTTCACGTGAAACAGGTACGTTAAACAGTGTTTTTACCGCATTTTTGATTAAAATTAAGCGTTTTATCTGTTTTTTAATACAATATCAGGGGTTTAAGTCTTAAATACGCATCATAAGTTCTTTAGCAACTGCAGCATATTCAAGCGCACCTTTACCGTAAGGGTCGTGGTAGCATATAGGTTTACCGTAGCTGGGAGCCTCAGAAAGTCTTACAGTACGTGAAATCGGCACCTTGAAGAGTTTATCCTGGTAGTATTTTTTAAGTTCTGCCACTACTTGAGAGGTCAAAGTAAGTCTGCCGTTATACATTGTAAGGAGTATTCCGACAATCTGCAGATTAGGATTAAGGCTTTTTCTTATTCTTTTAATGGTATTCAAGAGTTGCGACATACCCTCAAGTGAGTAAAACTCGCATTGCATAGGTATTACAACGCCATCAGAGGCCGAGAGAGCCTCGATTGTAAGCATACCAAGCGAAGGAGGACAATCGATAAATATGTAATCAAAGTCATCTTTTATAGATAAAATAGCCTGTTTTGTGAGGTTTCTGGCCTCCTGAATATCATTTAACTCTACTTCTGCACCGGCAAGATCTATTGTTGCAGGTATAACAGAGAGATTTTTAAAACCACTCTTAATTATAGTGTCTTTTATGTCACATTCGCCTACAATTACATCATAAATAGTGTTTTTTATCTTATTTCTGGGTATTCCAAGGCCACTTGTAGCATTACCCTGGGGGTCCATATCAATCATAAGAACCTTTTTATTACCCTTATTTGCAACCTGAGCAGCAATATTAACACAAGAGGTAGTCTTACCTACACCGCCCTTTTGGTTAGAAAAGGAAACAATTTTTCCCATACTTACTCCTATTAAATCAATATTTTTACAGTTAAAGTATACCATTTATGGTATAGTAAAGTCAATATAAAGTCCTAAAATTTGTAAAAATCTTTTGTTTCACGTGGAACAAGTAAATTGAAAGTTAAGTATGCCGTTAATATTTATGGTTTTAAGTGTTATTCTTAAATTTTTACGTTATTTTGGTGTAAAAATGGTTTCAAATGTCTAAAAAATCGTCTATTGTTAGTTTTTCACTTTCAATTTTCAATTTTCAATTTGAATGTTTCACGTGGAACAATGGCTTGATCGTGAAAAAACAGGTCATTTTTACACTTTTTAGTGCATTTTTTCTTTTTCAGGGGCATTTTTTAGGTGTTTTGAACCTTTTTTAGGGGATTTTTTCATTTATTTCGATAATTATTCGACTAGGATTAAATAACTATTTTAGAAACATCGGTTAATAAACAGGTGTTTTATAGCGCCATTTTTGATATTTTTGTTGTATTTTTTGGCCTCATCGTGAAAAATAGGGGTGTTTTTTTGAAATTTCTATGCTTTTATCGGGTGCTTAGCACTTTAATCGTGAAAAATGATGTATTTTTTTAAAAAAATTTATCCCTATATTCCGATTTTAGCCATTGATCGCGAAAAATAGGGGTATTTTTTGTACTTTTGCCCGATTTTATGTGCTTTGGAGTGAAAAATAGTGTAATTATTGCGTATTTTGTGTGGATTTTATGTTATCTGTGGTATCTTCGTGAAAAATGAGGTGCTTTTCTTGTTTTTTATGCCTCGTCGTGAGAAATAGGGTGCTTTTCTTGTTTTTTTATGCCTCGTCGTGAAAAATGGGGTGCTTTTTCACGTGAAAAAATGTTTTTTCCCCTCGTCGCGAAAAATGAGATGTTTTTGACAGTTTTTCTTGCATTTTTTACATTTTTGCAATATTTTATGTCATTTTTATTTACATATTTTACCATTTATTGTCTATATTTGGTAAATTTTGTTATTTTTTATTCAGTTAGTACGACTAATTTTAATTTTAAAAAAGATTAATCTGATTATGTTGCATAGCAGGTAAAAATGTGATATCATTAATAAAGAAAACAATATTTAAAAGAGCATTTTTGTGCTTTAAAAATTAAAATTATGGAGGTAATATGCTTAGTTTTAATGGAAAAAGACTTTCAATATTAGGTGACAGCCTTTCTACCTACAAGGGTATCTCAAACGATGCCTCTGCCAATACCTCTATAGGTTATAACCATTATTTTTACTGTGAGCCTTTTCCGCTTTCCGGCACCTATTTTATGAGGGTTTTAAAGGAATTTAATATGGTTTTATGCGTTAATAATTCCTTTTCCGGCGGTAATTTAAGCGGTCAGAATGACCCTACGTCAGGCCTTAACCGTGCTCATCAATTGGCTGATAATTGTGGTAACAAACCCGATTTAATAATTGTATTTATAGGTATAAACGACCTTGGCAGAAGGGTAGATCCTGACATTTTTGCTACCGATTATTTTAAGACGCTAAAGATTATAAAAGAGAATTATCCAAACGCCTTAGTGTGCTGTGTAAACCTGCCAGATAGGGATATATATCTTAAAGATATGGCAGTAATTTTTAATAATGCCATAAGCGATGCAGTAAACAGTATGGGCGATAATTTCTTTACAGTTGATTTATTTAACAGCCGCCTAAACAACGATTTTTACTACAACAATACCGTTGACGGTCTGCATCTTGACGAGGACGGTGCTAAAATTGTCGCACAAATTATTATAGATAAACTAAAGGATATAAACCTTTAAAATAAATTTTAAAATAGTAAAAAGACCCGATTTTTTTTAAATAAAGTTACCTTTAAAAAGACAAACAAGGTACTAAAAAAACAATAAATCATACAAGAAATCAACACTATATCAAAAGGAAAAATAGAGAAAAAATGATTAAATTTATCCTTGTAAGGCATGGGCAAAGCGAGGCAAATAAAATACGCATTTTTGCAGGGCATTACGATTATCCTTTAACCGAATACGGTAGGGAACAGGCAAGTGCTTGCGCAGATGCACTAAAGGACGAGCAGATTGACATCTGCTATTCATCCGATCTTTTGCGCGCTTACGATACGGCTCTGGCACACCTTAAATATCATACCTTTGAGATAATAAAAGACACACGTTTAAGAGAAATTGAGGCCGGTGACTGGTCAGACAAGGACTACGGATATATCGGCTCTAAATACCCCGAACTTTATCCAAACGTATGGTATAATGATTTTGAAAACTTTGCCTGCCCTCTTGGAGAGAGCACAAAAGAGGTAGGATTAAGGGGTATGGCAGCACTTTGTGATATTGCAAAGCAGCATAAGGACGGTACAACCATACTGATTACCAGCCACTGTGTCTTTATCCGCAGTACGGTAAAGGAGTGCATCAAGTCCGACTATGACAAAATAACCTGGCCGACAAATGCCTCCTATACCGAGCTTTATTATGATAACGGTAAATTCACTCTCGGCAAATTCTCAGTTAATCATTATATTGATAAAATTGATATACCACTTGCGTAAATAATAAAATAAAGACCTATGAAAAATCAATCTCATAGGTCTTATTTTTATCGGTTTTTGTTAACCTTTATTTACAAAAATATGTATTATTCTTTAAAATTTGGTTGTTTTACATTTTTGACAACGCCGCAGGTAACATATTTTTTACCCATTTTATCCATAAAGACGTTAAAGCCGATTTTAGCATCCTTTATATATTCCTCGGTGTGTTTAAATTTTGCAAGACCCTCACCCACGCTCTTGAGCGTTGCCTCGGTAGTAGTCCAGGCAAAGAGAAAATCTCTTTCTCTGCCACTTATCTCGCACTCGTTTTGCTTAACACTTTCAATTCCTTTTTCACTTAAGCGGTGATAAAGCACCCCGGCATTTGGCGCGTCATCAATTATTTCCTTCACCTTTTGTGTTACGCTCTTTGCAAGTATACGTCTTGCAAGTCGGTCAAATACGCGAAGGGATGAGGGAACAGACTGTATATCGATACCGACGTTTTCATAATCGTCACTCATAAGCACAGCGCAAAAATCACCGTCGTGAGAAATAGAAAAGCTCACCTCACTATCTTCAAAGTAAGGCTTACCGTCCTTTGTCCAACCCACTCTCGGCATATCGCCCTTAAAGAAGGTTTTATAAAGATACTTTAAAAGCACGTATCCGCCAAGGGAATGCTTTTTTCTTTCTGTTGATTTAATAAGACCAACGTGCTTGCGTATTTCCTTTGGCAGATCGTTAAACATTCTGCGCGCTATAAGAGAATTTATACCCGAGAGGTCAAGTATTGATGCAACTATCATAACTCTGTCAGATTAATTAAAATCATTGGCTTTCTTTTAGTTTGTTTGTAGATGAATTTTGAAAGATCATCTCTTATAAGCGTCATTGTTTCCTGGTAGTCTATCTTTCTCTTTTTAAGGATTTTTTCAAGGGATGCGGATATAACAGCCTTAGCACTTTCCAAAAGTTCTTCAGCCTCTTTAACGTAAACAAAGCCGCGCGATATAATATCCGGGCCGGATATAAGAAGTCTGTCCTGTTTATCCATTACTACGGTTACTACGATAAGACCGTGCTCTGAAAGATGCTTTCTGTCAC
The DNA here is from genome assembly GCA_045653505.1 of Eubacteriales bacterium. Classification (GTDB taxonomy): domain Bacteria; phylum Bacillota; class Clostridia; order Oscillospirales; family CAG-272; genus UBA1740. The sequence goes on along the minus strand of JAZOLZ010000041.1, from coordinate 66,427 downwards.
GCAGAACCACGTTGCCGATATCACCGACACCGATGCCGTCAACAAGCACGCGTCCGCTTGGTACGATGCCGTTAAATCTTGCACCTTTTTTGTCTATTTCAATCACCTGACCGACGTCAGATACAAAAATATTTTCCTTTGGTATACCCATAAACTCGGCAAGCCCCTTATTTGCGTAAAGATGCCTGTAATCTCCGTGTATGGGCATAAAGTATTTCGGCTTGGTAAGAGCCATAAGCAGTTTTATTTCCTCGCTGCAGGCGTGTCCTGAGACATGTACTGCATCAGCCGAGTCATTAACTATCTTAACGCCGCTTTTTGTGAGTGCGTTTACTATTTTGCCAACAAATTTTTCATTACCCGGGATAGCGCTTGAAGAAAGAATAACAACGTCATTAGGAGTAAGTTTTACCCTATCGTGCTCACCAAAGGCTATGCGGTACAGCGCGCTCATAGGCTCACCCTGGCTGCCGGTTGTGATAATGGTAAGTTCATCTTCCTTATATCTTTTGATAGCGCCAAGGTCAATAAGAGTATCCTCGGGCAGTTCCATATATCCGAGTTCTGCCGCCGCGCCTATAATATTGACCATACTTCTGCCAAGGATAACTACCTTACGGCCGTATTTATAGCTTGTGTCTATTATCTGCTGTACTCTGTGTACGTTTGATGAGAATGTGGCTACTATTATCCTCTTGCCCTCATACTTTGTAAAAAGTCTGTCAAGAGATGAGCCAACCGTCCTTTCAGATGGGGTAAATCCGCTTCTTTCGGCATTGGTGGACTCACAAAGCAGTATCTCAACACCACCCTTGCCTATCTCGGCAATTCTGCCTATATCCATTATCTGCTGATCAATCGGGGATACGTCAAGTTTAAAGTCACCCGAGTGGAATACAGTACCAACGGGAGTTTTTATTGATATGGCGCAGGCGTCTGCAATAGAGTGATTAACGTGGATAAACTCTGCCTTGAATACGCCAAGGGAGAGCACGTCACCTGCCTCAACTGTATAAAGCTCTGCATCAAATGGGGGAGGATTTTCCTCAAGCTTGCCCTCTAAAATACCTAAAGAGAGCCTTGTGCCGTAGACGGGCACACATATTTTTTGTAAAATGTAAGGTATCGCGCCGATATGGTCCTCATGTCCGTGAGTGATAAGTATACCTCTTATTTTATCCGCATTCTTTTCAAGATAGGATATATCGGGTATAACAAGGTCAACTCCGGGCATCTCCTCGTCGGGAAAGGCAATACCGCAGTCGATTACTATTATATCGTTACCGTATTCGATTACGGTCATATTTTTACCTATCTCACCGAGACCGCCAAGGGGGATAATGCGTAATTTGCCTGTCCTTTCTTTTTTCATTCTGATACCTCGAAAATACTAAAATTTTTTAAGGCAATTATTAACCTAATGCCTTTGTTTTATACACATTTTTTTATTTTTTTAAAGCACTTTTTTAAAAAAGCGTATAGAAAGTCCTCTCTCAGTAAAAACATACCGAGAGGGGGCTTTTCTATGTATTTTATTAAAATTTGTAAAGAAAAGTTGCTTTTTAGGCTATTTTTACAGCCTTTTGTCTACTTTTATTTACCGAAAGCAGATTACTTTTTGAGCGCGCGGAGACGATCCCAAATGCTTGAGGGCTTGGATTCTTTTTTCTCAGCCTTCTTCTTGGGCTTTTCTTCAGCCTTGGGCTCTGCCTTAGGTGCGGGCTTAGCCTCTGCCTTGGGTGCAGGTTTAGCCTCAACCTTGAGCTCTGCCTTGGGTGCTGCTGCCTCAGCATTTTCTACTGCTGCAGCTGCTGCTGCAAGTGCCTCAGCCTCTTTCTGCTCCTTTGTCTTTCTTCTTCTTCTCTTCTTCTCGGGAAGTACAACCTCATAGTTTTCATCAAGAAGGTCGTCAAGAGAGATGGTGAAGAGCAACTTCATTTCAAGAAGTTTTGCTACTTCAGGATAGGACTGACCACTTTCCCACTTGTAAACAGCCTGGCGTGATACGCCAACAGCGCTTGCAAATTCGTCCTGAGTGATACCTTTGAGTTTTCTGAGTTTGACAAGTTTTTCAGCAAATGTCATTGTCTTTTGCTCCTTTGTGTTTATTGTTGTGGGCCATATGACCCACAACTTATTTTTTATTTTTATTTATTTTTTATATTATTCTTCATCTGCAGTATTGTCTAAGTCGGCCTCATTATCAGCCTCGTTATTTTGCACTGCATCATCTGTCTTTTCCAAAGAGGTGTTTTCATCTGTCTCGTTTTCCTCATCGGTAAACATACTCGGGTCAAGGCTTTCTATCTCGCTCTCAGCCTTTTCAATATCCTCTTCCTTTTCAAGACGGGTGAAGTTGATAATGGAGTTACCCTCCTTAAGGCGCATTACTATAACGCCGCCTGCGGTTCTACTGTAAAGATTAATGCCACTTACGGGAGTTCTTATGATAACGCCGTCAGCAGTGATAATCATAACGTCGTCATCCTCACTTACCGTGATAGCAGAGCAGAGTTTACCGCTCTTATCACTTATCTTGTGACAAACAACACCCTTACCGCCTCTGTGCTTCATAAGTCTGAAGTCATCAAACGAAGTTCTCTTACCCATACCGTTTTCGGTAATGGTAAGAAGTGTCTTTGTATCGTCAACAAGCGCAACGCCAACGATTATGTCGCCCTCATCAAGGGTCATAGCCTTAACACCGCGGCTTGTTCTGCCGGTGGGTCTTACGCCGCTTTCCTCAAATCTTGTGGCATTACCGTCGCGAGATGCAATGATAAGCTCATCATTGCCAAGGGTATGTCTTACAAAGATAAGTTCATCACCCTCGTCAAGACTAATAGCAATCTTACCGCCGCGTCTCTGGTACTCAAAGTCGGAGAGTTTTGTTCTCTTGATAACGCCGTTTCTCGTTACCATAGTCAGATACTCTGTATCCGAGAAGGTATTTACGCTCATCATAGAGGTAATTCTCTCACCGTCTGTAAGTTCAAGGACGTTTACTATGCTGGTACCCTTTGCAGTTCTGCCTGCCTCGGGAATTCTGTATGCCTTTTTGGTATATACCTTACCCTTATTGGAGAAGAACATAATGTTGCTGTGTGAGTGTGCGACAAGCACGTTTTCAACAAAGTCGTCCTCCTTGGTGGACATACCGATAATACCCTTACCGCCTCTGTGCTGTGAGGAGTAGGTGGATGCGTGCTGGCGTTTGATATAGCCTGTATGGCTCATCGTGATAACGCAGGTATGCTTTTCGATAAGATCCTCAAGGTCAATCTCCTCGGTAGCCTCAACTATCTCGGAGCGTCTCTTATCACCAAACTTGTTCTTTATCTCTGTAAGTTCCTCTTTAAGTATATCGTTTACACGGTAATCGTTTGCGAGGATATCCTTAAGGTCGTTTACAAGTATTTCAAGTTTACTAAGTCGATCAAGCACCTTTTGTCTTTCAAGACCTGAGAGTTTACCTAAGGTCATCTCAACAATAGCCTGTGACTGCTCCTCGGTAAGACCGAATCTTTCGCTTAACTTTGCCTTAGCATCGGGGATAGAGTCGCTTGACTTGATAAGTTCAATAACCTCATCAATATTCTCGGTGGCTATCTTGTAGCCCTCAAGGATATGCATTTCTCTAAGTGCCTTATTAAGATCAAACTTAGTTCTGTTTACGATAACGCTCTTCTGATGCTCAATATAATGGTCAAGCACCTGGGGAAGCGAGAGCGTCTTTGGCTCGCCGTTAACAATAACGAGCATATTTACAGAGCAGGTGTCCTGTAGCTGTGTGTATTTGTAAAGTTGATTAAGGATAACCTCGCCGTTTGCATTCTTACTGTACTCAACAACGATTCTCATACCGTCTCTGCCACTCTCGTCACGCAGATCGGTAATACCCTCAATCTTCTTTTCCTTGTGTAAATTAGCAATATTTTCAACGAGCATCGACTTGTTTACCATATAAGGTATCTCAGTAAAGATAATTCTTCTGTGATCCTCTTCAATAGTAGCCTTTGCTCTTACGTAAACTCTGCCCTTACCGGTCTCATAGGCGTCTCTTATGCCCTTAGTACCGTAGATAAGCGCTGCGGTAGGGAAGTCGGGACCCTTAATAAACTCCATAAGGTCCATAGCCGTACACTCGGGGTTATCTATACGGTGGATGGTACCGTCAATAACCTCTGCCATATTATGGGGTGGGATATTGGTTGCCATACCTACCGCAATACCTACCGAGCCGTTTACCAAAAGGTTAGGGAAACGGGAGGGGAGTGCTATCGGCTCATCTCTTGTGTTATCAAAGTTGCGCGTCATAGGCACAACTCTCTTTTCAATATCGCTCATCATAAGATCAGCGATCTTTGACATTCTTGCCTCAGTATAACGGTAAGCAGCCGCGCCGTCACCGTCAACGTTACCAAAGTTACCGTGACCCTCAACAAGGGGGTATCTTAAGGAGAAGGGCTGAGCCATTCTTACCATCGCCTGGTATACTGCCGCGTCACCGTGGGGGTGGTATCTACCAAGCACGTTACCGACTGTCGTAGCCGATTTTCTGAAAGGCTTATCGTAGGTGAGATGATCCTCGTACATAGCGTAGAGAATTCTTCTCTGACCGGGCTTCATACCGTCTCTTACGTCGGGAAGCGCACGTGAGGTGATAACGCTCATTGAATATTCAATAAATGAGGTTTCTACCTCCTTTTTCATATCCCTCTCTTCAATTTTCTGAAGGGGAAATTCTATGTCTTCAGGTCTATATGAATTGTCTGCCATAAATATTTCCTCCTTCCTTAAATATCAAGGTTTTCAGCAAACTTTGCATTTTCGATAATAAATTCGCGTCTGGGCTCAACCATATCACCCATAAGCACTGAGAACATCTCGTCGCAGGCAATAGCATCGTTTACGCTTACCTTTAAAAGTGTTCTCTTTTCGGGGTCCATAGAAGTGTCCCACAGCTGCTCTGCGTCCATCTCACCAAGACCCTTGTATCTCTCAGCCTCAACACCGTGACCGCCGAGTTCTTCTATATACTTATCCCTCTCGGCATCGCTGAAGGCGTATCTTAAATTCTTACCCTTATGCACCTTATAAAGAGGCGGCTGAGCAAGATATACGTGACCCTCCTCGATAAGAGGTCTCATATGACGGAAGAAGAAGGTAAGAAGAAGTATTCTTATGTGCGAGCCGTCAACGTCGGCATCGGCCATTATTATAATCTTACCGTAACGGAGTTTTGATATATCAAAGTCCTCACCTATACCGCATCCCAGAGCCTGTATAATCGGGATAAGAGAAGTATTTGCATACACCTTATCAAGGCGTGATTTTTCTACGTTAAGTACCTTACCGCGCAGGGGGAGAATAGCCTGATAACGGCTGTCACGTCCATCCTTTGCAGAGCCTCCCGCAGAGTCTCCCTCTACAAGATAAACCTCTGTAAGGCGTGCATTTCTCTCACGGCAGTCGGCAAGTTTACCGGGCAGGGTGGATATTTCAAGCGCGCTCTTTCTTCTTGTAAGCTCACGCGCCTTACGTGCTGCCTCTCTTGCACGGGAGGCGGCAAGCGCCTTTTCAAGTATCATCTTAGCGCTCTGAGGATTTTCTTCAAGGAACTCCTCAAGTTTTTTGGATACTATACCGTCAACAAGAGTTCTTATCTCACTGTTACCGAGTTTTGCCTTGGTCTGTGACTCAAACTGCGCATCGGTAAGTTTAACCGAGATAACCGCAACAAGACCCTCTCTTACGTCCTCGCCTGAAAGACCCTTATCGTCACCCTTTATTATATTCGTTTTTCTGGCATACTCATTGATAGCCTTGGTAAGAGCCGCTTTAAAGCCTGTCTCGTGCGTACCGCCCTCAATAGTAGCCATGTTATTTGCAAATGAAACGATAGTTTCGTTATAACTGTCGTTGTACTGCATCGCAACCTCGGCAATAGAGCCGTTCTTCTCACCCTTCATATAGATAATTTCGGGGTGTACCGCAGTACCGCGCTTTTCACTGTTAAGATATTCTACAAAGGACTTGATACCGCCCTCGTAGCAAAGCACTTCCTCTCTCTCTTTACCGGGGCGTCTGTCGGAAAGAATAATCTTTACGCCCGCATTAAGAAAGGCCTGCTCTCTCATTCTTGTAAGGAGAATATCGTAATCAAATACGGTATCCTCAAATATAGTGGCATCGGGCTTAAATCTTACTGTAAGACCGTGCTTATCACCGCACTCACCCTCACACTTAAAGGGACGCGCAACAGCACCCTTTTCAAATCTCTCGGTATATTTAAGACCGTCTCTGTGGTTTTCAACCTCTACCCACTCGGACAGCGCGTTAACAACCGATGCGCCAACGCCGTGCAGACCGCCCGCAATCTTATATCCCTCACCGCCGAATTTACCGCCTGCGTGCAATACGGTATATACTACCTCAAGGGTAGGCAGTCCAAGTTTTTCATTAAAACCTGAGGGAATACCGCGTCCGTTATCCTCTACGAGGATAGAATTATCCTCCATTATGGCAATATTGATAGACTCGCAATAGCCTGCAAGCGCCTCGTCAATTGAGTTATCCACTATCTCGTATACAAGATGGTGAAGACCTCTTAAGGAGGTTGTACCTATGTACATACCGGGTCTCTTTCTTACCGCCTCAAGACCCTCAAGCACCTGTATTTGACTGTCATCGTAGCCCGCGGTGTTCATTACCTCTTTTTCCATTGTATTTGCCCTTTCTTTTTCAAAGTGACTATTTGTCATCTTCATATCCCATCTCCGCACGTATCTTAAGTCCCTGTGTCGAGATACGTGAGAGTTTTATCTTTGTTTTATCCCTTGTGCCGCTTACTATAAAGCTGCGCGGCAGATCGTCGTCAAGGTACTCTACCGAGCCCTCCTTCGACAGTTTATTTATAAAGTTTTTGCTTATTTTTGATACGGTTGCGCTGTCAAGGTCAAAGATGCCTATAATATCCGTATTCTTAACGCTTACTCCGTTACCTATGTGTAGATACATATTTTCCTGCCTTTACCGTATAAAAACTCTCACACATATCCTCGCACTCTCTTTCACAAGAGGTGATTATAAGCTGCTTGCCCGAAAGATTTTCAAATATAACCCTTTTACGTGTTTCGTCAAGCTCGCTCATAACGTCATCAAACAGATATATCGGCTCCTCACCGCTCATCTTTTTTATAATGCCGCCCTCAGCAATTTTAAGTGCCAATACGATGCTCCTTATCTGCCCCTGCGAGGCAAAGCTCTTTGCATCCTTTTGATTTATTCTTATATCGATATCGTCTCTTTGTATGCCATAAAGGCTTACTCCGACTATTTTTTCCTTTTCAAGATTTTCGGTAAATATAGCCCTATAGCGCTCCTTTACCTCAAAAAAGGAATTCAAATCATCTTCTATATTGCTCTCGTATATAAGAGATAACTCCTCTTTCTCACTTGAAAGAGTAAACATAGCGTCCTTAGCAAGCACACTTATCTCTTTTAGTGCCTCTTTACGCATAAGATAGATATGCGCGGCATACTCGGCAATATATTCAGACCAACTTATAAGTTCATCATTATCGTAGTAAAGTCCCTTTTGCGCATTTTTAAGTATCCTGTTACGGTTATCCAGCGCCTTTTGATAACTCTGATAATGACTTACGTATATCGGTCTTATCTGCGATATGCAGATATTTAAAAAGTTACGTCTTTCCTCCGGGTTGCCCTTTACAAGCGAAAGATTGCCCGGCTCAAATATAACGGCTCTGAAGTTGCCCAGCATCTCGCTGACCTTATTTATTCTGTAGCCGTTTTTCATCCTGCGCCTCTGGTTGCCAAACATAGCGTATTCAAGGGTATTTATACCGTTTTTATCCTCGTACTCTATCCCTATACGGAAACCGTCCTCGCCAAAGCGAATAAGGTCTTTATCCGCCGCTGTGCGAAAGGAACGGCCTCTTGCAAAGAGGTATATGCCCTCAAGCACGTTTGTCTTGCCCTGCGCATTTTCACCAAGAAGTAAATTAACCTCATCACTAAAGGAGATATCGCACTCCTCTATGTTACGGAAGTTTATTGCATAAAAGCGTTTTAATTTCATTATTTTACTGACCGTTCATACGGATCGGTACTACCATGTAGAAGTAATTGTAGTCATCATTCTTTTCAAGTGACTCGATAGTAACTGCCTGAGTCGCACCCTTCATGCACATCTTAAGGGTATCGCCCTCGCTCGCCTTAACGCTGTTGATAAGATAACGGCAGTTAAAGCCAATTTTTATATCCTCACCCTCGTGTGTGCAGAGCATCTCATCATAAACCTTACCGTTTGCGCTTACAGATGAGAGAGTGAGATATTTTCTGTTAAGTTCAATAGTAAGATAACTCTTACCGCTGCCCTGTATCTTTTCGTCAGCAATAATATTTGCTCTCTCAAGACCTTCAAGCAGTCTTTCTCTTTCAAGCTCAACGAATATAGTCATATCCTTGGGGATAAGTCTTGTATAATCGAGATACTCGCTCTCAATTGTTCTTGTAAAGAACACTACCTCTCCCATATTAACGATAGCGTGCTTACGGCTGATATAAACCTTAACGTCGTTATCCTCTGTATCGGGAAGTATTCTTATAAGCTCCTGCAGCGCGTGACCCGGCATAATGAATGAAAGGGTAGTGCTGTTGTCGCTGTGAATACTGATAGAATCGTTTGTATAGGTAGCAACAGAGAGTGTATATGAGTCGCAGGATACAACCTCAAGTTTTCCGCCCTCTACCTTGAAGAATGCGCCGCAAAGCATGGGACGGGGGTCCTGGTCAGCAACAGAGTGCATTACCTTGCTTATCATCTTCTTTAAGGTCTTAGCGCTTACTGTAAAATACTTCTCGCTCTCAAGGTCGGGAAGATTGGGGAAGTCCTTGCCGGGCATCGCAAACATTGAGAATGAGGATGAGCCGCCGCTTACTGTACAGTTGAGCGTCTCGCTTACGTCAATTGTTATCTCGCCCTCGGGCATTACTCTTACAGTCTGTAAAAATCTCTGAGCGTTGATTATGTATTTACCCTCCCTCTCAATTGAGTTAGGAGTAAAGAGCGCTCTGTAGCCCTTATTCATATCGTAAGTAGAGAGCCTTACCTTGCCGCCGGGCATAGTTTCTATAAGTACACCCTCGATTGAAGGTATTGTATGCTTGGATGATACTGTTCCCATACCGGGAATAAGTTTTTCAAGTAAAGTAGATTTTTCTACGGTAAACTGCATTTTGTTTTTCCTTTCTTCGTTTTTGTCAATCGCCGCCGAAGGCGCAAAACGTATAAATGTATTAAATAGGTAGTAGTTGTTGTAGTAGTAGGGGCTGTTGAAAATGTGGAAAAGTCCCGTATCCCTTGAAAATCAAGGAGATTTTGACAAAAAGTTTTCAACAATTGTCTGTGGAAAGTTATCTGTTTTGTCTCTTGATTTTTTATAAACATCAAACACACAGTAAAATAACCGATTTTCCACCGCCTTTTGTGGAAAAAATTATCTGGGTTTAACCTCTTTCATAACCCTCTTAACCTTTTCTTCCATACCCTTGACGGTCTTGATTTCAAGGTCCATAGTGTTATAAGAGGACATTATCGTGGTATGGTGACGGTTAAATATCTTGCCGATAGTCTCGTAAGACATCTCGGTAACACGTCTTATTATGTAGATGGCAAAGTGACGTGCGTTTGCAATATTGTCAGCCCTTTTTGCAGAGAGTATCTCCTCAACCTTTACACCAAAGGTGCGCGCAGATGCGGCAAGAATTCTCTCAACCATAACGTCGTTGGGGATATTGGTCGGGTCAACGACAGATATGATATGCTCTATCTCGCTCTTATTAAGAGGTGCGGCAGAGCAGGAGGTCTGCAATGATATCTTCTTAAGCACACCCTCAATCTGTCTTACGTTGCTGCGCAGTCTTTCCGCAATATAGTTAACGATATCGTTTGAAAGTTCAAGGTGCAACTCCTCACACTTTTTCTGTATGATGGCTACCCTGAGTTCAAAGTTAGGCGGCTGCACGTCTGCCATAAGGCCACCCTCAAATCTTGACTTAAGTCTTTCCTCAAGCGGATTTATCTCCTGAGGGGGACGGTCTGAGGTAAGGATGATCTGTTTATCTGCCTCGTAAAGAATGGATATTGTGTGGAAGAACTCTTCCTGGGTTGAGGGCTTGCCTGCGATAAACTGTATATCGTCAAGGAGCAGTACGTCAACACTGCGGTAGGTGTCCTTAAAGGACTGCGTGGTACCGTTTTTGATAGCCAGGATAAGTTCGTTAATAAAGTCCTCACTCTTTTTATAGATAAGTTTAAGTTCCGGACTGTTTTTCTTGATATGGTTGATAACCGCGTGCAAAAGGTGCGTCTTACCAAGACCGGAGTTACCGTAAATAAAGAGGGGGTTATAGTAGTTAGGCTCGTTAGCAACGGCAAAGCAGGCCGTCTTTGCATACTTATTGGATGAGCCCTCTATAAAGTTATCAAAGGTGTACTGCTCAAGAACCGGCAGTTTATCCGAGCGTTTAAGAGTGGTGCTTTGTTCCTTACTGTCTTTAACAAACTCACGTGTAAGTTCTTCCTTTTTAACTCTTTGCTCCTCTGTAATAACCTTTTTTTCCTGTCTCTTTTCGGCCTCCTCGGTCTTTATTGCCTCAAGGCTTACAAACTCACATTCGACCTCAAAGCCGATAACCGAGCCTAAGCACTCACTTATAATGTCCTTATATTTTGTGCTGATAATTTTCTTTTTAATATTAGTCGGTGTGGTAAAGACTGCCTTTGATTCATCAAGTTCAGTGAGTTCAAGTCCGTCAAACCATAATTTAAAAACAGACTGCACAAAACCGAGTCTTTCTTGCAGTGCTGTAAGCACCTGTTCAAGTATCTCTTTATATTCGTTCATAAGATTTTCCCTTCAAAAGTAAGGTTTTTCTTTACTATATAATAATTATTATATAGAGTATAACATAAAATAATATAAAATGCAACACTAAATTTACATTTTAACACACCAAAAAATAAAATTTTTTATTAAAAAGTAGACCGTTTATGGCAAAATTTGTATATTTTGAATAAAAGTTTATTGTAAAGTGTTGGTTACATAAAAAATAGTGATATTCCGACGGTGTCGGAGTGGTATTCGGCTACGCCGGGTGATATTGCTCACGGTGTTCGCAGTTATATGTTTGCAGAGCAAACGTTATATTGCCACAAGGCGAATACAACTACACCGCAATATCACTATTTAATAAAATTAAAGTCTTTTCGGTTTTCCGCCAAAGATAAGTGAAAATAGGTAGGCAAAGATAAGCGTTGCCGAGCAGCCGATTGCCGCTGAGTTAAAGCCGCCTGTAAATATACCAAGTGGGCCAAACTCGTCTACCTCCTCCTTTACACCCTTAATTACGTTTGCGCCAAAGCCGATAAGTGGGACGGATATACCTGCTCCGAAAATTTCAAAAAGAGGTTCATATAAATCAAATGTGCCGAGGAGTGCTCCCACAAAGACAAGGCCTACCAGTATACGGGGAGGGGTGAGATTTGTTTTATCTATAATTATCTGTACGGCAGCGCATATAGCACCGCCAAAAATAAAGGCTAAAAGAGATTTTATCAGCATTTTGTTTTTCCTTTTTAATTGACATTTTGTTTTTGATAAGTTATACTATCATCAAGGTAGCGAACTCAACTTTTCGAAGTTGTTTACGTCGGCTTGACCGACCCGCAACGCAGAGAATAAAATATTCTCTTGCGCCGAGACATTTTTTGTCTCGGCTTTTTATTTTTCGACACTTCTTATTTCAACTGCAGGCGCTATACCGAGAATACTTTGGCCCTGCTTTATCGTATTTGGGCTCATAAGCGCGCCGGTTGAGAGAAAGAGGATTTTTTTGTATTCGCCCTTTTTTAATTTTGGCAAAAAATAATTTGCTAAAACTATAGCGCTCGTAGCAGGGCCGCTTGCGCCTGCGTTAATGTTCTGTATACTTCTGTCATAGAGCATACTGCCGCAGTCGGCGTGCTTATCCTTAAACGAGGGGATATAGGGGCTTACCAAATCACAGAGTATGTCGCTGCCTATATCGCCAAGATCTCCGGTAACGATACGGTCGTATTCTTCTATTTTATCTTCTCTTTTGTCAAAAAATCTTAAAATTGTATCTGATGCCGCCCTTGCCATAGCGCCGCCCATATTCATTGCATCCTTTGTAATGCCGTCAACTATTTTACCTATCATAAAGGCGCTTATCTCAACATCACCTCCACTACCCAGTATAAAGGCTCCTGCGGCGGTAGACGTCCACTGTGAGGTAGGCGATTTTATACTGCCGTATTCAAGAGGGGTACGGAACTGTCTTTCGGCACTTGAGTTGTGTGAGGATACAACGGCGGCACATTTTTTGTTTTTATCAAGATTAAAGAGCATAGAGGCACATATAAGCGCCTCGGTAAGAGTTGAGCAGGCGCCGTACAGACCAACGTAAGGGATACCAAAGGGATACAGGCCAAAACTTGAGGCAACGCACTGATTTTGCAGATCTCCCGCAAAAACGGCCTCTAAATCACCTTCGGTAAGATCTGCCTTTTTAAGGGCAAAATTAAGGCACAGGCGTTGCATCTCACCCTCGGATTTTTCCCACGTTGTCTGATTGAATTTATCGCTTGTATCAAAAAGGTCAAAACCCTCTTTAAAATTGCATCGGCTTTCCTCGTATCCGCCAACTGTGGACACGGATATAAAGGTGGGTCGGTTTTTTAAAAATACAGCCTCTCTCATATATGACCTCCAAAGAGAAGATAACAATAATAGAACACCCCGTAAACGGCACCAAAAATAATTGAATAAAGTATAATAGGCCCGGCTACACTGAATATACTCTGACCTATGCCTATTATCCTGCCCTCACTCTTTGTATCGAGTATCGGGGAGACTACAGAGTTTGCAAAGCCGCTTATCGGCACAAGCGTACCCGCCTTGCCAAAGGATGCTATTTTATCGTAAATGCCAAGGGCGGTAAGTGTTGCACTGATAAAGATAAGAGTTATACTGACAAAGCCGACGGCCTCTCTTTCTGTACCAAAGAGAGCGTAATATCCAAAGTACATCCACTGTCCTATAAAGCAGATAAAACCGCCTATCAAAAAGGCAAAGATACAGTTTTTTAAAAGCTCTGACTTAGGGCTGTGTTTATCTATCAGTTTTTCGTATTCTTTGTTAGTTTGCATTTTTAAGCCTCATTTTACAAATAAATATTTACATTTTTAGTATGTTTAAGGCTCTAAAAATGTATACCACAGTTTTTTACTATCCGCTTGACAATATTTGTAAGGTGTGGTAAAATAAAAAAGGAGCCACTCTGAGTGACTCCCAAAAAAAGTTATTTTAAAATATATCTCCAATAATATCGATGCCCAAAAGTAAAAGGATATTACGCACAAAAAACTGCAAGATAACGGCAATTAATACAAGATAAAAGAGTTTAAAATTAAACGCAGTTTTTCTTTTATTTACGAAGGCTGTTATATCAAATACATCCATAATAAGTATAAATAAGATACATAAGAGCGTTGGTGGATAATACCTTAGTGCGGATAAAAAATCAAGGTGGATAAGTGATATTACACTCCTTGACCCACCGCATCCGGGACAATAAAAGTGCAGTGTATCTTTAAAAAGGCATACCGTATTTTCGGGGAAATTTAAAATAAAATATTCGGCTAAAATACCGTAAGATACACCTATTATAAGGGCGGATAAATTTATTATTAAAAAGCGTGTGAGTATAATTTTTTGTGCTTTATTCATTTTATTTATCCCTCCTTTTCTATCACTCGCCAAAGGCGAATATCACGCTTGCTTGCAAGCATATCACTGTGAATACCGTAAGAAATATCACTGTCGCTATGCGACAATATCACTTGCCAAAAGCGAATATCACTTGCCGCAAGGCGAATATCACGCTTGCTTGCAAGCATATCACTGTGAACACCGTGAGCAATATCACTCGGCGTAGCCGAATAACACTCCGACACCGTCGGAATATCACTGTCGCTACGTGACAATACCACCTGAATTTATTTTAACATAAAAAAATAAAAAGAGCAATACAGAAAGGAATACATCATGGGCGAGCCTTACGATTTTAACAGCGGTTTTAATAAGGATGATAATCAAAACGGTAAAAGTAATCAAGAGTACGGTAATCAGTATAAGGATGAAAGCGGTTACAGTTATAGCACTAAGTATGGATACGGCAATCAGTATGCTCAGGGCGGTCAGCCCTACGCCTATCAGGCGGTAATGCAGGGCACACGCGGTTTTTCTGTTGCCTCGCTTGTTTTAGGTATTATATCAATAGTCTGCTGCTGCGCGTGGTACGTGGGTCTTATTCTTGGTATTCTTGCTATTGTATTTTCTGTTGTATCCCGTAAAAAGAACGGCTATTTTGACGGTCTTGCAATTGCAGGTCTTGTGCTTGGTATCTTCGGTACGGTTATCTGCGCCCTTCTTATGATGGTGATACTTTCTCCCGAGTTCCAGAGTTTTTATTGGGAGTTTTATGAGAGTTATTATGAGGACTTTTACAATCAAATGTATACCTGAAGCTGCAAATTTTGGCATAATCAAATAAAAAACAAAAGAGGCATAGAATATAATCTATGTCTCTTTTTTTGATGTATTTTCATAATATTATTTTAAGCTTTTTATTTTATTTTCCCTCGCTCCCACTCGACGTATGCTCATACGCCTTCGGGTCACGATGAAAAATTTCTGCTCAAAATTTGTGCGCTTTACAGAACTTTTAATTAATATCATTTACAGATTATAACGGTACATTCTTTTTTTATCTTTTCAGCGTATTTTATTACAAAGTTGGAACCCTTTGAAATGCCGTTCCAAAATACAAGTATTTTATCGGCATAATCAACTATTTTCTCATTTCTTTTTATTGGTGCGGCACGACCGTAACGTTTATAATCAGGTAAAAATACTGTTAGTTTTATATTATGTTTATCGGCGTATTCTGCCGCACACAAGTCAACACCCTTTGCCCCTCCTGAAACAATTTCATCACAATTTAAAAGATATCCATCAAGATTTATTGCTGTGATATCTCTTGATCCTACAACTGCAATTTTCATAAAAACCTCCTAAAAATAGTATACTTAAAACAAGTATACTTACAACATTATATCATAAAAAAATCTTAAAATATACTCAAAATAAGATTTTTTTGGAGTTTTTATGAGAAATAAAAATAATAAGCATCTGGGTATAGAAATAGATCCTGAGTTGCACTACAAACTACACTATATATCAAAGTACTACGGTCGTTCTGCAAACGGAGAAATACTTTTTCTTATAAGGCAAGAGATAAAGAACTTTGAAAAAGCAGAGGGTGAGATTGAAATACCCGAAGAAATAAAAAACAAGTAATAAATAACACTTTATAAAATGTATAAATTAAAATAAAAACCTCGGTAATGCAAATCAAACTTTGCAAAAACCGAGGTTTTTGTTATTTTGTTTTATTATCTTTCAAGAATTGATTTAACTGCATTAAGGGCATCCTGCGCCTTAGCGGGGTCTGCACCGCCACTCATAGCACTGTCGGGGCGTCCGCCTCCGCGGCCGTTTGCAAGGGCAGAGATTTCCTTGATAATGTTGCCTGCGTGTGCGCCGAGCTTTACAGCCTCTTTGCCACACGCTGCGCAAAGACCGAGCTTGCCACCCTCAACAAAGGCAAATACGCATACGCCGTTGTCATACTTAGCCTTAACTGTGTCTGCAAGGCCTCTTGCACCGGCAGCATTTGTGTCAACCATTGCCGTGATAAGGCTGTAGGGGCCGACTGCAACTGTGTTATTTAAGAGAGCCTGCGCCTTTATCTCACTCATCTTGCCGTTAAGAGATTCAATCTCACGCTTTGCTTCCTTGAGTTCGTTCTGTATAGCCTCAGCCTTTTTAACTACTGCATTCTCCTGCGACTTAAGGGCAGATGCAACGTTCTTTATCACGCCCTCCTTTTCGCCTAAAAGGTTAAGCACGCCAAGACCCGTAGTACCCTCAATTCTTCTTACACCTGCTGCAACGCTTGACTCGGATATAATCTTGAAAAGACCGATAGAGCCGGTGTTGCTTACGTGTGTACCGCCACAGAGTTCAATTGATGATGAGCCGATGCGTACAGCCCTTACCTTGTCGGTGTACTTTTCACCAAAGAGTGCCATAGCGCCCATCTTCTTTGCGCCTGCCATATCGGTTACTGTTGTAGAGCAACTCTCTGCAAGCAGGATGTTTTTGTTAACCTCATTTTCAACAGCCGCTATTTCCTCACTCTTCATACCCTCAAGGTGAGTAAAGTCAAATCTTACACGGTTTTCATCAACGTAAGAGCCTGCCTGTTCAACGTGTGTACCGAGTACCTTACGCAGTGCCGCCTGCAAGAGGTGACAGGCAGAGTGGTTACGTCTTATCGCATTACGGCGCTCTGTGTCAATCTGAAGTACATATTCTTTACCTACCTTAAGCGAGCCGTTTTCGATTTTTGCCTCGTTAAGATAGATGCCGTTTGTCTTTTTGGTATCGCTTACTGTAACAAGCACGCCATCTTCGCTGACAGTACCGCTGTCACCGACCTGGCCGCCGCCCTCACCGTAAAATACGGTACGGTCAAATACAAGAGTACACTCGCCCTCACTTATCTCGCTGACCTCACCCTCATCGGTAAAGATTTTGAGAAGTGTTGCAGAGCAAGCATCCATATCGTAGCCGATAAACTCACTTTCCTTTATACCGTCAAGAGAGATATTGCCGCTTGATGCCCAGCCTGAGATATTGCCTCTTGCCGCTCTTGCGCGCTCCTTTTGCTCCTTCATAAGAGATGCAAAGCCATCTTCGTCAATCTTAAGTCCGCTTTCCTCGGCAATCTCACGTGTGAGATCTACAGGGAAGCCAAAGGTATCGTAAAGACGGAATACGTCATTACCCGAGAGTGTGCTTTCACCCTTTGCCTTAGCATCGTTTATAAGAGTAGAGAGGATACCTAGACCCGAGTCGATAGTTGCCTCAAACTTTTCTTCCTCAA
This sequence comes from Eubacteriales bacterium, assembly GCA_045653505.1. Classification (GTDB taxonomy): domain Bacteria; phylum Bacillota; class Clostridia; order Oscillospirales; family CAG-272; genus UBA1740. The sequence goes on along the minus strand of JAZOLZ010000041.1, from coordinate 49,306 downwards.
GGCCGATAACCTTTAAGATATAGTCCTTTTTATCCTTAAGCTCGGTATAAGCATTATCGTTCTGTGAGATAACAACCTCGCAAAGCTCCTTTAAGAAGGCACGGTTAATGCCGAGCAGCTTACCGTGACGGCAGGCACGTCTTATAATTCTTCTTAAAACGTAGCCTCTGCCCTCGTTTGAGGGGATAACACCGTCGGATATCATAAAGGTAGCGCTTCTTATATGGTCGGTAACAACACGGATAGATACGTCGTTATCCTTATCCTTGCCGTACTCCTTGCCCGCGATAGAGCAAACGGTGTCAAGTATCTTTCTTACAGTATCAACCTCAAAGAGGTTGTCCACACCCTGCATTACACAGGCAAGGCGCTCAAGACCCATACCGGTATCAATATTTTTCTGCACAAGCTCGGTATAATTACCGTTACCGTCGTTATTGAACTGGGAGAATACGTTGTTCCATATCTCCATAAATCTGTCGCAGTCGCATCCGGGCTTACAGTCGGGTGAGCCGCAGCCGTACTTTATACCGCGGTCAAAGTATATCTCAGAGCAAGGACCGCAAGGACCCTGACCGTGCTCCCAGAAGTTATCTGCCTTGCCAAGACGTACGATGTGAGATTTGTCTACTCCAATGTTGTTTGCCCAGATATCAAAGGTCTCCTCATCATTCTCATAAATAGAGGGCCAGAGCAGATCCTTGTCAATTTCAAGCGTTTTTGTAAGAAACTCCCACGCAAACTCAATAGCCTCACTCTTGAAGTAATCGCCAAAGGAGAAGTTACCCAGCATCTCAAAATAGGTGCCGTGGCGTGCGGTATGTCCAACTCTTTCAAGGTCGGGCGTTCTTATACACTTCTGACAGGTGCAAACTCTTTTTCTCGGTGGCTCCTCCTCGCCTGTAAAGTACTTCTTCATAGGCGCCATACCCGAGTTTATAAGCAAAAGCGACTTGTCCCCGTTAGGTACAAGTGAAAAGCTGTTTAAGCGCAAATGTCCCTTGCTCTCAAAAAAACTTAAGAATTTTTCTCTTAAATCGTTAAGTGATGTCCACTTCATTTTTATCCTCCGTTTTAGACCAAAGTCTAAAGACATAAATATTTTACTAACAAAGTATTTTATCATAGTTTTAAAATAATGTCAATGTCTTTGAGTAAAATAAGATACTGCCGATTTAAAAAAGAGAGGGTATTATCTGCCTTAGGTGCCATATATTGAATTTGAAAGTAAAGCCCCTTATATGTTAAACTGTTAAAGGCAGAAAAAAGAAAGGAGAATATAAATGAAAAAAATAATATCATTTGCATTGATAGTGGCATCCTTACTGCTGGCTCTTAGCATCAACGCCTCAGCATCGGGTAATACCTACACGGTAGCAAAGGGCGACAGCCTTTGGAAAATTGCAGTTAGACACGAGATAGGCTTAAGTGAAATAAAGGCGGCTAACCCGAGTATAAAAAACTATGACCTTATATATCCCGGACAGATAATTAATATCCCTACGGTAGATGCTGAGGCAATTGCCTTTGAAAAGGAGGTAATACGCCTTGTAAATAATGAGAGAAAGGTGCGCGGTCTTTTTGAACTTACATACGATTGGCAACTGAGCCGTGTAGCGCGTATAAAGTCCCGGGATATGAGTAAGTTTGGCTATTTTTCACATAACAGCCCCACATACGGCACACCCTTTCAGATGATAAAAAACTTTGGTATATCCTATCGCACAGCAGGCGAAAACATTGCAAAAGGACACCTTACGCCAAAGGCGGTAGTTGACGCTTGGATGAACTCGCAGGGACACCGCGCAAACATACTTAACGCATCATTTACCCACATAGGCGTAGGCTATGAGGCAGACGGCAGATACTGGACACAGATGTTTATTTCAAAATAAACAGCCATTTTTGTAAATAAAAATAGTCAATTAATTAGTTTTTTAGCAGATGCGCTTTGAAAGAGCGTGTCTGCTCTTTTTTTGTATTTTTTAAAATATTGGTGAAACAAAAATCAGAACAAAACTTTTTGTCTTGACATATGAAAGAAAAAGGTGTAAAATAAATACAGAAAAATATTTTAAAGGAGTAAAAACGAATGAAAAATATATTTATAAAAATCATAGCGCTTGTATGTATTTTAGCAAGCTGTATGTCTTTGTTCTCTTGCTCGTTCTTCTTACCTAAGGATGATGAAGAGCCTGAAAATACATTCCCTAAGGATAAAGCAGAGACACTTGTTAAGATAAGCATTAACCCCTCTGTTGAGATGACGCTTGATGAAAACGGCGTGGTACTCAGTATTTACGGCATCAACGAGGATGGCCGTATTCTTATCTACGGTGAGCAGGATAAAATCATCGGTACGATGTACGAGGAAGCCACAGAGTATATAGTAACTCTTGCGGCTGAGCTTGGATATCTTGATGAAGAAACCGGTACTATAAACACAGAGGTTCTTGCTGAGGACCCTCTGGCAGTAGAATACATAAGACAAAAGGTAAATGAGAAGATAGAAAATACTGCAAGAGAGATAGGCATTGACGTTGAAGCAAATGAAAATCAACTTGCCGGTATCACTCTTGAGTATGATGAATTCCGTGAAAGATATAAGGATGATCCTGAAATTCAGCAGCTCACCATATCAAAATTCACTCTTGCAAAAACTGCAAGCGAGAGAGACGGCATGTCCCTTTACGTTGCCTGCAAACTTACTACCGGTGAACTTCTTTATATAATAGGTTCTGCCCACACCTCTCTTGAGGTATACGCAACCGAGGAATATCTTGAAATGAAAAGCTGGGTGCTTGAAGAGGTTGCGGAATATATGTCGTTAATGAACAATTTCGCCTACGCCACAGTATATAAAACCAATATATTCAAATACCAGGCTACTCGCTATTACGGTGAAATCTACGCGCTTACAAGGACCTTTGGAGTAATGTACGGAGTGTACTACGGATTAATCAAAACTATGTATTCCAGCGTAGACGTCGAAGTAGGCGAGGATATACTTCAAAATATAGCAGACCAACTTTCACTTGATAGTGTACAGATCTTAAAGAACGAGGTGTGTAATTTTGACGGCTCGGTTAACGTAAACAAAATGATAGAATACTGTGAAAAAATTATTACTGAAAAGAATTTAACCGAAACCGGAACTATCATGAGACTTCTGTCTACGTTAAAGGAGATGCAAAAGGCAGAAGTGGAAAATGAAATGAAGGATATCTGGCAAGAAATGTTGCCCGAGATGGAGATTAAACTCAGTCAGATTGACATGAACATTTTAGAAACCTCGGCAGCACCCTGCATACCTCATATGAATGAAGAACAAAAGGCGATATACGAGGAACTTAAGGGGCCGATAAATGATATGACCTCCGGTTTTCTTCCGCTGATTCGCGGTGAAAAAACTCCTGATGAAATAATCGTTCTTTATGATGAGTGTCAGATGACCAGCTATAAAATTTTGAAGCTTATGGAGGAGGATCTTTCCGAAAGCGATCTTAAGAGAGTTGAAACCGAAAAGAAAAACATAGACGCTCTTATAAGAATTGCTCTGGCACAAATGTTTGACCAATTAGATGAGGCACAAACAAAGGCGCAAAATTACATAGAACAAAAGCGCGCCGAACTTATAGAACAAAACAAAAACAACTGAAAAGTAAACAAAACCTAACAAAAATGAATAAAAACAAAGCGGATACAGAGTTTAGCCTGTATCCGCTTTTTGGTTGTATTGCTCACAAATTTTGCAGTTATATTCCGACTGTGTCGGAGTGATATTCGGCTACGCCGAGTGGTATTGCTCACGGTGTTCACAGTGATATGCTTGCAAGCAAGCGTGATATTCGCCTTGCGGCAAGTGATATTCGCCTTTGGCGAGTGATATTGTCGCATAGCGGCAGTGATATTTCTTACGGTGTTCACAGTGATATGTTTGCAGAGCAAACGTGATATTCCGACGGTGTCGGAGTGGTATTGCTCACAAGGTTCGCAGTTTTATAACTTGCCACAAGGCAAATACAACTCACCGTCAGGTGAATATCACTCTTTGCGTCAGCAAAGAATATAACTCATCATCAGGTGCACACCTTGCCGCAATAGATGCATCTGTAAACTCCCTTTTCATCCACCTCAAAGACGTGGTCGAGTTCTTGCTCGCTCTGGGAGATGCACTTTGGATTTTTACAGAAAAGTTCGTTTGTTTTTCTGTCCCTTTGGGGTTTGTTTATAGCCTCGTTCTTTTCCTTAAGCAACTTTAAGATAAGAGCCATACGCATATACTTGCCGTTAAGCGCCTGTTCAAAGTAGCAAGCACGTGGGTCGCTGTCCACCTTTACGCTTATCTCGTTTACACGGGGCAAGGGATGCATTATAACAAGGTCTTTTTTTGCATTTGTTAGTTTTGGCAGTGTGAGAACGTAACTGTCCTTAAGTCTTTCATATTCATCCTTATCGCTAAAGCGCTCTCTTTGGATACGCGTCATATAAAGAATGTCAAGGTCTGGGATAGCCTCCTCAAGTCCGTTTACCTCGGTATATGGGATATTCTTTTCATTAAGAGCAGATATAACGTACTCGGGTACTCTTAATTCATCAGGTGAGATAAGCACAAATTTTACTCCCTCGTATCTACTCAAGCAGTCGATAAGAGAGTGTACTGTTCTGCCGTATTTAAGGTCACCGCACACGCCTACCGTGATATTCTCAAAGCCGTTAAAGTGGCGATAGATAGTAAGTATATCGGCAAGGGTCTGTGTAGGGTGGAAGTGTCCGCCGTCACCTGCGTTGATAACCGGTACGGTAGCACTTTTTGATGCAACGTAGGGCGCACCCTCAATAGGATGGCGCATAGCAATTATGTCTGCATAGCAGGATACGGTTCTTGCCGTATCGGCCACACTTTCGCCCTTTGCTGCCGAGGATGACGATGCCTCAGAAAAACCGAGGACGCTTCCGCCAAGCTCAAGCATTGCCGCCTCAAAGCTAAGGCGGGTTCTGGTAGAGGGCTCAAAAAAGAGGGTAGCGAGTTTTTTACCCTTGCAGGCATCACTGTATTTTTCGGGATTACCTATTATATCAAGCGCCGTGTCGATAAGCGATTTAAGCTCCTCTTTTGAAAAATCAAGAATGTCTATAAGATGCTTCATTTCTGTATCCAGCTCTCATCAGAGGGGTTGTTTCTGAAGGCGATAAGACGCTTAACGTCCTCCTCCTTGATATAGCCCTCCTCTGCCGCAACCTTTGCGATGCAGTCAAAGTTGGTAAGGGAGATATTCTTTACGTCTGCCGCATTAAGACGGTCGATACCCTTTTGCATACCGTAGGTAAAAATGGATACGATGCCAAGTACCTCAGCGCCTGCATCTCTTAAGACGTTTACTACCTCGATAACGCTGCCGCCTGTTGAGATAAGGTCCTCAACAACAACTACCTTCTGTCCCTTTTCGAGTTTACCCTCAATCTGGTTTTGTCTGCCGTGGTCCTTAGCGCCTGAGCGTACGTAACCCATAGGCATATTAAGTATGTGCGCTGTGATAGCCGCGTGCGCAATACCTGCGGTTGAGGTACCCATAAGCACCTCGCACGTAGGATAATTTTCTTTTATAAGTTTAGCAAGACCGTTTTCAACATCATCTCTTACCTTGGGTGCAGTAAGAGTAAGACGGTTGTCACAGTATACGGGGCTCTTTATTCCGCTTGCCCAGGTAAAGGGCTCCTCAGGACGGAAGAATACTGCCTTGATTGAAAGCAAATCTTTTGCGATTAATTTTTCCATTTTATCTGTATTCCTTTCAAAAAGTATCGTTTTTATAAAGTTTTATTTACATTATGAGTATATTTTGCTAATTTTTAATCAGTCAACAAACTCTTTTACACATCTCTCATAAGCCGCAACAGGGTCGGCTGCCGCTGTGATGGGTCTGCCTACTACTATGTAGTCGGAGCCTATCTTTTTAGCCTCAGCGGGGGTCATAACTCTCTTCTGGTCACCTACGTCACCGTCTGCAAAACGCACGCCGGGAGTAACTGTGATAAAGTTTTTGCCGCACAAGTCGTGCACCTTGCCTGCCTCAAGGGGAGAGCATACTACACCGTCGAGACCCGCATCACTTGCAGTCTTTGCATAGTGCATAACAACCTCATCTATGGGTGCTTTTATGAGAAGGTCGTTCTCAAGTGCCTCCTGGTCGGTTGAGGTAAGTTGTGTTACCGCAATAAGTAAAGGTCTTGTGCCATCCTCTCTTGTAAGACCCTCGAGCGCTGCCTCCATCATTCTCTTTGTGCCGCCTGCGTGCAGGTTTGTAAGGTCAACGTCAAGGCCTTTAAGAACCGACATAGCCTTTTTTACTGTATTCGGGATATCGTGCAGTTTAAGGTCGAGGAATATCTTGTGTCCTCTTGCCTTTATGTCCTTTACAATCTGCGGACCCTCTGCATAAAAGAGTTCCATACCGATCTTTACAAAAGGCTTTTTATTTTCAAATTTGTCAAGAAACTTGAGCGTTTCTTCCTTGCTTGAAAAGTCACAAGCGATGATTACGTCTCTTCCCATTACTTTGCCACTCCTATTATATCATTTAAATCTTTTATGCCGTATTTTTCCATAACCCTTGGTAAGTCCTCTATTATCTTTTTGGAAATAAAGGGGTCTACAAGGTTCTGCGCGCCTATCTCTACAGCGCTTGCGCCTGCCATCATCATTTCAAGCACGTCCTCGGCACTTGATACACCGCCCATACCGATAACGGGGATATTTACTGCGTTTGCAACCTGATATACCATTCTCAGCGCAACGGGGAATATTGCCGGGCCGGAAAAACCGCCCATCTTATTTTTGATGACGGGGCTTTTTTTGTTTAGGTCTATTCTCATACCGAGAAGTGTGTTGATAAGGCTGATACCGTCAGCGCCCGCCTCCTCGCACGCCTTTGCTATCGCTACTATATCGGTAACGTTGGGTGAGAGTTTTATGATAACGGGCTTTGTTGTGACCGCCTTTACGGCCTTTACCACCTCTGCCGCCGCCTCGGGGCTTGTACCAAAACTCATACCTCCGCCGTGGACGTTGGGGCAGGAGATATTTACCTCAAGCCAGCCTACGATATCGCATTTATCAAGCTTCTCGCAGGTGTATGCGTATTCCTCAAGCGAAAATCCGGATACGTTTGCCATAACCTTTTTATTAAAGCATTTTTTAAGTTTTGGCAGTTCCTCGTTTATTACCTTGTCAACTCCCGGGTTTTGCAGTCCTACTGCGTTTATCATACCCGAGGTACACTCTGCAATTCTCGGTGTCGGGTTGCCAAAGCGCGCATCCTTTGTAGTACCCTTAAAGGAGAATGTGCCGAGGATATTTATATCGTAAAGCTCGGCATACTCATAGCCGTAGCCAAAGGTACCGCTGGCGGGGATTACGGGGTTGTCTATCTCTATGCCGAGAAGATTGATTTTTGTATTTACCATAATATCTCCTCCTTCAAAAGCACAGGGCCGTCTTTACAGATGCGCTTATATCCGGTAAGTGTCTTGCAGGAGCATCCCATACAAGCACCAAAGCCGCAACCCATTCTCTCTTCAAAGCTGAACTGACCGCTAGTGTGCGTAGCCTTATAAAGTGCCTTAAGCATAGGCTCCGGACCGCAGGTGTAAAAATAGGTGTAATCAATGTCCCCAAGCGCGTCTGTAACAAAGCCCTTTATACCACAGCTTCCATCAACCGTAGTGACGTAAACCTTGCATCCGAGAGCCTCAAAGTCCTCCTTTAAAAAGACCTCCTCGCTTGTGTTAAAGCCGAGTATAACGCTAGGTGTCTTGCCAAGGGCGATAAGTTCCTTTGCGAGCTTATAAAGGGGCGGTACACCCACTCCTCCGCCTACAAGCAGAGGTTTTTCTTTTGCAAGAGAAATATCGTATCCGTTACCTAAACCTGTTAAAATGTCAAGTTTGGTTTGCTTTTTCATATTGGAAAGCGCCTCTGTACCCTTACCTACAACCTTGTAGATAAGAGTAAGAGTGTCACCCTCACAGTCGCATACCGATATAGGGCGTCTTAAGTAAAGACCGTCAATAAGTATGTTGACAAACTGACCGCATCTTATATCCGCTGTATCGCCTGAAAGGGACATTTTATATACGTTTTTTGTAAGAGCAAAATTTTCCTTTATTTCAAAAATTGCCTGTTTCATAAAGGCTCCTTAAAATGTTTTTAAGCGTCAATGGTTGAAATACGCAAGGTAGTCTCATCAAGCACGTCAAGAAGCACCTTTACCGTATCAAGCGAGGTAAAGATTGTAGCATTGTTTTCAATTGCCGCCTTGCGTATCTCATATCCGTCGGACATATTGATACCTGAGGTAAAGTTACCTGTGTTGATAATGTAGGATATATGGCCCTGGCGTATTGAGTTGAGTATTTCCTCACTGCCCTCGCTTATCTTCTTAAGCGCATGGGTACGTATGCCGTTTTCCTTTAAGAATTTAGCAGTACCCTCGGTAGCCTCAATGTTAAAGCCGAGGTCGTAGAAACGGCGGATAAGAGGCAGTGCCTCATCCTTATCCCCTCTTGCGATAGTTGCAAAGACCGTGCCGTAGTTCTGCAGCTTCATACCCGATGCCTGCAGAGCCTTAAAGAGCGCACGGTTGAGTTTATCGTCATATCCGATAGCCTCGCCCGTAGATTTCATCTCAGGGGAGAGATATGCGTCAAGACCGCGTATCTTGTTAAAGGAGAATACGGGCACCTTTACGTACCATCTCTTTTTCTCCTCGGGATAAAGGTCAAAGATACCCTGCTCCTTTAAACTCTTGCCAAGGATACACTCTGTTGCGATATCCGCAAGGCTGTAGCCTGTTGCCTTGGAGAGGAAGGGGACTGTACGTGAGGAGCGGGGGTTAACCTCGATAATATAAACCCTCTCGTCCTTGTCTACTATAAACTGAATGTTGTAAAGACCTACTATGCCGATGCCCTTGCCGAGCGCCTTTGCATAGCTTAAGATTGTACCCTTTACCTTGTCCGAGATAGAGAAGGTGGGGTAAACGCTGATAGAGTCGCCCGAGTGGATACCCGTTCTTTCAACAAGCTCCATAATGCCGGGCACAAAGACGTCACGGCCGTCGCAGATGGCGTCAACCTCGACCTCTTTACCTATTATATATTTATCAACGAGTACGGGTCTGTCCTCGTCAATTTCAACTGCCGTTCTTAAATAGTGGCGCAACTGATCCTCGTTGTGTACTATCTGCATCGCTCTGCCGCCAAGGACAAACGAGGGGCGCACCAAAACGGGGTAGCCTATCTCGGTAGCGGCATTTACTCCGTCCTCTATTTTTGTTACGGCCTTACCCTTAGGCTGGGGGATACCGAGCGATTTTAAGAGTTTTTCAAAGCGGTCACGGTTTTCTGCTCTGTCTATAGCCTCACAGTCTGTGCCTATTATCTTAACACCGCGCTTCATAAGCGGCTCTGCAAGGTTGATCGCAGTCTGTCCGCCAAGCGATGCGATAACACCCTCGGGATTTTCAAACTCAAGTATGTTCATCACGTCCTCGGGTGTAAGAGGCTCAAAGTAGAGCTTGTCCGCAGTTGTATAGTCGGTGGATACCGTCTCGGGGTTATTATTTATGATGATAGACTCGTATCCGCTGTTTTTGATTGTGCTTACGGCGTGTACTGTGGAGTAGTCAAACTCAACGCCCTGACCTATACGTATCGGGCCTGCGCCAAGCACTACAACCTTTTTCTTATCGGTAAGACGGGATGCGTTTTCTCCGATATAAGAGGAGTAGAAGTAGGGTATATAAGCGCCCGAATAAAGCGTATCAACCATCTTGAATACGGGCTTGATATTATTCTTGTGACGCATATTCCATACTTCGGTCTCGCTTATGTTCCAAAGTTTTGAGATATAAGCGTCCGAGAAGCCGATAACCTTTGCCGCATAGAGTGCCTTCAAATCAAGAGGCTTATCCTTAAGGATTTCTTCCATATCCGTTATGGTCTTGAAGCTCTCAAGGAAAAGGGGAGTTATCTTAGTGAGCTCGTGCATTTTGTCAAGGGCCGTGCCGCGTCTTATAAGCTCGGCTACGGCAAAGAGCGTGTCGCTCTTATAATCGTTTACGTACTCAAAAAGTTCCTCGTTTGTATAACTGTCAAACTTATTAAGTCTTAAGTGATTTGCGCCTATCTCAAGCGAGCGCACGGATTTTAAGATACACTCGGTAAGGGTTGAACCGATGCCCATAACCTCACCCGTCGCCTTCATCTGTGTACCAAGGGTGTTGGATGCGGCGGTAAACTTGTCAAAGGGGAAACGGGGGAACTTTGCCACGATATAATCAAGGCGCGGCTCGTGGTCTGCGGTAGTGCCTGCAACCTCAATCTCGTTTAATGTCATACCGACTGCTATTTTAGCGGTTACTCTTGCGATAGGATATCCGCTTGCCTTTGATGCAAGGGCAGATGAGCGGGATACTCTCGGGTTAACCTCGATAAGGAAATATTCGCTCGTATAGGGGTTTAATGCAAACTGTACGTTACATCCACCCTCAATTTTAAGTTCTTTTATGATTTTTATTGCAGAGTCGTTAAGCATCTTTAAATCATGCTCGTTAAGAGAAAGTATGGGTGCAACTACCGCAGAGTCACCTGTGTGTACGCCTACGGGGTCAATGTTTTCCATACCGCATATAGTGATAGCCTTATCACTTGAGTCACGCATTACCTCAAACTCAATTTCCTTATAACCCTTAACGCTCTTTTCTATAAGCACCTGGTGCACGGGGGAAAGTTTAAAGGCGTTCTGGCCTATCTCAATGAGTTCCTCCTCGTTATTCGCAAAGCCGCCGCCTGTACCGCCAAGGGTAAATGCAGGGCGCAAAACAACGGGGTAGCCTATTCTCTTAGCGGCCGCCTTTGCTTCATCTAAATTATAGGTTATCTCGGAGGGGATTGTGGGCTCGCCGATAGACTGACAAAGTTCCTTAAAGAGTTCTCTGTCCTCGGCCCTCTCAATGCTCTCGCTGGAGGTACCGAGCAGTTCGGTGCGGCACTCGCGCAAAATGCCTTTCTTTTCAAGCTGCATAGCAAGGTTAAGGCCTGTCTGTCCACCGATGCCGGGGAGTATAGCGTCAGGTCTTTCATAACGCAGAATTTTTGCAATATACTCAAGGGTAAGGGGCTCCATATAAACCTTGTCCGCAACAGAAGTGTCGGTCATAATCGTTGCGGGGTTGGAGTTTACAAGCACAACCTCATAGCCCTCCTCTTTAAGAGCAAGGCAGGCCTGTGTGCCCGCATAGTCAAACTCTGCCGCCTGACCGATAACTATAGGACCTGAGCCTATAATGAGTATCTTTTTTAAATCCTTTCTCTTTGCCATTTTACGCCTCCGAAAATTTATCTTACTTTATAATATTATTTTTATAAACTATTTTGCCGTCCCTTACCGTCATAAGGCTTTCACCTGTAAGCTCTCTGCCGATAAAGGGGGTTGCCTTGCCCATAGAGATGAGCATATCCTCGCTTAGGGTGTATTTTTTGGAAAGATCCCATACCGAGAAATCAAAGTTAAACGGTATGCCAAATCTTAATCGTGAGTTAACACACAAAAGTTCAATAAGTCTTTCCATACCTATTATACCCGTTTTTACAAGATGAGTATAAAGGGTGGGGAAGGCTGTTTCAATACCGACTATACCAAAAGCGCTTTTTTCAAGACCTCTTGATTTTTCCTCTTTTGAGTGAGGGGCGTGGTCGGTGGATATCATATCTATCGTGCCGTCAAGCAATCCTTCTATTAGTGCCTGCCTGTCAGCCTCTGACCTTAAGGGTGGGTTCATCTTAAAGTATCCGTCCTCCTTGAGGTCACTATCGGTAAGGACAAGGTAGTGCGGCGCAGTTTCACAAGTAATATTAACACCGTCTTTTTTTGCCTGCCTTATAATCTCAACACTCTCTTTTGTTGAAATATGGCAGACGTGGTATTTACAGCCGACCCTTTTGACAAGCTCGATATCTCTTGCAATCTGCCTATACTCACTCTCACTGGATATACCTCTGTGGCCGTGGGCCTTGGCATACTCGCCCTTATGGATATATCCGCCAAAGAGCAGGGAGTTATCCTCGCAGTGGGCAACTATAATCCTGTCAAGCTCCTTTGCCTTTTGCATAGCGGCAAGCATCATCTCGTCGCTTTGCACACCTCTGCCGTCATCACTGAAGGCAAGGCAATAGGGTGCCATATCCGCCATATCCGACAGTTCTTTACCCATCTGTCCCTTTGTTATTGAGCCGAGGGGGTAAACGCCTATTTTAGCATCTTTTTTTATTATATCAAGCTGGCACTTGAGCGCTTCAAGACTATCGGGCACGGGGTTTAAATTAGGCATAGTCATACAGTCGGTATAACCGCCCTTTGCCGCCGCGAGCGAGCCTGATTTTATTGTCTCTTTATAAGAAAAACCCGGCTCGCGAAAATGTACGTGCACATCGCAAAAACCGGGTAAAACAACTATATTATCAAAATCAGAAAGGACGTCAAAAGAAGAAATAAAATCATTAACCATAGAAGAAAATGACTTATGCATCGCTGTAGAATAAATTTTAATTCCGCTACTCTGTGCCATGTCGCTTCTCCTCTTAAAACTATTAAAATTATCCTTATTATTTTAGCACATACTTATAGTTTTGTCAACTATGTAAAAGATACAAAAATATTTTAAATCATAGGCTAAATTATGGATATTTTTAAAAGGCTACAAGAAAAGGAATTTTGAGTTGAAAATTGAAAATTGAAAGCAAGCAAATTGAAAGTTGAAAATGGAAAATTAAGTTGTTGGGGAAAAATCTAAAATAAAAGCGTAAAATAGAAAGTTAAGTTAGTAAAACAAACAAAAAACGAGCCACAAGACTTAAAGCAGACCTTGCGCTCGTTTTTTTGTTAAAGATTTATCGTCTTTGCTATATTATAAAGATACTTCATGTCGCTGCGTCTTTTTGCAACGTCTGCGTGCATCTTGGCAACGGTTTCTTTATCGTACTTCTTTTCAAGTACGCTGTCGTCGAGCTTGAGCTTATAAAGCATATCAAGGTCAAGGGCGTAGTTGATGTCGACCGACGTTATCTCGGAGTTCTTCTCGCAAACAACAAGGTCGCTTTTGCCTGCAAGCAACTCGCGTACTGCGTGCACACCCATAGCCGATGCCATAACTCTGTCACGAAGATTGGGGCGGCCACCTCTTACTATGTGCGCAAAGCGTACAAAACGGGACTCTACTCCCGTATTCTTTTCAATCTCGCCTGTGAGCTGCTCGCCGTAAGTTGAGCCAAGACCCTCGGAAACAATTACTATAAAGTTACGCTTACCAAGCTTTTTAGATCTCTTTATCTTTTCAAAAAGAGCCTCTTTGTCATACTCAAACTCGGGTAAAACAACGCTTGTTGCACCGCTTGCAATTGCGGTATTAAGCGCGATATCGCCTGCGTATCTGCCCATTACCTCAATAACCGAGCAGCGTGCGTGTGACTCGCAGGTATCTCTGAGCTTATCAACAAGGTTAACTACGGTATTCATACAGGTATCAAAGCCTATGGTGTTGTCCGTAGAGGTGATGTCATTGTCAATTGTAGCAGGGATGCCGACACAGGGCAGGCCAAGTGCGTTAAGTGATGTAGCACCTCTGAAGGTACCGTCACCACCAATGGCAACAAGCGCCTCTATGCCAAGATCGCGGCAGGTCTTAAGCGCTTTTTCCTTACCCTCTTTGGTAAGCATCTCGGGGCAGCGGTCTGTGTAGAGTGTTGTACCGCCCGAGTTGATTATGTTGGATACGTCACGGATACCTAAGGGGCGTACGTCACCGTCGATAAGTCCTGAGTATCCTCTATATATTCCCATAACCTCAACGCCGTTTGAGATAGCCGTTCTTACAACGGCTCTTACCGCCGCGTTCATACCGGGGGCGTCACCGCCCGAGGTCAGGATACCTATTTTCTTGAATTCTTTCATGTGTAGTCCTCTTGCTTTGATAAAAAATTCCAGGAGTTATTATACAACATATTTCTTTTTTTTACAATAGCAAAACAGAAGTTTTTTATATATTTTAAGCATTTTGTATATATTTTGGACAAAAATTTTTATTTAAATAAGTAATAAAATACCCCCTCGCTTATTGACAAAAAAGCAAATAAATGATAAAATAGTGGAAAAGTAAAATGGGGTAGTGGTTGTAGGTTTCTACCGTCAGTGCAAAAAATGCACCTTGTGTGCTTACTTTTAAATGGGCCCCCAAGACTTTTGATTTCGATATACTATTTAAAGGAGAGGGAGTTTTATGTATATTGCGATTATTGCAGACAACAATAAAAAAGAACTTATGGCGCAGTTTTGCATAGCGTATACCGGTATTCTCTCACGTCACCATCTCTTAGCCACACAGGTTACGGGTAAGTACGTGCAGGATGCCACCGGGCTTGAAATTGAAACCTTTCTTGCAGGTATCTCGGGTACAGAGCAGATAGCCTCCCGTATCTCCTGCGATGAGATAGATTTAGTATTCTACTTCAGAGGTACAGATCCTCAGAAGATGGCAAGCGAGGCAGAGGAGGAGCTTTTGCGTCTTTGCGACATTCATAACGTGCCTGTGGCTACCAATATTGCTACGGCCGAGGCGCTTATCCTTGCGCTCGACTCAGGTGCGCTTGACTGGAGAGAGGTTGTAAACCCCAACTCCAGATTTAACAGAAAATAAGTAAAAGGCTGTCTTCTTTAAGACGGCTTTTTTGCTAGAGCAACTTAAATCATCTAAAAATTTATGGCTTTAGGCGTATTCTCTCTTGCCTAAAAGGAAGGCTTTTATGGAAAAGAAAAGGTGTGAAATAACTCTTTCCTCTTTTATTAAGGATGATACCGTTGAGGAGGAAAACCAAAGCGCCGCTTTTGGATATATAGAAATATCGGGTCATATCTATAAGATAACCTTCAGTGAAAAGCAGGAGGGCGTCGATATAGATACTTCCATAATGATAAGTGACAGTTTTGTCAACATGACAAAAAGCGGCGGTATAGAGAGCACTATGCGCTTTAAAAAGGGCGTTATCACAAGCACCACCTATACCGTATCCGGCTTTGCCTTTGACTGTGATATTATGACAAAGGATATTGTACTTAAAAAAGAAGATAACGGTATAGTTCTTAAACTGATTTACGAGTTAAAATTAGGAGGAGTTGTAAGAGAGACTTCGCTTACTCTTACGGCAGTCTACTGATGCAAAGAATTAAAGACAGAATAAAAAATAATAACCTCGGCGGCTTTTATATTTTTTCGGGCAGCGAGGATTATTTAAAAAGGCACTATCTTTTGCAGATAAAAAATGCGATATGCACAGACGAGGCATTTGCTGCCTTTAACCACACCGTTTACGACGGCGCTGAGATAGATGCGCCAAAGCTGCTTGAGGCTATCAAGGCACCGCCGATGATGGCTGACTTTAAACTTGTGGAGTGGCGATATCCCGACCTTGAAAAAAGTAAGGAAAGCCTTCTTTCAAAGCTTGAGGAGTTTGCCTTAGGCAGAGAAGAATATCCGTACACTGTTTTGATATTAACACCAACGGCAGAGGGCTTTGATACTGCAGGACTGCCTAAAAAGCAAAGCAAACTTTACAAAAGACTGTCAAAGAGCTTTGAAATTATAGACTTTCCCAAATCGAGCGCCGCACAGATAATCTCGTGGCTTGCAAGACATTTTGATGCTCAGGGAGTAAAGTATAACCGCAGCTTGCTTGAGGCGCTGCTTGAGCGCGCGGGCAACAATATGCAGACCCTTAAGGGTGAGGTTGACAAACTGTGCGCATATACCAAGGCAAAGGGGCTTGAGGGTATAAGTTACGAGATGATAAACGAGGTTGTCTCACCACTTCCCGAGAGTGATGCCTTTGCGCTTTCAAACGCAATTTTAAACGGCAGTGCCGATGCGGCTCTTGCGGCCCTTAGCGATATGAAGCACCGTAGGGTTGATGCAAATATTATATTTGCAAATCTTGCCTCGGTTTATGCCGATCTTACCTCGGTTGCGATGATGCTTGAGTCGGGCACCGATATAAAGGAAATTGAGGCGATAATGAAGATGCATCAGTATAAACTGAGTCTTTATATAAACAGCGCAAAAAGGTATGGCGCGAGGCGTCTGGCAAAGATAATATCTGCCCTTGGCGAGGCTGACGGTAAGGCAAAGAGCGGCGGTATCGGCGGTTACCTTGCTATTGAACTGTTTATTATGCAAAGCATTGGCTAAAATATATTTAAGGTAAAGGGGCAACCTGTCCCGACAGTAGGAAAAAGGAAATGAACAAGGTATATATTCCAAAGGGCTATACGTCCCCTCTTGACGTATACGATACACAAAAGGCAATATCATTTATAAAGCGCACCTTCCAGGACTCTCTTGCGGCGCTTTTGCATCTTAAGCGCGTGTCTGCACCTCTTTTTGTAGAGGAGCATTCTGGTCTTAACGACAACCTTAACGGCTATGAAAGACCTGTAAGCTTTGATATCCCCGCAACGGGCAGCGAGGGTCAGGTTGTGCACTCATTGGCTAAGTGGAAGCGCCTTGCGCTTAAGGAATACCGCTTTTACGAGGGCAACGGCCTTTATACCGATATGAACGCGATAAGGCGTGATGAGAGCCTTGACAACATCCACTCAATTTACGTTGACCAGTGGGACTGGGAAAAGGTTATAACAAGAAAGGAACGTACTCTTGAGTATCTTTACGACATAGCGCAAAAGATAGTAAACGCGATAGTTGATACGCATGAGAGACTTAAGGTTGAGTTTGACACTCTACCTGATATTAAACTTAAAAGAGAACTCAAGTCGATTTCAAGCGAGGAGCTTTTAAGCCTTTATCCTAATAAGAGTGCCAAGGAGCGTGAATATCTTATTACAAAAAAATACGGCACCGTGCTTATCACAGGCATAGGCAAGGTACTCTCAAACGGCGAAAAGCACGATGGCAGAGCGCCCGACTATGATGACTGGGATCTTAACGGCGACATCCTTTTCTATGATGAACTTTTGGATATAGCGCTTGAGATATCCTCAATGGGTATACGTGTTGACAGTGAATCACTGAAAAAACAACTTGAAATCTCCGGCTGCCTTGACAGAGCCGAGTTACCTTTCCACAAGCTACTCCTCGAGGACAAGCTCCCTTTGACCGTCGGCGGCGGTATCGGACAGTCCCGTCTTTGCATGCTGATGATGGGCTGTGCCCATATAGGCGAGGTACAGTCTAGCGTCTGGGATAAGGAAACGCATAGAGTGTGCAAAGAGGCAGGAGTAAGACTTCTTTGATAGGCACCTTTACGCAACTATTTGTGCTTTAACTGAATATTCAAAGCAGACATGCAGTTTTTCTGTGTGCCTGCTTTTTTGTTTTTATCCATCAATACGACGACATCTGCACTGTTGACTTTTCTGATACAAACCTTTATAATACAAGTGAAGGCAACTACGATACCGATACAGGCTATTACTACTGTAAGTCCAGGTATTACGTGCCCGAATGGTGCAGATGGCTGACGCCTGATAACGTAAACTTCCTTGAGCCCGGCTCGCATAATGGTTTAAATCTCTACGCCTACTGCGGTAATAATCCGATAAGTAATTATGACCCGAGTGGATGTTGGTCGTTGTCGAATCAGGATAAAATAGCCATTGGTTTGATTGCCATTGCAGTCGGAGTGGTAATTACTGTTACTACTGGTGGAGCCGGATCTCCAGCTTTGATAGCTGGAGTAAAAACTGCGCTTGCTATAGGAGCAATATCTGCAATTACCGAGGCTGCTATAACAGGTATTGAATCGGTAGTGGAGGGGGATAGCCCGAGAGAGTTATTCGATGATGTCGGTCAAGCGACAATAGACGGATTTTGTGATGGATTCATGGTTGGTGGGATAATATCTGGCATAAGTATGTCTTTTGGTTCATTGATGAAAAACGCAACTGGATTAAAGATTGGTAATACCGCTAAATCCCAATACGGAAAAGTTAACCTTGGATATGGCAATCCAAAAACTAATGGAAATACGTTGATCAGTTTTCAAAAAAAATCAGGAAAAACATATTTTAGGCTGGATGTTGATGCAGTTAATATGTTGCATATGCATTATGGAAGCACTAAAAAAGCTATGCAAATTCATCGATCTGGCATAATTAATGCGATTGCGGGGGTTATTTCGGGTGTTTTATAATCATAATAAAAACATTGTCAAAATATCAAATTCGAAGAATTACAAAAATATTGAAATCAAATCAAACGAGGATAAGCGCAATACTGAAATGCAAATTATCTTTGATTGTTTAAGAAAAATATCAGTAAATAACAATGTATTCCTTGACTATATAGGTGACGAAAGTTTATTAGTAGAGTCAATCGGCATAAAGAAACGTTTTGTATGTGAAAACAACCCTTATCGATCTAAAGTGTGGTTATTATCAAGTTTGGGTGTGGAGAGCATTATTGAAGAGTTTATGCTAGTTGTATACATTTTTACTAAAGATTTTTCGTGGGAAAAGTTTGTTAGTTCAAAATGTACCGAAAAAACAAACTATAAAAACCCAAATCTTATGGCTGTTTGTTTTTTTGGAGATTGTGAATATCCGCAGTTGAAAATATCCAAAAAATTAATCAATGAAATTGATCATTTAGTTCTAGACTTTAAAAAACAAGGGTATTTGATTAAAAATTGGTAATTTTGGATATACATTCTAATAAGTTTTCAGCCCGGTGTAACAGCCGGGCTTTTTTCTTATCTATCAATACGACGGCATCTGCACTGTTGACTTTTCTGATGCAAACCTTTATAATACAAGTGAAGGCAACTACGACACCGATACAGGCTATTACTACTGTAAGTCGAGATACTACGTACCCGAGTGGTGCAGATGGCTGACGCCGGATAATGTAAACTTCCTTGAGCCCGGATCGCATAATGGTTTAAATCTCTATGCTTACTGCGGTAATAATCCGGTGATGTATCGTGATCCGAGTGGATGCTTCGCTATATTATCCTCTTTGCTTTTTTCAATTGCTAGCGGTGTTGCTTTTCAAACTGCAGTTTCTACACTAAGTTATGTAGGAATGGCGGTTGCTTCAATATTTGATGAAGATGTAAGGGGCGATATGGATGCAATTGGATGGAATCCGTTTAACGAAGATACAAAAAAAGTTTCTAACGCAAAACATGTTTCTTTTTACAAAGGAGCGCCAGTTTTTATAATACAGGAGTCGAGTTCATCAATTTCATTTGGAGCCATTGGATTAGGCTCGCATCACAAAGATGGCGAGGATGTTCTAAAACATGAACGCGGACACAATACACAACTGATGACAATGGGACTGATTAAATATGGTATATTTGTTGGAATACCTTCACCATTAAAGAATGATACCAGTTCGCCTTGGGAATTATCTGCAACTTTATTGGGTGGATCTAATTTGAGAATAGGTGAGGCTACACAACAAGATAAAATCAATGCACTAAAGTATTATGTACGATCTGTTTCAAACAATCCAATCTCATGGTTAATTAACCTAAAAAATGCCATAGAATACTGAAATATTTAAAAATCAAAACAGGAGGGTTATGATGAGAAGAATTTGCGCATCGATTATTTTGGTTTTTGCACTTTGTTCAACACTAATTGGCTGTGTTCCATTCAAATATTCCGGTGAACATTCTGATTTATACACCGTGGCTATAAATTCACTATTATGGATTGGCGGCTTTGGTATGCAAGCAGATTTTCCTTGTGATCCGGAAATAGAAATTATTGAAATTGATGAGTGTGGAAGAATTCTTTTTACATACTCCGAAGAAACTTATTCAGACACCTTCGCCTCTGCAAATGTTTTGATTTTACAAGCAACAAAGGGTAATCTCGTTTATTTTTATGAGGATCATAATTTTATTATCGAGAGAAAAAAACTTTATTCAGACTTCAGTTTTGGTGAATTTGATGAACAAGAAATAGCCGATTTAAAAGAAAAAAATGACTGGAACAAAGAATTAAACTTAGAAAAATGCATCGTCAAGGAAGTAAGCTTTAGCAAAAAAGATAATCCAGTGGACTATGGGCAACTTGAAACAATCTTTTGTCAATATGATAATTATAGTAGCCATGTATCTCGTTATTTTACAGAAGATGAATACGGCAATTTTTTAATACACTCCAAAGTTAGGTTTAACACCGAAAACGAAACGCGTGATTACAGATATTTTGTATTGCTGTTTAAAAAAGATTCATCGTATGCAATCTTCGAACCACAATCTCTTTATAACTATCAAGATGAATTAAAACAATTCAAAGAGGCCAATTCATGGAATTGCCCCTCTGAATAAAACCCACAAAGTTTTCGAGCCCGGTGTAACAGCCGGGCTTTTTTATTATTCATCAAGCCTTGGTATCTGCACTGTTGACTTTTTCTATATAAAGGCAAAAAAGCCTTGAAATGCAAAGTTGGGTTTGCAAAATTAAGGCTTTTTGTATTTTATCTGGTTTTGTTTAATTTTTAAGTGAATGAATGGGGGCGGGGATTCTGCCGCCGCGCTCGACAAAGTCGGCGCAGCTCTCGGATTTAAGAGGCATAATGGGGGCGTAGCCCAAAAGGCCGCCGAACTCGGCTACATCGCCGACACCCTTGCCCCAAACGGGGATAACGCGTACGGCTGTGGTCTTGGTGTTTACAACACCTATGGATATCTCGTCTGCGATAATGCCGCTTATGGTGCGTGCGCTTGTGTCGCCGGGAATGGCTATCATATCAAGACCGACAGAGCAAACGGCTGTCATAGCCTCAAGCTTTTCAAGAGTAAGAGTACCGCATTTTGCCGCCTCTATCATACCCCTGTCCTCGGAGACAGGGATGAATGCACCACTCAAACCGCCTACGTGGTTTGACGCCATAACTCCACCCTTTTTAACAGCGTCGTTAAGCAGGGCAAGGGCGGCGGTAGTACCGTGAGTACCACAGCGCTCAAGACCCATATTCTCAAGTATCTCGGCGACCGAGTCACCCTTTGCGGGGGTGGGAGCAAGAGAGAGGTCGACTATGCCGTAGGGTACGTGGAGGCGCTGTGCGGCCTCTGCCGCAATAAGTTGGCCTACACGTGTTATCTTAAAGGCAATTCTTTTTACAGTCTCAGCAAGGGTGGAAAAATCGCACTTGCCTGCGTTTCTGACCGCCGCCGCAACAACACCGGGACCGCTGACACCTACGTTAATAACCGTATCGCTTTCACCTATGCCGTGCATAGCGCCTGCCATAAAGGGGTTATCCTCGGGCATATTTGCAAATACAACCAGCTTTGCGCAGCCAAGGGAGTCCTTGTCCTTTGTCAGATAGGCGGTTTCCTTGATTATCTCACCCATGCGCAGTACGGCATCCATATTAATGCCTGCCTTGGTGGAGGCTACGTTTATACTAGAGCACACTCTTTCGGTAGTAGCAAGCGCCTCGGGGATAGATTCGATAAGATTTTTTGCGCCCTTTGTCATACCCTTTTGCACAAGGGCAGAGTAGCCGCCGATAAAGTTTACTGAAAGATCCTTTGCCGCTTTGTCAAGCACCTTTGCTATCTCGACAAATTCCTTTGGCTCAAGACCCGCACCGATAAGGCTTATCGGAGTTACGGATATTCTCTTGTTTACAATCGGTATGCCGTACTCTCTTTCCAGATCCTCGCACACCCTTACAAGATCCTTGGCGCTATCGGTTATTTTATCGTATATTTTTTGCTTTAATCTTTCGGGGTCATCCGATATGCAGTCAAAAAGGGATATACCCATAGTAACTGTGCGTATATCAAGATTTTCCTCGCGTATCATTCGTATAGTTTCAAGTATATCGTTTATATTAAGCATTTTATCACCTTAAATTCTGTGCATGGAGTTAAAGATGTCCTCGTGCATAACGGATATCTCTACGCCGTTTTCCTTGCCCGTATCTTTGATTTTTTCGGAGAAGGTCTTAAAGTCGGTAGTAAGTCCGTCAAGCTCACAGAGCATTATCATCGCAAAATATTCCTTCATAACAGTCTGGCTGATATCCACTATATTAACGCCAAAGTCCTTGCAGACGTTACTCGCCATAGCGATAATGCCGACCTTATCCTTACCCGTAACGGTTATAACTGCCTTCATTTTGTTCTCCTTTAAAATAAGATTTTTAATATTTTAGCACACAAAATAAAGTTTGTCTATCCTTTTTATTGAATTTAAGTATATTTTATGCTAGAATGTGTTTAAAGCAGGTAGATATTCATTAATTTTTTGGGAGGAGGTGCCGTATGCCAAACGGAGTTATTATAATAAACAAGCAAAAGGGTCTTACCAGCCAGGGCGTAGTCAACCGTGTAAAGCGACTGCTCGGTGTAAAAAAGGCAGGACATACAGGTACGCTTGACCCTATGGCAGAGGGCGTTTTGCCCGTGCTTATAGAAAGAGGCGTTAAGGTCAGCGAGTATATGCTTTCTTCGGATAAGCACTATATTGCAACGCTTACCCTTGGTATTGTTACCGACACCGAGGATACCAGCGGAGAGATACTCAGTCAAAGCGACAATATCCCAAATGAGGATGAGGTAAAGAGAGTAGTAAAAGAGTTTATCGGCAACATAAAGCAGACACCTCCTATGTACTCGGCCCTTAAGGTCGGCGGTAAAAAACTTTACGAGCTGGCAAGGGAGGGCAAGGTCATTGAGAGGGAGGCAAGAGATATATGCGTCTTTGGTATCGACTGCCAAAAAATCGATGATAAAAATTACAGCCTTGATATACGTTGCTCAAAGGGCACTTACATACGCACGCTCTGTAATGATATAGGCGCACGCCTTGGCTGTGGCGGTGCTATGGCGTCACTTACCAGAGCCGAGGCCTCGGGCTTTACTCTTAAAGACGCTATAACGCTTGATGAGCTTGAGGCTCTTGGAGAAAAAGCAAAAGAAAGAGTACTGCCCGTAAGTGAGATATTCAAGGACAATGTGGCAGTGCATTTACCCCCGTTCTTTGCCCGTCTTGCCAAAAACGGCCTTGAGATAAGCCAGAAAAAGATAGGCACAAATCTATCCGATAATACCCTTGTGCGTCTTTATGACGGGGATGTGTTCTTTGCCCTTGGCAGGGTAAAGATTAGTGACGAGGGCAGTTTTATCAAGCCTGAAAAACAGATAGAAATTTAATTTTTAAAAGTAGAAATAAAAAGGAAAGGAGATCGGCTTATGAGCGAGGCAGAGGTTAAAAATACTACCAAAAGTAAAATAAACTTTACTAAAGAGCAGTTAAATGCAATAGAATGTACAGATAAGACCCTGCTTGTATCGGCGGCGGCGGGCTCAGGTAAAACGGCAACGCTGACACAGAGAATCATAAGAGGGCTCCTTGATAAAAGCAGCGGCGCATCCATATCCAATATGCTTATCGTTACCTTTACCAACGCCGCGGTAAACGAGCTCAAGGAAAGAATAGCAAAGGCGCTAAGGGGCGCTATAAGTGAAAATGAAAACGATGAGCGATTAAAGGAAGAGCTTTATCTTTTGCCCGGCGCTAAAATAATGACCATTGACGCCTTTTGTAACGAGATAGTAAAAAGGAATACCGAGCTGCACGGCCTCTCTCCCTCATACCGTATAGCCGAGGGCGCTGAGTGTGAGATACTCTCAGATATGATAATGGGCTCTCTTTACGATGCCTTTTTAGCAGGCGAGATGTCGGATATTATATCTAAAGAGGACTTTGCCTCTCTTATCTACACCCTTACCAAAACAGGTCAGAGCGAAAAAAATGCTACCGAGGTTTTGCTTTATCTTTATACGCGCACTACCTCTACTCCCGACGGTGTAGAGGGTCTTTACCCGCTTAAAGAGTGCTATAATACAAAAAACTTTAAGGGTGTATTTGACACCGTCTTTGGTGAATTTTTAAGAGCGCAGATAGATGAAGGGTGCGAGCATTATATATCTATCTTAAGCCCCCTTGTGCGTGAGCTTTACGATTTCTCCGACAAATTCGGCAAGTATAAAGACGTAGCCGAGGCAGATCTTTATATCTTAAAAGAGTTAAAGGCTGCAAGAGATTACGATAGCGTGCATAGTATCCTTACCAATCTCTCTTTTCCCGATCTTCCCCGTGTAAAGAACGAGGACAAGAGCCCCGCTATGATAGAATTTGCCGCACTGCACAGTGATATAAAGCTCTATTTGCGTGAAGAACTGTATGAAAAATATTTTTCGTATACAACGGAAAAATGGGTACAGATATTTGATATTCTCTATAAATTGACAAATAATGTTTACAAATTCCTGAAAAAGTTTGATGAGGTATATACTGCCGAGAAAATAAGGCGCGGTATATGTGAGTATTCTGATATAGAGAGATACGCATACAAAACGCTTTATAACGGTGACGGCAAGCTCAGCGATATAGCGCTTGAATATCAAAAACAGTTCTCCTATATTTATATAGATGAGTACCAGGACGTAAACCGTCTGCAGGACAGCATCTTTAAGGCGGTTGCAAAGGATAACAACTGCTTTATGGTAGGTGATATCAAGCAGTCAATCTACTCCTTCCGCTCAGCGGCTCCCGACGTTTTCCGCGAGATGAAGGCATCGTTTCCTAAGTTTGAGGATGCAAAGGCTTCTCCCAAGGCATCGCTTTTTATGTCCAAAAACTTCAGGTGCGATAAGCATATTATTGATTTTACCAATACAGTCTTTGACCGTATATTCGGTGTGCTTGGCGCATCGATAGATTATAAGAGCGAGGACTCGCTGAGTTTTGCCAAGGTGGATAAGGACCTCTCCAATATTGAAAAAAGAGTGAGCGTTACTTTGATGGAACCAAAGGCGCTTGGCGAATACTACGATGACGCAGAGGAAAACAAGACCCTTGTGCGTGAGGCAAGGCAGATGGCTGCCGATATAAAGGAACTGCTTAAATACGGCACTAAAAATAACGGCGAGGCGCTTAAGCCCTCGGACATAGCAATAATTTTAAGAACGCAAAAGGGCAAGGCGCAGATATATTCAAGCGCGCTTGAGGATCTCGGTATCAAGGCGGACGTGGTGGACAAAAAGAGCTTCTTCTTAAACAAAGAGGTGCTCCTTATGCTCTCACTACTTAACGCAATAGATAACCCGTATAAGGACACTTATATTACTGCCCTTATGCTCTCGCCGATATTTGATTTTACAGCCGATGAGCTTGTTATGGTGCGCAAGATAAACAAGGACGCGCCGATATACACGGCTCTTAAGGAATACTGTGAGACAAACCCGTGCTTTTCAAAGGGCAGGGAATTTATAGACACCCTTAAGCATTACAGGACACTTTCAGAGGGTGTGCCTGCGCACGTGCTTATCGCAAGGCTCTATAAAGAGACGCCAATTATGTCCCTGGCTGCGCAAAACGGCGGCAGGGATAACCTTACACTTCTTTACAGTTATGCTATGCGCTTTGAGGGTGCATCCTTTAAGGGACTTTACAGCTTTATATGTTATATAAACAATCTTATCGAGATGGACAAGCGCTTTGATGAGGGCGTTGCAGACGGTGGCGGCAGCAGTGACGCTGTAAAAATAACCACCATCCACTCATCAAAGGGTCTTGAGTACCCCGTGGTCTATCTTGGTGGGTGCGGCGCTGATATAAGAAATAACGACAGCGACAAGAGGATATATTATAAAGAGGGCTTTGCTATGGCGACATCTCCCATGGCTCCTTTAGGTTACGCCTACGTTGAGACTGCGCCCGAGAGAATTATAAAGGCAAAGCAAAACGAGGAGATATTTGAAGAGGAGCTGCGTATGCTATACGTTGCTCTTACCCGTGCCCGTGAGGCGCTTTATATCTACGCAACGCCAAGGGCAGGCACCGACCTTGAAAAGTATCTTGATAAACTTGATAACTTTTCAAAGCATCTTACCCCGTACAGCGCAAAAAAACTAAAATCCTATTTTGCTATAATCGCCGCTACAAGCGGTATAAAACCGAAAATAGTTTTAAGAGAGCGTGATGAAGAGGGCAATATTATTGATGACGATGATACTTTGCCTATCACGCAAAATACGCAAGAAATTGCCAAAAATGTAAACAATAATTTACCCACAAGCGATGAAATAGCAAAAAGATTTAATTTTGAATACAAGAATAAGGCTCTTACAACGCTGCCGGAAAAGATGTCTGTAACCAACCTTTATCCATCTCTTCTTGATGAGGCTGATGAGTACGAGGTGCGCATTTTTGATAACGGCGAGGGTGTGGAAGACGATGAAATAAGCGATATGGACAGTGCCTGTGCCAATAGGACAAAAAAGCGCACGCCACTGCCTGCGTTTATTGAGAAATCACGCTCGGAGGAGAGTGCGCTCTCCGGCATTGCAACGCACCAGCTTTTACAGTTTGCATCATTTGAAAATCTTTTAAATGGCGGCGTCGTGGCCGAAGTTGAGCGCCTTGTAGAAAAGGAGTTTTTAAGTAAGGATGACGCAAAGCGCGTCAGGGTAGATGAGGTTGAAAGGTTCATCTCATCCGAACTCTTTAAGGCTATTCTCGGGGCAAAAAATATCTACCGTGAGCTTCGCTTTAACCTTTTACTGGATGCGTCCGATTTTACCCTTAGTGAGGATAAAAAGGAACTTCTTAAAGACAAAAAAATACTTGTGCAGGGTGTTATCGACTGCCTTATTGAAAACAGGGACGGCACTTACCGTCTTGTCGACTATAAGACCGACAGATTAAGCCAAAGAGAGCTTAGGGATAAGAGCCTTGCAGAAAAGAAAATGCGGGAAAAGCACGCCTCTCAGCTTGGCTACTATAAAAAGGCGGTAAAGAGTATTTTTGGCAAAGAGCCCGCCGCTTGCGAGGTATATTCCTTGCATCTTGGCGATACGCTTACCATTTTATAATTTTTTAAAATAGGCTGAATAAAAGGAGGTATTTATGGGTATACTTGAATTTTTGGGCTACGCAGTAAAGACTGTTTTAACGGTGCTTATTTTACTTATCTCATTTACGGCGGTACTACTTATTTTTATGCTTTACGCAGATGTCCTTGGCGTACACCTTGCGTTTGCGTATATCGCATCCGCCCTTATTCCTATGTTCTTTATCCCCCTTTTGTGGTTTGAAAATAAGGGGCGCGCACTTAAGGTGTGGCTCTGCCTTTTCCTTGTCTTTGCCATAGCCCTTGGCGCAAACGTCGGCTATGAGCTCTACGACAACTGGATAACGGTAGACACCTCGCCGAATATAAACATTTACGAGTATATGCCTTTTGATGAAAATTCAAAGATAGTAAAGATTGATAACGCAAGCCTTTTTACTGAGGATGACGCGCCTGTAATTGACGGTGCGGCAGCACTTTTTCCTGTGTATTCGGCATTCGTGCACGCAACATATCCTAAGAACACCGAGTTCTCCGACGGGGGCGTGTTTACCTATCACAACACGGTGATGGGCTACCGTCTTCTGGCAGAGAGGCAGAGTGATATTTTTATCGGAGCCTATCCCTCGGCTGAGCAAAGGGCGTATGCAAAGGAGTGCGGTACCACCTTTGAATATACCGAGATAGGCAAGGAGGCCTTTGTATTCTTCGTGCATAAGGATAATCCCATAGATAATCTTACAAGTGAGGATATAAAGGGTATTTACTCCGGAAAAATAACAAACTGGAGCCAACTTGGTGGCAAGGATGAAGAGATTGCCGCATTCCAGCGCAACGAGGGCAGCGGCAGTCAGAGTATGCTAAAGCGCTTTATGGGAGATACCCCGATAATGGAGCCGCCCACAGAACTGCGCAACGATTTTATGATTGGCATTATTGAAGAGGTTGCCGATTATCGCAGCCGTTCGGGTTCAATAGGCTTCTCCTTCAGGTACTACTTAGAGGGGATCATTAAAAATCCGGATATAAAAATGCTCTCTGTTGACGGCGTCGCGCCTACAAGAGAAAATATCAAAAACGGCACATACAGTATTGTAACGCCCATATACGCCGTAACCTATAAAGAAGGGAAAAATGCAAACGTTAGTTTGCTTCTTGAGTGGATACTCTCGGATGAGGGACAATATATTATAGAAGAAAGCGGATATGTAGGCATATCCGATTAAAAAGAGGTTGAGGAAAATAAAATGGATTACTTTAAGAATTTTGAGGGTTATACGGGTGAGAGCCCAATACCTGCCGATCACAGAGAATACTGGGACAGAGCGCTTTTGGAACTTGAAAAAACGCCTGTAAATCTTTCTATGACCAAGGCGGATTTTTGTGTAAAAAGCGCCGATGCTTATGATCTTTATTTTGACGGCCTTGGCGGGGCAAGGGTGTATGCAAAGTGCCTTGTGCCAAAGGGCGCAAGTAAGGAAAACAAGATGGGAGCCTTGCTTATGTTCCACGGCTACGGCGGTTCAAGCGAGGACTGGTCAAAGGCGCTCTCCTTCTGTGCTCAGGGCTTTGTTACCCTCTCTCTTGACGTAAGAGGTCAGGCAGGAAAAAGCGAGGATAATCTTTTGGTAAAGGGCAGTACGTTGGGCGGCCAACTCTTAAAGGGTATTCAGGAGCATCCCGACAAGCTCTTCTTCCGTTACGTTTATACTGACACAGTACGCCTTGCCAGAATTGCGATGGGCTTTGATTTTGTTGATGAAAAAAACGTTTGCGCATACGGTATGAGCCAGGGCGGTGCGCTCTGCATAGCGCTTGCGGGTCTTGAGAGTAGAATACGCAAGATAGTATATCAGTTCCCCTTCCTTTCCGACTTCAAAAAGGCGTATAAGATGGGTACTGTCGGCCCTTATAATCAGATAGGCGACTATTTTGCCAATTTTGATCCCAACCACTTAAAAGAGGATGAGATTTTCTTAAAACTCGGATACATAGACGTTGCCAATCTTGCAAAATATATTAAGGCAAAGGTTATGTTCTTTACAGGTCTTAAGGACAACACCTGCCCACCGATAACGCAGTTTGCGTCCTATAACAGGATACAGAGTGAAAAGCAGGTATTTTTCTACCCCGAGTGCGGTCACGGATATCTGCCCGGCGCAACCGATAAGGCAATAGCCTTTCTTTTGGAAAAGTAAGCCGTAAACAATAATTAAAAAATAAGGCTGAATTTTAAGTTTAATTTAGTCTTATTTTTTATTTTGTTAACAGTGAGGTAATAAAGTTACTTTATAATGAAATAAAAAGTTTAGATTTTGAGGTTAAAAATGAAGAAAAGAATTTTATCTCTTATCCTTGTACTTTGCCTTTGTGCCGGCTGTATGTCATCCTGCTCGATTATCGAGGGATATATAACGGGCGCAGGAAACAATAAAAATGAGGGCGGTAGCAATAATCCTATAAACAATACGCAGAATATCGATATTGAAAACGTCAATAATTACGATATTACGATAGCTCCGTCGGTAGAAAGTCAGGTTGCGGCTTCTACAAAGGCCCTTCTCAGTGCTGTCAGCGTTTACTCTACCTTTAATTACCGTTATCAGTCTGGCTTTGGCGGCTTTGGCGGTTATACAACGGGTACCGGCACCAGCGCAGGCAGTGGAGTAATATATCAGCTTGATAAGACTAAGGGCGATGCTTATATTATAACAAACTACCACGTGGTTTATGACGCAAATTCTATTGATGAGGGTAATATAAGCAGGGATATTGAGGTATATCTTTACGGTCAGGAGGACCGCGATACACAAAATAATATAAGCGGTAAATACGCCATTGACGCAACCTTTATCGGCGGCTCTATGCTTTATGATATTGCTATACTTAAGGTAACGGGTAGCGAGGTGCTTATGCGCAGTAATGCCGTGGCAGTTGATTTTGGCAATTCGGACAGCGTTTCGGTGCTTGATTATGCTATAGCCATCGGCAATCCCAAGATGGAGAGTATATCTGCAACTGTCGGATTTATAAACGTGGACAGCGAATATATCGTTATGAATATGCTTGATAACTCGGGCTACTTTGAGATACGTGTTATGCGTACCGATGCGGCGGTAAACTCGGGCAACTCGGGTGGAGGTCTTTTTGACATATACGGCAGACTTATCGGCATAGTAAATGCAAAATCAAGCAGTTCTTCTACCGATAATATGGGATATGCCATACCCTCAAATCTTGTTAAGAGTGTAACCGATGCGGTAATATACTACTGTGATCAAAAGGAGAATGAGATGCTCTATCGCCCCATGGTTGGCATCAGTATCACGGTGAGCGAGATGTATACGGTGCTTGATAGCGAGACGGGTAAGATAGTAAAGGTGGAAAAAATTGCCGTAGGCAGTCTTTCTGAGGGAGAGGTGCTTGCAAAGGGTAAACTCGAGGTCGGTGACATTATAAACTCTATTAAGATAGGTGACGTTACTTATAACGCAACCCGCCGCCACCACGTGACAGAGTGCCTGATAAACGCGCGCGCAGGCGATACGGTTATCTTCAATATTACAAGATCGGGCCAGAGTATGGATATCGCAATAACTCTTACCGAGGGATGCCTTGCCGTAATGCAGTAATCTTAAAATTATATTCAATAAATCAGAAAAAATCAGATAAACATTTCGCAAAAAGGGACGTTTTTGTCCCTTTTTCTTTTTGCTTTTTTATAGGTTTGCAAAACAAGACACAGGGCGATAAAAAGCTACGGCATATTTCACTTAAATCCGACGGGCAAAGGGATATAGAATAGTATAGAAAAGTAATACCTACGGAGGACTTATAGTGAAAAATGACGGTACGGGCAAGGGCTTGCCCTTTTACTTAAAAATAAAAGAGAGCCTTAAGAAAACAATGGATAAAAAAAGAGAGGACAGAAAAGACCTTATCCTTGATATAATAATACTTCTTATCGGGGTTGTCTTTGCGCGCGCTCACGTCATATTTGGGGCGTATCCGTTATCTCTATCTCTTGTGTGCGCATTGCCAAGGCGCGTGTGGGTGGCGCTTTTAGGCGCAATTCTCGGCGCTCTCTCCTTAGGACAGGCGGGTATAATATATGCTATGCTATACCTTGTTTGTGTAATTTTGCGCCTTATAATCTCCTTGCCTAAAAAGGAAGATAACTTTGATGATAACAGTGAAAACATTGTAAAATGTAAAGAGTCGGTTGTCAAAAACGCCTGTTTTAATGAAAATATATTCCTGCGCACCTCTGTGGCTATAATAGGCGCTTTTGTTGCGGGAGTGTATGAGGTGCTCCTTAGCGGTCTGTCTTTTACCACGCTTGCCTTCGCTGTATCGATGATAGCCGTATCTGCCGTAGCGACACTTGTTTTTTGCGCCTTGTTTATAAAAAACACTGACGTTATCTCTTTGTTTTTTGATGCCGAGGCAGGGGTGAGCTTTGATACTGATGAAATGAATTACAAGAGCCTTATTTTTGGTATCAGTATTCTTTTCTTCTCGTTTCTTTTAGGTCTTTCTCTTATGGAGTATCAACTCTTCGGTATCTCTCTTTCATACATATTCACATCCCTTGCCCTTGTGGTATCGGCAAAGCGGTTTGGAGCATTTGCAGCAGGGGCAATTGCCTTTGCTTCATCTCTCGGTATATCGGGTACTGCCGCAGTTGCTTTTGCTCTCGGGGGTCTTGGCGCAGGGTTTGTATTCCCCTTTGGCACGGGGTACGCGCTTACAGTCGGTGCGCTCAGTCTCTCTGCCTTCAGCGCATATACGGAGGGTGTTGTCGGTCTTGTATCTGTCTTGCCCGAATATATAATAGGCGCGCTTTTGTCTTTAACCGTCCTTAACGGTATAAATGCAAGCAAGCCAAAAGAAAACAAGGGCCCAAAGCAAAGGGAGGCTACCGATATGGTAGGCACTATGGCGCTGTCCTACAGAGATAAAAGAGAGGACTCCTTAATAAGCCTGCGCAGTACACTTTTATCTCTGTCCAAGTCACTCAAAAGGATGGCGGAGGAGGACTATAGGTGTGATGAGAGCGACTATCTTTTAGGCATCACAGATGCGCTGGAGCAGGGGTGCGGGGATTGTAATAAAAAATCCTCCTGCCTCTTTTACAGCGAAAAGCATTTAAGAGCCGCCGCGCGTGAACTTGAGATGGAAAAGGACGGCTCTCTTGAAAGACTGATTGCCTCATGCAAAAAAACAGAAAGTGTGGGGGGGATGATAAAAAGAAATATTGCAAAAATAAAGCAGAATAGCTTTGAGGGCAGAGAACTTTTACACACCTCGGGCAGCTTTGACTTTTTTGCAAAATTCCTTAGTGAGGACGCCCAAAAATACCGGCAGAGCTGTGAGGTGGACGAGCCTATGTCGGAAAAGGTAGAAAAACTGCTTAAAAGACACGGATTAAAGGATGGGGTCGGCAGAGTTTTTGGTCAAAGAGAAAGATACGTGATAATTGCGGGAGATGATAAGACGGGCGGTGTTATCAGTGACCCCGACTTACATACTGAACTCTCCAAAACCATCGGTGTATCGCTCAGTTCACCGCAGTATTACCGCAAGGGCGATATGGCGCTTATGGAGTGCCACGCAGATAATTCCTATATCCTCCTAGGCAAGGGCGTGGGCGTCGCGCGTCGGGGAGGCAAGGTCTCGGGCGATAAGATGTCTTTTGTCGATACGCTTGACGGATACAGTTTAGCCCTTTTGACTGACGGTATGGGTACGGGCAAAAGCGCAAAGCGTGTCTCGGACTTTGCCAGCGAAATAATCGGTGAGCTTTTAAAAGCGGGCAGGGACAAAACCACCTCCTTGCATCTTTTAAACAAACTCTTAAACGAGAGACGGGACGAGAGCTCTGTGGCGCTTGATCTTTTTATGTTTGATAAAATTTTAGGTGAGGGTATGTTTATAAAAAGCGGCAGCGCGCCCTCTTATATAAAGCGCGGCAGTTCGGTCTTTCGTATAAAATCCGAGACTGCGCCGCTTGGCTCACTGCCGAGCCTTGACTGTGAAAAAATACGTGTTGAGGTAAAGGAGGGCGACTTTGTCATTATGCTCTCCGACGGTGTCAGCCAGAGTGCAGAGGATACGCCGTGGCTGCTCGACTTTTTATCAAAGCCGTATACGGGCGATGAGAGTACCCTTGCAAACGATCTTCTTGAACTTGCCAAGCAAAACCGCAAAAGCGACAGCGACGATATGAGTGTGCTTGTGGCAACGGTAAAGAAAAACAAATAAAACAAAAAAAGAGGCGCAAAACCGCCTCTTTTTACCTTATTTGTAAATGAATATTTACTTTTTAACCTATTTTTATACTTACGTCTGCGCTTTTTAGGTTTACTCTTTCACCGTTTTCTTTTGTGACTGTCAGGGATAGGTCATCCTCAATTTTTTGCGCAACGGCAGTATAGGTTGTATTAAAATCGTTTACGGTAAGTCTCTTACCAACGATAAGCGAGCGGTTGATGTATTCCTTGTTAAGCGCATACTCGCCGTTATAAATTTTATCGGTAAGTACCTTTACGATAGCCTCTTTTGTGGGGAGATTGCCGTCACACTCGCTCTCAAGGGAGGTTGCGATATCGGCTATCTCGGGTATGTGAGAAATATCTTTAATATTAAGCCCGATGCCTATTATCATAAAATCAATTTCACCACTTGGGCTGTATACTCCCTCAGTAAGTATGCCCGAGAGCTTTTTGCCGCTAAGGTATATATCGTTTACCCACTTTATTTTTGGGCTAAGATTTGTGAGTTCCTCAAGCATCTGACATAATTTTACCGCAGTGTCGGTAGTAGTGTAAAGAGGGTCGGAACAGGTACTATTACTCCTTATAAGAAAACTTATATAAAGGCCGCCTCTTTGTGATACAAAGCTCTTGCCAAGACGCCCTCTGCCACCGCTCTGCGCTTTTGCAATAAATACGGCTTTGGTCTTATCGGGGTGCGCGCTTGCCCACTCCTTTAAGGCTGTGTTGGTGCTCTGACATTCTTCAAAAACATAAAAGGGAATAGAGCTATATGAGTATTCCTTGTATAATTTTTCCATATTTTGTCCTCTGCCCGTTTTTTAAAATTTTAACACAATAAAAGAGCAATGTCAATTAAAACCATTTTTGCCTTTAAAATATTTTTTAAAATAAAGTCGTACGTATTGATTTTGAGGGACATTTTTGTTATCATTACTATAGTAAATAAATTTGCAAATATTATGAGGAGGCTTAAAATGTTTGATTTTGCGGTAATAGGCGCAGGTGTTATCGGCGCTTTTGTAGCAAGAGAACTGACTAAGTATACCAAAAACGTTATTATCCTTGAAAAAGAGGGTGACGTTGCCATGGGCGCTACGCGTGCAAATAGCGCTATAGTCCACGCAGGCTATGATGCCAAGGAGGGCAGCCTTAAGGCGCTGCTCAACGTGCGCGGCTCAAAAATGATGGCGGGGGTATGTAAGGACCTTGGAGTAAAATATAAAAACAACGGCTCACTTGTCGTTGGCTTTAACGAGGAGGATAAGGCAACACTTATCGCGCTTAAGGAAAGAGGAGAAAAGAACGGGGTTAGTGGCCTTGAGGTGCTTGACAGAGAGGCCGCACTTAAAATTGAGCCTAATCTTTCAGACGGTGTAATGTACGCGCTTAACGCACCCACGGGTGGCATAGTCTGTCCCTATGAGCTTTGCATATCTGCAGTTGGTAACGCTATGGACAACGGGGCTGAGCTGCTTCTTGACTTTGAGGTTGTGGCAATAGAGAAAAATGACGACGGCTTTAAGGTAAAGAGCGCGTGTGGCAAGGAGATAGAGGCTAAGGTAGTAATAAACTGCGCAGGCCTTTACAGTGATAAAATAGCATCTATGCTCGGTGAGAGCGATTTTAGTATAAGACCTCGCAGGGGTGAGTATATGCTCCTTGATAAGGAGGCGGGCGGAGTGGTAAGTCACACCATCTTCCGCTGTCCTACAAAAATGGGTAAGGGTATCCTTGTTACCCCTACGGTTGACGGTAATTTACTTTTGGGCCCGACGGCTGAGGATATAAATGATAAGGAAAATACCGAGACCACCTATGACGGACTTAATACCGTAAAGCGCCTTGCTAACGAGCAGGTAAAGGGGATTGATCTTTCAAAGGTTATTACCTCGTTTACAGGTCTTAGGAGCACAGGCTCTA
Source organism: Eubacteriales bacterium (assembly GCA_045653505.1). Classification (GTDB taxonomy): domain Bacteria; phylum Bacillota; class Clostridia; order Oscillospirales; family CAG-272; genus UBA1740. Next base: position 14,157 of record JAZOLZ010000041.1, on the reverse strand, counting down.
CGGGTGACTTTATAATAGAATACAAAAACGGCTTTGTAAACGTAGCAGGAATTGAGAGCCCCGGCCTTTCTTCCGCTCCTGCAATAGGTGAGTACGTGGCAGAGTTAATTAAGGAAAATGTAAACCTTACTTTGCGTAAAGACTACATTTCAACAAGAAAAGCATCGCATTGGTTCTCATCTCTTTCTGAGGATGAGAAGAACGAGGTGATAAAAGAGCACCCCGAGTATGCGCATATAATCTGCCGCTGTGAGCTTATCAGCGAGGGCGAGATAATTGATGCTATACGCCAAAATCCAAGGGCACGTGATATAGACGGCATCAAGAGGCGCACACGTGCGTCAATGGGCAGATGTCAGGGCGGCTTCTGCACTCCTTATATTGTAGAAATTCTTGCAAAAGAGTTGGGAGTAGATTATACCGATATAACCAAGTTCGGTAAAGGCTCATACCTCAATATCGGCAAGACCAAGGAGGTGTAAAAATGCAACTGCAAGAAAGAGCACTTGTGATTATAGGCGGCGGCCCTGCGGGTATGGCGGCGGCTGTCAGCGCTAAGGAAAACGGCATTGACGATATTTTAATCGTTGAGAGAGATTCATCTCTTGGCGGTATACTTAATCAGTGCATACATAACGGCTTTGGTCTGCACCGCTTTGGCGAGGAGCTTACCGGCCCTGAGTATGCGGATCGCTATGCAAAAATGGTTAAGGAAATGGCCATACCCTATATCCTTGACACAATTGTTACAAAGATTGATGAGGATAGGACTGTTACCTTACAGAATACAGAAAACGGCATTTTCAAGATAAAGGCAGGCGCTATCGTGCTTGCTATGGGTTGCCGTGAAAGGCCCAAGGGCGCTTTGAATATTGCGGGCAGCCGTCCTTCCGGTGTTTATACTGCCGGTACTGCGCAAAAGTTTGTTAATATGAAGGGATATATGCCCGGTAAAACCGTAGTTATCTTAGGCTCGGGAGACATCGGTCTTATTATGGCAAGGCGTATGACCCTTGAGGGCGCTAAGGTAAAGGCTGTATGCGAGCTTATGCCTTACTCCGGCGGTCTTGCAAGAAATATAGAGCAGTGCTTAAATGACTTTGATATCCCTCTTAAACTATCCCACACTGTTACAAAACTCCACGGTAAGGAGCGTCTTACCGGTGTAAGTATCGCAAGGGTTGATGATAACCGTGTACCGATAAGGGAAACTGAGGAGTTTATTGAGTGTGATACACTTCTTCTCTCCTGCGGTCTTATACCCGAGAACGAGCTTACTAAGTCCTGCGGCATCATAATGGACAGAGTAACGGGTGGCGCTAAGGTAAACAGTGACAGAGAGACCAGTATCCCCGGTGTATTTGCCTGCGGTAACGTACTGCACGTACACGACCTTGTCGACTACGTGTCTGAGGAGGCGGCAACTGCAGGAGCCGCTGCGGCAAGATTTATAAAGGGCGAGAGTGAAAAGAACTGTAATATCGAGGTAATTGCAGACGGTAACGTGCGTTACACCGTACCCAGAGTTATTACCGAGGTATGCGATACAAAGCTCTACTTTAGAGTAAGGGACGTATTTAAAAACGCGCGCCTTGTAATCGAGTGTGACGGTGAGCGCCTTTATGAAAGAAAAAAGGAAAAACTTGCCCCCGGTGAGATGGAGACTGTTACACTTAAAAAGGAAATGATAGAAAAATGCATAGGCAAAGAAATTTCTATCGGATTGGAGGTTTGATATGGCAAAGATAAGAGAACTTACCTGTATAGTTTGTCCTCGCGGCTGTCAACTTAAAGTAACCCTTACAGATGACGGCAAGGTGAGCGAGGTATACGGCAACGGCTGTCGCCGTGGTCTTACCTACGCAAACGATGAATGTACCAACCCCAAGCGCACCGTTACCAGCACAGTAAGACTTAAGGACGGTAGAGTATTGCCTGTAAAGACTAAGGACACAGTGCCAAAGGGCAAGGTCTTTGAGGTAATGGCAGAGATAAACAAAACCATAGGCGAAAACGATCTTAAAATCGGCGAGGTGGTTATTGAAGACGTTGCAGGCACGGGGGTAGCAGTCGTCGCTTGCGCCAACGCATAGTCTGACGGGAAATTTTTGGGACAACCGAATAAAAAATGTTTTTGTAGAGGTGCGGCTCAATGCTTTGCACCTCTATTTTACTTTGTGCCGGGTAACTTGTACTAAGGTTGAAAACCCTCAGGGTTTTCTTCGATTTATATTAGAATTTTTATTCTATTGCCGTATCCTCGTTCGGCGTACGCGTGTACGCCTCTCACTCGTCAGCCGACAATTTCTCCTTAAAACTTTCCTCGTCAGCAGGCTTGGAAATTTTTTGGGATAACCGAATAAAAAATATAAAAATAGAGGTGCGGCTTAATGCTTTGCGCCTCTATTTTGCTTTGTAGTAATCAATTTACATTAATGTTGAAATCCTTGGGGATTTCTTCTGTTTTTATTAGAATTTTTTATTCTATCTTCCCTCGCTTCCTCTCGCGGTATGTGTATACGGCTTCGGGGCGCGATGAAAGATTTCCCCTCAAAATTTCGTTGCCCGGGCTTAGAAATTTCGGGATAACCAAACAAAAAAAGAGGTGGAAACACATCTTTTTTTAATGATGGCGGGCAAAGCTCTAATGATGACATTGAATTTTCATTTTCACCTTTCAATTTCAATTGTCAACTATTAAATTCATTGACATATTTAAAATAATATGATATGCTATAACGTAGATTGTGTCTTTACTATTCTATATACGGCAATTAAGGAGAAAAACATGAAAAAAATTATTTTACTTTTGCTTTGCGTTGTTCTGGCATTGTCACTTGTTGCATGTGGTGGCGAGGATGACAATACTCCAACTATCGAGATAAGTGAAGACGGATATTGGATCATCAATGGCGTAAAGAGCGAATACAAGGCTGTTGCTAGTGACGGTACAAACGGCGAAGACGGTGAAGATGGCGAAGACGGTGAAGACGGTGTTACTCCTACCATTGAGATAAGTGAAGACGGATATTGGATCATCAATGGCGTTAAGACCGAGTACAATGCTATCGGTACAGACGGTACTGATGCCGAAGATGGCAAGGACGGCGCAGGTATAAAGTCTGTTGAATTTGATACAGAGGGCAGACTTGTTATCACCTTAACCGACGGCACAGTCCTCGACCCTATAGAACTTCCCCAAAAGGAAGAGCACGTACATACCTTTGGCGAGTGGAACGAGTATAACGGCAGCAAAGAAATTTTGTTTGCTATTTGTACCTCGTGTAAAGAGATCACCTTTAAATTCGGTGAGTGTAATACACACAAAATAACAACCGTAACAACACCTCCTACCTGTCTTGCACAGGGCTATGATACAAACACTTGCAGTGTTTGCGGTTTTGTAGAAGTAACTAACTATACAGATACAGCAGACCACGACTTTAAAACAGAATATTCTTACAACAATTCCTTCCATTGGTATGATTGTAAAAACTGTGATACGACAAAGGGATATGCCGAGCATACCGTTGACGATACAGGGTACTGCACAGTATGTAATAAGCCCGTCGGTGCTACCGAGGGTGTTATATATGACGCATCTACAGACGGCACGTATGCAGAGGTTTTGGGTTACGGTGGTAGTGCAACAAGGGTTGTTATAGCAGATAGCTATAATGGCTTACCTGTAAAGAATATATGTAAAGAGGCATTTAAAAATATTGATACCATTACCTCTGTTGTAATCCCTGACAGTGTAACCTCAATTGGCTCTTATGCGTTCAATGATTGTGACGAGCTTACAAGCGTAACAATTGGTAACGGTGTAGAAACAATTGGCTATTGTGCGTTCTATGATTGCGACGGTCTTGCAAGCGTTGTGATACCCGATAGTGTAACAAGCATTGGCTATGATGCGTTCTATGGGTGTTCACGTCTTAAAAGTATAACAATAGGCAATAGCGTAACATCAATTGGCGAGTATGCGTTCTATGATTGTCAGAGGCTTACAAGCGTAACAATAGGCAATAGCGTAACATCAATTGGCACGCGTGCCTTCTATTATTGCTACAGCCTTAGAAGCGTAGTAATCCCTGACAGTGTAACCTCAATTGGCTCTTATGCGTTCTATGGTTGTGGGCTTACAAGCGTAACAATTGGAGAAAATAGCAAACTTGCAAGCATTGGCGATTCTGCGTTTTCGCCTTACAATTCAGCACTTTATACCGAATATGAGTACGGCAAATATATAGGTGATGAGAATAATCCCTACGCTATCCTCTACGAACTTACAAACGAAAACTTTACAAGTTATACTATACACGAGGATACTAAAATTATAGGTAGTAGTGTGTTTAGTAGTTGCTCACGTCTTACAAGCATAGTAATCCCCGATAGCGTAACAAGCATTGGTAATTATGCGTTCCATTATTGTTCAAGTCTTACAAGCGTAACAATAGGTGATAGCGTTACAAGTATTAGTTCCTCTGCGTTCACTTATTGCTCAAGCCTTAAAACAGTAAACTACTGTGGCACAGAGGAGGAGTGGAGTGCTATTACGATTGGTGGTGGCAATTACTATCTCACGGACGCGACTATAAACTATGGCTACGTGCCCGAAGAATAAAAAATAAAAAAAGAGGTGCTTTTGCACCTCTTTTTTATTGATAACGGGTAAGGTCATAATGACGCACAGTTTACCTGTTTTTTTATTCACTTTTATCTACAAAGTCACTTTCGATATAATCGCTTTCGGGCTTTGCTTTGTTGCCCTTAAGGTCATCAATTATTATAAGGATAGTCTTTAAAAGTATTACTATGCCTGCAGCCATAGAGGCAATTTTGATTGCCGTGCCGCTGAAGAACAGAAGAACTATTCCTATAATAACTGAGAGGGATGGAATAATAAAATCGGTCTTTTTGTAAATATTACTTTGCAAAAGGTGGTAAATTTTAATTATTTTCCACACGCCTGTTGCAATATAGTATAAGCCAAAGCCGATGCATACAAGCATTACTGCGCTAAGGGGAGAGATGATAACAAAGATGCCGAGGATAATAAGCGCGATATATATCGGCATATCAATATTTACTAAAATGTTGCCCGATTTAGATAAGCGCACCACGTTGATTATTGAGTACACCGTAACGATAGCGGCAAGAATTTGCAGGGCAAGGGCAATAAAACTCTCAGGCACAAATATAAGCAAAAGTGCCGAGATTATAAGAAGCACTATGCTTATATAGTACCACAGGTTTTCTTTTTTTAAAAAATTCATTTTACTCTCCGATTATCTGGCCGATCAGCCGTGAAAATCTCTCATACATACGGAAAAATCCGAGGTCGTTGGGATGCACGCCCTCAACGGTGCAGGCAGCGGCAGAGTCGCCGTCAAATATCTGCTCACCGTTTATAAAGTAGACGTTTTTGTCGCCCTCCTTCATGGCCATCTCGTATACCGAGTAGATAGCCATGCGCCTGTCTTTTCTGAAGTTATAGTAATAGCTTACGGGTGCAGACACAAATACGTAGGGCATATCGGGGTGCTTTGCGCGTATCTTACGGTACATTGACTCGTGTGTTGTCTTAAGATGGGCTGCGTCCGGAGCATTAAAATCGTAGTCGCAGAAGAATATATCCATTTTATCAAGTGATGCAATATAATCTGCGATAGCGTCCTCGCCCCTTGCGTTGCCGGAAAAGCCGAGGTTTTTGCAAAAGATATTAAAGCGCCTTGATATCTGCGCCTCGTAGGTATTACCCGGGCGTGAGCAACAGCCACCCTGCGTGATAGACGAGCCGTAGAATACAGCCGTCTTGTCTATATAGGGTTTGCCGTGGTCTAAGGTAGAGCCCTCTTTAATGCCGATATAAAGATTTTTTACTCCACTGTAAATAGGGAAGTTAAGGGTATAATATCTCGTCTCCTTACCCTCGGCGTTTACGTCAAGCACAGAGTCATATCCTGTTATACCAAGCTTTGCAGGCGGTACAAATGAACGGATATATTTTGACCCAACAGCCGTATCTCTATACAAATCAAAGCCTCTTGAACCTGTAAGGGGCATAATTGTCATAAGGTTTAAGGGTGCGTCCCACTCGCACTTGATTGCGATATAGGGAGAGTTGGTGCAAAAGCGCGCGTGCACGCCTGCTGTGTTAAAGTTAAGCTGACTTACTCTAAGGCTGGTTGCCTCTGCTACGTCTGTCGGAATACGGTGCAGGGGCATATCCTTTTTATCCTTTTCATAGGTGTTGTAAAGGTCAAAGGGCAGATCTCTTACGTCGTGCCATACAAGACCGTCTTTTTTTATTGAGGATTCTATGGCAAGGTTTTTATCTATCTGGTCAATTCTTACGTTGCTCATTTGTTTGCCCCCCTTTCAATACGGTCAAGTATGGGGTTAAGCACCTTTTCTATACCCCTTGCCATACGGAAAAAGCCAAGGTCGTTAGGGTGGGTGCCGTCAACGGTACAGTCACAGCTGCCGTCCCCGTCAAAGAGTCTTTCACCGTCAATAAAGTATATCTCACCGTCACCCTCGCGTCTTTTCTCGTTAAAGAGGTCAAACAGGGCGTTGCGTCTTAAAGCCCTGCCTCTTGCATACAGGCATTCGGGCGCTGTAATCATAATATAAGGCGTTCTTGGATGGCTCTGTCTGAATATCTCATACATACGCTCGTGGGTGAATATAAGCTCGTCAAGTGTCTGCGCGTTGTAGTCGTAGTCACACACAAATACGCTCATATCAAGAGAGGCTATGTATCTTGCCATCTCTTCCTCACCTCTTGCGCTGCCGCTAAGACCGATATTAAGATAATCCACGTTGTTTTTGGCTACTATAAAGCCTTGGTATGAGTTACCGGGGTGTGAGGCACAGCCGCCCTGTGTGATAGACGAGCCGTAGTATACCACCCTCTTAATATCACGGTATTTTTTGCCCACGTCAACTCGGCTACCCTCTTTTAAGCCTATATACACGTTCTTTGCCGTGCCATAAAGGGGGAAGTTGATCGTGTAACAATGCATTTTACCGTCAACAAAGGGCAGGTCAAACAGGTTGTCAAACTTGGTATAGCCTGCATCGGGCGTGGGTAAGAACGTTTTTAAAAATACGCTTGTGTTAGCATCGTCATTATAAATATCAAATCCCTGTGAGCCGGAAAGGGGCATGTGAGACATGGGTGCTACACCCTCGTTTGTCTCACAGTAAAGGGCAATATACGGTGAGTCTGTGGCAAAACGCACTCTGCCACCTGCTGTCTGTAAATTAAGCACGTGGATATATTTACCCTCAATGTTTGCCACGTCCATAGGTATTCTGTGGAAGGGCTTGGTCTTATCAAGCGGGTCGTTAAGACCGTATATTTCAAACGGCTTTTCTCTTATATCAAGCCACATTAAGCCGTCCTTTTGCGTTGCAGACTCTATTTGCATATTAGAGTCAAGCTGTTCTATCCTCATTTGTCAGTTTTCCTTTGAAGGTTTTTGTAGATTTAGTCCTCGGCGTCCTCTTTTGCCGCCTCGGCATCAAGCTCGTCGTTAAAGTCGGTAACGCTCTTTACGTTATAAAAGCTGTCAGTGCCCTCTTTTGAGACAAAGGCATATTCCTCGTCCTCAATGTCATAAAGCTGGCCCGATACAAACAACTCTCTTGCGCCCTTTAAGAACACCTCAAGGAATTCCTCGGGGTCAAACTCGTCTACCTCAATGCCCATATCATCGTTTGAGAAGCAAATTTCAATCTCATCATCAGGGTCGGCATAGGCGTAATCGTACTCACGCACGATATACTCCTCCGCATCCTCGATAAAGTCCTCAAGAGCGCCTGATTTTACGTACTTGATAAATTTATCCAGATACTGCTTTTCTCCTCTCAGAGTTATTTCAAAATAAAGTTCCTCGCAAAGTGTCATATAAGGCTCTCCCTTAAATAGAATGTGTTTTTTTAAATATATCACAACAAAAAAGCGCTTGTCAATAAAATTGATATACTTTATTTTTATTCTACTGCAATTTTTTATCCTTGACAATAAAAAGCATAGAATTGTTTTGTCACTTGACAAAACAAAAGCAGTATGATAACATACTAGTACAAAATATTTTATTTTTTAGGAGAACAATATGAAAAAAATAATTTCTCTTATTTTGATTTTATGTATGTTGTTTTCAGTCCTGGTGGGCTGCGGCGGAGGCGGCTCTACAAACAACCCCGGCGGCAATGAAACACCACCGGTTCTGGATCCCGATGACGGTGAAAACGAAGAAGAGGATGAGGATGGAGAAGAGGAGGAGACTGTGGCTCTGCCCGAGGATATAGAGACGCTTCTTACCTCGCATGACAGACTTGAGAATGCCGATCTGTCCTTTGATTTTTCGATAGATACAGGGGACAAGGCGGTTTATGCTGCTGTGCCTAAGATGACAAGAAAAAATCCCTCGCAAATTTACGGTAAAGGTGTAAGCACCGTTGTTGGCGGTAACACCGTATTCAATATAACCGAAGAGGATTTTAAGGATATACACTATACCCGCAACTTCTTTGAGGGCGCGCTTGAAAACATCAGATTTTTAAGTGAGCAGGCAAGGCAGATTGCCGATGAGTGCATCGAAAAGGTTGTGGAGATGGATACCGGCTTCTGGTCGGATAACTACTATCTTGTTATGAATTACGATCACACGAGTGAAACTCTTACGGTGACCGCATACGATGAGCGCCTTGACGGACTTGAATACTCCAAGATAAAAATATACTATGACTCAGACGGTGATGAGGTTATCGAGATGCAGCGATTTTACGGCAACTCCGATATATCCGAGTATATCGTTTACGCCCCTGATAAATACTATGAGTTTCGCCGCGCAGACTCGTTTTTAGGCGGCATAAACTCGTGGGATTATACCGAGAGCGTGACTAAGGCGTATAAAGAGGACGGATACTGGAGAGGCATCAGCTTTGATTATAATTTCGACAAGCCTTTGTTTAACGAGGTCGGTACTCTTTATGACAATAATAATTCAAGTATATACGTTAATACGCTTTATGAAAATGAGTGGGGCGTTTATATCTTCAACACCGACTTTATCCCTATGCGCGCAAACGGGGATGAGGTGACTTGGAACGAGGATGTAAAGCTTGAGGACGATATTTACGTGATGAAGGTGCGCGATCAGTTCCTTGGCAGTAATACCTTTGAATATGCTATCAAGGGTATGACCTTTGGCCTTGATTATCTTGAGGGATGGGATTACTTTACGGCTACGATACCCACCGAGCAACTTGAGGTAGGTAAGTGGTATGCGTTTAATCAGTTTGAAAGACATGGTACGTATGTTGAGATAGGCTTTGGCGATACCGTTATGAGGAGTAACTCAGTTTACACCAAGGAGCACGGTATGATGCACCTTTTCGGTACGGATGAAAACGGCTTTGAACTGTACGAAAAGAAGATAGGCGAAGATGAGTATGAGTATTATACCAGAGATCAACTTGATGCAAACGACGCCATATACATATACGTCGGCGCTATGGGTCACTGGGATGATCCCAACAAGATGGGCTCTATAGTAATAAGCACAATGCCCGACCATTTTAGCACCGAGTATGACCCGGACGTATTCTTTAATGATTTTTCAAAGCGTGTCGGCGATATGTTCAATACTCTGGGCGTTAATTTTGTCGGCGGTGACGCTTATACGTTTGGCGAGATTATAAAGGAGATGGAGGCAAGCGGTGAGCAGATAAACAATGCTATCTTCTATTCTGCTACGGGCGAGGAGTTTACTGTAGACGGTATGTATAACTACGGTATAACGAGCAAGGCAAAGACAAAAGAGATGTATCTTGGTGCCGTGGATGAGGTAAAGGTATATGAAAAGAAAGAGATTGACTACGAAAAACTTAACGCATACAAGGAACTTAACTGGTCTTTGATTAACATTGGCGCAAATATAAGCGGTAATGTAAACATAAGTGAACAAAAAATAGACTTTACCGATGTTAATGTTGTTGTGCCTAAGAGCGTGATGCTTTCTAAGGATAGCGCTTACAGCATAATCGCTACGTGGTCGCCGAGTAATTCCGAGACATATACAAACGCTTTTGAAAGTGTTGTGTACAGTGGCGAGGATATGACTTTTGTCGGCAAAGACGGTATTGATTTACCCACAAATCTTACCGAGGGTCAATACACTCTTTATCTGTATCTTGCAAAGATCAAGGATGACGGTACGGTACGTATTTCCGAGCTTGTACGCCCTGATACTTCTGTCTTTGAGAGTTTCAGCGCCGAGTATACGGTTGACGACGTAGTCTATACTGCGACCTACAGCGCCCTTGACGGCAAGGCCAAAATGAGCGTTGAACTTAAGGACGTCACTAAACCCTATATTGATATTCTGGGCAGTGAATATGATGCTGATAATGACATATATGTCTATAAGGTAAATGCAAACGGCAATGAAAAGATAAAGGATCTTTATAACGATATCGTTATTCATGATATCGAGGACGGTATAATTGTCATGCCAATTACTTCTCTTGTAAAGACGGACGGTGAGTACGACGTGACCGATCTTCTTGAAGATGCTGACACCTTTAGTGTAAGCGTTTCGGATAAGGCAGGCAACGTATCAGTTGCAAATATAGTAGTTGAATTCTATACGCCCGAGGAAAATTCAAATTGCGGCGGCGCTGCGGTGCCTGCTGCATAAAAATGGAGTAAAAAAATATGAAAAAACGTATAATTGCGCTTTTACTTGCGCTCATAATGACGCTTTCCTTTATAGCATCCTGCGGCCCTGCTGATGATCCGCCCATCGGCCCACCCGGTGATGAGCACAGACATGAGTTCAGAGACGGTATGTGTAAGTGCGGCGAGAAGGACCCGAACTATAAGCCCGACGCGCCCGGAGTGGGCGACCTGTCCGGTGGTTACACCTTTGAGGATATTGCCGAACTTACTACATCAAAGGATAGGCTTGAAAATGCCGATTTTTCATTTAATTTTGACATGACAAGCGATGTATCTGCACAAAAGGTTACGAATAAAAAGGCTGAAAAATCGTTTAAAAAGCACGCCTCCCAACTTTACGGCACTTCAGACAATACTGACGGCTACGTATTCAGCGGTAACCTCGATGATCTTATTGCAGGCAGAACTGACTATAACATGTTTGAATCTGTTAAGGACAGTGTAGAAAGCGCGGGCAGTTATGCAAGACAGGTTGCAGACTGGTTTATTGAAAATATCTACGTAATGGACACCGTCCTTACGCAATACGGCTATGGATACGTGATGAGCCATGACGAGGAGAGTGACACTCTTACTGTAATTAAGTTTGGCCTTTACGTTACGGGTCTGCCAAAGGAATACTGTAAAATCACTATCTATTATGACAACGAGGGCGATGAGGTTGTAGAGATGCAGCGCATCAATCACTACTCAAGGGACAGTGTTGTTTACGCCCCCGGTAAATACTATGAGTATTCAAGCTCGTGGGGCTTTGCGGGCACAGACCTGTATAACGGTAACGAGATCGATGAGTACAACTATTCTATCGCCGTTGCGTATAAGGAAAACGGGCTTTGGTACGGTATGGACACCTCCTTTTCAACAGCCTCGTCTCTGTTCTCTCCTGTCGGCAGTTCCTATGACCGCTATGAGGCGGGGATGGATAACGGTATACTTGTGAATACCTTCCGTCAGACTGAGTACGGTGATTTCCATTTCTTAAACTACATTTCGCCTCGCCGCGCAAACGGTGAAATGATAGGCAGCTATAGTGAGGAACTCGGAGGCGAGGACTTTATAAAGCGCGCAGATGACGTATATAAGGTTATAAACGGCATACATAGAATTAATCACTCTGAGATAGGCGACCGTGATTGGGGCCCCGATATGTTCACGCTTGAGACATTTATAATAGGCCTTGATTCTATTCGCGGTTGGGATAACGTTTCTGTAAAGACATCCGTTTCTAAAGAGGAGGCTAACGGCTGCTTTAATACTCAGGAACAGAGCACGCTTAAGGAGTTGTGCATAACTGTGGGCGATAATGAGGTTATTCTGCCAAAAATCTGGTCTGCCACTCACGGCGCTCTTGAAGATGCCGGATGGGATGAGCAGATAGGTCAGGGAAGATATATAAGAGTTTCCGACGGCGCTATGCTTTTGGAAAACGAGATAGATTTTACCGAGTGCATTTATATGTCGGCTCTTGCGTACGTTGGCGGCGAGTGGGGAAGTGGTGATGCCTGGGTTCATTCCGACACACTTGATGAGATAAAAATCAACTTCTATCCCACTCCGATACGCAATCATTTTTGGGAGCCATCCCTTGGCGGATATACCGCAAGCTTTGATGATATGAAGGAGATGTTTATAAGCACAGTTGAGGCCTTCTTTGAGCAAAACGGTCTTAGTTATGAGACGGATGAGAGTTTTCCACGCTATCTTCTTAATATGAGTGATGCGAGCGCGAGCATTGCAAATTCCTCATTTGAAAAGGTTACGGGATATAAGCTTAGCGGCGAGGGCTTTAAGAACTTTGCTCTGACTACAAAGAGCGTTGATGTGGAGCTTTACAATAACCTTGAGGCTATGCAGGCTTCCTACGTGAGCGAAGAGATGGATGATGAAAAACTCGCCGCGTATAAGCAACTTGGCGCATCGCTTTTAAAACTTGACGGTAATATAAGCGGCAGTGTCGGTGTAAGTGAAAGCGGCATTGATTTCAGAGGTCTGAATATTGCTCTGCCCAAAAGCACACTGCTTTCAAGCGGCAAGCGTTACGGTGTTGTAGTGACACTTGGTGTGCAAAGCACTAAAGGCATAATGCCTGTCTTTGAGTTAAAGGAGTATAACGGTGCGTCTCTTACCTTTGAGAGCAACAGTGTCTTAAATCATAACGATTCCCTTTGGGAGGGTAAGTACGTCTTGTGTGCTTACTACGTAAGAGAAAAGGATGATCTCACTACCAGAATATCCGATCCTGTGGCTCTGCCGGTAAATGCATTTGAAGGTTTTGAGAGGGAGTATACCCTTGATGATAAGGGTGCTTTGACAACTTATATCAGCAAATACGACTTTGTAAACGGTAATTTGGTTGTAAGTGTTGATATTAAGGATAATGACCCACCGGTGATTATTATAAACGGCACAAGTTATGATGAGGAGAGCAATACCTACACTTATCGCTTTGAAGAAAGCCTTGGTAAGACCGTAAGAGATCTTATAGGCGCGCTTGATGTTTACGACAGAGTTGATGGCCCTATGGCTGTTTCGGTTGACAGTATAAGCAAGGGCGGCGAGGCTGTTGTTATCGGTACTGTGCTTAATGACGGTGAAGTTTATACCGTGAGCGCAAGTGATATAAGAGGTAATACAGCCACAGTTAATGTGCTTATAGAGACATACAAGGCGGATACAGGCGATACAGTACCACCCGTTATTACCGTCTCGGGTGAGGGGGTTGAATATGATAGTGACCTCGGTGTATACGTATACAGTTACAGCGAACTTACGCCTAAATCTGTAATAGATCTTCTGAGCCTTGTAAACGCGTATGATGAAGAAACGGGAGCTATTCCTCTTGAAGTAGAGAATATCACTTTCGGCGGTATGGAAGTCGATATAAACGACAGTCTTCTTGACTGTGAAATTTACGTTATAACAGTTGAAGACGCCAATTTAAATCAATCAACGGCTGAGATTTTAATAAAAATCATTTACGAGGAATAAATTTTTCTTAATTTTTTGAAAAAGTTTTTTCGATGAAAAAATAGATTAAAAAAACTATATCTTGGGGTGGGGCGTGCAGTCCTACCCCATATATATTGCACACGGCAATTTTCCTTGCACACCAACGGATAGAGGATTTTTCTTCCTTTATATTATAATAATAAAAAATATAAAAAAATTTCAAAAATCTATTGACAAACTCTGAGTGTTTATGTATAATAATAAGGCTGACCGTTTGGATGAGGTAATAATCTTGTCCTGATGGCGGGCAATATTTGCTCATTGAAAATTGAACAACATGAAATTTTGAGCACTGAAAGGTGCGATGAATCTCGTTGAAAAACTTTGAAAAAACTCAAAACAAAAAGTAATTAAGAGATAGCTAGTAAAGCAATCTAAAAAAAGATATTTAA
>JAZOLZ010000040.1:0-10489 GCA_045653505.1 Eubacteriales bacterium | reverse complement strand
TATCTGACGCATATAGTTTTAAAAATTACATTGATAATTCTATTGAGCGTTGCGTCGAATTTGTAGTTAACTATATAGCAAATCTTTTTTCAAGTATTGGTGGTGAAACGGTCTAATGCTAGAGTTATATTATCCTATAATATATCAATGTGTAATTTTACTCATTTTTATAGTATGTATACCTATTGTTGCAAAGAAAAAACATGAAATTGTGGGATGCATATTGTTCTTAGTTTTTATTGTAGCTTTTTATATTTTTTTGGATGTTGATATTGTGAGGGATATTAATGAACAGGATACTCATGTGATAGTTGCTGAATTTACTCAAATAAGATCATCTGCTCCGTATGGTCGTACGTATGTTTTTGATGATACGTTGGAATTATATCGAACGGTGATCTATAATAATGACAACTTCCCCTACGGAAAAACTTATTACGTTGAGTACTATAAGTATAGCAAAATAATTAAAAGTATGAAGTTAATTGAATAAAACTGCAAATTTTTTAGCCCGGTGTAATAGCCGGGCTTTTTTCTTACTTATCAATACGCCGCATCGGCACTGTTGACTTTTCCAAAATAAACCTTTATAATACAAGTGAAGGCAACTACGACACAGATACGGGATATTACTACTGCAAGTCCAGGTATTACGTGCCCGAATGGTGCAGATGGCTGACGCCGGATGATCCGTCATATCTTAACCCATTGTCGCATAACCAACTCAATCTTTATGCTTACTGCGGTAATAATCCGGTAAGTTATAACGATCCGAGTGGATGTTTTTTGCAGAAAATCGGGAAAGCGTTTGTGGCTTTTGTTGGTTCTTTTTGTGCGGAATTCAGTTTAAATACAGGCTTTGGATTTGACGCAAGCGCAAGTTTATTTGGTGTGCCCATCGATGTGTCTGTTAATTATACGGAATCTGATGTTATTGTTGCATGCAACTACGATGTAGATATTGTACATCGTACTGAAACGGGAGTTGAGATTCAAGCTTTTGGACTCATAACAGTTGGAGGTACAGCCGGATACGAGCATTCATATTTTGATGAATTGTGTGAGTGCTCATTCTTTGACAGTACAATTAAAAAATCAATTTGTCCTGCCAGAAAAGAATATGTTGGTAGCGATATAAAAATTGGAGCATCTTTATCTTTTTCTACTGGAATTGGGCTTGGTTTATCTTTAAACTTTAATGTAACTCAATTCTCGGATGAATTGGTAGATATTTTTAAATCATAAGGAGATATATGAAAAAAGCATTTAAAATAGCAATAATTGTTGAGCTAATTATAATATTTATATTAAAAGCGATTGGTGTTCAGGTGAAATCTGAAATTGGTAATATAGTTGGAGCATTTTTGATACTTGTCCCACCGATGGGACTTTTAGCTATGTGGGGTATAGAGAGCACGAAATTGGCGAACAAGATTTTTGCAGTGTTTGTTTTTTTATTAATTGTTATAATTTACGTGCTTGCATCACTAGTAACCGCTTTTGGTATAGATATGAATGAGGTGTTGAAATACTGCCATGGCTAAACTTAAAAAGTTTCTTTTAAAACATGTCGTTGCATATTGTATAGTTTGTTTGATACAAACAATATTTTGCTTTTATTTGTTCTCTTTAAATGAAACAAATTATGTATCTTTTATAGCAGCAGCAATACTTGGATTAAGTCTTTTGCTGTACCTTTATACGCGTGCAATAGGAACTCCTTTTGAAAAAATGTTTATGCAAAAAAGAAGTGTTACAAAATGGATAAAGAACGATTCGCCTCTTTTAGAAGATAGCGATAAGCGTAAAAAGGAAAAGGTTTTAGATATCTTTCTTAATTGCTCCTTTGTTGGAGAAGCTTTATTTGTCGCCACAATTATTATCTATATAGTAAGCTGTTTATAAAAACTTAACGTTTTAGCCCGGTGTAACAGCCGGGCTTTTTTGTATAACGAAAACCACGCGATTTTGAACCAAAAGAGTTTTACTTCAATATCGCGTGGTTTAATTATATTTACTTATAACATTCGGTAAGGGCATTAATATGCTCCTTGATTTTGTCCTTGACGCTTTTGGGGGCAATAACCTTTAAGTCCTCCCCAAAGGCGCAGCACCAGCCTAAAAATACGTTGCTCATCTGTACCTCGGCTATAAAGTTGTAAATGCCGTCCTTGTCGGTTTTTTCTATAAAGACCTTTTCGCCAAACTGGTCAAAGACTACGTCAAGCAGCCTTTCTTTTACCTCAAATTTTACCGATACGCTCTCGCCGTTATACATACCAAAGAGCGACTTTTTGTGCCTTGTAACAGAGAATATTTTGCCATTTTTCATAGGTGTGATGTTCTTATCCTCAAGCACAGACACCGCCTCCATACGGTCTATGCGGTAGTGGGTTATGTTTTCGTTTACGTCGTTGTAGCACACAAGATAATACTTGTCGTTTGAAAAGACGGTGGCTATGGGGTTTACAACGTATCTGTGGCCATCCTTGCGGTATATACGCCTGTGCTTGTAATCGTAATCAAAGTAACGGAAGAGCACCTTCTTTTTCATATTGATAGCGCGCGATATCTCGTTTACCGCATAATAGATATGCTGATTTGTACTCTTTGTTGTGTTAAAGGCAACCGTGTTGCGCTTTAGCACCTCTGCGCGGTTACTACCTGCAAGGGATGCAAGTTTTCCTGTAAGTTCCTTGGTTTTGTCTTCTGTAATAAATGATGCGGCTTGTACTGCATCAATAAGAATATGCAGCTCGGGCAGGTCAAAGCTGCGCTCACTTACCCAGTATTCGTTGCACGAGGTCCTGCGGGAGAATATCTCATAACCAAAGGAGTTTAGTATCTCAACGTCGGTATACAGGGTGCGTCTGTCACAATTAATACCGCACTCGTTAAGCTGACGTATGATATCTGTTGAGGGGATGGGATGCTCCTCATCGCTTTGTTGACTTATTATCTCCCATATCTTCAAAAGTTTTATACGCGTGCCGCCAACACTTTCCGCCATAAGACCTTCTCCTTCGTATCTTTCTATATCAATTTTAACAAAAGTGCCACGTTATGTCAATAAAAAGATACGGGCAGATGTACAAAAATCGCGACATCTTCAAAAGGGGCTGTCGTATTTCGGCATAACCGAATAAAAACCAAATTTTATTATAGAGGCAGGGATTGCTCCTTGCCTCTATTTTTCTTTGCGCTGAACAAATTGTACTAAGGTTGAAATTCTTACGCATTTCTTCCGTCTTTATTATAGTTTTTTATTCTATCTTCCCTCACTCCCTCTCGACGTATATGTATACGCCTTCGGGTCGCGATGGAAGGTTTCTGCTCAAAATCCGTTCGCCCCGGCTGTCGTATTTCGGCATAACCGTAAATAAAACGATTTTATAAAAAGAGGTACGGGAACTTCGTGCCTCTTTTTGTGTTTGATCTGATTAAGTAAATCTAAGGTTGAAATTCTTGCGAATTTCTTCCGTTTTTATTATAGTTTTATTACTATTTTCGTTTTCGTGCCTCGACGTACACCTGTACGCCTAAACGGCGCGAAGAACGAAAATTTCTGCTCAAAATCCGTTCGCCCCGGCTCCCTTGTTTTTTGCTTAAGTGAAAAACCTCTTGGTATTTTGTTGTGCAAAACGTTTTTGGTAAGGTCTCCAAAAACGCAAGAGGTTACGGGGCGTGACAAATTGTAGTCGTCCGTTGCACATAGTTCTGTCACGCCGGCGGCATAACCGAATAAAAAAGAACGGTATCAAACAAAAAACCGTTCTTTTTAAATATACACACTATCTAATTTTAAGTCAATATTGACTATAGTTATTTACAATATTGGCTTTATCAGCCCCACCAAAGTCCAAGTTCTTTAAAGTTTATAGTCCAAAAGTTGGGCGCAACACCCTCTGTAATTATAGAGTATATCATTCTCGCAGTATCAAGAGGTATCAGCACGCCAAGGGTTAAAGATATGATTAAGGCGGTGCGGTGTGATATGTGCTTGGTTACAAAATCAAGCGCGGGCTTATAAACAAAACGGAAGATAAGATAAGCGCCGCCGCCAAAGCCGAGAGTTGTTACTACACTGGTATATTGCGTCAGGTTTGGGGGCCAACAACTGTAGTCCCAGAGCTCAACTCCAAACAGGATATCCCACATATTGCCCACAACAAGTTCGCCTAAAAATACGGCAAGAGATATTGTTACAAAGGACAGTATATTTGATAGTAGTACAGTTAAAACGTTTTTTCTACCAAATATTCTTTTGCCAAAAAAGACGATATCGTCAGGTGATCCAAGACAGATGTGGAAGGCAAATGATATAAGCAAATAGGGTGAAATGAAGGGCAGGATGTGAAAACGGGAATCTATGTAGCCCGAGAGCAGTCCCTTTGCGCCGTTTTCAGCTACCCAGCCGATAAATGCAAAGAAGATTCCCAAGACGTACAGAAGGACAAAATCCACCCCCAATATTTTAAATCCGTCCCTTTTGTTTATGAGTCCTTGTTGCATTCTTCTTTCTCCTCGGCAATAGTTTTTTTGTTACTGAACCTTGGCAGATGCTTTACTATTGCTACCACAGAAAGTAAAACACAGCCAAGCGCGACAGAATAAAGTCCTCTTAAGAGGAGAATTATTAAAGCGCCTGTGCCGAAAAGACCAAAGGTGATAATACTGCGCCTTGAGTTCGGTGATATTTTTAGCACTGTTGAAAAGAGTATATAGAACAGCGCTAACAAAAATCCGATAAAGGTTATGGGGAAAAGGCCGATAAGCACGCCAAATGAGGTTGCGATGCATTTACCGCCTCTGCCCTTATTGAACACTCCGAGTGCGTGACCGAGCACGGGAGCGATGATAACAGGGGCAAATAAAAAACTTTTTGTGTCTACAAAAAAACAGGCCAAAAGAACGGGGAGCGTGCCCTTGAAAATGTCGAGCAGCACGCAGGCAATACCCATAGGCACGCCACACTTCATAAAGACGTTTGCCGCGCCGGGATTACCGTCCTCTCCTATTTCGCAGATATCCTTTTTGAGTACAAGCTTAGGTATAAGTTGTGAAAAAAGGATACTGCCGGATAAAAACCCAAACAGGGTGAAAAGTATATGTGTCATTTTTTCTCCAGAAAGTTTTAATCGTTTATGCCAAGTATATGCTTTGCTATTTTTTCCTGTGCATCCCGCTTTATAAGCTCTCTTTGCTTTTTCACCATCTCCTCTGCCTTATCACTATCCTTAAGTAAAAGGGCAGTGACGGCTGTAGCCTCCTTAAAGTTCTTGGTCGGGATAGAAAGGCCGTTTTCACCAAAATAGCGCACATTATAAGTCTCGCATCCGGGTATAGCCTTAAGATGCACAAGCGGTACGCCCGCTACGGCTATCTCTGTGCTGGATAGCCCGCCCGGCTTTGATAAGACTACGTCAGAGGCCTTGATATAAAGATTTATATCGGGTGTAAAATCTACTACTTTTATATTGGCACTATCCTTGAATGCCGCCAAGAGTTTGTCTTTAAGCTTTGGATTTTTACCGGGGAAGACAAAGATAATGTGCTTCTCACTTGTATCCTTATCAAGCATTTTGCACAGTTTCACCATGTTACCGCAACCTGCGCCGCCTGAGAGGGCGCTGATAACCCTTGTGTCATCATCGATACCTAAGTTTTGTCTTAAGTCGGCCTTCGGTGTATCAACGGTAAACTTAGGGCTGACGGGTATGCCGCTTATAAAAATGCTTTGTTCCGAAAAACCCTTTTTTATAAGACTTTCTTTAGTTTCCTTTGTGGGTACAAAATGTCCCTCGTGCTCCCTTAAATCCTTGTAAAAGGGTATAGGAACGTAGTCGGTCATTACTGTATAAGTTGGGATAGTCACCCCGTATTTTTTCTTTACTGCGAGCATTGCTTGCATTGAGAATATATGTGTGCCAACAACTGCGTCAAAGCCGTGCGCCTTTATGTATTCGGCAAGCTTGCCTGCGTATGTGGAATTTGCCCACGCCACAGGCGAGGGTAGTCTTAAAAACTCATAAAAAGCGCCTATTTTGTAAATAAAACCAAACATTTTAGGCACTTTACTTATCATGTTGTTGTAAATTGACGCAAGCTTTTTCATTACGCCTTCACTCTTGAATGCGAGAGGGTCTATAAGCTCACACTCGGCGCCGTGCATGCTTAACGCTTCCATAACCGCTTTAGCCGCGCTGTTATGTCCTTCGCCCGTGCTACTGGATAAAACAAGTATTTTCATGCACTTCGTCTCCTTTCAAAGTATATTTCCCCTTAAATGAACTTTAGACAATTATAACACCTAAATGGGCAAAAGTAAACGGCGTTTACAAATATATTACAATTTTTTAATAATTTTGTTCAAAAAAAATTAATATTTTCAAAAAATATTCGATATTCCTCTTGACAAATATGGAAATTTATGTTACCCTTTATATGTACGGATTTTTTAGTCTGTGCGAAGTCATTTTAGGGAGAAAAAACATGAAGACATTTGGCAACATCCTTTGGTTCCTTATCTTCGGACTTATCTCAGGCCTTCTTCTCGTAGTAACCGGCGTAATATTCTGCGTAACACTTATTGGTATCCCCTTCGGTATCAAGTGCTTCAAGCTTGCTGGTCTCGCATTCTGGCCCTTCGGTAAGACAGTTGAGGGTAACTATGAGGCTCATCCTGTTGGCAATGCTATCTGGGTTGGCTGCTATGGCCTTCCTGTAGCGACAATCTATACCCTTATTGGCGCAGTTCTTTGCGTTACAATCATCGGTATCCCCTTCGCTAAGCAGTGCTTCAAGATTGCTCGTTTCTGCATTCGCCCCTTCGGCGCTACAATCGACTAATCTACATACAGGGTTAATAAAAAAGGCTCGTGCTTTTTAGGCAGAGCCTTTTTTATTTTTTAGGTTACTGCAGATTTTTTTACTCCGGTAAACATATGCTTTTTATAACAAAAACGGCGCCCGTTCGTTGACAGGCGCCGTAAAATATTGTTTTGTTTTTATTCGGGCTTTTCTGCACCAAAGATTACCGTAACGGTTTCATTATAATCGGGATACCAGCGATTTGCCCAACCCTCGGGCTCGCTTTCTGCTGCGCAGAGGATTGTGATGTTTATGCATTGATAAAACGCCAGATACTCAATAGTTGTTACGCTGATTGGAATGTATAAGGTGTTTAATTTTTTTGCAACTACTCAGGCCGTAACGTTCAATTGTAGTAAGCGTTTCCGGCAAAACGAGGTTTGTGAGATTATGGCATTTGCCGAGCATACTGTTTGATATTTTTGTAAGAGTATTCGGTAGTTTTATGCTTGTAAACACAATTTATTTGTATGCAATATAATTTACCTTTATATTTTTGAAATATATGATATTTTGAATATTATCCGTAGAAAATTCAAGGTATATTATAGTATCCTGATAGTTTTCGGCATCGGTTGTATATGTAATGGTTCTTGTTTGCGCATTTTTTTGAGTTGGAAGATTTTCTTTAAATTGTCCTACCTTGTCAGAATTATATATGGATACTTCATACAAGGGGGATCCCAAATATCCTATATCCCATATCATATCATAATCTTTTTTGTAATAAACGTCATACTCAACTTCGATTTTTAATTTATATCCTTTTTCAGCAAGGGTTGAAAAATCAAATCCGGTAGGCGTTATCTGATATACTACAGAAGAATTTTTGGTGCTGTCCAAAAATTTTATAGAGCTATTACTACAAGTCTTATAATCCTCAAGTTTGATCCATTTTGCATAGAGTTGCATATCAGAGGTTAGTTTTAGAGGATATACTACAGGTGTTTTGAGATATGCATCTGTAAACCACCCGTCAAATAAATATCCGTTGCGAGTAGTGTTGGGAGCATTTAATAATTCAGAGCATTTTTTTGTATCAACAGCCGTTCCGCCATTACTAATGAATGATACTGTATGTATTATTTGGACAGCATAATCTATGTTGAGATCATCATTGCTATCATAGAACATATCTTGAATTTTGTTTTCGTCAGTAGTTCCAAAATCATTGTTTTCGGAGTATATTATTCCACCATCTTGGAGTTTAAAGACGTAGTTGGTAGGTGATCGGAACATGCAGTCTTTTACAGTTATGATGTCGGTGCCGCCATTTATAATACTTCCGGATTTCATGAATTTTGTATTGCTTATATTTACATTTCCGCATGAATAGATGGCTAAATTTCCACAACTTTCGAATACGCTGTCGCTAATTGATACTTGTGGATAATGCCACATATAACTAGCGAAGTCGACATTGTATAAATATGAGCCTTTGAGTTGAATGGATACTCCTCTTGCCTCTTTCAGTAGTGTTCCGTCCGAAAAACAGACGTTGTTAAATTCTATGTTTCCGTGTCCGTTATTGTCTACACCCGGCAAATCAACATTGTAAAAAATAACCGGAGCAGCCGTTGTACCGTTAGCTTTGATTGTTCCGTTATTTATAATGCTACCGCCTATAATAACGCAACCCTCGTTTATGATTAAGGTTGCTGTGTCATTTATCTGCGTATCATTTGCTTTATATATTTTTCCCGTATTTACGATAGTTAAATTTTCTGAAATAGTTTGTGGCAATGCCTCTACCAACTGTGTGCAATTGCTAAAAGCAGTTGGGTCAACATGTTTTATCGTGTTACTCCAAACAACGTGATTAAGTAGAGCGCAGGAGTTGAACGCATTAGATTTTATTTCTATGATTGATGAGTTTAATACAAGCCTTGAAATTGACAAGCCCTCCAAGGCGTTTGAGCCTATAGAGGTTATATTTGCATTGTTGTACTGTGTAGGAATTATAAGTTCTGCAAGTTTTAAATCCTTTGAAAAACCGACAATTTCATATGTACCGTCTTCTTTTCTTTCATATGATAAGAGAGGGGGAGTTTTTTCATCGTGCAACAATACGTCACATACCAGGCATTCTTTATGTCGTTGCCCCTCCGTTGTTAAAGTAGGGGATAAATCAATTATCCATTCTCCCTCTGTGTGGCTGGCAGGAATGACTTTGGTTTCTGTTTCTCCACATTCGCACACGCGAACTTTGCTGCCGTTTTCGTTGCAGGTGGCGTTGTTTTCTATCACCCATTCTCCGTATATGTGTTTGTGCTCACAAGATGCAAGTAACGCTAATAAAAGCATTACAAAGAGAGCAATAATAAATCTTTTTTTCATAATAACCTCCAAATTCCAAAAGACGCGAAAACTGTAATTTGGTATCAAAAATTGTGGTTTTATTTATTATATTATACTACGTTCTATGGAATAAATCAACATAAAATATTTTGAGGTTGTGAAATGCATTTCAATTGAATGATTTTCATAAGATCATAACGTTAAAGATTTGAGTGTCCCAAAAGAACTCTGTCCCTTCTGACTGTGGCAAAAAACAAAGGA
Organism: Eubacteriales bacterium; assembly: GCA_045653505.1. Classification (GTDB taxonomy): domain Bacteria; phylum Bacillota; class Clostridia; order Oscillospirales; family CAG-272; genus UBA1740. The sequence goes on along the minus strand of JAZOLZ010000040.1, from coordinate 1,060 downwards.
CATTTGCAAGGACATTGTCAATGAGGGATATGGCTACACGGAGTAAGGTGTGCAATAATTGTGCCGCTGATTATCTAAGGGTACGCTAGCACGCCGTGTTACGCCAGATATCGCGGTTGCTTGGAAGAGGGGTATTCACTAGAGGTGAAGATTTTTCGCTCCGCCACTGGTGAGCGAGCTCCCCGATGGCTTACGCTCAAATGCGAACCCCATTCTGCGAGCACAAGACTCGCAGAGGGGCGTTGGAGAGCCTCTGACTGTGATATAAAAATAAACACCATCCACGAAGGATGGTGTTTGTTTTTATGGCGCAGTAAGAGGGATTCGAACCCCCGTGCCTTTTGGGCAAACGCTTTTCAAGACCGCCTCGTTGTGACCGCTTCGATATTCCTGCGTATATATGATGCAGTGAAACGCATCATATTTACGCAGGACCTTTGAGAAGTGGCTCGTGAAACTCGTTTCACGAATCCGCTTCGCATACCCCACGAAGACGCATCAAGCTCGCTTGTAAGCGGCAAGTGCGGGTATCCTCGTCAGAGATATCCTGCGATGTAGTAAATCATCTTACCAACTATTTAATTGTTAGATATTGCATTAGATGTGGGTAGTTTTGCGATTTTTGCAAAGGTAAGGCCGCGAAAGACAACATAAAACGCAAGCGTTTGCGCGAACAAGCATTTATAATTTCAACAAACGGAATAAATATAAAGCGTTTGCATACAATATAGTGTGATTATCGCGCCATTATATGATATCACAAAATGGGGTTGATGTCAATACAAAAATACAATAAATAAAGAGTTTTTTGAGAAAATGCAAAAAAGGTATTGACTTTTAACATTGTTGGTGATATAATAATTGGGCAGACGGAAGAATATGAGGTCTAAGCATTTGCCGGAATGGCGGAATTGGCAGACGCCCGGGACTTAAAATCCCGTGAGATTTTATCTCGTACCGGTTCGACCCCGGCTTCCGGCACCACAGTATCGCGGAGTGGAGCAGTCTGGCAGCTCGTCGGGCTCATAACCCGAAGGTCGTGAGGTTCAAATCCCACCTC
>JAZOLZ010000039.1:0-7105 GCA_045653505.1 Eubacteriales bacterium | reverse complement strand
AGACCTGTGAGCGTAACAGTCTTTAATGAGCCGTCATATACAAGACCTATGTTGCCTGACCACGCCACATTTGACATATCAAGAGCCTTATTGGCAATATACCAGGTAATGCTCTCAATCCGCTCGGGGATATTTACAAGTTCGTGATTATCGTCACAACTGAAAGTAACTGTGGATACGTACTCGCCAACGTTTATCTGCGTAAGAGCGTCACCGCCGTAAACAACACTTACGCCTGCAGGAATATTATTAAGAGAAACAGAGTGTTCACTGCCATCAAATACAAAGCCGTTTGTATCGCTCCATGCTACGTTTGACATATCTATTTTAGCCTTAGCAATAGACCAATCAAGCACGTAGGTGGCAATGGTGTCGCCGTTAGCATACTTAACAACGGCTGTAGCAGTGTAGTTGCCCGCATTCGTAGCAACGTTACCTGCGTACTCTATTATAATGCCGTCAGGAAGATTGGTTTCATCTATCTTTACGGTCTTTTCGCTACCGTCATAGGTGAATGGACCCGAGTAGTTCCAATAAACGTCTCCAATTGCTGTGCAAGCAGTGAGTTCAACGTCCTTTTCGGGCATAGCGGTATATACAACACCGCTCGCATCCTTCCACACAATGTGAGAAGCCACATAATCCTCGGGAGCATACTCAAGAATGCTTGCACCCTTAGGCAGGAAGCCGTCTCTCAGAACGTTACCGTCTATATCCTTATAGGTTACTCTGTTATAACCGCTGAAGGACACGTTAACTTTAACGTTTACAGAAACGCTGTCTATGCCAACAAGAGTAACAAGGGCGCCAAGTTTTTCGTGTATCTTCTCAGCAAGTTTTTCAACGTTTATAGTGCGGTCAAGGTGATATGAGAAATCACCGTTACCGTTATAGTAATCAACAACAGAGATGTCTCTGTACTTTGCAGGGATCTGATCAAGATACTCAACGATAAAGTTCTTAGCCTTGTTGAAATATCTCTCGTATGACTTGATCTTATTTATGATCTGCGCGTTTGTGTAACCGGAGAGGTCTACATAATTCTTAAGGCGTGAGTTGTTTACAAAATCAATAGTTTCAAGAACAGAGATAACATCATCAAACTGAAGATCCTTGAAATACTGAATAAGTGTCTCAACGTCAGAGGTAAGAAGGGTAAAGAGTTTTTGCTGAAGTTCCTTATTACCCTCGCCTACTTTGTTGTAGAGAGTATCGAGAATTGAAGGGATGTTGATGTTGATATTTCTCACACCGTCAACAACTTCCATTGAGAGATATGTGGAGGCGTATTTTGCAAGTGAGCGGATTATGTCGCAATCACCGTCAAAGCCTACAACAAACTCAAACTCAACATCAAAGAGTGATGTGTGGATAGCAATATCGTAATCAAGACGCATTTCTGCATCAGTTCTGTTAGCAATATCTTCAAGGGAGGGGAGATTTTTGATTATATTTTTAACTTCGCTGAGAATAAAATCGCCATTATCGTAAACGGCTTTACCGTCAATCTTGATAGATTCAATAAGAGTGATAAACTCGCCAATATTATCAATGCTGATGCCTGCAGCGCCGATAATCTCTTTGATTTCCTCTTCACTCTTATCGCCAAGAACTTCCTTGATGTCATCTTTGGTAAGACCAACTGCGTCCATCATATCGGCAAGTTCGCTTGTTTCTACTTTACCGACAAGTTCAACAAGTTCTTCCTGAGTAGAATTCTTAACAAGGTCAACAACAACGTCAGTAGCGTTAACGTCTTCAACTACCTCTTTAATGTCGGAAATCTCAATCTTATCAACGATCTCGATAACCTCAGACATAGTAACGTCAGCACTCTTGTAGTTACCGCTTTCATCACTGAAGGCAGAGAAAATCTCCTCAACCTTAGTATCCGTGCTCTGCTTGATTTCTGCATGATCATCTTCATGATAATGGTTAACGATAGTTTCAGTGAGTTTTTCTGCAACGGTGTTACGGATATCTGCTACTACCTCAGACTTAACCTCTTCCTCAGTTTTGCCGCTGGCCTCAATGGCAGCCTGGTTGTCGGCTACGTATTTTTCGGCATACTGATCAACGTAAAGCTTAATAGCAGCGTCATATGTACCGGTAAGAAACTCATTTTCAATTTCGTTTGCAACGTTCTCGTTTTGAGAAATGTACTTATCAACGAGATTCGTAAGTACTGATATGTCAACGCCCGCAAACTCGGTAGGTAGTACAACCACGCTATCCGAGGTAAGGGATGCTGTAACAGTAGAACCTGCGTTATTTATGGAATCCTTAATGATAGCCCAGAAGGTTTCCAAAATATCGCTCTTGATCTCGGAGATGATCTCCTTTGAGATGCTTTTAAGCGCATCAAAATCAGGCTTAAAGAGGACTGTAAGCCTGCCGTTTTCATAAACAACAGAATAAAGCGGTCTGTCAATATCTGCAGTGTAACCGCTGTCTGCTGTCGATGAGTTCTCGGTAGACGTGCTACCGTCAATCGCTTCAGCCGTGGCAAAGGCTGTAACAGCAAAGTTTGCAATAAGCAATACCAAAACAAGCATCATTGAAATGAGCTTTGATACGTGCTTGCCAAAGTGTTTCATAATTCCCTCCAAAAATAAACAAATATTTTTATAGAATAATTATAACACTTTAAACAATAAAAAACAAGACAAAAAATGCTTTTTTTCACTTTTGAGCATTTTTTTGGAAAAATAAACAAATTTTTTAAAACTTTTTGGTATTTATGACATCAGAGACGCACAGAGAAAAGAACACTCAAGAATATAGAAAATCAAAAACCGAGACTCAAAAAAAGCCTCGGTTTTGTTTGAAAATGAAATGTTTAGTTGGCATTTACAGGCGTTTTGCAGATTTTCTATCCGTCCTTACCACATTCTCTCTTTTATGAAATACACGACAAGCTTGGAAATTATTGCAATAACGCACAGACCCAGTATAAGAGCTACAACTGCCGTTGCAATGATCACTCTGAGCATAGAATCGCTTATGCCCTTATTGGTATCAAGCGTCTTTTCAGCATCCTTGGCCTCAAATACGGCATGATAGACCTTGTCACTATCAACGGGCGTTATCTCATCCGACCAGTGAATAAAGGTATATGAATAGCGAGAGTCGTTACCTACCGTAGGGTTGCTCGGCGGCACGGGCATCTCACCGACACAATATTGCTTTTCAAGTATTGTTATGTCATTTACCTTGAAGATGATTGTGTACTTGATTTTTTCGCTTACCGCAAAAACAGTAACGTCACCCTCGGGCATAATAAACTCACCGTTCACTATCTCGTGCTCAACACCGTCTTTGGTGTAGTAAAGACGCAACAGACGCATACCCTCACCCGGTAGAGCCGTTACCTTGATTACGTCACCCGCCTTAGTATAATCCTCACTGACCGTAAGGCTGACGTCCTCGCGGCTTATAGCGTGTATCTCATACTCGCGCTGGAAACTGTAATTAACTCCAATGTCGGCAACGAAGGTTACACCGTTTTCTGTAAAGGAATAGTTGTAATACTGTTTTTGACCGTCTGTTTCGGTATAAAGACCGTAATTGGTGCTGCTCGGATCACTGAAGAACACACCGTTTACCCTGGCACGGTATTGCAGATCGCTTTGAATTGGATTTTTATCCTTATCGAAAATCTGTATGGAATACTGGTAGCCGTCATGGTCTGTGGCATTAACGGCAAGATAGATGTAAAAGGCGCCCTTCGCCCTTAAATCATCGACTTCACCCTTAGCAAAGGTAACACTCATATTGCGTGAGGTAAGTGTCAACGTCTTGTCCTCTGCCCTGTTAAGCAAATGGCCGATTTGAAGATATTTAACGCTCATCTGCGTTGCATCAACAGTGATGCTATCATCGAAAAAGTTGACAAATGCGCCCCCCTCACCAAGAGGTACGAGATAGCACTCATCAAAATGAGCATAGTAGGTTTTATCTCCAAGGATCTCACTGACATAATTACCGTCAGCATCCTTAAAGCAATCGAAGAAATAAATGAACTGCCCATTGTCCGGCTTTTGGGGTGTACCCACAAACTCGGGCAAGGTGCCGTAAGGATGTACCGAGGTTATTTGTGAACCAAGAATATCCCAAGTTACAGTGTAGTTTTTAATTTCTTTTGAAAATGCCGGATAAAGTTTTGCGCTGTATGAAGAGGTATGAAGATCATATGCGAGACCATCCTCTGTCACCCAGTGCGAGAAGGTGTAGACAGCCTCGTCCGTCTCATCCTTCGTAGGGATAACACCCTCGTAAACAGCAAGAGAATTTTTATCTACCGTATGCACCTCAAGCGGTGTACCATCCGTATCATAAAACTCAATAGTTACTTCCTCGGCACCTATGGTTTTATTAACAGACGTTTCAAGCAAAATTGTGGCATCTGAAGTCAACTCTTCACGCAAAACAAGCGCGCCATTATCTATTTTTTGTAAAACATCATTTACATTTTGCGGCAAAATCGGTTCTTCATCGGGAACTGACACCTCAGAAACTGTAATCGGTTTTTCAATTACAGCAGGCGCATCTCCGGGATTTTCGACAACTTCCGGGGACACGGGTTTTCTGACAGTTTCAGGCTTTTTTGGTTCTGAAATCTCGATAGGTTTCACCGGCTTGTCAATGATCGTTGAAGGATAGCCGGTAGGGATTGGCTGTGCATTGTCCAAATCCTCAATATAGGTTTTGTTACAGAGTATCTGCAGCGGAGTTCTACCGTCGATCTTCCAGTCATCATCATAATAATCATCACCGTCAAAGTTCTTAAGCCCGCTCTCGTCATCGTAAAACAGGTTTGTAAACAGGTGAAGTTGCGCAAGGAGTACAAGATATTTTTCCTTTTTTTCTTCAAGGGTAAGGATAGCCTTTACCCTTTTGTTTTCATAAAGCTTATCAAGGCAGATAAGCATTTCATAGGTAGCGCTCTTCATCGCCTCATAGTTAGCGCAGTAGTATGCATATCGTTCTTCTTCGCTTTTTTCTGCCAAGGCATAATATCCGTCAAGCAGACTGCGCATTCTGTCAGTAGCATCGCCTGCGCGGTCAACAACCTGCGCCTCCACTCCGACAAACTCACTCGTTATAAGGGCCTTGTTTTCCAAAACAGAGGAAATAAGATTTGAGGTAATTGAGTTGTGGAAACTACGAGGAAGTTCCTTTGTATCCATCCAAATTTTTGCCGTACGCATAATTTCCAACTGATATTCTACCTTTTCAAGGTTAGAAAGATATTCCTCGTATTTCACATACTCGCTATCATATAGCGCTTTTTTATCAAGATAATCGGCATACTCCTTGTATTTTGCGTTATATTCCTCAAGAGCAAGCAGATATTTTGCATAAAGAGCGCTATCCTTTTCATACTGCGAAAGTTCTGCAAGATAATCATTGTAGTGCGCAAGAGCCGTATCGTATATTTTTTTCTTTTCTAAGTAGTCCTCATAGAGTTGAAGATCACTCTCATACTTGGCTAAATCAAGAAGGTATTGCTCATATGCCTCAAGTTGTGCCGTGTATTTTTCCATTTGGGCGGTGTATTCGCCGAGCATCTCGGGGGCTTTTACATACGCCCCGTTTATAATCTGATTTGCGTAAGCGGCAGGCAGAATGACCGATGCGATATAGTTTACTATAACCTCGTTATTTGTATCACCAATTAAACTTTCAAAATCACAAACGTACTCTTCCCCGCTCTTTGTAAGATCAAGCGAGATGTTGTTGTATAAAGCCCTTATGGGTACCCAGATAACCGTAGCGCCGTTTTTGGCCGTATAGGAATATTCCTTTGCTTTAACGGTCAGAATATCACCGTTTTCAATCGCGGTAACGGTTGATGATGGAATGTTTGGAGTGTATTTTATTGAGATATCGCAAAACTCGGCAAGAAATCGTTTTTCCTCTTCACTTACGGTATCGGTAATTATCTGCTCAATTATTTTCTCAGCCTCAAACTGCTCATATCCGTAAATGGAGCCTCTTGAATAATCAAGCGAGTCAGTAGCATAAGCCGTGAGAGGAGTAAATATTGATAATATAACAACAAAAGTCAACAAAAGAGAAATAATTGTTGACAGTACCCTGCTTTTTTTCATTTTTACACCCCCTTAAGTATTCAGTTGAATTATAACATATGCGCACGCAAAAATCAATAGCATTTTGTTTTCATAGGATAAAATTATGCCGAGCAGTTGACAAATCGAGCAAAAATGGGTATAATATTTACAGATAAAATGATTATCAGCCTTACTATATGGGGCCGCAAAGGTTTCGACAGGGATTTTGAGGTATGATAAGCGTGGCGGGCAGGATAATCCCGTTAAAATGTCCAAACTTAAAAATAAACGACAACTCTAAAGTTGCACTTGCAGCGTAAGCTGTGACGCGGTCATAAGTACCGCCCGTACCGCGAGAGAGGACTACGACTCTCGCCGTGCGTCAAATCAGTAGTGAACATGAATCACCCTTTCGCCATTGAAGTGATCATGCATTAAATGGCTACCCAAAGCAGAGCCTGTTATTCGGCGCTGCCCAAAGGGAAGCTCCAAAAGAATAACTGCCCACGGAGAAGGTTATATCAAGAGGTTTTTGGACACGGGTTCGATTCCCGTCGGTTCCACCAAATAAAAAAAGACACCGCTCAGGGTGTCTTTTGACGGGAGTCTGCGCCGCCTTGCGAGGCTTCCCGTAGTGAAGCGGCAGCGCAGGGGTTCGCCCCCGATTCGGTACAAGTACCGATCGTGTTCGTTCCGAGGCTCCGGCCAAATAAAAAAAGACACCGCTCAGGGTGTCTTTTTTTATTTGGTGGAACCGACGGGAATCGAACCCGTGTCCAAAAACCTCTTGATATAACCTTCTCCGTGGGCAGTCTTATCTACTGAAATTCCCTTTGTCAGCGCCGATAGACAGGCTATGACTCCGGTAGCCCTTTAATGCCTGACAGATGCAAGAGCGAACTCACTGTTCAGGTTCACTACTAAATTTGACGCACGGCCTGAGTCGTAGTCCTCTCAGGCGGTACGGGCGGCGCTTTTGGCCGCGTCACAGCTTACGCTGCAAGAGCAACAGTATTGTTGTCGTTTATTTT
>JAZOLZ010000038.1:0-8201 GCA_045653505.1 Eubacteriales bacterium | reverse complement strand
CAAAAGCTCACGCAGGATGACCTCGATTTTATTCGGGTCCTTCAGGCTTTCGGGGTACATACCGAATCTGCCGCAGATTCTGATACAATGGGTGTCGCAGACCACGGCGGGCAGACCGAAAACATCACCGATAAGCAGGTTTGCAATCTTTCTGCCAACGCCGGGCAGAGTTAAAAGTTCATCCATATTATCGGGCACTCTGCCGCCGAAACGCTCTAAAAGAATACCAGATGCATCCTTTAAGTTCTCAGCCTTTTTTTGATAAAGGCCGCATGGCTTGACAATTCTCTTTATTTCTTCTAAATCACCCTCTGCCATAGCCTTGGCTGTGGGAAACTTATCAAACAATTCCTTAGATACAATATTGACCCTCTTATCCGTACACTGTGCACTAAGGCGCGCCATACATAAAAGACGCCACGGGTCGCCCTCATATTCAAGAGCGCAGGGCGCATCGGGATAAAGCTCTTTAAGAGCCGCCATTACCGATAAGAGCCTGTCGGTCTTTTGTTTTTTTGTCATACCCTGCCCTCGGTTATTTTTTCACAAAGCTCTCTTGTAAGCGCCATAGAAAGACCTACAACGGTATCAAAGTCACCGTCTGTTTTTATTACAAACTCACCGGCCTTGCCCTGTATACCGTATGCCCCTGCCTTATCCATAGGCTCGCCACTCTTAACGTAGGAAATTATCTCATCCTCGCTAAGGGTCTTAAAGTGGACTGCCGTTGTAGCAACGCCCGAGAGGACTTTATCTCCAAGCCTTACCGCAACGCCCGTATGCACGTTATGTACGGTCCCCGAAAGCATTTTTAACATATTATAGGCATCCTTCTCATCCCTTGGCTTACCGAGGGGAATATTGTTTAATTCAACAAGAGTGTCCGAGGATATTACAAGGGTATCGTTATCCACAATGCCTTTTACCGCCGCGCCCTTTTTAATTGCTAAAATCTCAACTGCCTCGCGGGGTAAAATACCGTCCTCAATTGTCTCATCGGTCTCTCTTACTATAACCTCAAAATCCTTAAAAAGTGAGGATAAAAGTTCTTTTCTCCTGGGTGATTTTGATGCAAGAACAACTCTCATTTTTCGATCCCTTCCTTTATACGTCTTGCTCTTTTTGGTGTCTCGTGACTTATCATATACAGAGAAATAAGGCTCTCTATACTCTCCGTCAGCGCCTTACGGCGCTCCTTTGGTAAGGCACTTGTCCTTCTGTAAAGGGTAAGCAGATTAATCTCATCCTCCGACAAATCGTGCCCATCACTGTCAGGCGCAATATCCATAAGCTCACCAAGAGTTAAGCCAAAGGCCTCTGCCACAGCGGGCGCGAGTTTTACAAAGGAACTGGAACGGCCGCGTCGCCAGTTGGAAACAGTCTTGTCCTTAACCCCTATCTCTCTTTCAAAATCGGCATCCGACGTATACTCCTGCTCGATAAGTGTGAGGATGCGCAGACGCATTTTTTCTATTACATCGCTCCTCATTTTTTACCCTTACCGCCCTTTCTTTTCTTTGCTGTCGAAAAACCGAACCTGCCTATCCTCTTGCCTAATGCAAAATACTCGCCGTGAGCGTAGCAGAGTAGGTTTGCCTTATCAAGCATAAGTCTGCCGTCCTTATCCATAAGAGAGGCATCTGCGCTTATATTGACGATATCAGCAACAAAAACGTCGTGCGAGCCCATAGGGATAATATCACACACCCTGCATTCAAGCGACATAGGGCACTCGGCAATACCAGGGGCGCTGACTTCTTTACTCTCTGTCTTTGTCAGATTACATTTTTTAAACTTGTCAACCTTTTTGCCTGTATAGATACCGCAAAAATCAAGTTCTTTTACAAGTGCGGTACTCGGTACGTTTATTACAAACTCCTTTTTCTCCTTAAGTATCTCATAGGAGTGGCGCTGTGGACGTACTGAAATATAAGTCCTCGGTGGGTGCGAGTTGAGTATACCGCACCAGGCGATGGTTATGATATTGGCATTCTCCATATCTCCTACGCTTACCATTACGGCAGGAAGTGGGGAGAGGATGGTGCCCGGCTTTAAATCTATGCGTGACATATTCTTCACCTTTCAATTTTAAACTTTCAACTTAAAACAGCCTTTTGCAGTTATTATACCACAAAAGGCTTTTTATTGTAAACTGTTTTTCGTAATTTTTACATTTTCTTCGTAATTATTTTTATTCTGTCGGCAAGCGGGACAAACACAAGGGGGAACAAAATAAGGTTTGTTGCAAGTTGTGTTATGTAAAAGAATACGCCTCTTAAGTAGTATACAAATATCCTCTGTGGTAGCGTATCGGTAAAGCCACCGTAATAAATCTGGTCAACTGTCGACGTCATAAGACCAAACCAAAATGTTAATATAAATGCTGATATTGTAAATATTACTTTACTTTTTATTCCTATTTTAGCAAGTAACGCAAAAACAAGCGCAACAAGAGGCCAATGCAAAAAATACTCAATCACCCAGATGTTTATGCCGTAAACAAGCATCTCGATTATGACAAAAACAAAGCTTGCCATAATGCCAAGAGGCCCAAAGGTGTATCCGTAAAGGGCCGTAAGAAGGGTAACCACCTCGACGTTGGGGATAAATGAAAGCACAAGTTTGAATACAGTGAGGCTTGCCGCCATAATACCGACAAGGGTGCATTTTTTTGCACTCGACTTTGCTTTTAAGCCGTCCATTTTAACCCCATACGATATGTCCTATATAGAACACAGCGCCATCCTCTACCGTCATTTGTGCAGCACCGAGATCACTTGACTTAAGTGTCTTGCCATCATACTCCACCTCAAAAAGCGATGCGATGCTTATATCCTTTTGTACACTTGTATAAAGCCAGATATAGGTGCCCGTGGTATAATCGTTACCCACACAAGCAGCCTCATCATTTGCATCACACACCCGGTTTAATAACGTGCCGTTTAACTCATAGTCAATTTTGCCCTCTGCCTTAAGCAGGTCTAAAATCGAGATAAAGCCTTTTGTAATTTCCTCACTCTTATAAGAGAGGGTATAAACCTTTACGTTGTCCGGCGTGGGAGCCAATACAACCGTTACGGTGCCGTCGTCCCTTGCTTTGTCAAAAGGCACACAAGAGCCCATCATAAGTGCGCTGATTACAAGCGCGGCTGTCAAAATAATGCTTAAAATTCTTTTCATTTTCTTTTTCCCTTTCTCCGCCGGCGTGCCGTAAAATTTGTGAAAAATCCAACTACACAGAGACACGCCCCGTATTCTCTCGCACTTTTGTGTACTTATCCAAAAGTGTTTTGCAAGCAAAATTCCGAGAGAATGCTTTGCTTTTGTTTTTTGCCCAAAAAAATAAAAATTGCGTGCTCTTTGGCACGCAAAACAAAAAAAGACCTATCCCCAAAAAGTCCTTTTCTCCCCGCTTGCCCGAGAGCTTTAAGATAAGCCGCTGAGTACTTTTTTGGCGGCTCAGATGCGGTGGGCCTTCCGACTTTTACGGTAATGGCTGTTGCGACGGATTTGCACCGTACTTTCCCCACTTGAAACTTTACAAAAAAGTTTTTCACACCAAAGGAATTATACCACCAAAGACAGGCGCATGTCAAGAGAATTGTAAAAAGAGAATAAAATAATGAAAAAACAATACTTTTTATAAAACCTCAATTGACACTAAAATATTTGTGTGTTAAAATATGTGCGTAAAATATTTTAGGAGCGGTAAAATGACTGTTGATAAAAGGATATCGGAACTTATAAAATACGCAATAGACAAGGAGCTTATCGAGCCTGCTGACAAGTCGGATGCAGTAAACAAACTACTGTCTGTTTTGCGTCTTGATACATTTAATGAGTGCGAGTGCGAAGGCGAAAGAGAACTCTCAGAGATACTCGGTGATCTTTGTGATTACGCATACGAAAACGGAATTATCGAAGCAAACTCAGTTGTATACCGCGACCTTTTTGATACCGAGATTATGGGAGTATTTATGCCGCGCCCCAGCGAGGTAAACAAGACCTTTTACTCCCTTTATGAAAAATCCCCCGCCCTTGCGACAGATTACTTTTATTCTCTTGCGTGCAATTCAAATTACATAAGAGTTGACCGTATAAAAAAAGACCTTAAATGGAAGTGCCCGTCGGAGTACGGAGAGATAGATATTACTGTAAATCTCTCAAAGCCCGAGAAGGACCCTAAGGCTATTGCGGCGGCAAAAAGTATGCCTCAGTCAGATTATCCCAAGTGCGCGCTGTGTAAGGAGAACGTAGGCTTTTTTGGCAGCGTGGCAAAGAGTGCAAGACAGACCTTAAGACAGATACCCTTTGATATGGCGGGCGAAAAATGGTACGTGCAGTACTCTCCGTACGTTTACTATAACGAGCACTGTATCGCGCTCTCGGGTGAGCACACGCCTATGAAGATAGACGGCGATACCTTTAAAAAGTTAGTCAATTTTGTAGACACCTTCCCCCACTATTTTATCGGCTCAAACGCAGACCTGCCAATCGTTGGAGGCTCTATCCTATCTCACGAGCATATGCAGGGTGGAAATTATACCTTTGCTATGGCAAAAGCGCCTATTGAGACCGAAATATGCTTCCAATGCTTCGATGACGTTGAAGCAGGTATCGTTCGTTGGCCTATGTCGGTCATCAGGCTTCGCAGTGTTAACAAGCAGAGCCTTATAAGAATAGCAGACAAGATACTTGAGTCGTGGAGAAGCTACTCCGATCCCTCCGCCTTTGTATTTGCGAACACCGACGGAGAAGCTCATAATACTATCACTCCTATCGCTCGTTTTGCCAACGGAAAGTTTGAGCTTGATCTCGTTCTTCGAAACAATATCACGACAGAAGAACACCCTTTGGGAGTTTTCCACCCCCACGCTGACCTGCATAACATCAAGAAAGAGAATATCGGACTTATCGAGGTCATGGGTCTTGCGGTGCTTCCCGCTCGTTTGCAGAGCGAGATACAAACGATGCGCGAGTTTATTTTGAGCGGCAAGGACTTTGACTCGGACGAAAACATTTCAAAGCACAAGACCTGGTTTGAAAGCTTTAAGAACAAATACAAGTTCACCCCCGAAAACACCGAGGAAATACTAAAGCGTGAGATAGGTCGTACATTTGAGCGTGTACTCGAGGATGCGGGAGTATTTAAACGCACCGAAAGCGGCATTAACGCCTTTCTTAAATTTATTGCAACTATTCGTTAAAAATAAATATTTGTATATAACGGAGGATAAAAAAGATGTCAGAATATGTGATCACAATCGCCAGAGGCTTCGGAAGCGGCGGTAGAACAGTTGGAAAAATGCTTGCTAAAAAGCTTGATATCAATCACTACGACGGAGAGCTTATTCAACTTGCGTCCGAGGAAAGCGGCATAAACATTGAGCTTTTCGGAAAGGCAGACGAAACTGTAAAGACAAACCTCTTCAAGAGATATAACAGAAGCTTCGGTGAAAAGCTTATAACTCCCGACAGTGGAGATTTCACATCAAACGACAACCTTTTTAACTATCAGGCAAAGATAATCCGCGACCTTGCGCAGAAGCAGAATTGCATTATTATCGGACGTTGCGCTGACTATATCTTAAAGAACGACCCCAAAGTTATCCGTCTGTTCTTCTACGCTGACCAAAAGGCTTGCATTAAGAACGTAGTCGATATGTACGCTATATCCGAAAAGGAAGCGCGTGAACGCATTGAAGACATTGACCGTGCCCGCGCAGCTTATTACAAGTACTATACAGGCGGAGAGTGGAACGACGTAAATAACTACGACCTCTGTATCAATACGGGCAAGCTCGGCTTCGAGACTTCTGTTGACGTAGTGCTTGGATACATGAGAGACATCGGACTTAACGTGTAATTCAATATACAAACAAAAAACTCCGAAAGGTTGACCTTTCGGAGTTTTTATTTTTATTCTTGATCTTGAGCCTCTTGAACTTTTTCTTGTGGTTCTTCCGAGTTTTCTTCAACCGTTTCTTCTATAGCTTCGATCTGGATCGGCTCGTCTTCCGCATCTTGTGCTTCAAGTGCAATTGCGCGCTTTGCGTTTATTACCTTTTTCAGAGAAACAAAGAACATTATGGAAGAAACAATGCACGCAATAGCAAACATGATTGCCAATGAATATCCTATGCCTGCAATTGAATAATACATATCCGAGATATTGGAAAGAAGATATTCTGGCGAGCCTATCTCGTATAGGCTTTTTTCATAATACAACAAAACAGAGACCTTTTCGCATATGATTGCAACTATCAAAAAAGAAAGTGCTAAAATAATGCCTGCTATTGCCAAAATAAGATATACTGTTCTTATCACCTTATAAGTCTTTATATTTGTTTTTTTAGCAGGAGGCTGTTCTATTTGTTCTATTTGTTCTGTTTGCTCTACTGCTTCTGCCTGATCGACCTCGGTCTGCGGCTCACAGATCTCCAAAGCTTTTTCTTCCTGCGCGCCAAGATACGCACCGCAATTAAAGCAATAATTATGCCCCTCGCCGCACGTCTGTCCGCATTTGACGCAAATTTTTTCTTGTTCGCTCATAGCTCTCCCCTTTTATCTCGACTTATTAAAATAATTTTATCACATAAATCGGGATTTGTAAAGAAGTTTTTTAAAAAGAATCGCTCGTATAAGTATTTGACCTATACGAGCGATTTTTAATTTTAATACAATTTATACTTCAACCTCAAATTATCCGCAATCATCGCAATAAATTCCGAATTCGTGGGCTTGCCTCTGTTATTCTGAATGGTGTATCCGAAGTAGGAATTGAGGGTGTCAACATCTCCTCTGTCCCACGCCACCTCGATGGCGTGGCGGATGGCTCGCTCTACTCGGCTGGTGGTTGTTTGATATTTCTTGGCAACGGACGGATACAACACTTTTGTGACGGAATTTATAATATCGGAATCCTTTACAGTAAGTAAAATTGCGGTGCGTAAATACTGATATCCCTTGATATGCGCGGGCACGCCTATCTGGTGTATTATGCGCGTTACCTGCGTTTCGATATCAGGGGTCTTGTTATCGTCCTCTTCCTCTGTAATGGGCGCTTGAGCGTTCTTTCGGTTCTGCACTAAGGTCTTTATATGTTGACAAAGACTTTCCATATTATACGGCTTCAAAAGGCAGAGATCCGCACCAGCTTTCGTTGCCTCCATGAATATGCTTTGGTTGGATACCATCGACACGATTATGAATGACGGTGGTATATCGGGCGAAAAGTTGAGCGACTTGCAATTTCTTAAAACGCCTATTCCGTCAAGCTTTGAGAGCCATATATCGACTATCGCTATATCGGGATGATACCTCCCTATTTTGATAAGTGCTTCTTCCCCGTTACAAGCTTCCTCAAGTGCGTTAAACCCAGCCTTTCTCAGCTCGTTACAAAGTGCCTGTCGTTGTGATGAGTTTTCGTCCGCTATAAGTATTTTGATCGCAGTTTCCATTTTATCCTCCTCTTATCTATGTTCAAATTTTTAAGTGATTTGTTTACCATATTTTACCATATTTCGAAAACAAATTCAAGTATTTTCCAAAAATTTCCACTCAAAATTTTATTAATTTTTTTGTTTTTTTGATACAGACAAGAAAAATCGAAAAAGAAAGGCGAATTGTGTCGAAAAATACAAAAGATCCGCTATAAAACGAAGCTCGAATCATAGCGGATCATATTGAATTAACAACCTATAAGAGTGATCGGGAGATAGGTAGGCATACCTCTGCCTATGGCGTTTACCTCAAGAACGAGTCGGTTGATAGGTGCAACTGTCTCACCCGCGCGGATCGTTACGTCTACACTGACCTTATGCTCAAGATAGTGTGAATTTTTGTGAGGCATTATCACGCAAGTCTTACCTTGAATAGTAAATCCCTCTGTTCCCAACCAACGAAGCGTAAGCGAATAGGGCATATTTCCTAAAGGTGTTTTTTGGTATTTAATATATCGGTTTTTAAAAGTAACAGTCAACTTTTTCTCACCCATAGGAGATATCTCCGGATCTCCGTCAAATGACGCTGTCACCGTCATGTATGGTGCTTCCACGTAGCAGGAATAAGGCTTTATGGCATTTAGTCTCTCTATTGCTCTCTTATCCTCAAGAAAAATATCAACGATATTTTCAGGGATATCATTTTCTTTATCGTTAATAAGAGTCTCTATATCGTTTGCCCAAAGAACGATGGGAGCT
>JAZOLZ010000037.1:0-94251 GCA_045653505.1 Eubacteriales bacterium | reverse complement strand
TTTTATGGCCTCCCCGGCGAGAATCGAACTCACAACAGAAACTTAGGAGGTTCCCGTTATATCCATTTAACTACAGGGAGAAATGAAAGTTATTTAACGATATGAAATTTACAAAAATAATACCCCAAACTATACCAATTTAAATTTTATGACACGAAAACCACCAAATAATCAACAAAATCGGGCAAAATATATCAATTTTATCGATTTTTCGACGGATAGACCTACCCCTTAGGAGGGGCTTATCATATTCCGCCGCCGTCGCATAGGCGTTGCCTATCGTTGCCACAAGGACAACTCTGCCAACCTCTCGCTCGCATTAACTATGGGAGCGCACTGCCGGGACGCGACATTTACTGTGCTATTATATCATACATTTTATCTTAAATCAAGTCTATTTTGTCTATTTTTTTAAATGGGGTTGACTTTTGTTTTTGTGGGTGTTAATATTTTGTTTGTCAGTAAAAAACACACATAAAATAATAAGCATTTAAGATAAAAGGAGGCATTTATGCCGCTTATCATCCTTTCATTTGTACTTATAGCCGCTATGCGCGTTATACAAAGCGTGTGCGGTAAGGTTGCCAGCAATCACGTGCATGATAATGAGCGCTTTTTCCGTTATGGCACGCTTTATCAGTTTATTGCGGCGCTGCTTTCTATAATAACCCTTTGTATCGTTGGATTTTACGGCTTTGATTTACCTACTGTTATTTGCGCACTTTTAGCGGCGCTTATACTGGGGCTTGACATTTTCTCCGGTATAGAGGCGCAAAAGGGCGCACCGATTATCGTATGTACGATGTTTGCTCTTGGCGGTCTTGCTATTTCCTGCCTTGGCGGCGTAATTTTATTTGAGGAGCAGATGTCCTTTTTGCAGATAATCGGTCTTTGTGTTTTCTTCCTTGGCGCATATCTGCTTTCAAGCGCTGATAATAAAGAAAACTCAAAGAAAATAAACAAAAAGACCTATCTTTTCTTAATAGTTGTGATGCTTACCGAGGGCCTTATAACAATAGTGCAAAAATACTTCAGCGTTAAGGTTGTGGGCGGTAACGTGGCTATGTTCTCCTTCCTTATGTTCACCTTTAATGCTATGATTTTGTTTGCCTGCGTTCTGGTAACTAATTATAAAAGAAAGAACAGGGAAGTGGATTTTACACCTACGAAGCAGACAAATGAAGAAAAACTTGTTTTCTTCAGTCTGCCTAAGGTATTATTTATCTGCGGCTCGCTTTTGGCATTCGCCCTCTTTGTTATAAACTACACCGTTACAGAACTTGGCAAAACGGTTGACTCTGTCATCCTTTTCCCCGTAACCAGCGCAATAACAATAGTAATATCTACTATCGTAGGCTGGGTCGTTTTTAAGCAAAAACTGACGGTCAAAAATACTATCGGTCTTATTCTCGGATTTGTCTCAATAATTCTTATCAGCATCTTTACTCCCGAGACGCTGGCAAGTATAGCGGCATTTTTCACTTATTAACATAAGGTGCTGTCGAATTTAGGCAAAACCGAATAAAAAACGAGGTGGATATTGCATTCTTATCGCAAGTCTATCTCGTTTTTTTGCTGTTGGTTAAATTACTTAATATTAAACCGCTTGCTTTGTTTAATTAAGTTTTTTATTCTATCCTCGTTTCCTCACTCGACGTACTCTTGTACGCCTAACGTTCGTCAGCCAAGGATTTTTGCTCAAAATTCGTTCGCCCCAAGGTGCTGTTCTCATTAAAATTCCTTGAATTTACAATTATCACTGCGCTTCTCCCCCTTTTTGTATACTTTTTCTCCATTTAATCATAATATAAGTATGGAAAATTTTTTAAGGGAGGAAAGTGGATGAACCCGTTTTTGGAAAAGTCGCAGGGGATTGAAAAAGCGCTTATGAATTGGGTAGAAATGTACCCAAAGTCATACAACAAATGTGAGGTAGACCCCTATACAAAGACACGCATCATTCTGATGAACGGTACCGAGTTTGAGGCAAACTGGTTTTCACATCAATTTGCAAGGCACACTAACAATAATGACTTAAAAAGAGAACTGGCGCTGACAAGAGAGGTAGAAAAGCAACAGCAACTAAAACTGTCACTTTTAAAGCCGCCTAACGAGACTATACTTGAGCACACAATAGGATATGAGCAGTTGGCCGTTGACCTTACTGCGTTCTTAGCAAAAAGAGAGGATAACAAAGAGGTAAAAAATGCCCTTGATTTTGCTCTGCTTGAGGATTTTGACCACCTTTATCGCTATTCAAACCTACTTGACGGTGAGGCGGGTGTAAAGGCTGAGTATCTTGTAGGAAAATATACGGAAATAATGCCGGGTAGACCCACAATTGCCCATCACCGTCACCCATTTGACAACGTAAGGCGGCATATTAATAGCAAAAATTCCACCACCGCTACCGTGCTTGATACTATGATAATCACTGCGGCAGAGCAGCAGACCATGAATTATTATATGAATGTAGCCACCTTTGCCTGCAGCGATACTGCGCGCAGACTTTATCAGGAGATAGCCCTTGTTGAGGAGGAGCACGTTACTCATTATGAGTCACTTATGGATCCTAATGCAACATGGCTTGAGATGCTCTTATGGCACGAGTACTGCGAGTGCTACCTTTATTGGTCTGCCTATATGACCGAGAGCGATTTAAGGATTAAAAAACTCTGGGAAGAAAATCTTTATGTTGAGATATCTCATCTGCATAAGGCAGCAGAACTGCTTAAAAAATACGAGTGCAAGGAGTGGCAAGAGGTTATAAAGGACCCCAATTTCCCCGAGCCGGTAGTGCTTAAGGAAAACATTGAGTATGTAAGAAAAATACTTGAAAACACCGTACAAAACACCACCGAGTATGAGGATTACAAGAGGGTAGAGGATCTTTCACGCGATGCAAACTTCTTCAAATTCCAGCATATCTGTCATCCCACCGTGCATATAGTGCCCTCCCATAACGTAATTGAGGAATACCTGAAGCGCCATAGAAAAGACTATCGCTTTGAGGTAAGAGAAAACCCCATAGTCCCCTTAAGAGATCGCACAAGTGACAACACCGACGTTGGCAGGACACCGGGTGCAACAAACCAAAACTAAATAGACAAAGATTGCATAAGCAAGACAAAAAGACTGCTTATGCAATCTTTTATTTACATTTTCGACATAAAATGATAAAATATCGCAGCCATCCTTTGGCATAATCCAACAAAGGCGCGCGTATATAATTAAATAAATACCACCTATTGACAAAGGGAGGAAAATATGTTAAAATAAGTCGGTTGTTGTAATTACAACAATAAAAGGGGAAATAAAATTGAAAGAGAGATTCGACACTTTTACAGTTCTTATTGCTAACATTTCAAGGAGTATTCATAGGATCAAGACTGAGGCTATGGCTAAATATGGGCTTAAGTCCAGTCACGTCTCCTGCATCTTTTATTTGTCCAAAAAAGGCACGCTCACACTTCATGAACTCAGCGAACTGTGTTCTGAGGATAAGGCCAATATTTCTCGCGCTATTAAAGAGCTTGAACACGGCGGATACGTCGTATGTCTATCCGAGAGCAAGCACCGTTATCAGAGTCCCTTTAAGTTGACAGATGCGGGCAAAGAGGTTGCCAATCATATTGTTGAAAAGATAATTTATACTCTCAGCCGTACAAATCAGGGCATAACCGATACGGAGTTAACGACTATGTATAAATCATTAAAAATCATTTCTGACAATCTTGACTCCATAGTTAGTGATAGGGATGTGTAAATAGGAAAGAAATTATGAAAAATTACGTTATTTTTACAGACTCAGCCTGCGATATTTCTACCGAGATATTAAATGAATGGGGCGTTAAGTCTGCTAGCTTAAGTTATCATTTTACAAATGAAGAAAAGGAATACTTTGAGGGTGATTTACCCATCAAGGAATTTTACGATAAAATGCGTGCAGGCGCTGTTGCAAAGACCTCTGCGGTTAACGTAGATGCCTTTTATGCGGCGTTTAAGAGTGAGGCAGAGGCGGGCAATGATATTCTTTACATAGGCTTCTCCTCGGGTCTTAGCTCCACCTTTAACTCAGGTCGCCTTGCGGGTGAAAAAATCAAGGAGGAATTCGGTGTTGATTTTATCGCGGTAGATACTCTTGCCGCATCAGCAGGTCAGGGACTTCTTGTATACCTCGCTAAGGAAGAAAAGGCAAAGGGCGCCTCTATGGCTGAGGTTGCAAAGTTTGTTGAGGATAACAAGATGCAGCTTTGTCACTGGTTTACCGTAGACGACCTCGTTTATTTAAAGCGCGGCGGCAGAGTAAGCGGCGCTGCGGCATTCTTTGGCAATATGCTTGCCATCAAGCCTGTGCTTCACGTTGATAACGAGGGTCACCTTGTTAACGTATCCAAGGTAAGGGGCAGAAAAATGGCTGTTTCGGCTATGGCAGACAAGCTTGCTGACACTGCCTTTGACGTAAAGGGCGGCACAGTATTTATTTCTCACGCAGACTGTATGGCTGACGTTGAATATCTTAAAAATACACTTAGTGAAAAATACGGCGCTACAGTTTCATTAGTAGCAAACGTAGGTGCGGTAATCGGCTCTCATGCAGGCCCCGGCACCCTTGCGCTGTTCTTCTTAGGCAAAGAGAGATAATTTAAGAGGTTTTTATGCAAAACGAAAAGAATACTAAAGGCACCGTTAAAAACGATACCAATAAAAAAAGCCCCGCTATCAAAAAGCAGGCCGATGAAAAGCTTATAAAAAGAGCAAAGAGCATCGCTGATAAAAAGAAGGATGCCGAGGCTAAAAAGGCCAGACTTTTGAAAGAAGAAAAGGCTAAAAAACTTAAGGAAGAAAGAGCCAAAAAGGCCGATCTTGAAAAGGCTAAGCGCGAGGAGCAGAACAAGGCTAAGGCTGAAAAGCAGAAGCAGGAAAAGGCAAAGCGCGATGAAGCTAACAAGGCAAAGGCCGCAGAAAATAAAAAAGCCAAGTCCGAGAGTGCAAAGCAAAAGGACAAAAAGGACGGCGAAAAGGGCGGTCTTAAGTTCCTTAGCGGTTGGTTCTTTAAAAAGATGGCTATCGGTGGTTCAAATCAACTCAGTGACAAGGCTGATGAGGTAAACAGACTTAACGTTTTCCCTGTTCCCGACGGTGATACGGGTGATAATATGCGTATGACTATCGAGAGCGGTATTGAGGAGATGGAGGCCATTGAATCAAACGACCTTGCAAAGGTTACCAATGCGCTCTCTCACGGTATGCTCCTTGGCGCAAGAGGTAACTCAGGTGTTATCCTTTCTCAGTTCTTTGCAGGAATATCAAAGGGTCTTGAGTCGAATAAAAAGGCAGACCCCGAGACGCTTGGTAAGGCTCTTGAACTAGGCGTAAAGCAGGCATATTCCTCGGTTATGACACCTACAGAGGGTACTATTCTTACCGTTGCCAGAGAGGCAGTTGAATATGCGGTAAAGAGAATTACGCCCAAGAGCACCATCAACACCTTCTTTGCAGACCTTGTTGATGAGATGCACGCATCGGTTGACCGTACTCCCGAGATACTTGCAGTTCTTAAGGAGGCAGGCGTTGTAGACAGCGGCGGAGCAGGTCTTTTCTACATTATGGACGGCTTCAACCGTGCCCTTAACGGCGAAAAGATCGCAGGCGCTAAGGTAAGTGCTAAAAAGCCCGCAGGCGCACCCGCTCATCAGGGTACCTTTACGGCCGATAGCGTTATGGAATACGGCTACTGCACAGAGTTTTTACTTCAACTCACTCATGCAAAGTGCAAGATAGATGAATTTGACATTGAGGCACTTAAAGACTATCTTAAGGGTGCGGGTGACTCTATAGTTGCCTTCAAAAACGATTCTATAGTTAAGGTACACGTGCATACCTTTAACCCCGGCGCAGTGCTTTCGCATTGTTTAAACTTCGGTGAATTTCTCACTGTCAAGATTGAGAATATGTCGCTGCAGCATACCGAGAGCGCCGATGAGCCCAAGGGCGCGGCAGAGCAGTCAACTCCCTCAGCATTTGCCGTCCCCGAGGTAAAAAGTGAAGATAAAAAGGATGAGCCAAAAAAGAGATACGGTGTAGTTGCCGTTGCAAACGGTGAGGGCCTTGTATCCCTTTACAAGGATCTCGGTACTGATATAGTTATTGAGGGCGGTCAGACCCACAACCCCTCAACACAGGACTTTATTGAGGCGTTTGGTAAGATAAACGCAGAGCATATCTTTGTATTCCCTAATAACTCAAACATATTTATGGCCTCCACACAGGCAGCAGAACTTTATACTGAGGCAAAGGTGCATATCGTACCATCAAAGTTTATGGGTACAGGCTACGTAGCGCTCAGCAGTCTTGATTTTGACAATCCTGACGTTGATGCTGTGCTTGACGGTATGAGCGAGGTTATGGCTAACGTAAAAACAGGCTATCTTTCACCCTCTATAAGAGATGCCGAGATAAACGGTATCCATATAAACAACGGCGATACCATAGGTATTATTGAAAAGGAAATAGTTGTTTCAGAGAAGGAGAGGATGGATGCGGCAAGGGCGCTTGTCACAAAAATGCTCTCAGAAGAGGGTAAGTTTATGCTTACCGTATTCGTAGGTAAGGACGCTATAGCAGAGGAAACAGAGGCGCTTGAGGCCTATATAAGAGAGACGTATCCTGATAAAGAGCTGTATTTCTCCGAGGGCGGTCAAGACATATATTCCTACATTTGCGTAGCAGAATAAAAACGTAACAATAACAAAAAACACCGATAAAGCAGTAATTATACTCACTGCAGTAATATCGGTGTTTTTTTATTGTTTTATCGAAAAATGTAAAATAAAGTTGACCTTTTCAGCGATTCTATTGTTGTTTTTGGAACAATTCGCTTTTAGTATTGTGTTCACTTTTGAAAATGTTGTTTTTTCTTTTTTTTGAATTTTACTTGCGCACGCGCGCACGCGCAATAGATAATTTTATTAAAACTCTTGACAGATAAAATATAAAGTGCTAAAATAACCTTGATATTTAATTGTTAACAAAGGATCAACTTACTAAGGTAATTTTATAATACCCACTCGAGTTATTCCCGTGTTGTTTAACCCTGAGCGATGCTTAAAAACCACACTCGGGGTATTATTTTCGCAAAAATCGCAAAAAATAAATATAAATTCAAAAGGAGAAAAAGATGAACTTTTACAGCGACAGCGCCGAAAACGTTCTCAAAGCACTTGAAACCGACAAAGTCAAGGGTCTTAGCAGTGCTGAGGTAGCGGCGCGCACCGAAAAATACGGTGAAAACAAACTCAAAGAAAAGAAGAAAAAGACAATGTTTGAGCGCTTCTTGGAGCAGTTCAAGGACGTTATGATCATTATTCTTCTTATTGCTGCGGCAATTTCCACAGTGGTTATTTGCTATGAGCAGAATTGGGGCGAGCTTTTCGAGCCCGGTCTTATACTTCTTATCGTTGTACTTAACGCGATTATGGGCGTAGTACAGGAGAGCAAGGCAGAGAAGGCGCTTGATGCGCTTAAAAACATGTCTGCTCCTCACGCAAGAGTTATAAGAGACGGCGAGGAAAAGATCATTAACGCCTCTGATCTTGTTCCCGGCGATATTATCCTTCTTGAGGCAGGCGATTTTGTTCCTGCTGACGCAAGACTTCTTAAGAGCGTATCCCTTAAGAGTGAGGAATCTGCTCTTACAGGTGAGTCCGTTCCCAGTGAAAAGGACGCTTTTGCAGAGGTAAAAGAGGATGCAACCGTTGGTGACAGACACAACATGGTATTCTCCGGCTGTACAATAACCTACGGTACTGCGCTTGCAGTTGTTACAGGCACCGGTATGGACACCGAGATGGGTAAGATTGCTAACCTTCTTGCAGGTGAGGAGGAGGGTGATACACCTCTTCAGCAAAAGCTTGCAAAACTCGGTCAGATTCTCGGTATAGTAGCTCTTGCAGCTTGTGCAATAGTATTCGTAGTAGGTCTTTTCGGCCATGACCACAATATCCTTCATATGTTTATGATTGCGGTATCCCTTGCAGTTTCTGCTATCCCTGAGGGTCTGCCTGCGATAGTTACTATCGTGCTTTCCATCGGCGTACAGAGAATGGTAAAGAAGAACGCGATTATAAGAAAACTCCCTGCAGTTGAGACACTTGGTAGTGCATCTGTTATCTGTTCGGATAAGACAGGTACGCTCACTATGAACCGTATGACCCTTACTAAGGTATACGTAGCAGGCGATGAGGACCTTGAGACAGTAAGTAACGAAAACACAGATAAAGCAAAGCAGCTTCTTGCATGGTCAACCCTTTGCTGTGACGGTTCTGTAACCTTTGCCGAGGACGGTAAGGAAACACACATCGGTGACCCCACAGAGACAGCGATCGTTGTTGCGGCATACAAAAACGGTATGACCAAGGAAGATCTTAATAATAAGTATCCCCGTATTGCAGAACTCCCCTTCGACTCCGAGCGTAAGCTTATGAGTACGGTTAACGTTATCGACGGCAAGAAGATCGTTATTGTTAAGGGTGCAGTTGATATGATGGAGAGCCGCTGTGTATGCGGTGACTTCGTAGTAGCAAAGGCTAAGAACGAGCAGATGAGCTCTGACGCTCTTCGTGTTCTTGCGGTTGCATACAAGGAGATTGACGAACTCCCTGCTGAGATCACCTCCGAGACACTCGAAAACGGCCTTACCTTCTTAGGCCTTGTAGGTATGATAGACCCGCCCCGTCCTGAGGCAAAGGCAGCAGTTGCAGTTTGCCGTGAGGCAGGCATTAAGCCCATTATGATCACAGGTGACCACGTTGTTACCGCTACCGCTATTGCTAAGGAGCTTGGCATCTTCGTTGAGGGTGACAAGTCTGTAATGGGTGTAGAACTTGATGCTATGAGCGATGAAGAACTTGATGCTGTTCTTCCCACAATTTCAGTTTACGCGCGTGTATCTCCCGAGAACAAGATCCGTATCGTTAAGGCATGGCAGCGCAAGGGTCAGGTAGTTTCTATGACCGGTGACGGTGTTAACGATGCTCCCGCTCTTAAGGCGGCTGATATCGGATGCGCTATGGGTATTACAGGTACAGACGTTGCTAAGGGCGCGGCTGATATGACTCTTACCGATGACAACTTTGCTACAATTGTTGATGCGGTTAAAGAGGGTAGAGGCATTTATGCTAACATCAAAAAGGTTGTTGGCTTCCTTCTTGGTACAAACGTAGGTGAGATCATAACCGTATTCCTTGCTACAATTCTTTGGGGTATTTCTCCTCTTGAATCAATGCAGCTTCTCTGGATCAACCTTGTAACAGACTCTCTTCCCGCTATTGCGCTCGGTATGGAGGCAGTTGAAAGTGACGTTATGCAGCAAAAGCCCAAGCCTAAGGATGAGGGCATCTTTGCAAACGGTCTTGGCTATAAGGTAGTTGTACAGGGTCTTATGTTCGGTCTTATTTCGATCCTCGCATTCTGGATCGGTACAGGTCTTTCATTTGCAGATATGTTTACTGCAGCTTGGGGCACACCTGAAACCGCACAGATCGCATCACAGGGTCAGACGCTGGCATTTATGGTTCTTGCACTTCTTCAGCTTGTGCAGAGCTTCAATATGCGTTCTGAGCACTCACTCTTTAAGATCGGCTTCTTCGGTAACAAAAACCTCAACCTTGCTTGTATAGCATCTGCTTTGCTTGTAATGTTCGTAGTATTTGTTCCCGGTGTACAGGGCGCATTCAACCTTGTATATCTTGACTGGTGGAAGTATCTTGTGGCTGCAGCTCTCGCTCTTGCTCCCTTCGTTGTAATGGAGATCTGGAAGTTCGTAGAAGCAAGAATAAATGCTAAAAAGGCAAAATAAAGCATAATTAAAAAATTAGAGCCACGCTGCAAAGCGTGGCTCTTTTTCTATTAAAATGTAAACAAAGATTTGAAAAAAATCAAATACTAACTATTGCATCGTATACAAGCTTTGCAAGTTCGTTTGCAAGGGCAGCGGAGAGATGTACACCGTCCTCGCGGAATTTTTCACCACTGAAGCTCTCTACAAATGCGTGGAAGTCAACACAGTAGTCACCCATAGCGCCGCTTAAGACTGCAGGATAAATTTCTTCATCTATCATACCCTTGTGCTTATTGAGTGAGTTGCCCTCTTCAACTGTGGGAGGTGTAACAACAACTACCTTAGCATCGGGATTTTTGTTTGTATAAGTAGCAATGAGATCGTAGTATCTGTCAACGAATACCTCTTTTGCGCCAAGCTCCCAGCCGTTAACGTCATTAGTTCCTAAAAGGATAACAACGATATCGGGGTTATAATCAATGCTCTCGTCATACTTAGCGCTGTCCTCATATTTTGTAAGAGCGCTGTTCTGGGGCTTGATGCCTGTAAGGGACGCGCCGTTCACACCAAAATTTTTTACCTCAATATCACTGTCAAGTTCAGCAAAAAGTTCGCTTAAATAAACGGGATATGCTTCATCTGTCCATGTGTGACCATAGGTCAGACTGTCGCCTATGCAGGCTATTTTGGTGTATTTTTTTGAGGTAACCTCAAATTCTGCGCTAAAGGCCTCTTTTTCATCAGAGAAGACGTCGACTGTAACGGTTGCCTTACCGACACCCTTTACGGTTACTGTAAGTTCACCGTCCTTTTCGCTTACGCCTACTATACTCTTGTTTGATGAGGATACTTCGTATGTTACTTCGGTGCCGTTTTTCTTAACCTTTCTGTCAAGGTCAATAACCTTTTCCTTACTCTCACCAAAATAAGCAACCGTTATGTCATCAAAGCTGCCTCTTTGCTCTGCAAGGACTGTTTTATCTTCTTCCTCTTTCTTGTCCTGCTTTTTAAGGCTGTCAAGGATCTGACAACTGCCGAGGAACAGAATAGATAATGCAAGAGATGCTATGAGAATGAGTTTTAAAATGTTCTTTATTTTCATAATATTTTCTCCTTTTTATTCTTGAGAGATTTTTTTATCAAATACCGACTTTTCACCGTCGATATGATAAAGGTACTCAATAAGTAGGAATACGGGCACGCACAGTAGTATCATAATTATAGACTGTACCTGTGAGGGGGAGAATATTTCAAGGAAGAATTCGCCTCTTTCATCGCCTCTTATATACTCAATAAGGAAACGGAAGATGCCGTATGAAAGAAGATAGAGCGAGAGATTGTGTCTAAAGCCTATCTTGAGTACAAGGAAGGAGCAAACGGCGAACATAATAAAGAGGAATGCCGCCTCATAAAGCATTGTGGGATGTACGGGGTTGGGCAGGGCAGGGAACTTAACTCCTAAAAATGAGTCTGTCTCAATGCCGTAGCAGCAGCCTGCAAAGAAGCAACCTATTCTGCCAAAGCCGTGCGCCACAAGGATACAGCAGGGTACAAGTGAGAGGATTCTGTACAGCTTCATCTCACGCTTAAGACCAAACTTGAATATAGAGTAGATGATAAGGAAACTGATAACGCCGCCTATAAGACCGCCAAGGAAGGTCATGCCGCCCCAGCGCCACACTCCGCTTTCAAGGAAGTTGTAGAAGGTCTGGAAAAGGGTTGCCGAGCCAAAGCCTATAACTATAGCGGCAACACCGGTGTAAAACACAAAGTCAACGAATTTTTCGTCAATACCCATCTTTTTTGAGTAGGTAAAGAGTACTATAAAGCAGCAGAGCAGACCTGCCGCAATCATAATTCCGTACATATGTACGTTAAGAAAAATAGGATTAGGTAACATAAAACCTCCTTAGTTTAGGACAAAAATCAGTCCTTATCCTTTTCCTCATCCTCGTCTTCTCTTGTGTCAACGATTCTGAGGTTTTCAACAATACGTCCGTCGGTCTTGATAACCTCAACCTCAAGGCCAAGGTATTCAAACCTGTCACCCTCCTCGGGCATACGTCCGAGCATATCCATAGCCCAGCCGTTAGTGGTAAAGGAATCCGGCTCCTCGGTGATATCAAACATATCAAGCACCTTTTCTATGTTTGCCTTACCCGATACAATGTATTCCTTGTCGTTAATTTTCTTGATTTCCTCGACAACCTCGTCGTGCTCATCCCATATTTCGCCAACGATTTCTTCAAGGATATCCTCAAGTGTTACTATACCTGCGCAGGAGCCGTATTCGTCAAGCACAACGGCAAGGTGCAACTGTTTTTCCTGCAGTTCGTTCAAAAGGTCGCGTATATTCATGCTCATCGCTACAAATATAACCGGCTTAATAATCGATTTCAAACTTACTTTTGTGGTAAATGCCGTGTTAAAGAAGTCCTTGTGGTAGAAGATACCTACTATATTATCAGGGCTCTTTTCATATACGGGCAGACGTGAGAAGCCTGTGTCCGCAAACACCTTAGCAAGTTCATCCTTTGAGATATTTGAGGGTACAGAGGTAACGTCAATACGGGGAGTAAAGATATCGCCAACCTCAAGGTCGTTGAATTCTATAGCGTTCTTGATGAGTTCGCTTTCTTCCTCATTTATACCGCCGTCCTCCTCGGCCTCCTCGATAATTGAGATAAGTTCCTCTTCGGTAATACCCTGCTCATCATCTTCCTTAAATATTTTGGAGAGCAGTTTTTGCCAAAGACCGAAGATAAAGGTAACTGGGGTAAGGATAAACATTATCGCTCTCATAATGGGAGCAGAGAACATAGAAAACTTCTCGGGATATTTCTTTGCAATGCTCTTGGGCGATATTTCACCAAAAATAAGCACAGCCACCGTCATAACTACCGTCGAAATAGTCGAGCCGAGATTTTGGTCGTTATTAAGCAGTCTGATAAAGAATATTGTTGCAACCGATGTTGCAAGAATGTTTACAATGTTGTTGCCGACAAGTATTGCAGAGAGCAGCTTGTCGTAATTTTCACTTAAATGTAGCGCGAGGGTGGCACTTTTGTTGCCCTTTTCGGCTATGTTTTTAAGTCGTATTTTGTTGCATGTTGAAAACGCTGTTTCTGTGGCTGAAAAATATGCTGACATAATCACACAGAAAACAATTATCGTAATTTCCATTTAAAAAAGTTCCTTCCGAGCAAAGCTCTAAAAATAATTAAAATGCTTTAGAAAAGTGTGTTATTTCGTCTTGTTTTTTGTGTGCAGCTATTCGCGCAAGAAAGCAAAAAAAGGCGTAGCCATGCTCTCTTTGGGCGTGACTAAGCCTAGATATTTAAATAAAAGTCTAGTACAGAGACAACAATTCCCGTCTGCATCAGTACCGTCGTTCATGATATCCTCCATAAAATTTCACCCACCCGGGCGATTAATGATTGTAGATATGATAACACAAAAAATCCTAAATGTCAATAGGTCGGATATATAAAATAATATATTAACAAAATATTTAAAACTTAAACACAAAAAATGGGTCGCATTTTATTGACTTAAAGATACAGATATGGTAAAATATCTCTTTGATAGAAAAAAAGAAATAAAGGAGAAGAAAATTGATTAAAAGACTTCTTTCGTCTCTAAGAGAATTCAAAAAGCCGGCTCTAATCACGCTCTTTCTGATGATAGGTGAGGCGGCAATTGAATGTGCCATACCGTTTATAACGGCATCACTTGTTAACAGCATAAAGGACGGCGCCGATATAGGCGAGGTTATAGTAACAGGACTTATACTTGCGCTTATGGCAATCATATCGCTTTGCTTTGGCGGTGCTGCGGGCTTTACCTCAGCAAAAGCGTCATCGGGCTTTGCAAGAAATTTACGCAGTGATGTTTTTGCAAAGATACAGTCATACAGCTTTGCCAATACCGATAAGTTTTCATCCACCTCGCTTGTTACACGTCTTACCACCGACGTAAACAACGTGCAGATGTCATTTATGATGCTGATACGCACCGCGGTGCGCAGTCCCCTTATGATGATATTCTCCATAACAATGGCATTCATTATGGGTGGTCAGCTTGCCTTTACCTTCGTAATAGTTATTCCCGTCTTGTTTTCCGGCCTTCTTATAATATCGAGAATTGCTATGCCAAAGTTCCGCGCGGTATTCAAAAAGTACGATAAACTCAACGAGAGTGTTGAGGAAAACGTAAGGGGTATGCGTGTTGTAAAGAGCTTTACAAGAGAAGAATATGAAAAGGCAAAGTTTGATAAGGCAAACAACGAGATACGCAAGGACTTCACCTTTGCTGAGAGAATTGTGGCTCTTACATCTCCTCTTATGCAGGTATGCACCTATTTCAATATGGTGTTTGTGCTCACCCTTGGTTCAAGCATAATTCTCTCATCGGGCATAGAGGGTACCCTTGACGTAGGACATATGTCGGCTATGCTGACCTACGGCTTCCAGGTGCTTATGTCACTTATGATGTTCTCGATGATATATGTAATGCTTACCATGTCTGTAGAATCTATGCGCCGTATAGATGAGGTTCTGTGTGAGGAGCTTGATATAGTAAGTCCCGAAAACGCGATAAAAGAAATAAAAGACGGTTCGATAGAATTTAAGGATGTTTCCTTTAAATATAGCAAAAATGCAAAGAAAAACGCGCTTTCTGAGATAAATCTTGAGATAAAGAGCGGTATGACCGTTGGTATTCTTGGTGGCACAGGCTCTTCAAAAAGTACTCTTATCCAGTTGATTCCGCGTCTTTATGATGCGAGCGAGGGCGCGGTATACGTAGGCGGCAGGGATGTAAGGGAATATGATATTGAGGCTTTAAGATCTGCCGTTGCAGTTGTTTTACAAAAAAATCTGCTCTTTGCAGGTACTATCCGTGATAACCTCAAGTGGGGTAACGAGAATGCAACTGACGAAGAGATTATCGAGGCGGCAACGCTTGCTCAGGCACACGAGTTTGTCAGCAGCTTTCCCGACGGTTATGATACCTGGATAGAGCAGGGTGGCAGTAATGTGTCCGGTGGACAAAAGCAGAGACTTTGTATTGCAAGGGCGCTTATCAAAAGGCCAAAGATACTTATCCTTGACGACTCAACAAGCGCTGTTGATACAAAAACCGACGCATTTATCCGTCAGGGCTTTAAATCCTACATTCCCGATACTACAAAAATCATTATCGCTCAGCGTGTTGCATCTGTTATGGATTCTGACCTTATCATAGTTATGGACGGCGGCAAGATAATTGCAAAGGGTAACCACAGTGAGCTTATGGACGGCTGTGATATCTATCGTGAGATTTATGAGCAGCAGACTATAGGAGGTGGCAAAAATGCATAAAGATGTAAATAAAAATTCACAAAATATAGGTAAAAGCGGCGGTCTTGGCAGAATTATTAAAATGCTATTCTCCTTCTACCCGGTGCTTGTACCGGTAACTATATGCTGTATAGTTGCCTCCGCTATCATATCCAGCATACCTGCTGTATTTATGGAGCAGATAATAAATTCTATCACCGCATTTACGAAAGCGGCAAAGGAAAGCGGAGTGTGGAACAGTGAAGTCGCTATGAGTATCTTTAATGACGAGATACTGCCTAAGGTAATCATTCTTGCATCTCTTTATGTTCTCTCTATTATTTCTCTTACACTTGACTCACAGCTCAGCACGTTTATCACCCAGGGCTTCCTTTCAAAGATGCGCAGTAAGATGTTTAACGGTATGCAAAAGCTTCCGATAAAGTATTTTGATACCCATAAACACGGTGATATAATGAGTTATTATACCAATGATATTGATACTTTAAGAGAACTTATCTCCCGTTCGCTTCCCACACTTATAAGGGCAAGCATAACGGTAATAACAGTATTCATAATTATGATATCATTCTCTGTATGGCTTACCCTGCTTTTACTCCTTGCGGTATGCCTTATGATCTTCGTTTCAAAGACCATAGGCGGTAACAGCGCAAAGTTCTTTATAAGGCTTCAGCGCACTGTAGGTCAGGCAGAGGGCTATATTCAGGAGATGGTTAACGGTCAAAAGGTTGTTAAGGTCTTCTCAAGAGAAGAGCGTGTTATCTCAGACTTCAACAATATAAACGATCAGTTATTCAACTGCAGTTATAAGGCAAACGCTTGCGCAAATATGCTTGGCCCCATTATCATGAATATAGGTAATATAATGTACGTTGTTCTCGCAACGGTAGGCGGCATATTACTTCTTCTTCAGGCTCCAAACCTTACAATTACGGGCATATCGGTCATCTCCATAGGTGCTGTAGTAGCCTTTCTTAACATGACAA
Source organism: Eubacteriales bacterium (assembly GCA_045653505.1). Classification (GTDB taxonomy): domain Bacteria; phylum Bacillota; class Clostridia; order Oscillospirales; family CAG-272; genus UBA1740. The sequence continues at coordinate 78,085 of JAZOLZ010000037.1, read as the reverse complement.
AGCAGTTTACCGGTAATATCAACCAACTTTCTCAGCAGATAAACTCCATAGTTATGGCTATGGCGGGCACAAAACGTATTCTTGAGCTCATGGATGAAACACCCGAGGTTGACGACGGCTACGTTACTCTTGTTGATGCTACGGTTGATGAAGATGGCAATATCAAGGAAAGCGATACTCACACAGGCATCTGGGCGTGGAAGCATCCGCACGGCGACGGTACAGTTACCAACACCCGTCTTATGGGCGATGTAAGAATGCATGAGGTTGACTTCTGTTATGAGGAGGGCAAACCCGTCCTTAGAGATATCACCCTTTACGCAGAGCCCGGACAAAAGGTAGCCTTTGTCGGCGCAACAGGCGCGGGTAAAACAACCGTAACAAACCTTATCAATCGCTTCTACGATATAGCAGACGGCAAGATAAGATATGACGGTATTAATATCAATAAGATAAAAAAGGACGATTTGCGTCGTTCTCTCGGTATCGTTTTGCAGGAGACAAACCTCTTTACGGGTACCGTAATGGACAATATCCGCTATGGCAGACTTAATGCTACGGATGAAGAGTGTATCCAGGCGGCAAAGCTTGCAGGCGCTGATGATTTTATCACCCGTTTGCCAAACGGCTATGATACGCTCCTTGCAAATAACGGCGCTAACCTTTCTCAGGGACAGAGACAACTTATTGCGATTGCAAGATGCGCAGTTGCGGATCCACCCGTAATGATACTTGATGAGGCAACCTCATCAATAGATACACGTACTGAGGCTATAGTATCAAGGGGTATGGATAAACTTATGGAGGGCAGGACGGTATTTGTTATTGCGCACCGTCTTTCCACAGTTAAAAACTCTGACGTAATAATGGTGCTTGACCACGGTAAAATTATTGAGCGTGGCTCGCACGAGTCCCTTATTGCAGAAAAAGGCACCTACTATCAGCTCTATACCGGCGCATTTGAGCTTGAGTGATGGGTATAAGACAGTTGAGTGTCCTTGAAAATGACAGAGTGTGCTCCTTTACAGGACACCGTATAATCAAAAAGGAGCATACAAAAAGGCTTACAGAGCTTTTGCAAAAGTCAATAGAATATGCCTATCTTGACGGCTATCGCACCTTTTGCGTTGGCGGCGCTGTCGGCTTTGATACGCTTGCGGCAAGAGAGGTAATTCGCTTTTCTCTATCCCACACCGACGTGCGTCTTGTACTCATTTTGCCCTGTATTAATCAGGATAAAAAATGGAACGAGGCACAAAGGGATGCCTATGAGTATGTCCTTAAAAACGCAAGTGAAATACGTTATGTCAGCGATGAATACACCTTAGACTGTATGCGCCGCCGCAACAAGGAGCTTGCCTCGGTATGCGAACTTCTGATAGCCTATGTAGGTAATGAAAAAAGCGGTTCTATGCAGACAGTACGTATGGCGAAAGAGCAAAATAAAGAAATTATAAATCTTTACGAAACTCTCGAAAAATAGGTATTTTGTAAACAAAAGATAACAAAAATAATAAAAAGGGCGGATTTTTCCGCCCTTTTTATTATTAAAAATTTAACTTTCAAGTATCAGTCTTGTGTAGAATTCAATTGATTTTTCAATATTCTCTACGCCGATCTTTTCATTGTTACCGTGGATAGAGCCACGCTCCTCTTTTGTAAGCGCCATAGCGGAGAAGCGGTAGACCTTATCGCTTATCCTGCCCCAGTGGCGCGAGTCACTGCAGGCAACCATGAGGTAGGGAGATACAAGAGCATCCTGCCAGGTGTCGCCTACGGCATTTTTAACTCTTTCCCATCCCTCGCACTCGAGTGTTGAGATAACAGAGGGGTTCATACCGCTTATCTTGGTGAGTTTGATATCCTCGTTTTTGATAACGCCTTTTATATATTCCATAGCGGTTTCATCTGTATCGCCCTCAATAAGTCTTAGGTTTGCCACCATTTTTGCCGAGGGCGGGATAACGTTCATACCCTTTGAGCCCTCCATCTGCGTAAAGGCACAGGTGGTACGCATCAGCGCGTTCATTTCACCGCCACTCATTTTGCCTATAAGGTTTAGCACACCGCTAAAGAGCCACAGATTGGCAAATATCATACGGTAAAGAAAACTTGAGTGTCTTGCAAGTGTATCAAACATAGCCAAAGCAGGCTTTGTCATACGGAACTTAAAGGGATGATTTTCAACATCGCAGCAGGCCTTACTGAGAATTCCTACGGGAGTATGAGGCTTTGGCGCCGAGGCGTGGCCGCCGTTACCGCTGTATGAGAATTCAAGATTAAGCATACCCTTTTCGGCAATACCTATAACAGCGCAGGGAGCCTTAACTCCGGGGAATACGCCCTGTACCACAGCGCCGCCCTCATCCAGCACAAGGCCGGGGGTAATCTTTCTTTGTTCAAAAAGGTCAACTATCATAGGTGCGCCGTGGCCGTTTATCTCCTCGTCGCCGCCAAATGCCAAATATATATCCTGCTTTGGCTTAAAGCCGAGTTTAATCTGCTCCTCAAGTGCGTGCATCGCGGCATTGAGTGTTCCTTTGGTGTCAAGAGTACCGCGTCCCCAGAGATATCCGTCCTCAAAAACCCCATCAAAGGGTGGTTTTTCCCACTTATCCTCCTCGACGCTTACCACGTCAAAGTGTGACATAAGCACCGTAGGCGCATCGTGATTTTCGCCCTCATATTTAAAGAGCAGACCTCTGTCGCCCACCTCCTCAAATACGCACTTTTCGTAAATATTTGGGAAGAGTTTGGGCAGCGTATTCTTAAATTTATCAAATTCAGCCTCGTCCTCAAGTGCCTTGTCAACACTTGATACCGTACGGCATTTTATCATCTTTGCGAGATCGTTTACTGCCTTTTCTGTGTTGACCGTAACAGCCTTTACCTCACGTACTTTTTTGGGCTGCGGCTTGAACATAAGCGTCCTTATTATCACCACCGCAACAAGCACAATCAGTGCAATTCCTAAAATCGGTAAAACGTATTCCATTTATTATACCTTACCCTTTTTGTAAAGATATCTTGCAAAAATGATGGTTATAATCATGCTTACAGGGGTCATAATACCTACAAGACCTGAGTTGAGCCAGGGCACGAATATAAAGAGCGCGAGCATAACGCAGATGGGTAAAACCGCTATTTTAAAGTACTTTGACATATAAACAACACCAAGACCGCCAAAGAGCGCGGGCAAAACGTTGTCAAATGCAGGCGCAAGCACAGGGCTTGAAAGCACGGGCTGTAAAAGGCCTAAGAAAATAACGCCCACAGCGATTATAAGCACTGTAACGATTGAGGATGTAGCAATTGAGATAGTCGAGATAACCTCACCCTCCTCGCTGTCTGCCTTAACCTCGGCCTTTTCCATTGAATTAAGCGCGCAGGGCACCTTAAGAGATGAGAGGTTGCCCGTAACAAAGCCAAGATAGGTACCGCCGACACCGAGCATGGGAGTAAAGGTAAACACCTCGATAACGCCAACCGGCCAGAAGGTTACCGCAACTGCAAACAGGGCAGTTGCAAATTCGCCTAAATCGGGCCATGCGCCAAAGGCGATAGAAATAATAAAGGGGAAGGCTATAATAGCGCCGCAGGTAATGAGCGCCCAGATTCTTCCGTATCTATGCATTTTATCAATGTAGTTCATATTTTACCTCCTAACCCATACTTAACCTATGAGGAGTGAAATTGGGATAGCCAGCGCCATACTGCCGAGCATTGAGATGGGCAGTGCATAGTCGTTGAGCCATTTCCAGTTGAGCTTTTTCATAAGAATACCGCATATAGCCATAATGCCGCCGGATATTGCCATAACAAATACGGGTATCCAGTACTTGAGTTGATAGTGGAACTCAATACCGTTTTCACCGGCAACAAAGCCGAGGTTGCATACGATAAAGCCTAAGAATGTGGAGAGCATACCTACAAACATACTTGTCATAAGTAAGTCCATCCACTTCTTGTCCTTGTCTTTAATCTTGAGCATACCGCCTGTGATTTTTTTGCAGGCAATAGGAGCAAGTATAAGGCTTGAAGCGATACCGAATGTCATAACGAATGCAATTGTTGCAAAGTCCTTAGCCGTAAGGTCTGTGTAAGAAAGACCCTCACCGGTAAGGCCAAGAGCGGCAAGCGCCTGAGTAGCCGCAGGCAACTCGTAGGTAACTGCACCTATGATAGACAGACGCAGCCAGGGCAGGGCAACGCCCAGCATATTTACGAGTGATATAACGCCCATAAACACTGCGATAGCAGGTGCGATTGTAAAGAGGGCAGAGCGTTTTATGGTGGCGTTGAGCAGTGACTTATCAATTCCTATTTCAAGGCCTCTTTTGTAGGACTTGATGAGGAAAAAGACAGACTGCGCTACCACTATAGCGATAACTATGCCCGCTAAAACGAATATAAACGGATGATTAGCAGAAAATTCCATAGGTTAGTCTCCTTTTTTTGAGTTATTTTCATAATATCACGTTTTTCTTGAGAATACAAGCATTAATAAATCATTTTATTTGGGTTTTACACCTATTTCCAAAAATTTCAAGATTACTCAAATTTGCTATTGATTTTTTAATATTTATATGTTATAATAATTGAAGTTGGATAAAATACTTTACCCTTTGGTAAAAACAAATACATCGGTTTTATCCGAGAAAGAGGTTAAAAGTGGGAGATATAGTAGGTACCGGTTCAGGTACAGATATTATAACAAACTTTTTTGGCAACGCTGACGTTGCTGCGGCGTGGGAGGATCTTTGGGCAAGCATAGCTCCCTATGAGGCTTACATTCCCTTAGTTCTTATCGTTCTTGGCGCAGTTACACTCTTTATGGGTCGCAGATTCTTTGGTGCTTTCAAATTTATCGCCTGCTTTGCTGTAGGTTACGTTCTTGGCGCTGTTGTCGTAGCACCTATGGTAGCAACCGTTCTTCCTACCGACGCATCTGTTGTCGGCATAGCGGTCGGCGTGGTATTCGGCGTACTCAGTCAGGTAATATATATAGTGGCAATAGGCGGCGGCTCAGGCCTTCTTACCTATATGTTCGTTTCAGAGGCCGCTATTGCAGAACTCGGTCAGCTTGATGATGACGGTATGCTTATCTGCATCGCTATCAGCGTAGCAGTTGCTTTTATCGCATTCGTAGTTCTCAAGTATTTCGAGATGGGCGTTACCGCAATTGTCGGTGCATACCTTGTATCCTTGGGTATTGTTAGCGGTGTGTTTGATTTCACCCTTCTTTTCCCCGGCAGCGAGATGCTTGTTGAGATTGCAGTTATTGCAATTCTTGCTGTAATCGGCTTTATCGTGCAGGTAAAGACAAGAAAGCGTTATTAATTGATTTTAAAATCTCCGTTTACCGCGTGGTGACGGAGATTTTTTATTTTTCTCTCTATTATCGGTAATATTATTGACTTTTTTATATTTTTAGGGTAAAATAGTCCCATAAATTCAAAGGAGACAGCCTTATGGAACAATCTAAAAAACTCTTTTTACAAAACAAGGCTCTTGATATACGCTACGGCATTATCGAGGCGGTCTATTCTGCTGCCTGCGGTCATCCGGGCGGTTCGCTTTCAATAGCCGATATTATGGCGTATCTTTATTTTGAGGAAATGAATATCGACCCCAAAAATCCTAAGGATGAAAAAAGAGACAGATTTGTTCTTTCAAAGGGTCATACGGCTCCTGCTCTTTATTCCACCTTGGCAAACCGCGGCTATTTTGATGTAAGTCTTTTAAAAACACTGCGCAAGGTTGACTCTATTCTTCAGGGTCACCCGGAGATGAAGGGTGTGCCGGGTGTCGATATGTCTACAGGCTCGCTCGGTTTAGGTATATCCTGCGCCTGCGGTATGGCGCTCAGCGCTAAGGTGTATGGCGCGCAAAACCGCGTTTACACAGTTATCGGTGACGGTGAGAGTGAGGAGGGTCAGGTATGGGAGGCTGCTATGTTTGCCGCTCACTACAAACTTGACAATCTCGTTTGCATCCTTGACCTTAACGGTTTGCAGATAGACGGCCCGATAACCGAGGTTATGAATCCCACGCCGCACGATGAAAAATTCCGTGCATTCGGCTGGCACGTTATAACTATTAACGCTCATGATTTTGATGAAATTGAGGCGGCGTTTAACGAAGCAAGGAACACAAAGGGCAAGCCTACCGTTATTATTGCTAAGTCCACAAAGGGCAAGGGCGTGTCCTATATGGAGAACGCCTGTGAGTGGCACGGTCAGGCACCTAAGGGTGAACTTTACGATGTTGCGATAAGCGACCTTGACAAAATCAGAGAGACCTTAAAGTAAGGAGGAGTGTGTGATGGCAGAAAAAAAGGCGACCAGAGAGGCCTACGGCGCAGCGCTTGCATCTCTTGGTGAAAAGTACGATTTTCTTGTTCTTGATGCTGACCTTGCGGCGGCAACAAAGACTTCGGTTTTCAAAAAGAAGTTTCCGAATAGATTTTTTGACTGCGGTATAGCAGAGGGCAATATGATGAGCGTTGCGGCAGGTATTGCAACAACGGGCAAGACGGTTTTTGCCTCCTCGTTTGCAATGTTTGCGGCAGGCAGAGCCTTTGAGCAGGTTCGTAATTCTATCGGTTATCCCCACCTTAACGTAAAGATAGGCGCAACACACGCAGGCATAACCGTCGGCGAGGACGGTGCAACTCACCAGTGTAACGAGGATATTGCTCTTATGCGCACTATCCCGGGTATGACAATAATCAACCCCTCCGATGCAAACGAGGCGTTTATGGCTGTCGAGGCGGCAATAAATCATAAGGGCCCCGTATATCTGCGCTTTGGCAGATACGCAGTACCCAATCTCAGCGCCGAGGAGTCGGATTATAAATTTGAGTTAGGCAAGGGCAGACTGCTCTGTTGCGGTAAGGACGTAACCATTGTTGCCACCGGCTATATGGTGCATCTTGCTCTTGAGGCTAAAGAGATGCTTAAGGCAGAGGGTATTGATGCTGAGGTAATCAATATCCACACAGTAAAGCCGCTTGATAGCGATATTATCATTAACTCAGCCAAAAAGACCGGTGCTGTCGTTACTGCGGAGGAGCACTCTGTAATAGGAGGTCTTGGCTCGGCAGTATGCGATGCTGTGTGTCTTGGCTGTCCTGTACCCGTAGTTAAGGTCGGTGTTAACGATGAGTACGGTCGTAGCGGCAGTGTTCCCGCGCTTCTTGAGATATACGGTCTTACAAGCGAAAATATTGTAAAGATGGCTAAAAAAGCAATTTCACTTAAAAAATAAGATTTTTGTGGGCTCGTCGGTAAGGCGGGCCCATAAATTTATACTAAAATATAAGATATAATAAAAAAATCTATTAAAATTTTAAAAAGGTGTTTACAAAAGGCGAATAATGAGTTAAAATAATATAAGTAAACCCAGACTCTTTAGAATAGGAGATTTATATGAAGCGTGTTTTACTTAAGCTCTCGGGCGAGGCACTTGCAAAGGATACGTCAGATATATACAATGTAGCCTTTGTTGATGAGGTTGCAACTCAGATTGCGGCGTGCGTAAAAGAGGGCTACGAGATAGCACTTGTGGTAGGCGCAGGTAACATCTGGCGCGGCAGACAGGGCGGTGATATGGACCGTCAGGATGCTGATAGGATGGGTATGCTTGCCACCGTTATCAATTCCATCTGCCTAAAGGATGCGATTAAAAGAGCGGGTGTGGAGTGTGAGGTTATGTCCTCAATTGCGCTTGACCCGTTTGCAAAGCAGTATACAAAGGAGTCGGCTATCGCTCTTCTTGAGAGGGGCGGGGTAGTGGTATTCGGCGGCGGTCTTGGTGTGCCGTTCCTTTCTACCGACACAGCAGGCGCTGTAAGAGCGGCTGAGATTGGTGCTGACGCAATGCTTATGGCAAAGAACATTGATTATATTTACACAGCCGACCCGGCGATTGACAAAAATGCAAAAAAACTTGAGAGTATTAAATGCTCTGAGTTCTTGGCGCTTAATCTTAAGGCGATAGATGCAACTGCAGCGGCATTCTGTATGTCAAACGGTATGCCCATACGCGTCTTCGGTCTTAAAAATGCGTCTGATATAGCAAAGGCAATAAAGGGCGAGACGATTGGTACAATCGTTACCGCTGACTGAAATACATAGATTTTAAAGGAGAAAAGTATATGAAACTTGACACAAGAGAATTTGAAGAAAAGATGAAAAAAACTCTCGCCGCATATTCGGATAACCTTTCATCCATCCGCGCAGGCAGAGCAAACCCCGACGTTCTTAAAAAGATAACAGTTGATTACTACGGCTCACCCACAGCAATTAACGCAATAGCAGAGGTTAAGGTATCCGATGCGCGCACTATCGTTATTACCGCGTGGGATAAGAGCGCTATGAAGAATATTGAAAAGGCAATTCTCGTATCCGACCTCGGTATTCATCCTCAGAACGACGGTCAGTGCATCCGTCTTCTTTTCCCTCCTATGACAGAGGAGCGCAGAAAGGAACTCTCAAAGCAGATTTCCAAAATGGGCGAGGATGCTAAGGTAGCAGTACGTAACATCCGCCGTGATGCAAACGATAAGATCAAGGCGCAGAAGAAGAATTCCGAGATGACAGAGGATGAGGCAAAGCTTTCCGATAAGGCAGTGCAGGACATCACCGATAAGTACATAAAAGAGGTTGATAACATAACTGCTGCTAAGACAAAGGAAGTTATGGAAATTTAAATCTCTTTAAAAAGGAGATACTATGTCTTTATCGGGTAGGGATACACTTTTTGGTTCAGTACAGTCGTTGGCTGTTATTATGGACGGCAACGGCAGATGGGCAAAGGGACGGGGCTTGCCTCGTACAAGCGGCCATATTGCAGGGGCTAAAATTGTAAGACCTACTCTTGAGATTTTTAAAAAATACGGTGTGCGCTATGTTACTCTTTACGCCTTTTCGAGCGAGAACTTTAAAAGGCCCAAAGAGGAAGTAGATGCTATAATGAAACTCATTTTTTCATATCTTGATACAGTGGCAATACCTCTTATTAAAAAGGACAAATCCTTTGCTATAAGGTTTATAGGCGATCTTTCGGGTGTGCCAAAAAAACTTAAGGATAAATGTCTTGAGATTGAAAAAATGGCAGATACTCCGTCCTTTATCTGCAACGTTGCCCTTAACTACGGGGGCAGGGCAGAGATAGTAAATGCCGTAAACTCGGCTATTAGTGACGGTGTTACTGTATTCAGTGAAAAAATTCTTTCGGATTATACCTATACAAAGGACATTCCCGATCCCGATCTTATCATAAGGACGGGGGGAGAAAACCGTTTATCCAATTTTCTTCTCTGGCAGTGCGCGTATTCGGAGCTTGTGGTTCTTGATACGCTCTGGCCTGATTTTAAGGAAGAGGACTTTATATATTCATTAAAAACTTTCACCCGGCGTCAGCGCAGATTTGGTGGACTTAATAAGGAAGATGCTTTAAAATATCATGAAATCTAGATTAATTACAGCGGCAATAATCGTTGCGGTATTTGCAACGCTTATCTTTTGCTCTCATTTAGTGGTATATTCTGTGGTGCTTGCTATATTGGCAGGTATAGCCATGTTTGAAATACTTAACGTTTTGGGTTATCACAAAAAGCCTGTTATATGCATACCCGCATATCTTATTGCGATAGCTTTCCCTATCGTTTCATATCTTTACTACTATATCCAAAAGGGTGAGACTGCTTCGCAGACACAGTTTTTGCTGTATCTTTCATATTTCCTCTTTGTTTATCTGATATACCTTTTCAGCGTATCGATTTTTTCAAAGGGTACTATAAAGTATTCTGACGTATCTGCGGTATTTACTGCCTCAACCTACGTAGCCGTTTCCTTTACGGCACTCAGCGTTATAAGATACATGTCAGATGACGGTCTTTATTTCGTTCCCCTCGTGTTCATCGTTTCATGGGCATCTGATGCAGGCGCATACTTTGCAGGCACCTTCCTCGGCAAGCATAAGCTTATTCCCGAGGTCAGCCCCAAAAAGACGGTTGAGGGCTCAATTGGCGGCACCATATCCTCCATTGGCATAACTATGCTTTACGGCCTTGTTATACAGTTCAACTTTATTCCGTTCCTTGCTCCTCGCACGCCCAATTATTTTGTACTTGCGTTCTTGGGTCTTACTCTTTCGGTAGTCTCTCAGCTTGGCGACCTTCTGGCTTCGCTTATCAAGAGAGAGCACGGTGTAAAGGACTACGGCAACATATTCCCCGGTCACGGCGGAGTAATGGACAGATTTGACTCGGTTATGAGCGTTGCCCTTATACTTATGATTATCTGCTCAATAGCACCTCCGTTCTTCTCTTGATTAAACTATTCCAATATAACAAAAAGGCTTTCGGAAAAATACGAAAGCCTTTTTAGACTAAAATACTAAAACCTTTTTTGCCTAGGAAAGGAGCCGTATAGATGAATAAACAAAATATAGCAGTCCTTGGCGCTTGCGGCTCTGTAGGCAAGCAGGCACTTGACGTAGCAGCAGCGCGTGATATGGAGGTTTCCTATATTACTGCTAACACCAATGTAAGGAGTGCCGAGCAGATTGCGAGAAAATTCAGGGTTAAGGCCGTGGCTATGGCAGACGAGCGCTCTGCTCTTGAATTAAAGCAGTCGCTTAAGGATACGGATATCCACGTTTACATAGGCAAAGAGGGTATCCTTGAGGGCATAAATGACATTCGATGCGATGCTGTCGTCAACTCCATTTCGGGCATGGCCGGTCTTTTACCCACCCTTGAGGTAATAAAAACAAAAAAGCGCCTTTGTCTTGCAAATAAGGAATCCTTGGTTATTGCAGGTGAGGCAGTAATGCATTCAGCCTTTGAAAACGGGTGCGAGATTATTCCCGTTGACAGTGAGCATTCCGCCATCTTCCAGTCGCTTAAGGCAGGCAGGCAAAAGGAGATAAGCCGTATAATATTAACCGCCTCAGGTGGCCCGTTTTACGGCAAAAGCAGGGCAGAACTTGAGGGGGTAAGCGCCCTTGATGCTCTTAAGCACCCCACCTGGCAGATGGGTAAAAAAATTACCGTTGACTCAGCCACTCTTATGAATAAGGGATTTGAGCTTATAGAGGCGGTGCATCTTTTTGGCGTATCACCCGATAAGATAGAGGTGGTTATTCATCCTGAGAGTATACTGCACTCAGCCGTTGAATATATTGATAATACCGTCATCGGTGAGATGTCCGTACCCGATATGCGCGCTTGCGTACAGTATGCGCTTGATTATCCAAAGAGGAATGTCGGTATAATAGATAAACTTGATTTATTTAGAATAGGCACTTTGAGTTTTAAGGCTCCCGATTACGATACCTTCCCACTGCTTTCTTTAGCAAGAAAGGCTGTTACACTTGGCGGTGGTATGGGCGCTGTTATAAATGCCGCAGATGAGGTTGCGGTGGAGGCCTTTTTACAAAACAGGCTTTCCTTTAACGCCCTTAGCGACGTTGTTACAAAGACGTTTGAGAAAATGCTTGATGCAAAAAATACAACTAATGTAAATGAACTTTTAGAGATAGATGCCTTAGCAAGAAAAGTCTGTAAGAGTTTTATAGAGGAGTAAACGTTGGAGACAGTTGGTACTATAGTAATAACACTTTTGGTGTTCGGTTTTCTTATATTTATACACGAGTTCGGTCACTTTATCACTGCCAGAATATTCGGCGTAACGGTAAAGGAGTTCTCCATAGGTATGGGACCAAAGCTTATGTGGTACGAGTCCAAAAAGAACGGTACCGTATACAGCCTTTCAATGCTCCCAATAGGCGGATACGTTGCCATGGCGGGCGAGGATGAGGAGAGTGATGATCCCAATTCCTTTGATAAAAAGCCTGCTTGGCAAAGATTTATAATTACAATAGCAGGCGCATCCGTAAATATTATAGCAGGCTTTTTGGCTATGATAATCCTCACTGCCTTTATTACTATCGGCGGTACTACGGTTGCAAACTTTATGGAGCCCGAACAGGGCGTACTCTCCACCTCAGAGCAGGGACTTATGGCGGGAGATAAGATAATAAAGGTCGGTGACAGAACAGTTACTATTGCAGATGAGCTTGCCTATGAGATACTCCACAACGGTCACGAGCCTATCGACCTTACCGTTATACGTAACGGCGAGACGGTGGTGCTTACCGACATCGTATTTCCCAAACAGACCGAGTCGGGTCAGACTATGGGTAGTATGGATTTCAGGATTTATGCTATTGAAAAGGATTTTCTCACTACCATAAGTTATTCCTTTACCCGCTCCTGCCTTATTGTGCGCATGGTATGGGAGTCGCTCTTTGACCTTATAACGGGCAGATTTACCTTTGAGGCTGTTTCTGGCCCTGTCGGTATAGGCAGTACTATAGGCGAGGCGGCGGCAGCAGGCCCCACATCGCTTTTATACATCGTGGTCCTTATCAGTATTAACCTCGGTGTAATGAACCTTTTGCCCATCCCCGCGCTTGACGGCGGCAGACTTCTCACTATTCTTATTGAGATGGTTACGAGAAAAAAACTGCCCAAAAACATAGAGGCGGCAATAAACGGCATAGGCCTTTTAGTGCTTTTGGGACTTTCGCTTTTGATTATGGTAAAGGATATCTGGCAACTTTTTGCGTAAGAAAAATATGAATACTGACATAAAAAGAAGAAAAAGTGTTTCGGTAAAGGTCGGCAATGTGACAATAGGCGGTAATTCGCCAATCTTGATACAGTCGATGACCAATACCGATACGCATGATATAGATGCAACCTACAGCCAGGTACAAAGGCTTGTAGAAAATGGATGCGATATGGTGCGTCTTGCCGTACCGGATATAGAGGCGGCAAGGACGTTTAGCGTCTTAAAGCAAAGGGGCATAAATATCCCCCTTGTGGCAGACGTACATTTTGATTATAAAATAGCCATTGGGGCAATTATGGCAGGGGCTGACAAGATACGCATTAATCCGGGTAATATCGGCTCAAGGCAAAATACCCTCGAGGTTGTAAAAAAGTGCAACGAGTACGGTGTGCCGATACGCATTGGAGTAAACTCGGGATCTCTTGAAAAATCTCTTTTGCAAAAGTACGGCTCACCAAATGCCAAGGCTTTGGCACAGAGTGCGCTCAACCATGCAAAAATACTTGAAGAACTTGATTTTTACAATACCGTTTTGTCGGTAAAATCCTCAAGTGTACGCACTATGATAGAGGCTAACCGTATTCTTGCCGATATGACAGAGTATCCTCTGCATCTTGGCGTTACCGAGGCAGGAGCAGGCGCAAGGGCGTGTATAAAAAGCAGCATCGGCATAGGCTCGCTTTTGTCTATGGGTATCGGTGATACGGTAAGGGTATCTCTTACCGAGGCGCCTGAGAATGAGGTGGAGACAGCAAGGGCGATTTTGTCATCTCTTGAACTTTGCAACAATGGGGGAATGGATATAATATCTTGCCCAACTTGCGGCAGGACAAGCATTGACCTTATTCCTCTGCTCTCGGAGTTTGAGGCTAAGGCAAAGGCACTTGGTCTTGATAAAAGAAATATAACCGTAGCCTTTATGGGATGTGCGGTAAACGGCCCGGGCGAGGCAATGCAGGCCGATATCGGTATAGCAGGCGGCAAGGGTGAGGCACTGCTCTTTAAAAAGGGTGAAATTATACGTAAAATAAAGGAAGAGAGTTTGGTAGACGAACTCATAAACGAAATTAAGACTGCTTTATAAGGGGGAAAAATGAATCCCGATAAGAGATTTTTTGACATATTCAAGCGCTATAATCCCACAGATGAGAAGAGGGTGGCTCTTGAGGGCGCCAGGGTTATTACCTATAAGCACGACTCTCAAAACAAAATATTTGAGATTCAGCTTGCCTTTGAGCGTCACGAGGATCCTGAGCTTATCTACGAGATAGAGGCTGAGGTGTGCGAGAAATATGAGTACAACAGAATAAAGATCATCCCCCGCTTTTCAAAGGAGTGCTTCAGCATAGAGTATTTTCCCGAGGTAGCGGCAGAGGCCGTTCTTTCGGGCGCTGTGACAAGGGGATTTTTCTCTGATGCCAATTATTATGATGACGGCGAGACTATTACCGTAAAAATACCCTTTGACAGACACGGTATTGAGTTTGTTGAAAAATCCAGCACCTCTGATATTCTTGCGCGTATTTTGTTTGTAAGATACAATACTGTAAGGAAGATTGCAATAGAAGAGGCCGATAATACCTTTGAATATAAAAGGAATATAGAAAAGCACCGCAAAGAGGTACTAGAGCAGGTTACTGAGAGGAACGCAAGCGAGGCAATAAAGCTGCGTGAGGAGGCCAGAGCGCAAAAGGAGGCCGAGGCGCGTGCGGCTGACCCTCATTATGATTTTGATAAAAAGGTCAGTATGCTAAAGGAGGCAGAGACCTTTGATATGGTAAGCGATACCGTATTCAAAATAGGCACTGCTACCTATGATATCTCAAATGCCGAACTCATTTACGGTGATGACTTTGATATAGTTGAGCCAAACGCCATAGCAAATGCCGATAAGATAAAGGGTAGTTGCATATTCTTAGGTACAGTCTTTGAGGTTACTACCAAGGATATAAGACGCGGCGAGAAGTTCAATATTACAATAGGTATATCCGACGGTGCGTGCGGTATATATTTAAAAAAGGTTTTTGAGCCCGACAAGATAGACTGGTCAAAGAAAATTAAAGAAGGTATGCACGTTGCCGTATCCGGCAGGATAATGTACGATAAGTTTGACAATGAGGCCTTTGTCAGTTTTAAGGGCATTAAAAAGATAAAGAGGCTACAGAGGGAGGATAACGCCAAGGAAAAGCGCGTTGAACTCCACTTACATACCAATATGTCTCAGATGGATGCCATCATCAGCCCCAAGGAGGTAATCTCTACTGCAATCAGATGGGGACATAAGGCAATTGCCGTTACAGACCACGGTAACGTACAGAGTTACCCTGAGATAATGCTTGCGCTCGAAAAGGCAGAGGGCAGTGATTTAAAGGTTCTTTACGGTATGGAGGCATACTATGTAAACGATACTGCAAAGTGCGTTTTCGGTAACAAATACCCCTCATTTGAAGATGAGATGACCGTTTTTGATATCGAGACAACCGGCTTTGATAACCGCTCCTGCAAGATAATCGAGATCGGCGCCGTTAAAATTAAAAGCGGCAAAATTATAGATACTATGGACATCTTTGTTGACCCCGAGTGTCCTATTCCCGAGGAGATAACAAAACTCACATCGATAACCGATGAGATGGTTAAGGGTCAATATACCGAGAGGCAAGCGCTTGAAAAATTCCTTGATTTTGCAAAGGATACTTTACTTATTGCGCATAATGCGAACTTTGACTGTGGCTTTATCCGTGTTGCGTGTCAGAGGCAGGGCTTTGAGTTTAATAATACTTATCTTGATACTCTGGGACTTTCCAAGTTTGTAAACTCGGATTTAAAGCAGCACAATCTTGCCGCTATTGCAAAGCATTATGAGCTTGACGATTTCCATCATCACAGAGCCTCGGATGACGCAACTATACTTGCGCACATCTTCTTTAAGATGCAATCTCTTCTTATCAGTGACGGTATAACCAATTTTGATGAGATGATAGAGGCGATGAGTGAAAAGACAGACCCTCTTAAGCTCGATGCTTATCATATGGTAATATTTGCAA
The DNA here is from genome assembly GCA_045653505.1 of Eubacteriales bacterium. GTDB lineage: Bacteria > Bacillota > Clostridia > Oscillospirales > CAG-272 > UBA1740. The sequence goes on along the minus strand of JAZOLZ010000037.1, from coordinate 62,397 downwards.
AGAATTTAGCGGGTCTTAAAAATCTTTATAAGCTTATTTCGATGAGCTATCTTAAGTATTACGGCGGCAGACGTAAAAAGTCCCCCCGTATTCCCAAGAGTGTTCTTGAAAACCACAGGGAGGGTCTTATAATCGGTTCTGCCTGCGAGTCGGGAGAGCTTTATCAGGCAATCCTAAAGGGTCGCAGTGAGGCTGATATCGAGGAAATTGCTGACTTCTACGATTATCTTGAGATACAGCCGCTTGATAATAACCGCTTCCTTATTGATGACGGTGAGGTCGCAAATGAGGAACGACTTATTGAAATAAACAAATACATTTATGATTTAGGCAAAAAACTCGGCAAGCCCGTATGCGCTACTTGTGATGCGCACTTTGTCGATAAAGAGGATGAGATTTACCGTCGCATACTCTTGGCAGGACAAAAGTTCCGCGATGCCGATAAGCCTATGCCTATCTATCTTCGCACCACCGATGAGATGCTAAAGGAGTTTGAGTATCTCGGCAAGGAGGCTGCGTATGAGGTTGTAGTAACAAATACTAACCTTATAGCCGATATGTGCGACAAAATAAGGCCTATCCCAAAGGGTACGTATACCCCCAATCTTCCCGGTGCTAACGAGGATCTTACAAAATCCTGCTGGGACCGTGCCCATGAGTGGTACGGTGATCCCCTTCCTGCGCTTGTTGAAAACAGGCTTAAAAGGGAGCTTGACTCTATCATTAAAAACGGTTTTGCCGTTCTTTATATGATTGCGGTAAAACTTGTTGATTATTCGGAAAAACTCGGATACTTAGTAGGCTCGCGCGGTTCGGTAGGCTCGTCCTTTGTAGCTACTGTTTCGGGCATTTCAGAGGTTAACCCTCTGCCTCCGCACTACCGTTGTCCAAAGTGCAGGTACAGTGAATTCTTTACAGACGGCAGTGTCGGCTCGGGCTTTGATTTACCCGATAAAAACTGTCCAAAATGCGGTGAGCCTTTGGTGGCAGACGGTCAGGATATTCCCTTTGAGACCTTCCTTGGCTTCCACGGTGACAAATCTCCCGATATCGACCTTAACTTCTCGGGTGATGTACAAGGCAAGGTACATAAGTTTACTGAGGATCTCTTTGGTGAGGGTCACGTTTTCCGTGCGGGTACTACGGGTACTATAGCATCAAAGACTGCCTGGGGATACGTAAACAAATATCTTGAGGATAAAAAGGTCAAGATACCAAAGGCAGAGATAAGCCATATGGTAACAAAACTCGTTGGTATCAAGCGTACTACGGGTCAGCATCCGGGTGGTATTATAGTTGTGCCAAAGGAATATGAAATCTATGATTTCACTCCCGTTCAGCACCCTGCAGATGACCCGACCTCGGATATTATAACAACGCACTTCCAGTTCTCGTATCTGCACGATACTATACTTAAACTTGATGAGCTTGGTCACGATATGCCTACCAAGTACAAAGTACTTGAGAGATACACAAACACAAGTGTTCTTGACGTTAAAATGAACGATAAGAGCATTTATGAGTTGTTCTACAGCACAGCTCCTCTTAAGATTACTCCTGAGGATATAGGCGGTGTAAAACTCGGTACCTTCGGTATTCCCGAGATGGGTACAAGATTTATTCAGCAGGTGCTTGAGGATGCTCAGCCTCGTACCTTCGCCGACCTTATGCAGATATCCGGTCTTACACACGGTACAGACGTATGGCTCGGTAATGCGCAGGACCTCATCAAAGCGGGCACCTGTACGATTTCCGAGGTTGTGGGTACACGTGACGGTATTATGCTTTACCTTCAGCGTCATAAACTTGATGACTCTATGGCGTTTAAAATCATGGAGGACGTAAGAAAGGGTAAGGGACTTAAGCCGGAGTATGAAAAGGCTATGCTTGAGCACGGTGTCCCCGAGTGGTACATAAACTCTTGTAAAAAGATCAAGTATATGTTCCCTAAGGCACACGCGGCGGCATACGTAATGAGTGCTATCCGTCTTTGCTGGTATAAGATATACTATCCTATGGAGTTCTATGCAGCATTCTTTACGGTAGCACCGGGCGGCTTTGATGCCGAGATTGCTGCAGGCGGCTATAATAAGGTAAGCGCTGTAATAAAGGATCTTGAGGCCAAGGGCAACGAGGCTACGCAAAAGGATCACGAACTTCTCTCAACCCTTCAACTTGTGCGTGAGGCGCTTGCCCGTGGAGTTGAGTTCTTAAACGTTGACCTCAAAAAATCCGATGCAACCGCATTCCTGCCTGAGAATGGCAAGATCCGTATGCCATTTAATTCGCTTACAGGTCTTGGCGATACAGCGGCAGAGAAGATAATCGAGGCAAGAAACAAGTACGATATCTTCTCGATCGAGGAACTTCGCAACCGTACGGGTATATCCAAAACGGTTGTAGATATTCTTCGCCGTAACCACGTTCTTGATGGTCTCAGTGAGACAAATCAGTTCTCGCTGTTCTGATGATAAAGAGGCGTTGGGGACTTTTTCAAATTTAGTGGGGCTGTGCATAGCGCAGCCCCAAAACAATATTCAGGTAAATAAAAGTATAAGGAGCATAATGGCAATGAGCTTATCTCCCGATTTTGAAAAAAGAAAATAAAGTGCTATTCCAAGTACAAGCAGATCCTCTGCATCAAAGGATGGCATTTTGATCTTATCAAGTCCAAATCCACCAAGTATCCCCTTTAGCGGCAGGGCAGAGAAAAGTGCAGAAAAATCGCCATTTTTGTCGGGTTTTTCTTTGTTTTGTTCTATCATTGTCCCACCTTTGCCAAAATCGAATAATCCACTTGGTGTCTCTTTGTTCTCCCTGCTGTCGCTACTGCTCGTTTCCTCTTTCGACTCGGTGTATGTGCTTTCCTCTTCTTTATCACTAAGCGCGGTTCCGTCATATTTATCCGGCAGAATTATTTCCTTCCTTTGGTTATAATAATTACGGGAGTACAATCTTAGCCCCCTTTCGCTATATCGATAATTTCGCTTATTAAAAGCATACTTTCAAGGCTCTTTTGTCTTTTCGGCGATAGGTAACACTTTAGGGCAGATATCAGCCTTTTGCGTTTATCGCTTTCGTTGTGTGTATGTCCGCTAAATCCCGGATATGTTGATGTCGGCGCGCTTTCTTCAACCTTTGCAGAGACTGTGCGGGCCTCTGATGTATTTAATAGACTTTGCGCGTCTTGCTCCTTAGTGGCTTCATCACCTTGCGCCGCGCTTGCGCTTACCTCATCTGTCTTTTCTTGATTTTCCGCAAGCTTTGAGAGGATACTGCCGACAAGCTCGGGATTTTCGCTAAGGACTTTGATTATTTTTTCTAAATCTACTCCGTTTCCTGCCATTTTTACCTCGTCTTGTATTTATTAAGCAGGCGTGCTGCCTCCATAGTGTTAATTTTGCCGTCTGCGTTTGCAATACTGCGTATTTTCTCCATATCGCTGTGGGGTGGAGTTTGCTTTGGCAGAGTTATGCCGTTATTCTTTGCAAGATTTACAATAAAATTCCACAACTCATCATCGCTTAAGCGAGTAAGCTGTATTAATTTTTCACGGTTTAAATTCATTTACCTTTCCCCCTTAAAGTTGGGCTATTACCCTTTTTCTATTTACAGTATATGTTATAAATTTCTTTTTGTTAAGGTGATTTTTATATGAAGTGTCTTATATTTTCCGATTCCCACGGCACACCCTATTATATGCGTCGTGCTCTTATGATGCATAAGGATACTGAGGTTGTGTTTTTCTTAGGCGACGGTCTTAGTGATATTCAGTCGCTAAAGGAAGAATATCCGGGGATATTTTTTCTTATGGTAAAGGGCAACTGTGACTTTCGTTCATTTGTCATGGGTCAACAGATAAACAAGTGTGAGAGCATAACTCTTTTAAATAAAAAAATAACGCTTACTCACGGTGATCTTTATGGTGCAAAGAGTGGTCTTGGCGGCCTTATTTCTCTTGCAAAAGAAAAGGAAAGTGACATTGTCCTTTTCGGTCATACTCACCTGCCGTATGAGTGCTATCTTCCGGCTGAAAAAATTGATAATCAAAAACCACTCTACCTCTTTAATCCCGGCAGCATTTCAGACGGTATGCGCAGTTTTGGAGTTTTACAGCTTTCAGAAAATACCGTCCTTTTCTCGCACGGTAAAATAGAAAGATAGTATATTTTAAATCAGGGGATGTTTTTACTGCAGATAAAATCACAACTCAATACAAAAACGGCTGATACTGTCAAAATAGACAATATCAGCCGTTTTTGTTAATATTTATTTACAAAATTGCATTATTTTAATGGTTTCCACAGTTGCCATCAAACATACCGGTGGTTATGCATTTGTATTCTTCGCCGTCCCATTTAAAGCCTACAGCCTTTAAAAAACTTTCATCGCACGCGTCCTTACTTGCGTACACCGTATCTGCACCACACATATCAATAAAGTTAAGTGTTTGCCTTGCTAAAATAAACATAGCCTCAAAATCATTCTTATCTTTTGGTTCGCTAAAGGCAAAAACACGCGCATCAATGCCGTTTATTTCAAACTGAGCAAGGCCCATTATCTCGCCGTTTTCCACGTCAGACATACCGTATGCAAAGGCGTTTTTTACGTACTTCGCGCCGCATTTTTCTGCGTATAAAATATGCGTCTTCTCATCCTGGATAGGTGTAATCTTAAACATGCTTTTTTACCGCCGTTGCCTTCTTAAGATATTCTACCTCACTATCGGTAAGATATCTCCATTTACCTACGGGCAGACCGTCAAGTTTAAGGTTGCCAATAGATACTCTTGAGAGTCTTTTTACCACAAGATCTGCCGCCTCGCACATCTTTCTTATCTGTCTGTTTCTACCCTCAAGCAGCGTCATTTTTAATACCGTGCCACTCTCGTCGCTCTCTCCTACACTGACACTTACAGGCTTAATTGTATATCCGTCAATTTCAAGGGGTGAGGTGAGTATTTCATACTGTACCTCGCTTACCTTTTTATCTACCTTAACTCTATACACCTTAGGCAGGGAAGTGGATGGGTGTGTCAGTTTGTTTTTAAGTGCTCCGTCATCGGTAAGCAGCAGCATACCCTCGGATATAAGGTCAAGTCTGCCAACGGGGTAAACTCTTGCATCAACGTCCTCAAGTAGGTCTGTCACACATTTTCTGCCTCTGTCATCACTTGTTGAGCACAGATAACCTCTCGGCTTATTCATCATTATGTAGGTGTGCTTAGCCTTAAACTCATAAGCAACCTTTTTGCCTTTGTAGGTAACGTGGTCGTTTTTGGGGTCAACCTTACAGCCTATATCTGCAAGATGTCCGTTTACACTGAAGTGACCGAGTTCAATTTCCTTTTCAGCCGCGCGCCTTGACATAAGACCTGCGTCGGCAATAAACTTTTGCAGTCTGATTTTTTCCATATCTATCCTTAAAATTAATTATTTTCAATCTAAAACCAATATAAAAGGGCAAAAAAGCACCTTTTTTTATTTATTCATAGCTGAGTATCTCATATCCGTAATCAATAAGCCTTTTGTGGTCGCTCCAGTCATCGGGAGCATTTATAGTAACGCTTATAAGCATCTGTCCGTCTCGCTCCACAGCACCAACTAAGGATCTGCCGCTGCGCTTTGTAAAGCCGGTTTTAACGCCTATACAGCCGTCTATCTGCTTTAAGAGTTTGTTATGATTTACAAGCAGTCTTTTTTGACCCTCAAGCGAGGTAATTTCCTTTGTATAACTTGATGCTATCTCTTTAAAAATCGGGTTTTTTAGCGCCTCTGCAGTTATTATGGCAAGTTCAAGCGCCGTAGTATAATGCTCTGGGTCATCAAGACCGTGCGGATTTACAAAATGCGTATTCTTAAGCCCCAATTCTCTTGCTCTTTTGTTCATAAGTTCTGCAAAGCCATTTACACTTCCGCCTACCTCTATTGCCACCGCAACCGAGGCGTCATTCGCGCTTGAAAGGAGCATTGCGTATATAAGGTCAATAAGCTTAAAGCTCTCCCCACTCTTTAAATATATGCTTGAGCCCTCTGTACCAATTGCCTCATCACTCACAGTTACCGTTTTATTTATATCCGCATTTTCAATAGCGACAAGTGCGCTCATAATCTTAGTTGTGCTTGCCATAGGCAAGGGCGCGCTTGCATTCTTCTCATAAAGCACCCTCTTTAAGCAAGCATCGTAAAGGCAGGCTGATTTTGCGCTTACACTTGGAGCTTTGGCGGCACATTCGGTCTCGCTTGAACAATATTGTATTTCGCGTATATCCTTTGCTTCTTCTATAACGCCGATCGAACTATTAACGAGCATTACGACAACTAAACTTAACAAAATAAAGACTTTAAGCATAAATTAACATTCTCCTTTTGGATATTTTGTCTACTTAAAAAGAGAATATTAAAGCAAAAATTTCAAAAAATAGCACCCTTTAACTTTTGTATTATCTCAGGTGATTTTTCAATAAGTGATGCTATTCTTTCTATTCCCGCATCCTTATTTTCTATCGGCAAAAGGCTTATCGATGCATCCTTGCCGACAGTCAGAAAGGCAATAGGCGTAATTGATGCACCCATACCTGTTCCTCCGCCAAACTTCGGTTCATCTGCTCCCTTATTGCCAAAAATATCTATATTTGCGCCAATCTGTCCTACCGATACCTTTGATATGGGTATGACCGTAACTCCGTTTTCTGTGGTTATAGGCGCGCCTATAACAGTATTCATTTCAGCAAAGGATCTTATCCCCTCACTTAAATTAAATCCACTTTTATCAAAGTCATTAATTTCCAACTCTAACTTTTCTCCTATTTTTAAATCTTGTCCGTAAAAAGGCAAAGGCAATTTTTATAAGAGAAAAAAGCAGTAAACACAAAAGCGTCTGTATCTCTACGTCGACCTCGTTTTCCTCCCCAAGGACTATAGCATCCTTTTTAATATCGAGTTTATATACCCCGTTTTTTAAAATAGGCAAAACAAGTGATAGGATAAATGCCATTTTGCCAAAGTCACCGGCTGCATCAAAATAGTCATCCCTACGTGTCTTTATCTTAAACTTGTTTACCGTCAGGCTCGATTTTTTAAAAAGCGCACCTAAACTATCTATAATTTCTTTAACGGGTAAAGGTCGTTTTTTTGCCCTTTTCTCTTTAATCTTTTTCTTATTTTTGCCCCCCGGCGTAAGATTTATTGCCAAAAAAACAAAATTAATGTTGATTTTAAGAGAATTATCGCTATAAAGAAATTGGATACTGACTGTTTCAAAAAGTAAAATATCAAAGAGAATTATGATAAGAGTGGTATAAACCAACCCCGCCATAGTGTCTCCTTAAATCATTTATTCATAACTGATATCGTCCTCAACGCCTGCCTCATCGTATTCGGGCTCAGTGCTGTCCTGTGCCTTGTCAGCCGCAGTGTCATTTTCAGCATCGTCAGGTACGTTTACGCTATGTATACCCTCATCCATAAGGTCGTCAATAGAGAGCTGTTCAGCCTCTTGCTGCATCATCTCTTCCTCTTGCTCCTTTTTGGTCTTTTCAAACAGGGCGATAAGTTCCTCGCTTGTCTCAGGCAGTGCATCAAGACCTGCAAGACCAAAGCAACGCAAAAAGGCAGATGTTGTGCCGTAGAGCATAGGTCTGCCGGGCGCGTCAAGTCTGCCCACGCACTCGATAAGTCCGCGGTCTACAAGGCTTGTCATCTGGTAGGATGAATCAACGCGGCGCAGTGCGTCCACAAAGGCTCTTGTGGTAGGCTGGTTGTATGCAACAATAGCAAGCGTCTCAAGAGCGCTGGTAGAAAGAGAGCCGGTCTTTTTTACACCCAGAGCCGCGCGTATCTCGGGCAGATAATACTGCTTGGTAGAGAGTTGGCAGGAGTCCGGGTAGAGTAAAAGGTTTACACCTCTTACAATCTCATTTGAATTATTGTATTTTATTGCGTAATCTATAACTCTGTTCTTTGTCTGAGTTGGCGTCATATTAAAGACCTTTGCAAGCGTTGCATAGGATACGGGATAGCCTGCGGCAAATAAAATTGCCTCAAGCGCCTCCTCAAAAACTATTTCTCTTGCAGGCTCTAATTCCTCGTTTTCGTCAACTTTAGTTTCCAAAATCTCGTTATTTTCACTCATTTGTACTGTCCTCTTCCTTTTCTTCCTCGGGTTTGGAATCAAATTCACTTTCTGCGCCATCTTCAGGCGGTACGTAATCGGGGTTGAGGATAAAGCGCATCTCAAGGCCTCTTTCCTCATACTCGATAATGTCCTCAACGTACTTTACCGTAGTTATCTTAATACGCCCCAGCTTAATAAGTTCAAGCACACCCATAAAGCGTGCAATAAGTTCGGGGCGTGAGTCTGCAACAACAAGCAAGTCATATAGACTCAGTTCGCCGCTATTTTCAAGGTAATCGCATATCTCGTTTATCTTTTCCTCAACCGATACCACCTTATGCTTGATAAGGGGGTTAACCAGTTCAGTGGGGTTTTTCTCCTCGTTTGCGATTTTCATTCGCTTCATAACCGAGTTAAGCGCCTTCATTAAAAGCTCGGTATCAAGGTTCATAGGCAGACCTCTTTCGGGCGGAACCTCGTCTGTATCCTTTATAAAGCGCTGTGAAAATTCATCGTAAAGCGGCTGCATATTCTTAGCGGCCTCCTTAGCCTGCTGATAGAGCAGCAGCGCATTCTGTATCTCGCGTCTGGGGTCGTTCTCAGTACCCTCTTCGTGAGGCAGGATCATTTTTGATTTTATGAGCATAAGGTCGCTCGCCATAACAATAAATTCAGTCGCAACCTCAAGGTCCATTTTCTGTGCTGCCTCGATATATTCCATATATTGGTCGCAAATAAGCGCTATCGGAATATCGGTAATAGAGACCTTGTTTTTCTTGATAAGCTCAAGGAGCAAATCAAGAGGACCGTCAAAGACGTCAAGTCGGTAGGTAATCTGTTCAGACATTAAAATAACCTCGTAAAGTTAATTAGTTAAATATGGGAATAAGGCGCCAGAGCCATATCATAAAACTCGAGAGATAGCCTGCCGCAAGCTGTAGCATATCCGAGAGTGAAAATACGCACGCAATAGTCGAGAGCACCGGGTTTGTCGCAATAAATGGTACGCTGAGCAGCGCGCTTGTCACGTAATCGCCGATGAATAGCCAGCCGATAACTCCCCAGTAAATGTATCTTTCGTACTCCATTACCTTAAAGTAAATCCTTTCGGGCAGTATGACGTTTATAAGTCTTGAGCCGTCAAAGGGTGGCACGGGAATAAGATTGAAAATACCAAGACCTATATTCATCACGTGGAATACGGTAAGGAATATTATTGTATTGATGCAGAAATTGTACCATACACTGCCGATGACTTCACTGCTTGATGAGAAAATAATGGGCGCAAAAAGGTTTTGAAGGCCGAGTAAAATCGGCACTGTGAAAAAGCCCATAAGTATATTTGATAAAGGACCTGCAAGGGCAACCAGGGCAAAATCGCGTTTAGGTTTTTTAAAATACCTGGTATTTACAGGCACCGGCTTTGCCCATCCAAAGCGGAAGAGTATCATTGAAAGCGTGCCAAAGAGGTCAAGATGCTTAATGGGGTTAAGACTAAGTCTTCCAAGACTTCTCGCAGTCGGGTCGCCGAGTTTGTCGGCTACAAGCCCGTGGCAAAACTCATGCACAGTAAGGCAGAGCAGTGCGGCAAGGGCAGATAGCAAAAGGGAATTTATATCATCAAACATTATACTCTCCTATAAGCCGTCAGCAAAAAACCTTATTTTCTATAAGCGCAAGGAGTTCGTTTCTACCCATCTTACTTACGGAAGAAAAGGGGATTATCTCAATATCCGTGCCCTTAAATACGTTCTCGTAAATATCGTTAAGAGCCTTATCAAGTTGGGATTTTGAGAGCTTGTCGCACTTAGTGGCAACCACCTTAAAAGGTATGCCGTTGTCAATAAGGAAGTTTATCATCATAATATCGTCGTCCGTAGGGCCCGTTCTTATGTCGATAAGCTGTAAAACGAGTTTGAGCGCATCGCTTGAGGGGTTCTTTGTAAAATACTCCTCAGTAAGAGTGCTGAACGACATTTTCTTATCTCCCGCCCTTTTTGCATAGCCGTAGCCGGGCAGGTCAACAAGATAGAACTTCTTGTCGATATTATAATAATTTATCGTAATAGTCTTGCCCGGAGTTGAAGAAACTCTTGCAAGCGATTTTCTGTTAAGCAGGGTGTTTATAAGTGAGCTTTTTCCTACGTTCGAGCGGCCGGAAAGCGCTATCTGAGCTCTTGCCTCTTTTGGGAACTGCCTTGAATTGCCCACGCTTAAAACTATATCGGCATTATTGGTATTGAATTTCATAAACGCCTCCTGTTTTTAGATATTAAGGGCATTATGTAAAACTTCATTTACATTTTTGACTGGTATAAAGTTAAGATGCGCTCTTGCCTCTGTATCAATATCATCAAGATCTCTTAAGTTATCTTCAGGGATAATAACCGTCTTTATACCTGCGCGGTATGCCGCAAGCGTCTTTTCCTTAAGACCTCCTATAGGCAATACCTCGCCTCTTAAGGTAACCTCACCCGTCATAGCCACGTCGCGCTTTACAGGCAAACCTCCGAGCGCGCTTGTTATAGCTGTAACCATCGTTACGCCGGCACTTGGGCCATCCTTTGGAATAGCGCCCTCGGGGAAGTGGATGTGTATGTCTTTGCTCTTATAAAAATCAGAGCTTATAGCATATCTTTCGGCAACCGTTCTTACGTAGGAATGAGCAATCTTTGCCGACTCCTTCATAACCTCACCAAGTGAGCCTGTGAGCTCTATTTTGCCGGTGCCGTCCATAACCGCAACCTCAACCTTTAAAAGGTCGCCGCCGCTTTGGGTATACGCAAGGCCGTTTACAACGCCTATTGGGTCGCACTTATCGAGTTTTTCGGGCAATATCTTTATCTTGCTGAGGAAATCTGTGAGATTTTTCTCGGTAACGCTTACGGATTTACCACCCTCCTCAGCGAGTTTTTTGGCCGCCTTTCTTATAAGTGATGCTATCTCTCTTTCAAGATTTCTTACACCGGCCTCCTTAGTATATCCCTTAATGAGCATAAGTATGGCTGCATCGCTTATTCTGAACTGTTTTTTGCTTATACCGTTTTTCTTCAGTTGCTTAGGCAAAAGATGATTTTTTGCAATAGCAAGCTTTTCCGCATCGGTATAGGTTGAAAGCTCGATAATCTCCATACGGTCCATAAGGGGCAGGGGAATACCGCTGTAATCGTTTGCCGTTGCGATAAAGAAGCAGTCGGAGAGGTCGATAGGCATCTCCATAAAATTATCGCGGAAATACTTGTTCTGCTCAGGGTCAAGCACCTCAAGCAGCGCGCTTGTAGGGTCACCGCGGAAGTCCTTGGCCATCTTATCTATCTCGTCAAGCACTATAACGGGGTTTTCAACCTTAGCGCCGATAAGGGCGTTAACTATTCTGCCTGGCATAGCGCCTACGTATGTCTTTCTGTGGCCTCTTATCTCGGCCTCATCGTGCATACCGCCAAGAGACACTCTTGCGTACTTGCGCTTGAGCGCTGCGGCAATTGATGCCGCAACAGAGGTTTTACCGACACCGGGAGGGCCGACAAGGCATATAATCTGGTTTTTAACGTCGGGTGAGAATTGCTTTACAGCAACAAATTCAAGTATTCTTTCCTTGACCTTTTTAAGGCCGTCGTGGTCTTTGTCAAGTACCTTTCTGGCCTCCTTGACGCTTACCTTTTCCTTAGTTTTTTTGCCAAAGGGGAAGTCGAGGCAGGTATCAAGATATGAGCGGATAACAGTACCCTCGGCCGCGCCAAAGGGTGTCTTAGCTAACTTTGAAAGTTCTTTAAAGAGTTTTTCTCTTACACTTTCGGGTAAGGATGCCTCCTTAATTCTTCTTTCATATTCGCTTATCTCGTCCTCGTCATCCTCGCCAAGTTCGGCTTGCATGGCTCTTATTTGCTCTCTTAAGAAGTAGTCCTTCTGGCTTTTGTCAATCTTTTCTCTTACCTGCTTCTGGATATCCTGCTCGCAATTTAAGAGCATAGCCTCCTCGGCGAGTGCTACAAGCAACTTTTCGAGCCTTGTCTTTGCTGTAAAGGCCTCAAGTACGCTCTGCTTGTTCTTATAATCTATAACTGCGCTTGAGGCAACAAAATCGGCAAGATAGCCGGGGGCGTTTATCGCCTCGGCGGACATTCTCATCTCATCCGTAAAGGTAGGGTGTATCTGTGAAAGGTCCTTGAGCATTGACTTAACGTCAAACATAAGCGCCGAGATCTCGGGCGTTGTCTTAACGCTCTGCGCCTCACGCTTTATTTTTGCGCTGGCTGTAAAGTAGCCATCATTCATTGAAATTTCTTCAAATTTTGCTCTTGCCAGACCCTCAAATACAACCGTAAGATTACCGTGTGGGTTTTTAACAACGTGCTTTATCTGTGCCAGAACACCAACCTTGTAAAGATCCTTTTCAGCAGGGCTTTCAACGGCAATATCCTTTTGCGTTGTGAGAAAAACTCTTGCGTCGTGCATTGTTGCCGCGGCGGTAAAGGCCTTAAGCGAGATAGGACGCATTATTTCTATATTCATTTGTACGGCAGGGAAGGCTGTAATACCTCTTAAAGCAATAAGAGGCAGGCTCATCTCTGTGTATGTGGTAATATTTTCGCTCATTTTTCGGGGTCCTTTCGGGTAGGCAAGAGAGAATAATACGAACCCGTTTTTAAAAGACAATTTTTTTATAATACTGCGGTAAAAATTCTTGTAATATCCGCATATTACTTCAAATTTTAACCTTGTCTTATGAGAAATTTGTTCTTTTTAAAATTCGTAGAACTCTAAAGCCGTGAATTTTAAGATGATTTTGGTGCTTGGCTCTCGCAGCCAAGTAAAAACTTTGCAAGAGAGATAAGTGCCTAAAGCGCTGAAAATTCAGGCCTTTATAGCGAGTTAGTGTTATTCTCTCTTGCCTAGGGTGCGTTTTTGCGTTATATACCGTGACAACCGCATTTGTGGTCAGCTTAACTAAAAGTAGATAAAAAAGGGCATAATAACACAATTATCATACATTATAGCATAAGTCAATCTAAAAGTCCATATATAAAACAAAAATATTTAAATAAAATTCACTTTTTCTCATATTTTGAAAAAACTCATCTTTTTTTGCGAAAGGGTATTGACAAAGCAGAAAAAGTCTGTTATAATCATCGAGGATTAAAAAAACAAAGCAGAATTTCCGTTCTCACCATACCACAAGAGTGCGTTATGGTTAATAGCCTTTATGCCCAATCTTATGGGGGTAGTGTTATGCGTACGGATTTTTCTGTATGCATTTTTTATTTTTTGGAGGTACAAAGCCATTAGCGCAAACAACACTAAGGAATTGCCTATTAACGAGGCAATAAAAGTCAGCGAGGTCAGAGTTATCGGTTCCGCAAACGAGCAGCTTGGTATTATGAAGATTGAGGATGCTCGCCAGTACGCCTATAATCAGGGCGTTGACCTTGTTCTTATCGCTCCCAATGCAGAGCCCCCTGTATGCCGTGCTATCGACTACGGTAAGTTCTGTTTCGAACGTGATAAGAAAGAAAAAGAGGCAAAGAAAAAGCAGGTTATCGTTAAGGTAAAGGAAATTCAGCTTTCCTGCCGTATCGAGCAGCACGACTTTGACACACGTGTTAACCAGGCTAAAAAGTTCCTCTTAGAGGGTAACAAGGTAAAAGCGGTAGTACGCTTCAAGGGTAGAGAAATGTCTCACCAGGAACTTGGCAGAGAGGTAATCTTAAAGTTCCAGGAATCCTTGGCAGGCATCGGCGCGTCCGAGAAAAAGCCTGTACTTGACGGTAGATATATGTCTATCGTGCTTTCACCTGTAAAGCAGGATAAGAAGGCAGAAAACAAAAAAGCAAATTAAATATGGGTTAAACCCAAAAGGAGAAATAAAATGGGAAAAATCAAGACACACAAGGCAGCTTCCAAGAGATTTTCTCTTACAGGTAGCGGCAAAGTAAAGATGAACCACAACAACCACCGTCACAATCTTGGTCACAAGACCTCAAAGCGCAAGAGAAATCTTCGCAAGGGCGCTATTCTCTCAGAGAGCTTCGCACCCATCTACCGCTCACTTATCGCTAAGTGATTAAAAAGAGAAAATTGGAGGATAATATAAAATGGCAAGAGTAAAGGGCGCTTTAATGACGCGCAAGAGAAGAAAGAGCATACTCAAGGCAGCTAAGGGCTACTGGGGTGCAAAATCCAAGCATTTTAAGATGGCTAAGCAGGCCGTTCTCAAGAGCGGTAACTATGCTTTCGCCGGCAGAAAGATGAAGAAGAGAGACTTCCGTTCTCTTTGGATCACAAGAATTTCAGCACAGGCAAAGGTTAACGGTATTAACTACTCCAAGCTTATGCACGGTCTTAAGCTTGCAGGTATCGACCTTAACCGTAAGATGCTTGCAGAACTTGCAGTTTCTGATAAGGCAGCGTTTGCAGCTATCTGCGAGAAGGTAATGGGCGGCGCTACAGTTGATACTCAGGGTGCAAAGTCTGTTTAATGCCTAATGGATAAAAAAACACGCAAAATGTAAACTACAGGTTTGCATATATGCGTGTTTTTTTATTTTTTCTTCTGAAAATCAAAAAAATATTTTTCTAAAAAACAAAAAAAGTCTGCGTTTCTTTTTGAAAAGGAAGTGCCGACTTTTTTTGTTTTTTTACCTCGCGCCTGTGAGTGCTATGCGCTCGCAAAATAAATTTATTTATATTATTTAAAGAATTTTATTTAAAAGTATAGACTTTTTGTTATATTTCTGTTAAAATAACAATGTATGTAAAAAAATCGAGGTGCTTATGATAGTAAGAGAGGACGTAATAAGGAGTCGTGCAAACGATCTTGTAAAGCTTTTTGCATCCTTAAAGGACAAAAAGGGCAGAGAAAAAAACGGGCTTTTTATCGCAGAGGGTGAAAAGTTGTTTTCTGAAATGCTTGCTAAAAATATTCCAATTGAATATGTCCTTGTAAGCGAAGATTACTATAAGGACAAAGGGGATGAGGTGAAAAATGCGCTTTCATCTACAGCCTATTCAAGTTGCCGTATTATTGTTTTAGGGCAGGAGGCATTTGAAAAAATAAGCACCGAAAAAGCGCCTCAGGGCATAGTTACGGTAGCAAAATATCTTGACTTTTTCCGTAGGGTGTATATAATAAATAATGAAGAGTTTGAAAATGACGTATCCTCACGTTTTCTTGCCCTTATGTCGGTAAGGGATCCGGGTAATCTTGGCGCTATCATCCGTAGCGCGGCTGCCTTTGGGGTAAATCATCTTTTGCTTTCATCCGACTGTGCTGACCTTTATAATCCAAAAACCATTCGCAGTGCTATGGGCGGTCTTTTCTCGCTTAAGGCTACTGTGACAGATGATTTTTGCAGTCTTATCGGCGCCGCTCACGCTAACGGCCGCAGGGTATATGCGGCAGAACTCAGGGAGGGGGCAGTAAGTCTTGCCGACTCCGATCTTAAGTCCGGCGATATAGTTGTCATAGGCAACGAGGGTCACGGTATAGATCCTATATTTTCATCTCTTTGCGACGGTAGTATTTATATACCGATATGCGAGGGTACCGAGTCGCTTAATGCCTCGGTTGCGGCCTCTATTTTTATCTACGAGCAGTCAAAACGTTAATTTTTTAGGAGGTCTTATATGGACGGACAGGTTTATTCAATATGGCTATCCCTTTGCTGTACTCCGACAAAGACCACCTTTAAAAAACTTATTGATCAATATAAAAATCCAAGGGTGATTTACGAGCTTGATGAATATGAGCTTAAGCGTATACTTGGTTCACGCAACAGCGATATAGATGCACTTCTTGATAAAGATCTTACAAGAGCAAGTGATATTCACTCTTTTTGCATAAAGAGGGGCGTTAAACTCTTAGAATATAATGATACAGCCTATCCGTGCTCACTTAGGCAGATTAAAAATCCACCGGTAATTCTTTATTGCCGCGGTATTTTACCCGACTTCAACTCGGGCTTTTACACCTCGGTTGTAGGTACACGCCGCCTCAGTGATTACGGTAAGAAAATGGCATTTTCCATTTCACACGACTTAGCCATAGCGGGCTCGGTTATAGTATCGGGTATGGCAATAGGGGTTGACGGTGTTGCGCACGCCGCAGCTCTTAAGGCAGGTGGTATTACCGTTGCCGTGCTTGGCTCGGGTATTGATATCTGCTATCCAGAGGAGCATCTTACCCTAGCGCGTTCAATAGTTAAAAGCGGCTGTGTAATAACAGAATTTGCTCCGGGTGCTGAGCCTACGCGCTATACTTTCCCGATGCGTAACCGTATAGTTACCGCGCTCTCAAGCGCAACTGTGGTAATTGAGGGCAAGGAGCGTAGCGGCGCTCTTATCAGCGCAAGATATGCTAAGGAGCAGGGTAAAGTCGTGTATGCACTCCCGGGCAACGTTGACTCGGTGAGCAGTCTTTTACCAAACGTACTTTTGCGTGAGGGTGCAAGGACAATAATGAGCGCAGACGATCTTATACGTGATTTTTTAGATGCTTCGTTCGGCGCATTAAATCCGCACAAACTGCCAAAGAGGAGTGAATATGATATTGAAGCGGCTCTTACCGAATATAAGGTTTGTGCGCTTACTCCATCGGATAAACTTTTCAAGCCAGGCAAGTCAAAAAAGAAATCTGATGTAAATACAGAAGATACAGTAAAGATAAAGACAGAAAACAACTCCGTTTCTTTTGACAGAAAAAGGAGTGAAGCAGAAATAAGCGCCCTTGGGCAGGAATATCTTGAAGTTTATAAAAGAATTCCCGACGGCGGCGCAGTGCTTGACACTCTTGTCAGCGACGATCTCGATATTCGTACTATCATGCGCGCGGTGCTGAAACTTGAACTCAAGGGTTATCTTGAGAGCTTACCGCAGGGCAGAGTAGGGGTAAAGAGATAAAAGTGAAGAGTGAAGAGTGAAGAGATAATAGAAAGGAGCGGTTAACCGCTACAGTATGGCAAATTTAGTAATCGTTGAGTCACCCGCAAAAGCAAATACGATAAAAGCATATCTTGGCTCAAACTACAAGGTTATAGCATCAAAGGGACATATACGCGACCTGCCCAAGAGCACGCTTGGTATTGACGTTGAAAACAATTTTGAGACGCACTATATCAACATACGCGGCAAGGGTGATGTTATAAAGGAGCTTAAGCGCGAGGCAAAAAAGGCAAACAAAATATTCCTTGCGACAGGCCCTGACCGTGTGGGTGAGGCAATCTCCTGGCATATCGCAACAGAACTCGGTATTGCTGAGGATAAAGAGTGCCGTATTACCTTTAACGAGATAACAAAGAGCGCGGTTAAAGAGGCTATCAAAAAGCCAAGGTGCATCAATCTTGACCTTGTTAATTCGCAGCAGGCAAGACGTATACTTGACAGAATAGTCGGCTTTAGTTTAAGCGAGATACTCTGGAAGAGTGTGCGCAGCGGTCTTTCGGGCGGCAGAGTACAGTCTGTTGCGGCAAGGATAGTTACCGAAAGGGAAGAGGAAATAAGGAACTTTATCCCGCGTGAATACTGGACGCTTGACGTTGATCTTAAGACAAAGAGCGGTGAGGATATCACCTTGCGTCTTGCCAGCAGGGCAGACGGTAAGGTCAGGATTGCGGACGGTGAGGAGGCAAGGTTTGTTGAGGATGCTATAAAGGACGGTAACTTTAAGGTAACTGCGGCAAAGCATTCCAAAAAGCAAAAAGCACCCCAGCCACCCTTTACCACCTCAACCCTTCAGCAGGAGGCATCGCGTAAACTCGGCTTCCAGACACAGAAGATAATGAAGGTTGCGCAGGAGCTTTACGACGGTCTTAATATAGGCAGTGAGCTTGGCGGTGTGCAGGGTCTTATCACCTATATGCGTACCGACTCATTACGTGTTTCTGACTCAGCAAGGGCATCTTGCAAGGAGTTTATCGAGCGCGAGTTTGGTGAAAAGGCGCTCCCGGGGAGCGAGAGAGTATATAAATCAAGCGCAAATTCACAGGATGCGCACGAGGCAATCAGACCCTCAAACGTCTACGTCACACCTAAAAAAGTACGTAAGATGCTTACAAACGATCAGTACAGACTTTATAAACTTATCTGGGAGAGATTTGTGGCAAGCCAGATGGCATCAGCGCTTCTTGACACGGTCTCCTATGACGTTGAGTGCAACGGCTATATGTTCAAGGCCTCATCATCCACGGTAAAATCACGCGGATATATGGTGCTTTACGAGGCGCTTGAGGATGAGGGACTTGAGGATGAAAGATTTGTTCGTTTGCCATCGCTTAAAAAGGATGATATCCTTACTCTTGAAAATATAAAATCCGAGCAGAAATTTACAGAGCCGCCTCAGAGATATACAGAGGCAACTCTTATTAAATTCCTTGAGGAAAACGGTATAGGCAGACCCTC
Source organism: Eubacteriales bacterium (assembly GCA_045653505.1). Lineage (GTDB taxonomy): Bacteria > Bacillota > Clostridia > Oscillospirales > CAG-272 > UBA1740. The sequence goes on along the minus strand of JAZOLZ010000037.1, from coordinate 43,890 downwards.
TACCTATGCTCCCATTATATCGATAATCATCTCACGTAACTACGTAAGGCGTGAGGGTAAGATGCTTGTTGCCACGCCCTTAGGCGAGGTAACCACAAAGTTTATGCGTGAGCATTTCCCCGAGATTGTTGACTATGAGTTTACAGCGCAGATAGAAAAGCAGCTTGACTCTATTGAGAACCGCGAGAACACCATCGTGGGCGTAATAGGCGACTTCTACAAGCGCTTTGAGGAGGAACTCAAAAACGCGGGTGAAAATCACAAAGAAGAAAAGGTTGATATCCCCGATGAGGTAAGTGACGTTATCTGTGACAGATGCGGCGCTCCTATGGTATATAAAAACGGCAGATACGGCAGATTTTTGGCCTGTCCCAATTACCCTGAGTGTAAGAACACAAAGGCGATTGATAAATCCGGCAAGCCGCTTGAAAAGGAGGAGCCAAAGGCTCCCACACTTGCAGGCTTCAAGTGTGAGGTATGCGGCTCGGATATGGTTGTGCGTGAGGGCAAGTTTGGCGCATTCTACGCCTGCATTAATTATCCTGAGTGTAAGCACACCAAGCAAAAGACCTCTGATACGGGTGTTGGATGTCCTAAGTGCGGCGGCAAAATACTTGCCCGTCACGGCAAGGGCAAGATGCTCTTTTACAGTTGTGAGAATTATCCCGAGTGCGATTTCTCTACCTGGGATATGCCGCTTAAGGAAAAATGTCCTGTGTGCGGTGATATGCTTTACTACCGTATCAACCGCAAGCAGGTCATCTGTAAGGCAAAAGACTGCACTTATAAGCGTGAAGAGGAAATGACTGTTATAGAATGAAAAACGAAATAAAGATAAAGGTTATCGGCGCAGGTCTTGCGGGTGCTGAGGCAGCCTATCAGGCGGCAAAGTTGGGTGTTAAGGTTGAGCTTTATGAGATGAAGCCAAAAAAACTCACCCCTGCCCATCACAGCGATGGCTTTGCAGAGCTCGTTTGCTCAAACTCACTGCGCTCAAATCAGCTTGACAATGCGGTAGGACTGCTTAAGGCAGAGCTCTCGCGCCTCGGCTCGCTGATTATGGAGGCAGCGTATGCAACGGCTGTGCCTGCAGGCAGCGCTCTTGCGGTAAACCGTGAGGAGTTCAGCGCCTATATAACCGAGAAAATAAAGCAAAATGAAAACATAACGGTGCATTATAAGGAGGTTCTTAATATTGACCCCGATGAGATAACCGTTATTGCCTCAGGCCCCCTTACCTCAGAGGGGCTGGCAGAAAAAATAACTGCTCTTACGGGCAGTGAGGGACTGCATTTCTTTGATGCGGCGGCTCCTATAGTCGATGCTGACAGTATAGATTACACCAAGGCCTTTTTTGCCTCAAGATGGGGCAAGGGTGACCCAAGCGATTATCTTAACTGTCCTATGGATGAGGAGCAGTACCGTGCATTTTACGATGCTCTTGTAACGGCAAAGACGGCGCCACTTAAAGCCTTTGATAAGGAACTTCAGGAGGATCTTACCGTTTTTGAGGGCTGTATGCCTGTTGAGGTTATGGCCTCACGCGGCTTTGATACCTTAAGGTTCGGACCGATGAAGCCGGTTGGACTTCCTTTGCCCGCTACGGGTGAGGATGCCTTTGCTACGGTACAGCTGAGGCGCGAGAACAAAGAGGGCAGTATGTATAATATCGTCGGCTTCCAGACGCATCTTACCTTTGGTGAGCAAAAGAGGGTATTCAGTATGATACCGGGTCTTGAGAACGCAGAGTTCTTCAGGTACGGCGTTATGCATAGAAACACCTATCTTAACTCTCCGGGTATGCTTAGCGAGATTTATTCGATGAAGGCAAATCCCAAAGTATTCTTTGCAGGCCAGATGACGGGTGTTGAGGGCTACGTTGAGAGCGCCTCAAGCGGCTTTGTCGCAGGTGTTAATGCGGCTCTTTTGGCTCTTGGCAAAGAAAAATTAGTTTTTCCAAAAGAGACCGAGATAGGCGCTCTTGCGCACTATGTCAGCCTTGGTGGGCAGAGCAAGACCTTCCAGCCGATGAATGCTAATTTTGGTATAATCGCACCCTTTGATAAAAAGGTCAAGGGTGGTAAAAAGGTGCGTAACGAGGCCTATTCGGCACGCAGCCTTGAAATTATAGATAAAATGATTTCCGAGAAAAGGGAAGTCTAAGAAAGGAAAGACAATGAAAATACTTATTGACGTAATGAGCGGAGATAATGCGCCTCTTGAACTTATAAAGGGCGCCTCGCTTGCAAGGGAATACGGCGAAGAGATCACGGTTGTCGGTGATGAAAACGTTATATCCGACGTTCTTGTTACAAACGGCATTGATTTCACAGGTATAAATATTGTTCACGCAGATTCAGTAATTGATATGGAGGATAAGCCTCTTTGCGTAGTCAGAGAGAAAAAGGATTCCTCAATGAGCGTTGGTCTTAAACTTGTGGCAAGTGGAGAATACGACGCATTTGTAAGCGCGGGTAACACAGGCGCGCTTATCACGGGTGCAACCCTTATCTGCCGTAGAATACGCGGCATCAACCGTGCGGCTATCGCATCGGTACTTCCTATGGCAACCCCCGTTCTTCTTATGGACTCAGGCGCTAACCTTACCGTTAGTAGCGATAATATCGTGCAGTTCGGTTATATGGGCGCAAAGTATATGGAGAAGATATATAACATAGACCGTCCCAAGGTCGGTCAGCTTAATAACGGTACCGAGTACAACAAGGGCAATGCGCTTCAGGTAGAGTCCTACCAGCTTCTCACGGAGTCGGGTCTTAACTTTGTCGGTAACGTTGAGTCCAAGGAGGTGCCCTTTGGCGTATGTGACGTTCTCGTAACAGACGGCTATACGGGTAACATCTTCTTAAAGAGTGTAGAGGGTATGGGTAAATTCCTTATGGGCATCCTTAAAGAGGTGCTCTTAAGCAACCTTGCAGTAAAGGTCAGCGCCCTTACTATGAAAGAAAAACTCAGAGATATCAAGCATCGCTTTGATGCCTCCGAGCACGGCGGCGCGCCCATTCTCGGTATTTCAAAGCCGGTTATCAAGGCGCACGGCTCATCCGATGCAAACGCTATAAAGAATGCGGTAAGACAGGCTATTAACTATGTTAAGAGCGACATTATCCGTGATATAACCTATTTTGCAGAGGATTATGATGAAAAGAAACTTTTGGCTGATGCTGAAAAACTTTACGGTCAGATCTAAAGACTAAAGAATAAAGACAAAAAGGAGGATTGTTTAATGGCAATAGGCAGAGACCTTAGCGGCTTTGAAGAAAAGATAGGCTATAACTTTGGTGATATAACATTACTTGAAAACGCCCTTACACACTCCTCCTATGCAAACGAAAAAAAGCAAAAGGGTATAAATATAAAATCAAACGAGCGCCTTGAATTTTTAGGGGACGCGGTTTTACAGATATCTATATCCGAACTTTTGTATAACGAATATGACAATACAAGCGAAGGTGCGCTTACAAGAATGCGTCAGTTCCTTGTTTGTGAAAAAACTCTTTCTGCTATTGCAAAAAAGATATCTCTTGGCGACTATCTCAACGTCGGCAGGGGAGAGGAGAACGTCGGCTTCCGCCAAAGACCAAAGGTGCTTGCCGATGCTCTTGAGGCTGTCCTTGGGGCAATATATCTTGACCTTAAGACGGATAACTCAGACACCTTTTCAAATATCATACGCACGTTGTTTAACGATGCGCTTAAGAATGCAAGTGATAAGCGCTTTGGCGACTTTAAGACAATGCTGCAGGAGATTGTGGAAAAGGACGGTATGGCAATACTTGAGTATATCGTAATCGACGAGAGCGGCCCTGAGCATGATAAGTCCTTTACGGTCGAGGCAAGGGTTAACAACAATATTGTGGGTAAGGGCATTGCAAAGAGTAAAAAAATGGCGCAGATGAATGCTGCAAAAGATGCTCTTAAGCTCTTTGGGGTAATCTGATGCGGCACGTAAATATACCAATTTTTATTCCGCATCTCGGTTGCCCAAACGCCTGCGTGTTCTGTAATCAGCGCACTATATCGGGAGTAAGCGAGTTTGACATCTCCACCGTCAAAGATACTATTGATACCTCACTTGCCACCGTATCGGCAGAGGATGAGTGTGAGATCGCATTTTTCGGCGGCTCATTTACAGGTATTGATTTTTCTCTTATGGAAGAACTTTTAAAGATAGCCTATGGCTATGTCGAAAGCGGCAGGGTAAAGAGCATCAGGTGCTCTACACGCCCCGATTACATAAGTCCAAAAATACTTGATACGCTAAAAAAATACGGTGTAAAAACAATTGAACTCGGTCTGCAGTCCGTATCGGACAGCGTACTTACCCTTACAAAAAGGGGACACACGCAAAGAGATGAGGAGCAGGCATGCCGTATGATAGTAGAGTACGGCTTTGACCTTGTCGGTCAGATGATGATAGGTCTGCCGGGGTCGGATTTAAAAAAGGAAATTGACACAGCCCTCTTTATTGTAAATATGGGTGCTGTGGGTGCAAGGATATATCCCACCGTAGTTTTCCAAAATACAGAGCTTTGCGATATGGCAAGGCTTGGCATCTATCAGCCCATAAGCCTTGAGGACGCCACCGACAGATCGGCAAAGGTTGCAAAAATATTCATACAAAACGGTGTGAATATAATACGCATCGGTCTTCAGGCAAGTGAGAATTTGACCGATAAATCAACCTATTTTGCAGGCCCCAACCATCCTGCTCTTGGTGAACTTTGTGAGAACAGGATATATCTTTGGCTTATTGAAGAAAAGATATCAGAAATACAGGATATACAAAACACCACCCTTACCGTCCTTGTGCCAAAGGGCTGTATGTCAAAGGCAGTCGGACAAAAGGGTGTAAACAAACAGATAATTAAAGAAAAATACCGTCTTAAGCGCCTTTACTTTAAAGAGGATGATGCGCTTGGGGCGTACCGGATAAATATAAGACAAGACGGAGATAAACAATGTATTTAAAAACTCTAGAACTTTACGGCTTTAAATCATTCCCCAACCGCACCGTTCTTACCTTTGAGAGGGGTGCTACGGTTATTGTCGGTCCTAACGGGAGCGGTAAGTCCAACATATCGGACGCTATGCGTTGGGTACTTGGTGAGCTTTCCAGCCGTAATATCCGCGGTACTAAAATGGAGGACGTTATCTTTGGCGGTACAGATGACCGCCGTCCTATGGGCTTTGCCCAGGTATCGGTAACATTCGATAACTCTGATCCCGAGAACAGGCTTGACTCGGAGTTTGACGAGGTAACCGTAACACGTCGCTATTACCGTACAGGCGACAGTGAATATCTTATCAATAACCAGCCAAAAAGACTTCGTGATATATACGAACTCTTTATGAATACCGGTGTCGGCAGAGAGGGTTACTCTATCATAGGACAGGGTAAGATTGCCGAGATCATATCCAAAAAGAGTGATGAAAGACGTAATATCTTCGAGGAGGCGGCAGGTATATCCAAATTCCGTCACAGAAAAGAGGAGGCTGAGCGTAAGCTCAAGCACACTCAGGACAACCTTGACAGAGTAAAGGATATTCTTCTTGAACTTGAGTCACAGATAGGCCCTCTTGAAAAGGAGGCAGAAAAGGCGCGTAAGGGTCTTGCTATCTATGAGGAGAAAAAGCGTGCCGATGTATCCTTATGGCTTTACGATACCAAGAAGATAAGAGATGATATTGCCGAGGCTGAGAACTCCTGCAAACTCTCACAAAATGAACTTGATATAATGGACCAGATAATCTCCGACCTTAATAAGAGGAGCGAGACTCTTAATGATAAACTCTTTGAGTCACGCAGCCTTTCCGAGTCCATTATTAACAGAATAATCAAAGCAAACCAGGATATTGCAACTCTTGATAAAAACCTCTCTGTTGCAGAGAACGAGTTTTTACATTCCAAGGACCTTATTGATGCATCAAAAATCGTTATTGATCAACTTGATTCAAGTATTGCGCAGTGCGAGGCCGATAAGGCAGAAAAACTTAAGAAGAGAGCCGGCTTTGAGGAAATACTTGCAAATATTCAGGATGAGAGATTTGACTATCTTAAGGAGCATGAGGAGCTTTCTCTTAAGATGGACCAGATGCAGAGTAGACTTAACGAGTTGCTTGATGAACTTACGGTTGAAGAAAATCTTTCAAACGATTTGAAGGTAAGAATAGACGTTATTAAAAAGACGCAACTTTCAGATGACGTAAAGACCGACAGTATTGAAAACGAGATACTTGAGTATGAGAATAAGGGCAAGGAACTTAAGGAAGAGGCAGACAGATGCGAAGATGCTGCCTCAGGCTTTAAGGCGCAGATTGCCGAGCGTGATGCTGTAATCGAGGCCGAGAGTGCTAAGATAGAAGAACTCAGCGCACTGCGTGATACTCTTGCGAGTGAGATCGCTCACAAAACTCTTGAGAGGGATACCAATGCGCAAAGAGCAGACGTCCTTTCAAGGATGAACGAGCAGTTTGAGGGTTATACCGGCAGTGTTAAGTTCATAATGCGTCATGTAAACGAGGGCAGATCAGAGGGTACCGTATACGGCCCGCTTTCCTCGCTTATCTCGGTTGATAAAAAATACATAACTGCTATAGAGACAGCCCTTGGCGCAAGCCTGCAGAACATCGTTGTTGAGGACGACAGGACTGCAAAATGGGGTATGCGCGCTCTTAAGGAGGCAAACGCAGGCCGTCTTACCTTCTATCCGCTTACCACAATCACAGTACCTAGTGAGACAGAGGAGATAAGGAGCGCTAAGTCGCTCACAGGCTATATTGGCAGAGCCGATACCTTGGCAGGCATTGATGCAAAAATGCGCCACGTAGTAGAGCATCTTCTTTTGCGTACACTTGTTTTTGATAACCTTGAGAATGCAAACGAGGCGGCTAAAAAACTGCGCTTCCGTGTTAAAATAGTTACTCTTGACGGTCAGATAATCAATGCGGGCGGTTCATATACCGGTGGTAGTGCAAAGCGTGATAGCGGTGTGCTCTCCCGTCAGGCAGAGATTGAGGCGCTTACTGCAAATGCCGATAAACTCACCAAGGAACTTGACAAACTCAATTCCGAGTACGCAAAAACACAAAAGGCTCTCAGTGAGTCTCAGGAGCTTTTAAAGGAAGCAGATCAGGGCAAGCAGTTGCTTCTTACTCTTTCAAGAAGTCAGTTCTCGGCTCTCGATACAGCTAATGCAAACTACGAGGCTAACTTAAAACTTATTGAAAGACTTAAGGCTGACCGTGATGCTTTGCTTGGCTCAAAGGATAGGGCAGAAGAAGAACTTATCTCTCTCGGTGCCGATTTTAACGCAACAAGCGAGAGGATAGTTGCTATCAAGGATATGCGTACAAAACTTGGCGCAGAACTTGGCGTAATTGATGAAAAGTGCGATGAGCTTTCTCAAAAGGCAAACGATTGCTTTGTAAAAATAAGCGTAGTACGCAAGGACATTGAAAACGTTGACGTGCTTATTGCAACTGTTGATGAGAGAATAAACGAGCATACCAACGCAAGAAATACAGAAATTAATAAGATCAGTGAGTTTGAGCAAAGACGCGATAATATCGACACAGTGCGCGATACTAACCGTGCTGAGTATGAAAAACTTATAAATGAGCTCGAAAATCTCAAAATCGCACGTACCGATGCTGATACAGACAGCGAGGAGTATGAAAAGGAAAGCACCTCTATCCAGCGTCAGCTTAAGGAAAAATACGATGCCCGTGCAACTCTTCAGGAGGTTAACTTAAAGAACGTCCACCGTCTTGAGGAATTGACAGAAAAGCAGGATAAACTCGGCTCGACCCTTTGGGATGAGTATGAGATTACCTATGAGGAGGCCGTTGCTCTGCAGTATCCTCCCGTTACTGCTGAAAACAGAGAGGAAATAGGAGCAATACAGACCTCTTGCCGTAACCGTCTGCGTAACCTCGGTAACTATAACCCCGGTGCTATTGACGATTATGCAAGGGTCAAGGAAAGATATGACGGACTTAACGGTCAGTATACCGACCTTACCAAGTCCTATGATGAACTTATTGATATAATTGCAAGGCTTGAGAGTGAGATGAAGGTGAGCTTTGTTGATGCATTTGAGGCAATTAACAAGAACTTCGGCATCACCTTCCGTGAACTCTTTGGCGGCGGTAACGCAGAGCTTTCGCTTACCGATCCTGAGAACGTGCTTGAATCGGGTATTGAGATCAAGTGTGCGCCTCCCGGTAAGATTATTAAAAACCTCTCGCTCCTTTCGGGTGGTGAGCAGTCATTTGTTGCAATAGCGCTTCTTTTCGCTATTCTTAAGGTTAACCCCACGCCCTTCTGTATTCTTGACGAGATTGAGGCGGCGCTTGATGAGGTTAACGTATTCAGATTCGGTGAATATATCAAGCGTCTTGCAGACGGTACTCAGTTCATTCTTATCACTCACCGCCGCGGCACTATGGAGGTTGGTAACCGTCTTTACGGTGTAACGATGCCTCAGCGCGGTATTTCACAGGCGATTGAACTTAACGTAAACGAAATTGAAGGAAAACAGCAGGAGATACTTGATGGGATTCTTTGACAAACTTAAAAGCGGACTTGCAAAGACCAAGGACGCTGTATTTGGCAAAATAAATAACTTTTTCAAAAACTTCCGCAAGGTAGATGAGGAACTTTTTGAGGAACTTGAGGAGCTTCTTATAGAGGCCGATATCGGTGTTAACACCACTATGGAACTCCTCGATTATCTGCGTGACTACGTAAAAGAAAACAACATAAAGGATGCAGAACTTATAAAGGATGAACTTTATAAGCAGTTAAGAGAACTTATAGGAGAGGGCGAGCCGCTTAAACTCGGCACCAAGCCCTCGGTCATCCTTGTTATCGGTGTAAACGGCGTTGGCAAGACCACCTCTATAGGTAAGATTGCAAGCGAACTCAAGCACAGCGGTAAAAAGGTTGTTGTTGCAGCAGCGGATACCTTTAGAGCGGCGGCGGCAGAGCAGCTTACCGTGTGGTGTGAGAGAGCAGGGGTTGATATTATAAAGCAGGCTGCAGGCGCTGACCCCGCATCGGTTGTGTTTGATGCTATAAGCGCAGCAAAATCACGTAATGCCGACGTTTTGATAGTAGATACGGCAGGCAGACTTCACAATAAGAAAAATCTTATGGATGAACTTGCAAAAATTGACAGAGTAATTAACCGTGAACTCCCCGGGGCAGACCGCGAGACCTTGCTTGTGCTTGATGCAACAACAGGCCAGAATGCGGTTATGCAGGCAAAGGAGTTCAAGGGCAGTGCAAATATTACGGGTCTTGTGCTTACCAAACTTGACGGTACTGCCAAGGGCGGTATTGCATTTTCTATAAGAAAGGAACTTGATATCCCGGTTAAATTCATCGGTGTCGGTGAAAAGATTGATGATATGAAGCCCTTTGACCCCGATGCATTTGCAAAGGCTCTTTTCGACTAAAAAGGAGTAAAACACAAAATATGCTTACAAGTAAACAGCGCGCCACACTCAGATCTATGGCGCACGGATACGATACTATCTTCCAGATAGGCAAGGGCGGTATAAGCGAGGAGACTGTTAAGCAGATCGCAAACGCTCTAGAGGCACGCGAGCTTATCAAGGCAAGAGTGCTTGAAAATTCAGGCTACACGGCAAAAGAGGCGGCAAACGAACTCGCAGAGGCTACGGGCGCTGACGTTGTTAGCTGTGTCGGTACAAAATTCGTTCTCTTTAAAAGAAGCGAGAAAAAGCCGAGGATAGAGATATAATGGGCGCAAAAAGGCGCATTGGCATATACGGCGGTACCTTCAGTCCGCCTCATCTTGGTCATAAGCGCGCCTGTGAGGCCTTTCTTAAGACCCTACAACTTGATGAACTTCTTATAATTCCTGCCTTTACACCCCCGCACAAGGATATTGACGGCGGTGCTGATGCAAGTGCGCGTGTTGATATGTGTTCTATAGCATTCGGCGGTATTTCGGGCATCAAGATATCGGATATGGAGATAAAAAGAGGCGGCAAAAGTTATACCGTAGATACTCTTTCAGAACTTAAGTGTGACGATAACGAACTTTATTTTCTTATGGGCACGGATATGTTCTTAACCTTTGATAGGTGGTATAAACCAAACGTAATTGCCTCGCTTGCGACAATATGCCTCGCCAGGCGTGAAAATGATTCTGAAACTGAACTTCTTATTGAACAAAAACTTTCTGAGTACAAAACTTTGTTTGATATAAGGGTTGAGTTTATCGATTACACACCGCTTGAACTTTCTTCGACCCGGGTGCGTGATATGATAAGGGACGGTGAGCCTCTTAATGGCGTTTTAGACAAGGGCGTTATCGATTATATAAGAAAAGAGGGCTTGTATCTTGACTGATAATCAAAACGAACTTAAGGCTTTGCGCTATGATATCATAAAATTTATGGGCGCAAAGAGATATATGCACACCCTTGGGGTAGAAAGGGCGGCAGTAAGGCTCGGCTCATATTTTGATATCTATGATTTATATGAACTTTCAAGTGCGGCACTTCTTCACGATATAGCAAAGGAGATGGATACTGATACACAGCTTTCCTTAATAAGGCAAAGTGGCATTATCCTTACCGACGAGGATATAAAAACTCCTACGGTTCTCCACTCGCTTGCCGCGCCCGGCGCTTTACAAAAATTCTTTCCGGGATATGCTACTGATAAAATACTTTCATCTGTTTTTGCCCACACAGTGGCAAAGGCTGATATGAGTATTTTTGATGCGATAATATTTATTGCCGATTTTATTGAAGACGGCAGGGAATACACCGCTTGTAAACAAATCGCTAAGGAACTTTATTCTGCTCTTGAAAATGCAGAAAAAGAAGACAGAGATGAGGTTTTAAGGACGTATCTTTTAAAAATCATCGATTTTACAATTGAATATCTTAATAACAGAAATATGATGCTAAACAGTCGGCTTTTAGTGGCAAAAAATGACCTTTTGTCAAAAAAGTTACAGGTTTAATCTGCCGTTTTAAAAGAAAACTAAGCAAAAAAGCGAGGTTTTCTATGAAAAAAGCAATTGTTCTTTTATTGATAACGGCTATGTCTTTTACCCTCTTTTCCTGCAGTATTTTCGAGGATGTGCAAACTCAAAAGACAGAGGACAAAAAATATACGTTTTTAGTCAGCGGTATAGACGATGCGGCAGAGAATACAGACGTTATTTTTCTTCTTAATATAGATTTAGGCAAAAGTGCTGTTTCGGTAGTGCAGATACCGAGAGATACCTTTATGGCTCACTCTTTTTTGCAGAATAAAATCAATCAGTATTACGCATCTATGCGTGCAGACGGAATGAGCGAATACGATGCTATGAAGTCGTTTGCAGAACTTCTCAGTGCAAATCTCGGTATTAATATCGATGGCTTTATGGGCATAACTCTATCGGCCTTTCGCGATATTGTAAACTCTCTTGGCGGTATCAGGATATATCTGCCCAAGGATATAGTTATATATACCGAGGACGGTGACGTCACCTACAAACTTAATAAGGGTGAGAATATCCTTAACGGAGATATAGCAGAGCATTTTGTAAGGTTCCGTAAGTCTTATATCATGGGTGATCTCGGCAGACTTGATGCGCAAAAACTTTTCTTGTCTGCGATCTTTAACAGCATAGTCAAGGAGAGCACACCTTCGGATATGATAGGTATGATAGGCTCGGTAAAGGATAAATTAACCACAAATATAGAGATGGATACGGTTATATCGCTCTTTTCTATATTTCTTGACCGCAAATCAATAACTCAGCGCTTTATTACCATGCCGGGCGAGGCGTGTGAAAATGATACCGGACTTTCATATTACTGTCTTAATAAAAAGGGTACTGAAGAGGTGATAGCAAAATACCTTACTAAACACAGCCCCTTTGACAGTAAAGGCATTTTTGTAAATAAAGGCATTATTAAATTTGAAAATATATATTATGACCCAAATATGCAGTATCCCGAGTACACTGAGGAGAGTATAAAGGAAATGCATATACTAGGAAGGTAAACTATGGCAAAAAAACAACAAAACAGTACACTTATGTTTGCAAAAGAGGCGGTTAAACTCTTGATTGAGAGAAAAGCTCTTGATATTAAGATGTATGACGTAAGTGAGAAAAGTCCTATGACAGATTATTATATCAACGCAACCGGCAGAGCCTCAACCCACGTTATGTCCTTAGCGGATGAGGTTGATGATAAACTCTGTCGTCTTGGTAAAAGTCTACTTCATATGGAGGGTAAAAGCGGCGGAGCATGGCTACTTTGCGACTTTGGAGATATAATAGTCAATATCTTTGATAAGCCCTCGCGAGAGTTTTACGACCTTGACAGACTTTTCTCACCCGATAGCCTTGTGGATATACAGGACTGTTATGATGAGATAGATAAAAAATACGGTAATAACAATTAAAGGAAATAGATAAGATGAATTACGAGTATTCTAAAATTGAAGCCAAATGGCAAAAAAAGTGGGATGAGGCAAACGCCTTCAGAGCAAAGAATGACTTTACTCTGCCCAAATTCTACTCTCTTGTAGAGTTCCCCTATCCCTCAGGACAGGGTCTTCACGTAGGACACCCCCGTCCTTACACTGCTCTTGATATTGTATCCCGTAAAAAGAGGATGCAGGGCTACAACGTTCTTTTCCCTATGGGTTGGGACGCTTTCGGTCTTCCTACCGAGAACTTTGCTATCAAGAACAAGATCCATCCCAAGCTTGTAACCGAGCGCAATGTTGCAAGATTTAAAAATCAGCTTCGCGCCCTTGGTCTTTCCTTTGACTGGGACAGAGAGATCAATACCACAAGTGCTGACTACTACAAGTGGACACAGTGGATATTCTTAAAGCTCTTTGAGAAGGGACTTGCTTACAAAAAGGAGATGGCAGTAAACTTCTGCACCTCATGTAAGGTAGTTCTTGCTAACGAGGAGGTTGTAAACGGTGTTTGCGAGAGATGTCAGAGCGCGGTTATAAGAAAGGTTATGGGCCAGTGGATGCTTAAGATAACCGAGTGTGCAGACAGACTTATAAGCGACCTTGACGGGCTTGACTACATAGAGAGAGTAAAGACTCAGCAGATCAACTGGATAGGCAAGTCTAAGGGTGCTGAGATCGAGTTTGCTACCACAGCAGGTGAAAATCTCAGAGTATATACAACAAGATGCGACACCCTCTTTGGCGCTACCTATATGGTAATTGCGCCCGAGCATATATTTGTTGAAAATCATAAGGACAAGATCTCAAATTACAGTGCTGTTCTTGAGTATAAGGAATTGGCATCAAGAAAGAGCGATTTTGAGAGAACCGAACTTGTTAAGGAAAAGACAGGCGTTATGCTCGAGGGCATCAGCGCTATCAATCCCGCAACAGGTAAGGAAATTCCTATCTTCGTATCCGACTATGTTCTTGCGGGCTACGGTACAGGTGCTATCATGGCAGTACCTGCACACGATGAGCGTGACTTTGATTTTGCAAAGAAGTTTGGACTTCCCATTATCGAGGTAGTTGCGGGCGGCAACGTGGAAGAGGCTGCATTTACCGATACCGAGACAGGTAAGATGGTAAACTCAGGCTTCCTTAACGGCCTTGAGGTACAGGATGCAAAGGCAAGTATGATTAAATTCCTTGAGGAAAAGGGCATCGGTAAGGAGAGAGTAAACTTCAAACTCCGTGACTGGGTATTCTCACGTCAGAGATATTGGGGCGAGCCTATTCCTATCGTAAGCTGCGATAAGTGCGGTTATGTTGCCGTTCCTTATGAAAAACTTCCTCTTGAACTGCCCGACGTTGACAGTTATGAGCCTACCGAGACGGGTGAGTCTCCTCTTGCTCTTATGAGGGATTGGGTAAACTGCAAGTGTCCTAAGTGCGGCGGCGATGCAGTTCGTGAGACCGATACAATGCCTCAGTGGGCAGGATCCTCATGGTACTTCTTACGTTACTGTGATCCTCACAACGATAAGGAGCTTGCATCAAAAGAGGCTCTTGAGTATTGGATGCCCGTTGACTGGTATAACGGCGGTATGGAGCACACCACACTCCACCTTCTTTACTCACGTTTCTGGGCAAAGTTCCTTTACGATATCGACATTCTTCCTTACAAGGAGCCCTACAGCAAGAGAACAAGCCACGGTATGATACTTGGTGAAAACGGCGAGAAAATGTCAAAATCCCGCGGTAACGTAGTTAACCCCGATGATATTATCCGTGATTACGGCGCAGATACTATGCGTCTTTACGAGATGTTTATAGGTGACTTTGAGCAGGCAGCGCCCTGGAATCCTCAGTCAATAAAGGGCTGTAAGAGATTCCTTGAGAGATTCCTCAACCTTGCAGATATTGCAAGCGGTGAGGGTACTACAAAGGAGCTTGAGGGTCCTATCAACAAGATGATCAAAAAGGTAGAGAGTGATATTGATCAGATGAAGTTCAATACCGCTATCGCAAGCATGATGGCTACTCTTAACACCATTTATGAGGTAGGCAAGATTACTAAGGACGAGCTTAAGATATTCGCAACCGTTCTTTCTCCCTTCGCACCCCACGTTGCCGAGGAGGTTTACGAGCTTATGGGCGGCAAGGGTCTTGTATCTATAGCCGAGTGGCCTAAGTATGATGAGGCAAAGACGGTTGATAACGTAATTTCTATGCCCGTACAGATAAACGGCAAGGTAAGGAGCGTTATTTCTGTTCCCGCCAAGGCAGATAAGGACGAGGTGCTTGCTCTCGTAAAGGCTGATGAAAAGGTAGCAGCCGCTATTGCTGATAAGACTGTAATAAAGGAAATCGTTGTTCCCGGCAAGATTATCAATATCGTAGTTAAATAAGGAAAATAAATGAAAAAATATTCTGTATACGGTATGAGTTGCTCTGCCTGCTCTTTAAGGGTTGAGAGCGCGGTTTCTTCTCTTTCGGGAGTAGAGAGTTGCTCTGTCAACCTACTCACCAATACAATGAGTGTAGTTACTACTCTTGGTGATGATATAATAATAAATGCCGTAAGAGGCGCAGGATATGATGCAAAGCCATACAGTGTAGATGAGCAAAGCGAACTTGAAAGTAAGGCAAATAGCGAGACAAAAAGGGTAAGGCTGAGGCTTATTTTATCTCTTGTATTGCTTTTACCTCTTATGTACGTGACAATGGGGCACCTTATGTACGGCGCCCCAATGCCAAACTTTTTAGCAAATAGCAGTGCTCTTATAGGTCTTATCGAGATAGTGCTTTCTCTCTCAATTATTATTATCAATAATAAATTCTTTGTAAGCGGCTTTAAGGCGGTACTTCACGGCTCACCCAATATGGATACGTTGGTCGCCATGGGCTCGGGCGTTGCCTTTATATATAGCCTTGTAATGTATTTTATAATGCTTACAAAGAGTGATGCGGGAGAAACGCACGCAATTTTACACTCGCTTTACTTTGAGTCAAGCGCGATGATACTTACTCTGATTACCGTAGGTAAAATGCTTGAATCCTACGCAAAGGGTAAGACCACAAGCGCCCTTAACGGTCTTATTAATTTAAGCCCCAAAACGGCGTCTGTAATAAGAGAGGGCGGGGAAATAACCGTCCCTGTATCCGAGATTGAAATTGGTGATATTTTTACCGTCAGAGTAGGTGAGAATATAGCAACCGATGCCGTAATTGTAAAGGGTAGCGCAAGTATAGACGAGTCTGCCCTGACAGGTGAGAGCGTGCCGGCCGATAAGAGTGTAAACGATGTCGTATATGCAGGTACTGTAAACCTTACAGGCTATATTGAATGCCAAGCAACTGTAAAAAGCGAGGCAACGGCATTAGCAAAAATAATAAAGATGGTAAGCGACGCTACGGCAAAAAAAGCGCCGATAGCAAGGGTAGCAGATACCGTTTCAAAATACTTTGTACCCTCAGTAATCTGCATAGCCCTTATAACCTTTATCGTGTGGCTCTTGCTTAAAGAGAGTATAGGCGTATCGCTTTCACACGCGATTGCGGTACTTGTAATAAGCTGCCCGTGTGCCTTAGGTCTTGCGACTCCCGTTGCCATAATGGTTGCAAGCGGTGTTGGAGCAAAGCACGGCGTGCTCTATAAAACAGGCGAGGCGATAGAACTTATAGGCAATGCAAAAACCGTACTGTTTGATAAAACCGGCACTATCACAAAGGGCGCTCTCAGAGTTACCGATATAGTACCGTGCTGTGATATTAGCAAAGATGAAGTGCTTACTTTAGCAGCATCTCTTGAGGCTGGCAGTGAGCATCCTCTGGCAAAGGCAATTGTAAGTGCTGCAAATAAAGATAAACTTTATGAGTGTAAGGACTTTTATGCTGCAGTCGGCAGCGGTGTCAGTGGCAGAGTAAATGGCGAGATGATATACGGCGGTAAGCTTGATTATATTAAAGAACACGCCGCTATATCTCAAGAAAATATTGATACTCTAAAGAGTCTTGCAAACGAGGGCAAAACCCCACTATTGTTTACAAAAGAGGGTATTTTGCTTGGAATTATAGCCTTGCAGGATGAAATAAAGGATGATGCAAAGGATACCGTATCCTATCTTAAAAACATCGGTGTTACCCCGGTTATGCTTACAGGTGATAACACCGGCACAGCCCTTTCTGTTGCAAGGGAGGTCGGTATAGATAAACTTTATGCCGAGATGCTCCCTGTTGATAAGGCGCGCGTTATTAACGAGTACAAGGCAAACGGTAGGTGCATCATGGTCGGCGACGGCATTAATGACTCTCTGGCTCTTACCGAGGCAGACGTAGGTGTTGCCGTTGGCAGAGGTACTGATATAGCCATTGATTCAGCCGATATTGTGCTTGTAAAAAACGACTTAAAAGATGTTGCTTATGCAATAAAACTCGGCAGAAGTGCGCTTAAGAATATCTATGAAAATCTATTCTTTGCTTTCTTCTATAACTGCCTTTGCATTCCCCTTGCAGCAGGTGTACTTATCCCATTTGGCATAGAGATCACTCCTATGATATCTGCTGCGGCAATGAGCCTTTCTTCAATCTGCGTTGTTTCAAATGCACTAAGATTAAATCTTTTTAAGTTAAAAGTATATGAAAATAAAAAAGAGGATAAAAATATGACAGTAACTCTTAAGATAGAGGGTATGATGTGTCCGCACTGCGAGGCGCGCGTAAAGCAGACTCTTGAGGCTATAGATGGCGTAAAGAGTGCGCTTGTCAGCCATAAGTCAGGCACTGCAATAGTTGAACTTGAAACTAACGTTGATACTGACACACTCATTGATGCCGTTGTAAAGGCCGGCTATCCTGCAAAGATATAAAAAAAGCGGCAAAATGCCGCTTTTTTTAATATCCTCTTATCGCAAGATCCTCGCACAGCGCTTTGTAAAACGCATAAACTCTTTGTTTGTTGCTCTTTTTACCGCCAAAGTCAACTATTTCACTATGGGATATAGAGCCGTCAATACAATGTCCCTTATATTCTGCAAACATTGCCGAGGTAACCGATACAAGACCGTCTGAGTGATCATCCTCGTAATATCTTGATATTTTTAAGGGTATACCCATCAAAAAGTCGTCCTTGCCGCTATGTAACACCGTCGAATAACTTTGCAGGAATATATTCTTATAATGCTCTGCGTCCTCATGTATCGCAGTATAGTCCTTAAGTGTTTCAAGCACGCCCTTCGGTTCGTGTGCAAGTTGTCTGCAGACCTCAAGTGAGTTGGGCTTTTCATCTCCTAAAGCCTTATAAATGATATTCAGTGTACCGCTAAGGGGCTTTTTTAACCATTTTGGTAGCTTATATATATGTGTGGCTACCACAGAGCCCTTGTGCGGCGTGCAAAGAAAGGTAACCGATGCTACCTTATCCTTCATATCAAGAAAGTCGAGCATATATCTTGTGTCAAGACCGCCCTTTGAGTGTGCGATAATATTTACCTTTTCTTTTCCGGTTTCCTCGAGCAGTTCAAAAATATGTTTTTTAAGTTGCTCCGCATTCGTTTCGATAGTACCAAAGCTGTCTGTTTTTGAGGTAACGGTAGTATAGCCGTTATCGTTCAGCAGTTTTTCTATTCTGCCAAAGGCCTTGATAAATGCAAAGTCCTTCATAGCAATACCGTGTGCTAAAATTATTGGGTACTTGGTTGCCATAACATCACCTCTTTAATCCAATTATAAACCTCTTTTTTTGGCTTTTCAAGACAAAAATGTAAAAAAATTCTTGATTTTTTCGGTATTTTTTTGGCTCTTGTTCAAAAACTATATTTGGATATAAAAAAGAGGTGAAAAAATGAAAAAAAGTGAAAACAAAAATACAAATAACACACAAAAAAACACAACCAACAGTGTAGAAAACTATAGCCGCCGCGCCTCACTTATCGATAAAACTGATAATCCAATGCGTATGGCAGAGATGGCGAGCATAGTTACAGACCCCTTTGGCTCCTATACGGGAGTACCGAGCGACCCGAATGAAAAGCCCGTGCAGGACGTAGATGATCTGTAAGTAAAACTCACTTAGCCAACAGCCGTAAAAACACCTGTTTTTGCGGCTTTTTTTCTTTCCGTGCATAAATTCTCGCAAAAAGCAAAAAAACTACGGCAAGCGATAAAATCGCCTGCCGTAGCCGTTGCTTTGGAACAACCCGGAATTAAAATATGGTAGTGTGTTTAATAACAACCATATTTATATGCGCTTAAGAGCAATTATTCAATAGTCATAGTGGATTGACCTTTTCTGTTATTGCTCTTATTGGGACTATTGTAGGTTACAGTAATGTTGGCATCAGCTTTAATCGTTACTGTAATCTCTGAACTACTCCACCAAGTAACCCAGATGTCTGTGTAAGTGTAGTATCCCGCAGTTCCGTTAACAACTATTTGCTTACCTCTTTCGTCGGTAGAAAGTGCAAGGCTGACAATGACAACGTTGTTCTCCACTGTACAAGTGACTGTTTCATCGGAATAATTGCTAGCGTCACTATAGGTTATCTTTGGCACTTTTAGTGTTGCAACAGTTGCTGCAATATCTGCTGTCCAAGTGTAAGAGTAGCCGTTAGCTAAGTTATTATACAAACTGCTGAAGTCGCTTATTTTTGAGTACGGCATAGCATTGTTTATAGATAACCAATATCCTGGCGACATATTGAATACTACGCTTGTTCCGGGCTCAACCTCAAGAGCCGTTCCGGCAGTGTAGGTTACACCGCTAATGGTTGCGGTTGAGTTAGCGGGTACTGTGAAGGTGACAGTTATTGCCTTTTGCCATACGCTATCAATGATAACGTATTTACCTGATGAGTTTACAGTTGTTGCGTTACCATTATAATAAAGCACTGTCTTGCCGACTATAGTCTGCTTAGAGGAAACGCTTGCCAAGATTGATGAGCCGCTGGTAGCATTTATTTCACCGCTTGAGTTAGTGGAGTTAGTAATCTTTATTATTGCATCGGGATTACTTGAGTAGATATCACCGCCAAAGGTAGTAGCAATAAGTTTACCGTTAACGGTAAGTATCGCATCGCCCTTATTCGTCGGATAACTAACGTTTGAAGCAACAGCAACATATCCGTCTATATATCCACCGTTTGCCGCAGTTGCATTAGCACCGTCCTTATAGACTATCATACTGTTAGTCGTAAGGGTGGCGTCTGTATCAACTGTTAAAACAGCACCCGGCATCAGCTTGAATGGACCGCCCGTTAAGTTGTAATCACCATTCTTGAGCAGGATGTTATATCTCCATGTAATGGGGAAGAAGTAATCTTTCATGCTAATGGGGATGGTAAATCCTATGTTGATATCCATCTTAAGGTCGTTTGTTTTTGCGCCGCCCTCAAATACGAGAGAGGTAATACCATTGATATACTGCTTGGGGTCTGTAAGCGCTGCGCCGCTGAGATCGCTTCTGTTATACTTAGCAGTCATCTTACTGCCGCTTGACATCTGGATAAACGGTATATCGTTTGCAGAGCCGTCGAGCGCTGCGTCAAACGCAGTGTCACCAACCATATAAATGTTGGTCTTGTTTGACTGTTCGTTTGCACTCAGGTTACCGTAAGCAATGATCTTACCGCCGTAGTTAACCGTTATCTCAGAGGTGATATTAGGCATATCAAATTGGTTGAACGGTGTAATCTTTTCCTTATAGCCTGCGTATGAGTACGAGCCGCCGTGGAAGTCATGGAGCACGAAGGGCTGCCAGATGGATGAGCCACTGTTTGCAATAACCTTACTGCCGTTATTGTATCCATCCTCCATAATGAAGCCCATGCAGTCAAGCTTAGCACCGCTGTTAAGTGTGATCTTGCTGTTTGCCTTCATTACGATAAGACCGTAGTCACCAACTGTAGCGCTGGCAAAGGTACCATTACCTGAACCACCGGACATCTCGCCCTGTACGTTAACCGTGCCTTTTACAAGGAGCTCAACATTATCTGCAAGAGTAACCTTACATGTGTTCTTAAGTCCTGAAAGGACACTTGTATACATATCGGGCACAGAGCTGGTATCAACAGGAAGTATAAGTGTTACGCCGGTCTCTACAGTTGCTCTGATAATGCCGTTTTCAGCCCTACCTCTGATGACGATGCCATTGCCGGTAGAATCCTTAATGGTAGTTCTGGTAACTGTTACGGTGTTACCGCTTACTGCCTTTTCAAGAGCATCCTCAATCGAGCCGTACGCAGTCTCGCCTATAGTAGCCGCTACGAGCATAGTAAGCTTGAACTGTGCCTTTGTATCCTCGCCCTCAAGCAGGGAAGCGTTTGTTACTTCCTTATAGAGGTCGGAATCCTCGGGAATAAAGCGTATGCTTACGTAAGGATTATCAAAGGTTGTTTTTGTACAGTCAAATACAAATGTACCGTTAACGCTTGCAGAGCCCGCAGTGCTTATTACAAGGTTGCTGCCGTCAGCTGCAATATTGTTATAGTAATAACTGCCGCTGAAGGTAGGCCAAGCAGTAATGCTGGGAGCGATCTTGGTAATGCTGTAGCTGTATTCAACTGCAGTTGCATTACCTGCAGTGTAGTTGCTGTTGCCCGCTACACTGAATCTTATCTTATAACTGCCTATAGCTGTAGGAGCCTCGCTCTGCCATGCACCGTTTACGTAGTACTGTACAGCATATCCGTTGTACTTATCCTGTGCCTGGTAGGTCAGGGTATTGCCAAACTCAATCTCGCTTGAGCTGATGGTAGGATATGTTGTCCAGTAGTTATCCGTAGCCTGAGTTATTTCAAATTCAATATCAACAGATACTACAGACTCATCCTTGCCTGCCCATGAGTAGTTCTTCTTACCAAGCTCGGTAAGTGTTGCAGTCATAGTGTACTTACCAACTGCAGTTGCCTTATTGCCGCTTAACGTGTAATAGTCGTTGCTTGAGCCAAACTGCTGTTCAATTCCGGTGTAAGTTGTCGGATCAAACGTAGGTATGGTAATTGTACCCTTGGAAATAGTGAAGTTAATTTCCTTAGTAAGTGCGTTATAGTTTTCTGCGCTTACTGTAAATCTCGCAGTGTAGTTACCTACGCTTGCAGGTAGAGATTCACTGTAGGTGCTATCAAGCGCGCCCTGTACCTTGAACTCAACCTTAACGTCACCGGGCACCTGTGCAGTACCGTAGGTGTAATTCAGGTTTTCACCAAACTTGCCGTCACTTATAGTGGGCTCAGTTACCCAGGAGTTAGTGCCGGGAGTGATGTTAAAGGTAAGTACACAGCTTGTGCTGTCTACGCCGTCTATAACAAACTTATAGTTGCTTATAAGCTGGATCTTTGTCTTATACTCGCCAACATCGAATGCGGTGTCGGTGTAACCGAGTTCAGCATCGGTAACGATAGAGTACATATCGGGATCAAGGCCTACTATAAGGTCTTCAACGTTCTTAACTGTACCATCGTGTACGGCGTCGTTAATCGTGGGCACATCAATGGGCTTGCTTGTAATTGTGATAGTGTGAGTATCGTCTACAAACTCGTTGTAGTTTGCCTCGTATACTATTCTGAAGCGTACTGTGTATGTGCCTGCGTTCTTAGGCGCTGTTTCGGTATAAGAGCTGTCATTTGCCGAGGCAGGCTTATACTCTACGATTATCTCGGAGTAGCCGCCTACAGCGGGTGTGCCGGGAGCCATGGTAACCTCACTGTTATTAAACTCCTTCTCGATGTCCTCGGGATCAATTTCCCAACCGTCCTCAATTGTCGCCTTATCGATGACAAACTGCAGATTGTAGGTCTCGGTATCGATACCGTTTACAACAAACTTGAAGTTGTTATTAAGAGTAAGAGTAAAGTCATAGCTGCCTGCATTGGTAGCCTTTGTTGTGCCACTGAGAGTATAATCGCTTGCATTAAGAGGATAGTAAACACCGTTTACGGTATAGCCTATGTTGATAAGGCCACTTGCATCCTTCTCGTATCCGTCGTAGATAACGCCGTCAACGCTGGGGTGATCTACCTGTCTTTGCAGGATTTCTACTGTGTGAGTTGTATCAACAAAGTTTTCATAGTTTTTATCGTATGCAACCGTGATGCGTACTACGTACGTACCCACGTTCACAGGAGGTGCGGTCGTGTAGGTAGAATCATCGGTGTACATAAGCTTGTATTCAACGGTTATACCGGTGTATCCGCTGATAGCGGGAGTGCCGGGGATAAGAGGTATAGCATTGCCGGTGTATTCGCCGGATACATTTGTGGGAGCCTCGCTCCAACCGTCTTGAATAGTTGCCTTATCAATTACAAATTGCATACCGTAGGTATTGGTTTCGTTACCGCCGATAATAAACTTGTAATTGTCATTAAGAGTAAGAGTAAAGTCATAACTGCCTGCATCTGTAGCACTGTAGTTACCGCTGAGTGTGTAATCAACGCCTGCGGTAAGAGCATGGTAAACTCCGTCTACGGTATAGCCGATACTGATAAAGTCAGTCGCACTCTGGCTGTTGCTGTTGTACGTAGCGTTGTTTATCGTGGGCAGACTTATCTGCTTTTTCTCTATAGTAAAGCTCTTGGACTGATCAATAAGTGCATAGTAGTTTTCGGTTTCGGGCACCTCAAAGCGTACTGAGTAGTAGCCGGCCTTGTTTATTACATCACTCCAGCTTGTGTAAACCGTACCGTCGGAGTGAGTATAGGTAATTGTAACAGTACCAAACTTACTTACTGCACTTGCCTCGGTACCTGCCTCAGTGAATACAAAGTCACTGCTTACAGTGGGTGCTGTTGTCCATGTATTCTTTACTTTATTGATAGAGAAGGGAACAGTAACAGTTTCTGCACTTGCACTCACTCCCTCCCAGGCATAGTTGTCTGTGTCGGTGAGCTTAAGAGTAGCGGTGTAAGAGCCTGCATTCGTTTGCTTGTTAGTGTTATTGATAGCAGTATAGAGTGTAGATCCTATAGCAAACTCAATTTCACTACCGGTATAATCTTTGCTGCCGAGTGTCTCGGGTACAGGCACAGGCTGCTTCTTAACCGTCATAGTAAGAGTTTCGACGTCGATGCCATAGTAGTTATCGCTCTCGACAACCTCAAACGTTACGGTATAATCGCCTGCATAGATTATATCCTCAAAGTCGATTTCTGTACCGTTCTGGTAATACTTGATTATTACCTCGCCAAATTTAGCGCTTGCAGTAGCCTTGCTACCTGTTGTGCCAAATGTCCAGTTTGTATCAACAGTGGCAGATTCTGTCCAGTAGTTACCCGCCTTATTGATAACAAACTTCATCGTAGCAGTATTACCGCTTATAACTACGTCACTTCTGCTTTCATCTGCAAGCCACTCGTAGTTATCGTAATCGTTGAGGATAACGTCAACGTAGTGAGTACCTGCATTAAAGAATGCGTGAGCAGCATAGTAGTAAAGCGTGCTGTCGGTAGTAAAGATGTAATTATCATTCTTGAAGTATTCTTCACCAAAGCTCTCGGGCAGCTCAACCGTTCTCTTCTTAACCTCAAACTCTACGGTCTTAGTAATAGTCGTATAGTTTCTGTTACCTGCAATAGAGAACTGAGCGCTGTATATACCTGCGTGGCTCATTACGTATTCAAGATCACGTACTACGCCGTCTTCGGTATAAGTAACGCTTGCCTCACCGCCAAATGTTGCTTCAAAGGCGGGCACAGTTACTTCATCATCGCCGTACATCCAGTCGTTGATTTCGGGCTCAACATTATCCTTCCAGGTGTTTGTAGCCTGAATGATGTAGTAGTCAAGATCCCAACTTTCTCTCGTATCATCGTTTTTCCAGATAAAGTTATCGGTATCGGCAAGTGTAACTGTTACGCTGTAAGAGCCAACGTCGGTAGCCACGGTAGGCTCGGTAGCAATAGAAAGAATTGCCTCATACGTATATTCGGGTACGATTCTCTCACCCGTGTAATAGAAGTGAGTATTATTGGAGGTAGGTAGAACAACCTTGGCCTTCTCAATTTCATAATCAAGAGTGAAGTTAGCAGTTGTGCCGTCATCCCAGATGTAGTTAGAGTTAAGATTAATGCTTGCGGTATACTTACCTGCATTAGTATTCTTGTGACCGCTAAGAGCGTAACCCTCGCCGTCATTAATTACCACCTGCTCAATACCTGTAATACCTCCAGTAAGGCTGATAGTGTAACGGTAAGTGTACTTAGTGGCATTAAGAGTAGGCTTAGCAATAGACTTCTTGTTAATTACAAAGTTAACGTTAGCAACGCCGCCGTTTACAGTGTAATCATTTCTATCCTTATCAACAATCCATTCGTAGTTATCTGCATCGTTAAGAGTAACCTCTATAACGTGAGTACCTGCGTTATGGATGCTGTAAGAGTACTTGAATACGTCATCCTCAGCATTTGTGGCAGAGTAGGTAGTATTCTTATCGTAGGTAACAGTACCGAATGCGGGAACAGTTACCTTGATAGTCTTGATAGTGTAATCAAGAGTGAAGTTATCTTCTGTACCGTCACTCCAGATGTAGTTAGAGCCAAGAGTAATGCTTGCGGTATAGTTGCCTGCATTAGTATTCTTGTGACCGCTAAGGTCATAACCCTCACCGTCTGTAATTACGGTCTGCTCGCTCTTGTTGTAGATGTACTCATCTGCATTAAGAGTGGGCTTGTTTATTTGCTTCTTGGATACTGTGAAATTAACAACGCAGTCCTCAGCCTCTGTGAAGTTATTGCTGTTTTCAATAGTAAATACTGCTTTGTATTCGCCTGCATCAAGTTCACAGGCATTGGTAACTGTGATAATCTCACCCTGTGCATTGTAAACGGTTACACTTATAGTGCCGTCCTTTGCCTTACCCATACTAATGTAACTTGCGAGTGTACCGCTTGCTCCGTAGGTGAAGCTTCTGACGCCGGGATTGGTTATCCAGCCGTTAGCCGCCTTGGTAACGGTTATAGAGATATCCTCACTTATGGCGTTGTAATTGTTGTTGCCCTTTACCTTAAGTGTTACAGTGTACGTGCCAACAGCCTTTTCGATAGAGTAAAGATCATCAAGCGTCTGTCCGTCCTTAGCAACGCTGATTTCAACGCTAAGAGCAGATTTTGCAACTATGCTGTTAATCTTTGCAACTATAGTGTCAAAGCTTTCGGCATCGCCGTATGTGAAGGTGAAGCTATCGGGCACAGCCACACCGTTAAGTGTAAGTACGTCGTTTGCCTTATTAACAGTAAATTCTATAGGCTCTGTGGTAAGAGATGTATAGTTATCGTTACCGATTACGCTGTATACCGCAGTATAATTGCCTGCGTGCTCTGTAACGTGACCGAAGGTGCGCACGTTGCCGCTCTCATCTGTATACGTTACGTTAACTGTACCGAATGCGGATGAGAATATCGGCTCGGTAACGTTATCACCGTAGGTCCAACCGTTGATAGTGGGCTCGCCGTTTGTCCATGAGTTTTCAGCCTTTGTGATAATAAAGGCCATTCTGATAATGTTGCCTGAGTAGGTTACGTCATCTCTGTTTTCTTCTGCCCATTCGTAGTTATGCGCATCAACGAGCGTTACGTCAACGTAATGAGTGCCTACATTAATCAGGTCGTATCTATAGAAGTAAAGTTCTTCGCTAACGTTACCCTGATAGCCCTCGGTTCTGTAAGTCTGGCTCTCAAATGCCTCGGGAAGAGCAACTATAGCCTTGTATATCTCAACGGTCGTTTCCTTATAAAGGCCGGTATAGTTAGCCGTTTCTTCTATCGTGTATGTGATTGTGTAAGTGCCTGCATTTCTGATATCTGCAAAACTTGTGAGGATATTGCCGTCCTTATCCTTGTAAACTACCTTAAGGGTATCAGTGCCAAAGATTGCGTTTACATCGGGCTCATTTACAGGATTGCCGTATGTCCAGTCAAGTTTATCTGCAGGTTCGCTAATCCAACCGTTTTCAGCCTGCTCAACAACAAGTTCAAAGCTGAGAGTACCTGCATTATAGTTTTCACTTTCGGGTGTGGAAAGGATAACAAGGTATCTGCCTGTTTCGGTTATATTTGCGAGTATAGACTCGAGCAGACTTACATCATCTTCAGCGGCAAGGCTGAGCATAGCCGCCTCATCGTCAAGTCTGATGATAGTGAAGGTGATCTTTCCGCCGGATGTCGACTGGATGCTGTTAAGTTCTTTTTCAAGAGCCGCCTTTTCTTCCTCGTTGCTGTAGGTGAAACTGGGAGCATAAGTGCCGCTGACACTACCTGTAATCTCGGTTTCGCCTGTTTCTTCATTCTTCTCAGTGAAGTTGAAGTTATCGTTTGCTTTATTGATAGTGAAGTAAACTTTATCGGATACAGCCGTTACAAAGTTGGTATCACCGTCGCTTACCGTCATTACAACGTAGTAAGAGCCTGCGTTTGCGGGTACACCTGCAAGAGCAGTACCGTCTGCCTTATAATAGGTGTAGCTGATATGATCAGCCTTAACAAAAGTATCCTTGATTGAGGGTACGGGTATAGCTGCGCTCTGACCGTAAGTCCAGTCATTGATATCAAGGCCATTTACAGTAACGCTTGCCTTGGTGATGGAATAGCCAAGGTCTATGGCGTCATCCTCACGGTAGTCTGCCCAGATGTAGTTATCGGGGTCGGTGAGAGTAACCGTAAGAACGTAATCGCCGACTACAGTAGAGTTCGGGTAGGTTACGTATGAAAGCACATCATTGTAACTTACGTTAGGATTAATTATGCTTCCGGTGTAAACGTACTCGGTCTTATTGATTGTGGGGACAATAACCGTCGCCTTGTTGATAATAAAGTCAACAGTTATTTCAGCAGTAGCCGTATCCTCTGTCTGTGATGCCCAGATGTAGTTGTGAGTATCGAGGAGGGTAACGGTTACCTTATGTGTGCCTGCATTAACGGCAGTGTAGTTGTAGCTGTAAATGCCGTTATTGAAGTTAGGATTCTTTTCCTTGCCGTCGTAGGTAACAGAGCCGATAACGGGAGGTGTTACTGTAGCCTTAGTAACGGCATAGTCGAGATTTATCGTATCACCCACAGTACCGTCTGCCCACTTATAGTTATCGGGATCGATTATCTGTACCTTAGCTGTATAGTTGCCAACTACGGTAGAGTCGGGATAGATAACTGCGCTGAGAACGCTGTCATAGCTTATCGCGGGTGTGATAATATTGCCCGTGTACGTGTACTCGGTATTATTAATTGTAGGAATTCTTACCGTTGCTTTTTCGATAACGAGGGTATCGGTAGTGCTTATTCCGTTATAACTGTCTGTTTCGATTACGCTGAATCTTACAGTATAGGTGCCTGCGTTACGGGGCATTTCTGTCTGCCATACACCGTTAACGAGATATTCAATTACAATACTGCCGTACTTGGCGGCACCCTTGTTAACGGTAATAACGTCACCGTAAACAAAACTGCCGTTTACTGCGGGTGCCTCGGTAAAGGCGTTATCGCTTGCCTTAGCGATAGTAAACGTGGTATTAACCGTATCAACGTCTGCTGCATAGCCTGCCCACTTGTAGTTGGAGTTGGTTATCTTGAGGGCAACGTTGTATACGCCTGCATCGGTACCGCCGTTGTTGGATGCGCCGATATAAAGGTCGGATACAATGCTTGCAAACTGTTTTTGTCCGTTATAGACGGTTGTGTAAGAGGGTATCTCAATATCCTTCTTGTTTACCTTTACAGCAAGGTTTGCGGTAAGGGTATTGAAGTTGGTTGAATCGCTCGGAGTATAGGTAGCAGAGTAGCTGTTGTTCTTGTCATCGCCTGCGTTGCCAACATACTGATCGGGGTTATCCCAGCTCCAGCCGTCGGGCAGAGTAACACTTGAGAGTTTATCGCCGTAAATTGCCTCAAGTCCTGTGGGCAATTCAACATCAGAATCCTTCTTATTAATGACAAGAGTGAAACTTATGGGCTCTGCGTGGTAGTTATCCTCAACGAGTGTGAGGG
Organism: Eubacteriales bacterium; assembly: GCA_045653505.1. GTDB lineage: Bacteria > Bacillota > Clostridia > Oscillospirales > CAG-272 > UBA1740. The sequence goes on along the minus strand of JAZOLZ010000037.1, from coordinate 15,453 downwards.
TAATGTTGTAGGTACCAACTGTTGTGTATTCGTAGTTGCCGACAACGTTAAGGGGCAGAGTGATAAGTGCTGTGCCGTCCATAATTCTGTACTTAGCGCTTATGGGCGCACCGGTGTATGTGAATACTGTGTTGCCCTCTCCGATAGTTACGTCAAAGGTAAGTACCTTCTTGGCAACAGATACCTCAAGAGTGCATTCGTTCTTCTTTGTGGTATTTTCATCAATAGCTTCAAGATATACGTAGTTTCCGTTAACGGGTATAAACTTAGCCGTGTGAGTACGCACACCTGCGCCGCCGACGTATGCCTCGTTGCTTGCCCATACCCATACGCCGCCCTCAACGTCAGAGAGGCCAACGCTTGCGAGAGTATCGCCGTAAATTGCGCCGTTAAGCACTGTGGGCTTTTCAACCTGCTTGGGAGATATAACAAGTTCGCCGTTTGCCGTACCGGAATATCTTTCATCATTGATAACGAGAGTGTATACATAGCTGCCTGCGTCTACCTGAGAAAAGACGCCGTCAACCGTAATGCCGGTGTAGATAACACCGTTTTCGTCAACAATATTATAAACTATATCCTTTTCGGTGCCGTCGTATACGTAACTGTCGCTTACGATCTGTACGGTAAGAACCTTCTTAAGTACCGTAAGAGTAATCTCGTGCTGCTCAACGTAATAAACGTCGGTGTTGAAGGGAGTATATACTGCCACAGCGGTAAAGCTGCCGGGCTGATTGATAACTCTTTCGGGCTCAAGCCATGACCATTCACCGTTTGCGTGCGTGCTGAAGGTGACGCTTTCGAGCGTGTTGCCATATATTGCATTGCCCAAAACAAGCGACGCTATAGGATTATCGGGCATATAGAGCTTGTCGACAGTAAGAGTACCTGCGTTAATTGTGAAGTCAACGTTGGGGTTGGATACGTTTACAGTAAGTGGATACTGTCCGCTTCCGTTCACCTCGGGCATAACGGGTTTTATGCCAAGCAAGTCCGTGCTTATGCTGCTCGTTACGCTGTACTGGATGCTAAAGTCTGCAAGTTGATCATAGGTGATATACGCATTGGCAACGTTGATAACTGCGCTTGCTTTATTTACGGTAAAGGTGCCAATATAGTCGCCTACGTAGTGATCGTCAACTATAGCAAGTTCAAACGCGTATGTACCGACGTTAACTACCGGCTCACCGGTAGCAACAACCTTTACGTCGCGCTCAAGTGTGTAGGTGGGGAAGTGTGCTGTGCCGTCGTATACAAAGTCTGTAACAAGTCCATTAAACTCAAGGCGTTTTCTGCTTACGTCTACCGTGACTGTGGAATCGGGTACGGTAACGTCATCAAAGTTGGATATAAATTCAATATCAAACGTATTCTTACCGATTTCGCCTACAGGAGTTGTGGGAGCATCCTTGAATACCCATTTACCGAGAGTATTCTCGGGTAAAGTGAATTTCGCAAGAGTATCCTCATATTCAGCCTTAAGCGTTTCAACAGCAGGTGGCGTGAGATTGTTTACATACTGCGCCTTAAAAACGGTATTGCCGCTAAGACCCTGACTGAGGTCGCCCCAGCCTACAAAGTCGTAGTACTGCTTTTGCGGTGCCTCGGGTGGGATGAGGTCCTCATTACTGAGCACGTATTCTGTTTTTATAACTACGTCGTCAACCATATAAGTAACCTTATATTTTACGACGTAGGGGACTTTCAGTCTTTTTCCGTCGATGGCGATAATAAGTTCCTTTTGACCAACAGTGCCGGTATCTGTTTCGCCAACGATCATATCGGGTGTGACTTCAATATCGGTCAGCACACCCTCTCTTATGATTTTAATTGTACTGAGATCAGGTCGTCCGTTGTGCTCGACAACTGCGCTAAATTCGCTTGTGTCGGCCGCATACTGATCTCGGTTCGCTACCTCGTCAATTGTTGTTCCGTAAAATGCTTCCAGGAACAAAACGAGTAGCAATACGGCAAGAAGTCCGTATAAAATCTTTTTCATCTCAGGTCTCCTTTTGAAGATTTAAGCGCACATCAGAAAAGGGATAAGTAATATGCGCAAGATTAGGATTGCAAATTAATGCAAATTAAATAGAGTGTCAAATTTATTTTCAGCCCGGGGTAGAACCCCCTAGGTAATAGTTTTCAACTTTGATTATTTAGTTCTTGATATAGGTTATGAAGTGTTTGTCAAATAAAATTTGGTAAGTTTGCTAATAAATTTTGATAAGGCCGAGTTGCTTGTCGGCATATTGAAACAAGCGGCAGTGTGCCGTGATATGTAATAGGGTATTTTTTGCAAACGCAAATTTGCGTGTCGGTTGTTATTGGCTTAAGAATGTTCACAATGCCCCGTGCAGTCCTTGCTTTCGGCTCGGACTGCAGGAACACCGCTTTAAGTCATTCAGGGGAAGAAAATTTGTTTTGTAAACGTAAAGACGTTACTTTTTATAAATACAGTCGTATGCGCTGTTGGTTTCAAACAGATTTTGCTGGTCTTTTGGTAAGAAGTTTGCTGTTGTTCTGTCATGTAAAAGGAAGTAGAAGTTCTCTTTACCTGCCGCAGTCTGCAGATACAGGCTGTCAACGTCGCCAAGGCTTACCTCGTATCCGTTAAGGGGCTGGAACTCGTAGTTTTTGGATTCGAATACGCCGTAGTTCTTACCACCGCCGAAGAAGGCGATACCGCCGTGCACGTAATTCGCTTCTCCGTCCTTGTAGATGATGTTTTTAAAGGCATCCTTCTGTGCTACTGACGCAACCATTTCCTTAACGTCAAATTTAAGACTCTCAAACGCCGTTGTACCGATTATCTCAATAAGCGTTGAGCTGTCAACGTCAGCAAGGTTTTTCCAGTTATAAATTCTGACGTCACCCTCAAAGGTGAGTTTTGAGCCGTAACTTGTTTTGGCAAGGTCATACCAGCTCTCAAGCAGCGAGCCGAGATTGCCGATTGTAATGCCCTTACCGTTCGCAAGAGCTTCACCCGAGAAGTGTGAGTCAATACCTATTGCAAATATACCCGCGTCCTCAAATACGCTGTTTTTGATATTAACAAAGGTCTTGACGTACTTTGCCTCGTAAGCGCGTTTTTCCTCATCGGTCATCTGCGCATAGGTTTTCTGTATGGGGAAACTGATTTTATCATCAGGATCAATATAAGGAGAGGGGTTTTCAATGCTACCGTCTATAAAGGCGTTGGAGCCCATACGGAGTATAAACTCACGCGCTGCGCCGAGAACGGTATTTGATATATCAACGTTAATAACCTTGCTGGCATCGTTTATATCGCCAAAGATTCTTAAGGTTGTTCTGCCGTTTGCTATTCTTGAATAGAGGATATCTACGTTGTCGCCGAACACCTCGACCGTTGTACCAACGTAGTTAAGGTCGGTAAGGTCAACCTGACCGTCAGCATCCTGAAGCGTACAGCCGTAGAGCTTGATATTTCTTAACGTAACGTTTTCATAAACCGCAAAGCATACGTTATCCTGCGCCTTAACGCTTATCATACTACCCTCCGACTCAGACATCGCTACAAAGTTGAGCGGTCCGCGGAAGAGCGCGTTGTTTGTAAGCTGACCTGCGGCATCAAGACCGTAAGCAACGTTATGCGCGTTTATAGTGTATCCGTTGCCGTAGACGTCCTTTTTAAACTCGAGCAGTATCTTGATTTTAGCCTCACGGCCTATGTTCTTATAGTAAGTAGTGTCGTATGTGGAGTTTATTTCCTTGTAAACGATGTTACCGTTTGCATCATAGCCAAAATCGTCTACAATATCGCTTCTGAGGATTACAGTCTTGTTTTCCTGTGTGGCCTTAAGCAGTTCAAGGTAACTGTATACGTTGACACCGTCACCCACACAACGCAGAGTAAACGGAGCAGTAGTAATCTTTATATCACCGTACTCATACACGCCGATAACACTTACGTTGCCTACAAAGGCGTCATCGAGAATAGTGATAAAGCCGTTGTTTGACACGCTGACCTTGTCTGTATCTGCCTCAAAGCGAAGATTTGCAAGGAAGCCCTCACCTATGGTTATGTTGCCGTAAGAGAGGTTGAGTTGGTACTGAGCCGCACTGCCGTCAGAATTCGTTTTACCAATGGTTAACAGGTTCTCATCGCCAAAGGTCTGCGCACCGTTTGTAATTACAAGCGAACGGGGCTTAACAACGATATCCTTTTCAATAACCGCATCCTCGCCGCCCGCATTGTTTTTAACGGTTAAGACGAGCTTTGTTACGCCGACCTTTTCGGCCTTGATAATAACTCTTCCGCTGTCAACAGAGATAACCGAGATATTATCGTTTGAAATAGTGTAGGAGTAACTGACATCTGCATCCTCAGGGAGTATAGTAAAGTAAACAAAGGTGTTTTGACCGATAGTCACGCCGTAAGCGCCCTCGGTGTCAAACTCAGCCTGTATCTGCTCCACGCGTGAAATAACGCAATCCTTGCTTATTTCTTCATCCTCGGAGGTAAGAGTAACCCTTAGGGTAACTTCGCCGATAAAAGCGGGATTTTTGAACTCGTAGCGCAGTGTTAAGTGGCCGCTTGCCGCATTGGTGTAGTCAAATACTGCCACAAAGTCGCTCTCGGGTATCTGGCGTCCGTTTTTATCATAAGCGCGGTATGAGATGCTGTAATCATTGTCAGCATCTACGGATATACTGAGCTCTCCCTTACCCTCGAACGTGGTTATCGAACTTGAGCCAAGGTCCATAGTATCGCGGTTGCTGACTGTAACGGTAACTGTATCTGTAATGTCGGGGTTGGTGTGGGATGCAACGGTAATTGTTGCCGTGCCCTTACCGACTGCTGTTATAACGCCTTTGTTATCAACTTTTGCTACCGTCTCATCGCTTGAGAAATAATCAAGCAGCATATCCGAAGCGCCCTCGGGGATAAATACTGTGCTTACAGTTGCTTTTTCGCCAACTAAGAGTTCGGATTTATCTACAGAGGACTCGATAGCCGTAAGAGCATCGGAGTATACCTCAACGATAAAACTGTCTCTGTATCCGCCGTCGGCAGTTGTGAGATACACCTTAGCCGTGCCTACCGACTTTGGAATTATATATCCGTCGGTGAATTCAAGTTCACAAAGTCTGTTATCACCGATCTTTTCTGTGGACATAGTAACGTTTTTGTTTTTTGCATTGGTGGGATAAACGGTGTACTCAACCAGGTGGGTATCACCCTCGTCCATATCGAGATAGACAATGTCGTCACCAAATATTTCAATTCCCGTAACGGGGACTCTTACGGCGATACTTACCGTACTTGTGGCTGTAAATAAACAAAGCATTAAACAAAGAGGCAAAGCCAGAATTAAGAGTATCAGTTTTTTATTCATATTATTCTGCCTCCTTAAGCAACAAGATTATCAAAACTCTTCCTTATGCCGCCTACATAGTAGAACAGTGCAACCGCAAAATATACGGTACAGAAAACAACAGGAATAGCATATTCAAAATTTTCGGGGAAGTAAAACTCATTACCACTCAGTGTAAGAATTGTAACGAGCATTGAAAGAATGCCCATAACGAGCGCAATAGCAAGACCCATAAGAACAATCTTTGCTATCGTTATGTTCACGATACGTTCGCTCTCTCTGGGGCCTGATGCTACCTTTGCATAATCAAGGTCCATACGCGTTGCTACAAATATCTGAGCCGATGAGAAGAGTGTAGAGAGTACTGCAACTATTATCGCATCGGTATATGAGAGGGAGGTAGCAAGTGCGAGTATAACACAACTTACGACTACCGCAAGAGTGCTTACCAGCATACAGAAGATGACCTTTGATAAAAGTATCTTTGTGGGCTTTACAGGGAACATTTTTGAGTTAAGCGCACTAAGACCGTCTCTTGAGATATTAGTAGCGCAGAATGTGTTTGTAAGTATACTGAAGACCAATACTACGAGCATTGCAAGCGCAAAGTTGACCGTAACGCCGATACTGTGGAAGATAAGCGACTCAAAGAGCGTATAGCAGCAGTAAGCCATAACAGGCATTGCCGTAGCGATCGCGAAGTATGAGAACATATGCTTAGGCTCACGGAATACCGAGATAAACTCCTTGCGTATAAGCGCACTTATTGGAGAGGTCTTTTTGTATGTTTTTATGGGTTTACCGCCCTTAGAACGGTCGTCATTTTTATAAAGGGTGGTATAGAAGAGGGATCTTGCGATAAAGTAAACTGCAGGCAGTGCTACAAGCACTATAATGGAGATAGCAATGAGGTTATCGGTAAGGTTAACGCCAAGTGCAAGATGCGCAAACATATTTGCGGGGTAGGCGTAAACAAGCAGGAACTGCAGTGTGTTTATAAAGTCCTCGTTAAAGAGGAACTTGATAGAACCGGTCTCAAGCAGCGATTGTACCGTTGAAAGCAACTGTGAATAAACGAGGAAGGCTGCTATGAGCGCGATTGATGCCACGATAAAGAGAAGTACGTATCTGGTCTGTATAAATTCGGCCGCTTTAATGTAGGGTACTGCAATGATAGTAGCAAACAGGAAGGCAACCAAGGGCAGAAATACGCAGACAAGCGCAGTTCTTAACCAAAAGGCAAGGTCACCGCCGATAGCAAAGAAGGTTATTATGTTGATAGGGAGAATTATGAAGAGTGACACTATGAAGTTTTCAAGCACCAGTACGGTAAGTTTGCTTAAGAACATCGTCTCAGGCTTAATGGGCAAACGCAGGAAAATACGTTTATCCTCCTCCTGGCTCAGTGTCTTGCGTATCTTCTCAGCAGACATAAATGTCATTGCAAGCACCGTGCCAAGATAGAACACGTTGAGTAACTCGCTTGCTCTGCCGATTGGATCCTGGACCTTGTTGATTTTTATCGCCACGTAGTTTGTTGCTATTGTTGAGAGCAGTAGGATAAATATCGCCGCAACGAATAACGTGATAACCAAGGAAAGAACAATGCCAACGACGTCGGTCTTGGAGTCCTTGCCTCCTTTTGGGAACTGCTTCCTCAGTTCATATTTACAAAGGGTTAAAAAGTTGTGCATGATAAACTCTCTTTTGCGTCGGTAATAACCGGACGCTTTCCTTTACAATCGTTATAAGAATTTCTGGTAAGAAAATTGAAGTGCTGATTGGAATGCTGAATTAAGTGTTCGGAGAAATGTTAAGCGTGACGCTGAACCGACTGCCGAGCGGATGATAAATCAACACCGAATAAGAACACCGGGTTAATCGCCGTCAAAAAATGGGATGAGTTCTTATCGCTTCGGGTGAGTTGAGCATTGGATAAATTTAAAATCCGTATACCAAGATGTGTGCTGCGTGTAATGATTACTGTGCCTTGATTACTGTGCCTTGGCTCTTTGCATTTGTGTAAGCAACGCCAGCTTAAAGTGGGAACAAAACACAAGGATTGTCTAAAACACAGCGCGAATCGCACGCACTATGCGTATGCGAATTATACAAAGGCATAAAGCAAAGTATTTAAGAGGTTAAAGCGAGTGAATTCTGTTCACAGTATGTTAATATTTGCTCACATGTCCAGTGAAATCAAGGGGTTTTAACTCCTGATAATATCCAACACCCTGAATTAAAGTCAGGAGAATAACTTGCTCTAATATCGTGAAAACGGTTTGTTTTTGTTCACAAATTGTTCACAAACAACCTTTTTACTGTTCGAAACAGCCCGTTTTGTCGGGGTGTTAGCGATATTTGCAAGTAACAGTGTCATTAAAATTATTTCATCCTAAAGGCTGTGGATATCGTATTCTTAAGTTGGTTGATAGCGTTGTTTCTTTCGTGTGTTTTCGCTACTCTCTTGGTAATTGAGAGGAAGTAAGATTCAAGATCCATACCGGATTTTCTGAACTTACGCATATCAATTTCAACAAGTATATGACCCTGGTCTATTACGTAAACTCTGTCACACAGTTTTTCAACTACGTCAAGGTTGTGTGATGAGAAGAGAACAAGATTGCCGTTCGCACTATGTTGCTTGAAGAACAACTTGAGTTTGTTTGCCGTAAAGGGGTCAAGACCAACCATAGGCTCGTCAAGTATGAACACTCTTGGGTTATGTATCAAAGCACCCATAAGAGATATCTTCTGCTTCATACCGTGAGAGTAGGATGAGATCTCATTGTATATTGAATCACCCAGTGCAAAAAGTTCCTGGAAGGCTTCTACTCTTTTAGCTCTTACCTCAGCGGGCACCTTGTAGATATCAGCCATAAAGTTGATAAACTCATATCCTGTCATTTTCTCAAACAGAGTAAATTCATCACTAACGTAGCCAAAGCTCTGTTTAGCCTGTATGGGGTGAGTCGCAAGGTCATATCCGTTTATCAGAATTCTACCCTTTTCGTAGGGGTGCATACCGGTTATACACTTTATTGTTGTAGATTTACCGGCGCCGTTGTGGCCGAGGATACCGATTATCTCGCCCTCGTTACCGTAAAAATTGATGTTTTCAATTGCGTAGGTAGATTTTTCGTTATATCTTTTCGCTAAGTTTTCGATTTTGATTAACATAATTTCTCCTGTCCTCTAGCTGTATAATATATCGCTCGCGCGTAAGATTTTTGGGGCGTTTTTTGGCAAAATGCTAAAAATACCCCTAGTTTCGCTAATATTATATCATATATTCTTAAGAAAAGCAATAGATTCAACAAAAATAATATAAATAAAATAAAGGCAAATCTGTTATTTTTTGCGTTTTTCACTAGAAATGCGGCAGAGCGCAAAATAAAAAAGGCTCACTTTTTAAAGCAAGCCTTTTTATTGTAAAAGTATATCAGATATCGTAAATAACGCTCTCATCAGCCTTGGCAAATTCTGCAAATGCAAGTGCCATTGAGTAAAGGAATACAGGGCCTACGTTGAACATATGGCAGTCAAGTAAACTGTTAACAAGCAGTGCAAAAATCGCAATTGCAATAAAGTTTTTTGCGGTATTGCGTTTCTTCACAAAGAGATTTATAGTCTGTATTCTGTGTACTGAGTATGTAATTATACCAACAGTACCGCAGGATGCGAGTATCTGTATAATCGTATTGTGCCAACGCGGCGGGAAGAATGCGCTGAAGGACTCAATAGTTGCAAAATCATAAACCGCATATCCCAAAGGATAGAAGGTCTGACCAAAGAGAGGCGCATTGATGAATGCGCGCAGACCGTCAAGATAAATACCAAATCTTCCGCTGTCACCAAACTTAATACCGTCATCTGTAAAGGTGAAGATATCGGGTATGGACTTAAAGAGATTTGCTATCTCACCGTTAAAGAACACAACTCCTCCAACTGCTACAAGCACAAGCAGGATAGAAAACAGGGAGTATTCAACCTTGCTATACGCTTTTTTGAAGGCGTAGATGTAGCAAATGGGCAGAATTGCAATAGCAGTAAGTGATGAAGCGCGAGAACCTGTGAACAAAACTCCGATAAGGAAGATTATGCCGAGCAGGATAAACGGTGCGGATCTTTCATACTTTGTAGAGAGATAAAAACTAAAGGGAATACCGAGCATTATCATACAACCTATGTTGTTTGAAATGCCCCAACCAAGATATACACTGTGGTTTATAGAACCGCCCGGTCCAAAGCCCTGTGTAAGATAAGCATAAACCAATTCAACGGTAACTACAATGCCTACAAACACGCCTATCCATGCAAAATAGTGTGTGGTAGCCTTGTTCCAATCTACTGTTGCAGTAAAGATGAAATAGAGTAAAAAGATTGATGCAAATTGGATAAATGAAAACAAAAGGTTACGTTCAAAAACCTCAAGATACTTTTCACTGCCTATTCCGGAGAGCATATAAGCAGCGCCGAGCAGGAGCATACCGCTAAGGAGTGAGCGCTTTTGGGTAAAGAGTTTTTTGTATCCCATGTTCTTATCAAGGCCTATTCGTAAGAGCAATGCGATAACAACTACGGATACTATACAGATGAGGTAAACTCCGGTAGCGCCGTAAAAAATACTTTCCTTGCTTACGCCGGGGTTGTTTTGGGTTGAAGGGGAAACGTAGCCTAATACAAACAGTGGCATAAGCGGCATAAGATCGTCGGCAAATATGCATACGTACAGCGCATAAACCACTATCAGGGTATAGAAATATAACTCAAGGGAGAATAAAAACGACAGTATCGTGCACAGGGAGAGAATTGCAACTCCCCAGCCGGAAGAAATAACGTTATTGATGCTTTTTACTGCATCAGAGCCTTTAATTCTTCCGTACAAGCCCTTGGGTGCATTTTCGTAAGACATAAACGGTCTCCTTATTAAATATTTTAAAATAACTACAGAGTAATCATACACCAAAACCGTTAAAAAGTCAAGCAAAATTGCTAAATATTTTATAACATAGTATAATAAAGTAGAAAAAGTGCAAAAAAAGTCGAAAAAAACAAAAAAACAACCGCTTGCACGGTTGTTTTTGCGAGTAATAGGTAAATAGGATACAAAATCTCAATGGGTGCATTTTAGGGTCGATGGGTGCATTTTCGCAAAAAAATGGGTTCAATTTTAACGATAGGTTCAAATGTATAGTCTGCAGACGATAAAAATAAACTTGCAGATAAATTGGAATTTGATTATTAGAAAATGCCGCCGTTATACTTTTTCATTGCGTAGAAGCTAATAGCCATTCCTACAATGATACTCACAATTAATTCTATCACGCCAAGGAAAACAAGGGCTGTGAGTTGTGTTTGCTCGAAAATCAAGAACAGGACACCAAACACAATCATAGAAAGACCGATGATAAGGGTTCCCAAGCCAACGAGCTTACCAAAAGGTTTTTGATTTTCCTCGGTCACTCGTTGTCTGTGATACCAATGTAAAGAGGATATATTTCCTGTCATATTGATTATACCGAGAATAGAGATCAGTATTCCTAATCCCGAAACAGTTATAAAAGCTGTCATTTTACAACCTCCTACAAATTCTTATATATCGGTGAGTTAATTATATCATAAAATCTAACCAAAATCAAGGCGTCAGCCTTGCATATCATCCGCAATTTATTGCAGTATATCATCAAAACATAAGTATAGCATAAACAAAAGAAAAGCAAGAATGAAATCGCTACGCGATGAAATCTGCCACTGTCAGATGAAATCCAAGCTCAGCTTGGATGAAATTAAATCTACCCACCCGCCGTCGAGGTGGATTTCATCCCACGTAAGTGGGATTTCATCGTGAATACGATTTAACCCAACTAAAAGGGCGGATTTAGTTGAAAAAGACTCAGAATTGTATCCAATCCTGAGTCTTTTTCTGGCGGAGAAGGTGGGATTTGAACCCACGCAACACGTTAATGTCCTACGAGATTTCGAGTCACGCCTCTTCGACCACTTGAGTACTTCTCCAAAATGCTATTATATTCTAGCACATAAATTTTCTTTTTTCAAGCCTTTGGCAATATTTTTTTGTGCTGAATGGCAAATGCAAGAAAAAAGTTTCAAATCAAAGGCTAAAATCCGATTTCAAAGGTACAAAACATGATATAAAAGCAACAAAAAACAGAGAAAAAACACCTCAAAATACCACTTAAAGGCCTAAAAGAGCAAAAAACAGCCTAAAAATGCCTCAAAATCACCACAAAATGGCTAAAATTAGTCAAAAAACAGCAAAATAACCGCCATTTTGAGTTAATTTTCTCAAAAAGACGGTTATTTTGCCTTTAAAAGCTATGCAAGGAGCCTCTTATTGTCATTAAAATATGTAAAATACGCGATAAAACAGTTATCAACGTAGGCAAGTACGACACCGGGATCGCAACTGCCGCATTGAGAATATCCCTGGTTGATGAGTGTTTTAAGGTAAGCCAAGTCATCGGTATAAATTTTACTGTCCTGATTTGCTTGGATAGCATAACTGCAGTCGGCAAGATGGATTTTTTTGGCCGAACTTATTGCAATATATCGCTCTTTTACAAGGTAGGTAAAGGCACCGGTTGCATAATTGATATCAAAATCGGGATGTATGTTGTAAATATAAATATTGAAGCAGATGCCATCGCCCTCATCCTCAATTGAATAAGCCTCTATATTAACACCGCTGGGCAACAAATTATTGCCTTCAAATATCGGTGTGGAGCGATATAAAACGTGATTTTCCGTCTCCTTGATATAGTCCGCTACCATGTTTTCAAACGGTATCATTGCCTTGTTTAGCATTGAAGTGCCGGTTATAAGATTGGTCTTAGTTGAGTTTTCTCCGGTCAGTTGCCAACCGATAAGATGTGAGCGATTGTACAGACCTCCGCTATGCCAGCCTGAGGGGCTACCCGTGGTGCTGCCACGACCCTCGTCAGGCATTATATCAAGGCCGATTACGGCAACTGCTGTACCGCATCTACCGAGAATATCAAGCGGAGTGTAATATTCGTATGAAGTGGTTAAAAACTGACTTTTTGTAAAGTAAGGTTTACCATTGTTGAGCGAAACATAAGTTTTTCCGGAGTATTTTGGGATATCATTTTTGTTAAAGCCCGTTCTTGTGAGCGCGGGATTTTCTACCGTACCGTTGCCATTTGGCAGGGTGCTATCACCGGGGGATGACGGTACGGGTATTTGCGCTGTATAACTAACGGTTATGCTGAGAAGTCGGAACTGTCCTGTGGAGTTTGGGTTGGTCAAAACAATACTCTCACCGCTATCAATAGGTGTCAACGTAATACTAGTGCCGTCGTTGGTTTTTGTTGCATTTGTCACTTCGCAGTTATCGTCACTCAGTCCTGTGCTGTCCTCGGTTGTGACAATTGTTATGTAGTTGATTTTTGCCCCCTCTTGTGGAGCGAGTGTTACTGAATTTTTGCCATAAATTCTTATAGCGGCACCGTCTTGATAATACGCCGCATAGGTACTACCGTTGTTCTTGTCAATGCTTACGCCGAAGTATTCGTCAAATGCTATTTCACTTACTTTTTCTCCGTTTTCATATCCCAGATCGGCAAATACTTTTGTTATCGTTTCGGTATACTCTCTATATTCCTGCACCTCGCCATCGCCGGGGGTCTGCGGCGGTGTATCGCTATTGTCAGGTACGCTACAGGATGAAAAGGCGCACGCGAGTATAAGTAGTAGTGCAAATAATTTAATTAAAAGTCCTCTTTTCATCTTTTGTACACCTCTTTCGTGATTTTTTTGTGTGAATATCCCTCAAAATTGCGTTTATTTGCAAGTTTAAAACCGGTTAAATCGAAATAAAACGCTGCATCAAACGGATAAACTGTATTCCAATTATATATTATTACCTCGTCAATTATCTCTTTCTTGATAGCAAGGTTTTCTTCAACAAATATATAATTTTGATCAAATGTTTCAGAAAACGGATTTTCGCTGACAATATACGGGATATTTGCCTCTTTAAAAAGCCTTTCGGAATAGGGTCTGATAACAATGGGTAGGGCAGTATGCCATTCTTTTATATCTTCAAGCAAAACTCTGTCCCGGCTCTGCCTGCGTCCGTTAAAGGCAAGCCCTTTATTCTTATCTAAACAAACTATAATTTTCATATTTGATCCTTTGAATGACGGTAAAAATATTGTACCATTTGACAAAACTTTTTTCAATAGAAAATAAAAAGCATATTGTAAATTTAAAAACTCAATTGACTAAGAAATGCATTTGTGATAAAATTACTTTACTGTTATTATACCTATATCTTTGGAGGCAAGGCATGGAAAAGTGGGATATATACGATCTTTACCGTAATAAGACGGGTAAGCAGATAATAAGGGGCGGTGAAATAAGGCTAAAGGATGATGAGTATCATCTTACCGTTCACGTAGCCGTATTTAACACTAAGGGTCAACTTTTGATACAAAGAAGATGCATGGAAAAATCCACCTTTGCTAATATGTGGGACATCACCTGCGGTGGCGCGGTTCTTGCAGGCGAAAGCAGTCAGCAGGGGGCTGAAAGAGAACTCTTTGAAGAGGTTGGAATTGAGGCAGATTTTGATGGCAAAAGACCGCAGATGACAATCAACTTTAAAAACGGCTTTGGAGATTATTATTCACTGGTAAAGGATGTTGATCCACAAAACCTTGTCCTTCAGAAAAACGAGGTTGCCGAGGTTAAGTATGCTACTGAGGCAGAGATACTTGATAAGATTGAAAGCGGCGAATTTATCCCTTACCGAAAAGGGTTCATAAAAATGATTTTTGAGATGAAAGATACATACGGCGCGCACACTGCATTTTAAAAAAGGCTGAATTTGTAAACACAAAGTTGCAAATTCAGCCTTTTTTATTTGTTTTGCTAAATTATTTGGCACATATACCGCTTATGTTATGAATTTTTACAGCATCATACGGCTTGGAATCTATAAGGTTGTACCATCCTATGTTCAGATCTTCATCGGCCTCGACTCTGGTTGAAAAACATGTGGACAATGCAAAGTCGTCCGGGTTGTTGCTACCATAAAAAAACAACGTTAAATTTGAGATTTTTCATCTTGGCAAGAGAGATATAATACCTCAATATATTCGCCGGGATCTACAGTATACTCAAGTTTAAGGTCATCGACAGTTGCCTCCTTGGGATGCATAGCCTATCCGGTGCGTCACAGCCTGTTAACGTAGAGGATAAAACTAAAATTAATAATATTGTAATTATCGATTTTTTTCATTTTTGTCCTCATATAGTGTATGTTATCTTTTTAATTATTTCTGTAATATTTAACGATGCAATCACCGTTTTCGTAAAAGGTTTCAATTTCGTATTCTAAGGGGCCGTCCTTGTATATTTCATCATACAATTCTTTGAGAGCATATGTTTTGCCCTTTACAACGATCCAACCGTTATCGGGCAGTCTGATACTTGTGTTTGTACCGGCTATTTCAGAGTCCTTTAACCCAATAGCATATTCCATAGTTTGACCCTTCCAACCGTATCCAAGGCCTTGTAGATTTTCAAGACCGTGTATCAGCGCCATTTCATCCCAAAAAGCGCCTATGGTGTTGTATTGGTCTTCATTGATTAGTGAAAACGTCCTGCTTATTCCCTTAAATATCATAGCAATGTACCTCATAACTATATTTTAGCATAAAAACAAACAAAAGGCAAGAAAAAAGATAGATTTACAGCCTGTGCGAGGGAGTCTGCGCCGCCTTGCGAGGCTTCCCGCAGTGAAGCGGCAGCGCAGGGGTTCGCCCCCGATTCGGTACAAGTACCGAGCGTGTTCGCTCCGAGGCTCCGGCCAAATAAAAAAAGACACCGCTGAGGGTGTCTTTTGACGGGAATCTGCGCCGCCTTGCGAGGCTTCCCGCAGTGAAGCGGCAGCGCAGGGGTTCGCCCCCGATTCGGTACAAGTACCGAGCGTGTTCGTTCCGAGGCTCCGACCAAATAAAAAAAGACACCGCTGAGGGTGTCTTTTGACGGGAATCTGCGCCGCCTTGCGAGGCTTCCCGCAGTGAAGCGGCAGCGCAGGGGTTCGCCCCCGATTCGGTACAAGTACCGA
>JAZOLZ010000036.1:0-70668 GCA_045653505.1 Eubacteriales bacterium | reverse complement strand
TCGGTATAGGTCTGAAAATCGAGTAAAAAAGATAAAAGAAAGGCAAAGCCAACTGCCAGGGTGAATAACAGGATTTTGTCAAAAATGAATGCGGAAATTCTCTTCCACATATCTGCCTTTTGCAAATCACGTATCATCAGTCGGGTTCTCCTTTCTTTGAAACTGTTGATTTTGATGTTCAAGTAAAAAACGCGCAAGAAATATTCTTCACGCGTATATATTTTAACACATCTTTAGGTAAAAAAACAACCTTTTTGTCGTATTTTCTTTAATATTTTTTTATTTTCGGCACATTTAACAATTTATCATATAATTTAATGTAAATATAAGACAATTTGTTAATCCGGACAAAAATATAACGCAAAAACGGAATTTTACAAATGATAGTGAAATGCGCGGCAAAATGTCAAACATCAAATTATGCTTGCAAAGCCGACAGAGAGTTGACTGTGCATCAAGTTTAAAACGGTTTTGTGCACAAAAATGGTTATATTTGACAATTTATATTTACATTTTACTAGATTTTGTGAGGGGGACAGCAACAAATAAAAAAGACTACTCTTGTAAAATGCGAGATAAAAAAAGAGAGTAAAAAAATTGCCTCTTGCAATAAGTCGCAGTTTATGGTATACTGTAATAATTGAACGAAAAGAGGTAAAAAAACATGTTTGAGAAGATAAGAGAACTTATTGAGAAGCACAACGTGATAATAATACACCGCCACACAAATCCCGACGGTGACGCCATTGGCTCACAGGTAGGTCTTTATGAGATACTGCGTACGGCTTACCCCGAAAAAAGGATATACAAGGTAGGCGACGATGCAGGCAGATATTCCTTTGTCAAAGGCAGTAATATGGACAACCTTGATGACAGCCTTTACAAAAATGCCCTGGCAATAGTGCTCGACACAAGCGCAAAGGCGCTTATAAGTGACGACAGATGGCAAAACGCAAAAACAAGCGCGCGCATTGACCATCATATGTTTTGTGAAGAGGTGTGCGAGCATGAGGTTGCAGATACCTCGTATGAAAGTTGTTGCGGTCTTATCGTTGATTTTGCAATTGAGGGAGGCTACAAGCTTACCGATATCGGTGCCGAGGCGCTTTATACCGGCATGGTTACCGACTCCGGTCGCTTCAGATACGATTCTACGGATAAAAACACCCACCGCCGCGCAAGTTATCTTATGCAGTACAGTATTGACACGGCAGAGCTTTACAGAAATCTTTATTCTCAGGATCTTGCCGATATACAACTGAGGGCCGCCTTTACCCTTAAGATAAAATTCACCGAGGGCGGTACGGCTTACATATACACCACAAAAGAGGAGGCAGAGAAAAGCGGCGCATCAATCTTCTCTATCTCGCGCGGCATGGTAGGTACTATGAGCGAAATTCGCGGTGTTGAAAAATGGGTCAACTTTACCGAGACCGATGAGGGCGTACTTGCTGAAATACGCTCAAACAAATACAACATAAACCGTATTGCCAAAAAATACGGCGGCGGAGGACATATAAAAGCAAGCGGAGCCACCCTTAAAGATAAGGATATGGCTATGGAGATGCTCAAGGACCTTGACTCACTCACAGACGAGGACATTGCTTAAAACAGAACGAGGTAGAAAATATGCAAAAGAAAATTTTAGAAAAAATCAAAGAGTATAACAAAATAATCATCTTCCGCCATAAGCGCCCGGACGGTGACTGTGTAGGCAGTACGAACGGCCTTAAGAGAATGCTGGAGCTCACCTATCCCGAAAAGACGGTAGTTATCTCGGCTATGGACAAAAGCGAATACCTTTCTTTTGTCGAGAGCGAGGTGAGTGAGTATGAGGATGATTTTTATAAGGACGCCCTCGGCATAGTAATCGATACCGCAACGGCAAAAAGAATTTCAAGCGAGAAGTTTAATCTTTGCAAGGAACTCATCAAAATCGACCATCACATAGAGATTGAAAAATATGGTGATATGCAGTGGGTAGAGGAGTTAAGATGCTCTGCCAGCGAGATGATAGCCGATTTTTACGTAAAAAACAAGGACGAACTTAAGCTCGACAAAATAGGCGCTACCTATATTTATATGGGTATCGTAACCGACTCAGGCCGCTTCAGATACCGCGACGTAAGCGGTGAAACAATGCATCTTGCAGGCGAACTGCTCACCTTTGGCATAGATACCGACACGCTCTTTGCTCACCTTTACTTAAAGGACTTTAACCAGTTTAAATTTGAGTCTTACGTTTACAATAAAATGAAGATAACAGAAAACGGCGTTGCATACATTTTCGTAGATAAGAAAATGCAGAAAAAATTCAACCTCTCAAGCGAGGATGCAAGCGCGTCGGTGTCCTATCTTGACTCAATCAAGGGCAGCCTTATCTGGCTTGCTTTTATTGAAAATGACGATGGCTCAATAAGGGTAAGACTGCGCAGTCGCTTTGTTACCGTAAGTGAGATTGCAGAAAGATATAACGGTGGCGGACACGCCTGTGCAGCAGGCGCTACAGTATACTCCAAAAAGGAGTTAAAGGCGCTGCTCGGCGAAGCGGATTTGCATTTAAAGAATTATAAAGAAAACAATACAAATTGGCTCTAATATAGTATTATTGTAAATATAACTTGTCAAAAACAGCATTAAAGGATATAAAATGAGAATACTTATTACAAACGATGATGGCATAAACGCCCCTGCTCTGCCCCACCTTATAAAGTGGGCAATGACACTTGGTGAGGTGACGGTGGTTGCGCCCAAGGTTGAGCAAAGCGGCAAGAGCCACGCAATAGATTTTACCCGTCCGATTGAAATAAAAAAAGTGCCTTTGGTAGAGGGTGCGGAGTGCTGGTATATGGACTCAACACCTGCCGATTGCGTGCGCTTTGCCGTACTTGGTATGAAGCAAAAATACGACCTTATCATCTCGGGTATCAACCGTGGCTTTAACCTTGGTAAGGACATAGTTTATTCCGGTACGTGCGGCGCGATTTTCGAGGGCGCACGCCTTGGCATAAACGGTATCGCTCTCTCCACCGACCCAAAGGATTTTGCCCCTGCGGTAAATCAACTTGGAAGAGTGTTTGACCTTATAAAGGATAAAAGTCTTTTCGATTTATGCCCGCTTTACAACATCAATATTCCGATAGACGCAAAGGATATTTACTTTACCCGTCAAGGCGGTATCTATTTTACAGATGAGTTTGTATATATCGGCAACGATATGTATGAGCAAACCGGTGACATAGTGCGTATAGGCGGCACCGACTTTACCCTCGATACAGACACGGTGCGTAACGGTCATATTTCAATTACTCCCCTTGTAGCCACACGCACAGACTTCGGTGCGCTCGACAAACTTTTAAATTAATTTTTACACCCCTTTTACTATTTTCAAAAACACACCCACTGTCTGCACTTTGCACTCAGCGTGTGTTTTTTTGTTTATTTGTTTTTCGATATGCTTTATTGCCTCAAAAAGACAAAAAAGTCAAAAAGTGCCCCAAAAATGGTAAAAAACAAACATCATTGTCCGCTTTCGCCCGTAAAAATTGTTCAAGTCTTTGTCTTGAATTTTGCTTTTTTAAGGCTTTTGGCAAAGTAATAATTCAAATAGTCAAATCACCGCTTTTAAAAATAAAGATTAAAAAATTTTAAAATACTATTGAATTATAAAAGTCAGTGTGCTAAAATAAGCGATAGTTAAAATAGTATTTTAAGAGGTTTATCATGGAACTCGGATATCTCTTTATAGGCCTGAGCGCGGCCACGCACCTCGTCGAGAGCACGCTTATCAAGGTTTATAACCGCAAGCACGATAAGGGTGGCTTTATATTTACTGCAATTGTATCCCTTTTTTCAATGCTCTTCTTTGTCGGCAAGGATCTTTTGACTGACCCGACAGGCTTTAATTTCACACTTGAGATATTGCCCCTGGCTATAGTCGGCGGCATACTCTACTGCGTTGCCTCACTCCTTACATATTTGGCACTGCAGATAGGCCCGTTTGTAATCTCAATGCTGCTTATTTCATACAGCCTTGTCTTTACTACGGTTTACGGCATAATCTTCTTAAATGAAGAGGCAACCGTCTTTACCTACATTGGCTTTGCAATTATCGCTATCTCGCTCTTCCTTGTAAGAGGCGACTCTAAGAATGAGGATAAAAAGTTCTCACTCAAGTGGCTTATCTACATACTCATCTCGGTTGCGGGCGCAGGTATGCTCGGTGTTGTACAGCGCATAAATCAGTTAAATGCGGCGGCAAAGTACGGCGATGCAAGCATGAATATGTTTGACAATGAGTTTATGATAATCTGCCTTGCAATATCGGCAGTTACGCTCTTTACAGTAGGCTTCATAAAGGACGGCAAAGACTGCCTTTACATTCTTAAAAACGGCACTCCCTACGCCCTCACCGCAGGTCTTTCAAACGGCGCTACAAATATGCTCACCCTTTTGACAAACAGTTTTATAGATATATCAATCTCCGGCCCGACAAGAGCGGGTGTAAAAACCGTGCTTTCCTTCCTTGTATCACGTTTTATCTTTAAAGAGAACTTTCTCCCACGCCAGATAATCGGCGTAATACTCGGCGGTATTGCAGTCATATTCCTGAATATCTGATTTAAAGTTTTGCAAATAATAAAAAATCCTGCTCGGTCTTTTCTGAGCAGGATTTTTATATATTTTGCAAACTTAAGTTGTCTTTTTTGCCTATTTTTGATTTAAATCAACATTTGCTTGTTATCATAATAAGGCAAAAGAATTACAACGATACTCACCTCAACAGTGCCGTTGTAGGTCGGTATATAAGGTGTGGGGTTGTAATCGTATTTACTGGAAAGAGTACCGCCACCACTTATGTTGCCAAACATTTCACCCCAGCCGCCAAGATAGTTTAAATACTCCTGAAAATCATTATAATGATTGTAGGTATAGAATACGTGTTTTTCATCAGGGTCTATAATCTTATCGCCGTTAATATCAAAGCGTGCGTAGACTATTCTTGCAGCGCCTCTGGTTATTGTAGAGCCGTTGTTATAAATGGTTATGTTGTAACTCGGGTCGCAGTCGGTACCCGTGGTACCTATATCAATTTCATAATAACTGTACGTACCGCCGCAGCCGCTGATGTTGGGCAGCTTAGGTTCATAGGGATACTTTTTTGTACTGCCCGAAAATTTTGAGTGATTGAGCCTTAAATACTCTCCCCAGATAGAATTATCGGGGTCTGTCTTTTTGCTCGAAGTGTAATTTTTAGGTACGTCACCAAAGGCAAAAACGTATGCCGCAACCTCCTCAAGAGTTATGTATGCGCCGTCCTTGTATACCGTAAAGGCGATATTGCCGCTTGCATCAAGTACGCTGTAGGCCTTGCCGCCCTCGGAGAAATACATAGAGGTGTTTTTTACAAAAAGCCCGTCCTTTGTAGGTCTGTTTGCCGATATTGTCGGTGCCTGATCGGGCACAGTAAGTGTACCTGACATAAAACCGTTTTGCGTACGGTAAAGAGCATCGGTATTGCTTGTAGCAGGAGTATAATTAAGGTAAAATTCATCCTCGCTCATGCCGCTGTAAATATTCTCTATATCGTTTACAACAGTAAGGGTAAGCGTGTTACTGATAACCCCGTCTATCTTGCCGACTATCTCTACTGTACCCGCATAAGAGCCTATTGCGGTATTGCCGATAAAATCAATCACACCGTCGCCGGATAATACTTCAAAGCCTATATCTGTTGATGCACCAAGCGGATAAACAGTAAAGGAAATTGCGATATGCTCGCCCACGGATATCTCGCTTTTATCCAAGGAGATTTCCACACTCTCGGGTGGGTCTTTTTTGGTTGCCTCAACCCTTACCGTAATGCTGTCGGATAACTCACCGCACTTTACCGTAACGGTTGCCACACCCTCGCTGATAGCAGTTACAAGCCCATCCTCAACATTCACACACTCGGATGATGTGTACCACTCAAAAACTTTAAGAAGTGCATCTGTATCGCAAGAGAGTTGTTTTGTCTGACCGAGGGTAAGTACAACATCCTTTTCCTCATTTATTTTTATATAACTTGCGCCACTATTTAAAAAATCGCAGGAGGTCAAAACCGAGAAGACTAACACCACACACAGTATAAGCGCGTATATTCTTTTTTTCATACGTACCTCTTTTTAAAATAATTCCTAACTATTATACAATATCCGCCCACCCTATGTCAATAATAAAGATGTAGAACCTGATTGCCGTATTATAATTTTCAAAAAACATTCCAAGCAAAATGCTTAAATCGTGTGATTTTTGGGTAAAATATAGGTAAATTACAAATATTTATTTACATTTTTGGGGGTTAAGATGAATAACAACAGATTTTTTAAATGTAAAAAGTGCGGCAACGTAATGCTTGCGGTTATAGGTCTTGGCGACACTGTGCGCTGCTGCGGCAAGGAAATGAAGCAGGTAGATTTCAAGGCCAGTGATGAGGGTAAGGAAAAGCATTTACCTATGGTATCGCGCACAAGTTCCTCACTCTATATCGATATAGGAGAAAACGAGCATCCCATGGTAGAGGACCACTCAATAAATTTTATCTATCTTAGGACAAACAAGGGTGGCCACCTTGCCTACTTGCATCCTAATGAGCCCCCTGCCGCCGCCTTTGATATCCGTGACGAGGAGCCAAAAGCCGCCTACGCCTACTGCAATAAACACGGCATGTGGGAGAAAAGACTAGAAGAATAAAAAACGAACGAGGCATAGAACAATTCTATGCCTCGTTAGTTTTTTATTCGGTAGTTACAAAATTGCAAATTTTGAGATAAAATTGGTGATACTCATACCGCCGGTTCTCGCTGCAGCTCGGTCACATTTTGGCTCTAACAGTCCGCCGGACTGTTATTCACTTCCAAAATGCCGCTACGCTACGTAGTTACCTACGTCAAGGTGTGAGAGCGCCGATTTTATCCAAAATTTTTAAAGAATTGGTATAGATAACAGGGTATCATACCATTATAAAGTTTTCTCACCTTGTCAGCCCTCTTACCGTAAAAGCGCTGGAAATCAGGATGGCTGGTTATTATATAAACCTGCCAGGGAGAAAGAGAAATAAAGTGCTTACCCATCTTACGGTAAAGTTCCTCAACCTCTTTAAGAGTGCCGAGCCTCTCGCCGTAGGGTGGATTGGTCACTATAGTGCCACGGCGACCGCCCGAGGCAATTTCAAGACAGTTTTTGTTAAACACCTTGACTGTATCCTCTACCCTTGCGCGCTTTACGTTATGCCTTGCAATCTCAAGGGCAAATGGATCAATATCCGAGGCATATACCTCAAAGGGTGTGTCGTTTATCTCGTTATCCCTTGCCTCCTCCCTTGCGTTTTTCCACATTTCCTTAGGAATAAACGAAAAGGCCTCCGAGGCGAAGCGTCTGTCCACACCGGGTGCTATGTTGCGCATCATTCTTGCCGCCTCAATAGCAATAGTACCGCTACCGCAAAGAGGGTCCCACAAAAGCACGTTTTCTCTCGGACGGGATATCTTTACTATAGCCGCCGCAAGCGTCTCGCGTATCGGAGCAAGGTTTGCTTCTTTTCTATAGCCTCTCTTATGCAGTGGATCACCCGAGGTGTCTATCATAAGAGAGACCTCATCGTTAAGGATAAAGAACTCTATTTTGTATTTAACTCCGCTTTCCTCAAAAATGCGGATACCGTAGTTCTCGCTAAGACGGTCAACTATCGCTTTTTTGATAATAGACTGACAGTCGGGGATAGAATACAGTTTTGATTTTATTGAATGACCCGAGACGGGGAATGCGTCGAGTTTGCCGATAAATCTCTCCCACGGCAAAGCCTTTGTGCCGTCAAAAAGTTCGGTAAAACTCTCAGCCTTAAAGCCGCCGACCTTGATATACACTCTCTCTGCGTATCTTAAAAAGATATTTGAAAGAGCAACGCCCTCGCAGTCTGCCGCAAAGGTTATTCTACCGTCTATGGTAGATATTCTGTCATAGCCAAGGGCCTCTATCTCCTCACCGAGAAGTCCCTCAAGGCCAAAAAGACAGGTAGCCACAAGTGTAAGTCTCATCAGTCCTCCGGAATATATCCCTCAAAAATAACCGTGTCAAAGCCACCCGCTCTTGCCGCCTTTTCTTCCTCTATACTCTTTACGGTATAGGCAAAGGTGGGCGCACCGTAAAACTTCATCAGTTTAAATGCGTGATAACCCATATGCAAATGGTTATAAGCGATAAAATCGGGGCGACACTTTACGTTAAGCAAGAAGTTTTGCAAAATATGATAAAGCGGCTTTTTAAATTCATCCTTAAGAGTATAATGCTCACAAAGAAGACCGCAGTATTTGTCGGGCAGTATCTTTTTTGCTCTCGCAACAGAGAGGGGGTTAAAGGACTCTACTACGTATTCGCCCTCATATTTCTTAAGTCTTTCTGCCGCGGCAATACTTACCTCGCTGTCAGATGCAGCCTCTTTGATTTCGCAAAGCAGTTTTACCTTGCCGTCAATAAGAGCAAGCACCTCATCAAAGGTAGGCACGTACTCATCAGTACCGGCAAGTTTGATATTCTTTAATTCCTCAGCGGTAAACTCATCTACGCGCCTGTCTATGCCGCAAACACGCTCAAGCGTATCATCGTGGAAAACGACGAGCACCTTGTCCTTTGAAAGACGTACGTCAAGTTCAATGCCGTAGCCTCTCTCAACCGCTAATTTGAAAGCAAGCAGTGAATTTTCCGGTACGCCGTTGCCGTGCAGTCCTCTATGTGCGTAACGCACAGATGTAAAGTTTTCTATACCTTTTTGGGATTTTGCAGGCTTAGTGAGTACGACAAGCGCAATTACCAAAACTGCAAAGATCGCCAAAACTATAATAAGTGCTATAAGCCAGGGATCCATATTATTTCACCATTTAGTCATCAGCGCCGCCGAGAGCCTCAAGAGCGTTTTGTGTCTCGGGCTTAGCGTCACCGTGCTTAACGAAGAACATTGTAACGAACGAACCTACTACAAACAAGGTACCGAATACGAAGAATACGTTACGCATACCGAAGATATCGTAAAGGAAGCCGGAAAGGATGGGAGCAACTATCTGTGCAGCCATAGAAGCGGTGTAGTAGTAGCCTGTGTACTTACCTACCTCGCCACCCTTTGCAAGTTCAACAACCATGGGGAAGGAGTTTACATTTATCGTAGCCCAACCAATACCTGCAAGAATAAATACAGGATACATAAGGAACTCAGGTGTATCGAAGTTTATAAAGTTGCCGAGGAAGAATGCTGATGCAAGCATTGTGATGCCTGCAAGGATAGTCTTTCTTCTGCCGAACTTTGATGCTACTATACCAACAGGAATATAAGCAATAACTGCCGCAGCCTGTGCAATAATAAGAGTGAAGTTAAAGTCAAAGAAGAGAACGTTGGTAGCATAAACCGAGTACTTACTTGTAATCGAGTTATAGCCTATATACCAAAGGGCAACAGATGCAAGAATAAGCATAAGGGACGTAAGTTCAGACCTTGAAAGGGATCTTGCGCCAACATTCTTAGAAATGGGAGCCTCTACCTCTTCAAGACCAAGTTCACGCGTAGTCTGTTCCATCTCATCAGCCCACTTGCGCTCCTTAACGGTTAGAAGGAATACGCAAAGACCTGTAAGCATAATTGCAACAACTGCAAGAATGTATCCAAAGTAGTTCATATACTTATTGCCCGAGGTATTGAATATCATACCGAGAACGAGAACGAGGATACCGCCTGCGGTTCCCATAAGGTTGATAATAGCATTCGCCTTTGAACGAAGGGGTTTAACAGTAACGTCAGGCATAACAGCCAGCGCAGGAGAGCGGAAGGTTGCCATAGATACAAGAACAAGCAGAAGAACGCCTATAAATGCAACCAGAGGCCAGATGTTTGAAAATACTATCTGAAGAGTATCTTCTCTGATTATCTCAATGTCTGCATTGATGGACTTTATTACAGCCTGGGCAGCATCAACCGCTGCAAGGTCACCTGCTTTACCTGCTGCCTTAAGAGTAGCATTCGCTTCCTTAAGAAGAGCAGCCGCAGCCTGATATCTCTCGGCAATGCCTGCCTCAAGAACAGCGCCGAGTTGATAGCCGTCAATAAGAATAAGCGATATGAGCGAAACAACAGCGGCTATCGTACCAATGAAAATAAACGGAGTTCTTTTACCGAATCTGGTCATTACTCTGTCGGAAAGAGCGCCGAATATAGGGAGCATAAATACCGCAAGAATGTTGTCTACGGACATTACCACGCCCGATACTGTCTGGGGTAAACCAAAGTGGTTTGTAAGAATAAGCGGCACAATTGCGTCATACGCCTGCCAGAAAGCAGAGATAAGGAAGAACGCAAAGCCGACGAGAATAGTTCTCTTATAATTAAGTTTCACATTAGCCTCCGCACATGTATTTCAGGATATACGGCTGTGCTTACCGTACTATCCGGGCAATATCTGCTATTTTAAATATTAACATAAGTGCGCTTTGTTTGTCAACAATTACTTTATTTACGTGCGCGTTGCGGGCGAATATTATGCATTTTACACTATATATAATATTGACATTTTGGCAATTTAGATGTATACTTTATAAATGATACTTTGTAAAATAAAAAGAAGGGGAGCGCATGAACACCGTCAATTACAGATTAAATATGCAAATAGTGAAAAAATGCGTATGCGTGCTCGGCTTTTTTGACGGCGTGCATCTCGGTCACAGAGAGCTTATTGCCCTTGGCAGAAAAAGGGCTGATGAGCTTAGGCTTCCGCTTTTACTCTTTACCTTCAAGGACGGCAGCGGTATAAAGAGCGAGGGTAAGAGAATCTATACCGAAGAAAAAAAGCTCGAAATATTTAACTCCCTTGGGGTTGATATAGTTGCACTTACCGATTTTGGCGAAATATCCTCTCTTTCCTATACCGATTTTATAAACGAGTGCCTTGTCAAAGACTTTGGCGCAAGCGTTGCCGTATGCGGCTTTAACTTCCGCTTTGGCAAGGGGGCTCTCGGCACAGGTGAGGATTTACAAAAGGCCTTTTGCTCACTTGGTCGCGAGGTCATTGTTCTCGACGACTATACCCTCTTTGGCAAAACACTCTCCGCCTCCTTTATAAAAGAGATGATGGCTAATGGCGATATAAAAAAGGTAAACACCGCCCTTGGCATCCCTTATTCACTTAAAGGCGAGGTGGTGTGTGGCAGAGGTGACGGATGTCGCTTTGGATACCCTACCGCAAATATATATCCCGACCCATGCCTTATCCTGCCCGCCTACGGCGTATATAAAAGCACCGTCACGGTAGACGGAGTAAGTTACAGTGCGATAACCAACATAGGCACCTGCCCGACCTTCGATGATAAAACCGCGCATTTTGAAAGTTATATTTTTGATTTTGCCGGCGATATTTACGGCAAAGAAATAGAAGTGTCTCTTATCGATTTTATAAGAAAAGAGACTAAATTTGACAACAAAGATTTACTTTTTGAGCAAATCAAAAGAGATATTGAAGTAGCAAAGGAGACTTAATGCCAATGGGAAAATGGACCAAACTCACCGTTAACACGACCACAAAGGAGCTTGACAGCGTGTGCGCTATAATGAGTATGCTTGATAACGGTCTTATGATAGAGGACTATAGCGATTTTTCATTTAACGGTATGTACGGCGAGCTTGTGGATGAGAGCATACTTAACGCAGATAAGACCAAGGCGGCAGTCTCAATATTCATCCCCGAGGAAAAGCCTATAGGCGAATATCTGTCATTTTTAAAGAGCGGCTTTGAAAACGAAGGGCTTACATATAAAATATCCCTTGACGATATAGATGAGGATCACTGGGCAGAAAACTGGAAGCAGTATTACAAGCCCATTACCCTTGGCAGAGTTACGATAGTCCCCGCATGGGAGAAATACGAGGCTAAGGTGGGCGAGGTCATTATACGTATTGACCCCGGTATGGCATTTGGCACAGGCACACACGAGACCACGCGCCTTGTAATGCATCTTATGCAAAACGAGATAAAGGGCGGCGAAAGAGTGCTTGATGTCGGTACAGGCTCGGGAATACTCTCTATCTGCGCTATGAAGCTTGGCGCAAAGAGATGTAATGCATACGATATAGACCCTGTTGCGGTAAAGGTTGCAAGGGAGAACGTAAAGGACTCACACCTTGAAGACAGCATTACTGTCGGAGTATCCGATCTTTTAAAGAACGTAGATCTTAGCGGCGGTAAGTACGACTTCTTAGTAGCAAATATAGTTGCGGATATCATAGTGCGTATGATGCCCGATCTTGATAATTACCTTAATGCAGGCGCTCCCGTAATTCTCTCGGGCATTATAAATACGAGCGAAGATAAGGTAAGAGACTGCCTTAAGGAATGCGGATATACCGTCCTTTCTGAATTAAGAGAAAACGATTGGGTTGCCCTTGTGGCAAAAAAGATTTAAAGAGGAAAAGATATGCCCAGATTTTTTGTACCATCAAAGGATATAAACGAGGATAAGGTCACTATTCTCGGCGATGATGCAAGGCATATAGCCCGTTCATTAAGAATGGCGGTCGGAGATACGGTAACCGTATGCGATATGCACAAGAAAGAGCATCTGTGCCGTCTTGATCTTATAAGAGACGATATCTGCGAGCTTACTATTTTACAAAGCCAAGACGGCGCTACCGAATCGGTAGTCGATATAACACTGTATATGGCTTATCCGAAGGGAGATAAGTTAGATACCGTTTTGCAAAAGGCGGTTGAACTCGGAGTCAGCACCTTTGTACCCTTTGAATCCTCGCGCTGTATAAAAAAGCCGACATCGGACAGGATAGAAAAGCAACTGCAAAGGCTTAGTCGTATAGCAAACGAGGCATCAAAGCAATCGGGGCGCGGTGTACTTACCGCAGTGCGCTCACCTATTTCCTTCAACGAGGTGATAAACGAGTGCGAGAGCTACGATCTTGCAATCTTTTGCTACGAGGGAGACGGCACTGTGTCCTTAAAGCAGATACTTAAGGAAAAGAGCGATGCAAGGCGCATTGGAGTTGTAGTAGGCAGTGAGGGAGGCTTTTCAAAAGACGAGGCAGAGAGAGCAAAGGACAAGGGGCTTAAGATGGCAAACCTTGGCCCGCGTATTTTGAGATGTGAAACTGCCCCTGCATACGTGCTTTCGGCAATATCATACGAATATGAATTAAAATAAAAGCATAATATGACATATAAAGGACACTTTTTGAGGGTAATTTTAACCAAAAAGTGTCTTTTTATACAATTTTTTACAAAAACTTTTTAATTTTTAGTAACTTTTTTCAAAAAAGTATTGAAATTTGACAAAAAATATAGTAAACTATAGTACAAAATAACAAGTTTTAATACTTTCTTAAGGGGGACCTTTTATGTCAAACCGCCTTTTTCAGACGGTAATTCACCAGTTACGTGACGTTATCGGCAAGACAATGGGTATAATAGACGAGAACGGCATTATCATTGCATCAAGCGACCTTTCCAAGGTTGGCGAATCCCGTCAGAAGATCCGTGAGGAGCTTGCCTACTCCGCTGACCACATCGTGGTACAGGGCTATACATACCGCTTTGTAAATCCTCAGAACAAGCTCGACTCTATCGTTTTTGTAGAGGGTGTTGATAAGGAAGCGGATAAGGCTGCGCAGATGCTTGCTATCACTATTGGCAACATCAAGAGCCTTTATGATGAAAAATATGACAAGAGCTCATTTATCAAGAACATCATCCTTGATAACATCCTGCCCAGCGATATTTACATCAAGTCAAACGAACTGCACTTTACCAACGATGAGATGCGCGCGGTATTTGTTATCAAATTCCAGTCTCTTCCCGGTATGCCCCCGTATGAAATAGTACAGAATTATATTCAGGACAAGAACCGTGACTTTATCATCAGTATCTCCGAGGGAGATATCGTGCTTGTTAAAGAGGTTAATCAGAATGCTGATGCTGAGAGCCTTGAGGCATTTGCGCAGAACATGCAGCGCTCTATCACCAAGGAGTACGGTGCTAAGCTGCTTATCGGTATCTCATCCGTAGTAGGCAACCTCAAGGATCTTGCGCGCGCTTATAAAGAAGCAAGAATTGCACTTGAGGTAGGCAAGGTATTTGATATCGAAAAGCCTATTATGTCCTATGAAAACCTCGGTATCGGCAGACTTATCTATCAGTTGCCCGCTACTCTTTGCGACACCTTCTTACAGGAGGTATTCAAGAAGGGCTCGCTCGAGTCTCTTGACCGCGAGACGCTTATGACAGTACAGAGCTTCTTTGAAAACAATCTTAACGTAAGTGAGACCTCAAGAAAACTCTTTGTACACCGTAACACCCTTGTTTACCGTCTTGAGAAGATAAGAAAACTTACAGGTCTTGATTTAAGAGAATTTGACCACGCAGTTACCTTTAAGGTTGCGCTTATGGTTAAAAAGTATCTTACCAACAAGCCTACCAAATTTTAAAAAGACAAATTAAATTTACCCTGCCAAACTCGGCAGGGTGAATTTTGTGATATAGGAGGTAAGAATGAAAAACGAGAAGAAAAAATTCTCCTTTGGTGAAAAAATAACGCTTTTACTTCTTCTTATTCTCTCAACCTTTGCAGTATCCTGCTATGCGCTCGGCATCATCTTCCCGAAGGCTGAGCCTATGCCGGGCAAGGATACGCTTATTGCTAATATTGAAAACTGTACTGCCGTATGCGATACGGTCAACGATTATCTTGTAAGTTTCGGCTTTTCGAATTATAATAAGCAAAAACTTATAATAAGCGAGATAAGCGTTGAGGAATATTACTACGATAAAACGGTATTTGAAGATAAAAGAGCGCTCGCTGTGAACTGCGCCAATATCTTTATTGAGCATCTTTACGACCGCACAGACCTGAATGACCGCACAGCAGTTACCGACGCTATACTTTCTTCCTACGTCGAGGCGCTCGGAGACAGATACTCAACCTACCGTACAAGCGAGCTTTATGACAGTTATAATGAAGATATCAGCGGCGAATTTGTCGGCATCGGCGTGAGCGTTATATACGATTATACCGAGATGTCTATTTACGTCTCTGAGGCTATCGTTGACTCTCCCGCACAGCGCGCGGGCATCCGTGGTGGCGACTATATAGTTGCAGTTGACGGTAAAAGGGTCAGTGAAAGCGATTATAACGATATTATCGCAGCTATCCGCGGTGAGGTAGGCACAAGCGTACGTGTCACGGTACTGCGCGGTGAAGATGAGATAACCTTTGAAATAATAAGAGAACGTATTGTTGAAACTACCGTAAGTTATGAGCTTATGGATAACGGTATAGGATATATCAGAATAACCGGCTTTAAGGATAATACCGATGAGCAGTTTATCGAGGCGCTAAGCGCCCTTGAAAATCAGAATGCGACAAGTATTATCTTTGATTTGCGCGGCAATCCCGGTGGCACACTTGACAGTGTTACCAATATGATAAGTTATCTTGTGCCAAACGGCACTGTGATAGCATCCTTCTCGGCTTATAAGGATACCGTTTATGCGAACGAGGAGGTCGACCACTCCCTCTCACTGCCCTCGGTTGTAATATGTAACGAGAACACCGCCAGCGCAGGCGAACTCTTTACCTCTGCCCTCAGGGACTATGACGATATGGGACTTCTTGAGTGTACCACAGTAGGTACAACAACCTTTGGTAAGGGTATAATGCAGTCATCCCTGCCCTTTACCGATCACTCGGCAATAACGCTGACAGTAGCCTTTTACAATCCCCCCTCAGGCGTCAACTATCATAATATCGGTATCACTCCCGATTTTACCGTTGAACTTGATGTAGAGAGTGAAAGCGACGCACAGCTTGAATATGCTTTAAGTTATTTAAACAGTGATAATTAATTTTTAGGAGATATATAATAATGGCAGAACAGAAAAGCTATACTCCCGAGGGCTTTAAGGCCCTGCAGGACGAACTTACTTATCTTGAAACAGTAAGAGTTGAGGAAAATAAAAAGGAGATCTCTACCGCACGCGCATACGGCGACCTCTCAGAGAACAGCGAGTATGATGAGGCTAAGGCCGAGCAGGGTAAGATCCATGCGCGTATCCACGAGCTTAAGGAGCTTATCGCAAACGCAAAGGTAATTGATGAAGCCCTTATCGACCACTCAAAGATAAGCGTTGGCTCAAAGGTTGTGGTATACAATAAGACAAGAAACGTAGAAGCTACCTATCACATAGTAGGCTCTTACGAGACAGACCCCATGGCAGGTAAAATTTCCGACTCCTCACCTATCGGTATGGCCCTTATCGGACTTAAAGAGGGTGACGAGGCTATCGTCAAGGGTGTAAGAGAGCAGGTACTTGTAATCAAGAGCGTTACAAGAGCAAAAGACTAAATCAGTTAATAAAAAAGAAGGATTTACTTATGGAAAAGAATACACAGAATATAGAGAGTTCATCAAGTGAACTTGCCGTAAGACGTGAAAAACTTAAGACCCTGTGCGAAGCAGGTAAAAATCCCTTTGAAATAACCAAATACGACGTAGACAGTGAGAGTAAGGACATTATCGCAAGATATACCGAACTTGAAAAGGACTGCAAGGAGGGTGAGACACCCGATATGCAGGTAAAGATTGCAGGACGTATGGTTGCAAGACGAGTTATGGGTAAGGCATCCTTTGCCCACGTGCTTGACAATCAGGGCAAGATACAGATTTACACCTCTCGCGATGACCTTGGTGAAGAAAATTATCAGGGCTTTAAAAAGTGGGACGTTGGTGACATCGTAGGTGTTACCGGTCACGTTTTCCGTACACGTACAGGTGAGATATCCATACACGCAAGCAGTATGACACTCCTTGCAAAGTCACTTATCCCCCTGCCCGAAAAATTCCACGGCCTTACCAACCTTGAGCAGAGATACAGACAGAGATACGTTGACCTTATCGCTAACCCCGAGGTTAAGGATACCTTTATCAAGCGCTCAAGAATACTCTCCATCATCCGCTCGTACCTTGACTCCAAGGGCTTCCTTGAGGTAGATACACCTATCCTCTTACCACTTGAAATCGGCGCAAGCGCAAGATCGTTCAAGACCCACCACAACACCCTTGATATAGACATGTATCTGCGTATAGAAACAGAGCTTTATCTTAAGAGACTTATCGTTGGCGGTATGAACAGAGTTTACGAGGTAGGCAGAATCTTCCGTAACGAGGGTATGGACCCCAAGCACAACCCCGAGTTTACCACAGTTGAGCTTTACCAGGCATTTACCGATTATCTCGGTATGATGGACCTTGTTGAGGAGCTTTACAAAAAACTCGCGCACGAGGTTTGCGGCAGTGAGATAATCACCTATCAGGGTAACGAGATAAACATGGGCAAGTGGGAAAGACTTACCATGAAAGAGGCTGTTAAAAAGTACAGCGGCGTTGACTATGACACATGGGCAGATGATGAGGCTGCAAGAGCCGATGCAAAGAGATTGCACGTTGAGGTGCCTGCCGACGCAACACGCGGTACCGTACTCGTTGAGCTCTTCGACGCATTCGTAGAGGATAAACTCATCCAGCCTACCTTTATCTACGACTACCCCGTTGAAAACAGCCCCCTTGCTAAGAAAAAGCCTAACGATCCTCTCTTTACAGAGAGATTTGAGTACTTTATCAACTGCACCGAGTTCGGTAACGCATTCTCCGAGCTTAACGACCCCATCGACCAGAAGGAAAGATTTGTTAAGCAGATTGAGAAGAAACTCAAAGAGGATCCCGAATCCAAGGCTCAGGTTGATGAGGATTACGTCACCGCCCTTGAATACGGTATGCCCCCCACAGGCGGACTTGGCTTTGGTGTGGATAGGCTTGTTATGTTGCTTACCGATTCAGCGTCGATACGCGATGTACTGCTCTTCCCCACGATGAAACCCGAGGTTTAATCGGAACGGTAAATTTCGGCAAGACCGAAAAGGATAGTCCTTTATTAGGATTTCTAAAAAGCTTTAACTTTGCGCTATTTCCAAGTGCTTTATACACTAATGTTGAAAGCCTGCCAAACTCGGCAGGCTTTCTTCTTTGTTTATTATAATCCTTTTCTTTTTCCGTTTTCTCCCTCTCGATGTACATAAGTACACCTTCGGGGTGAAGAACGAAAAATCTTCCTCGGAATTTCCTCGCTCCGATGCTTTGTACTGACCTTTTACTCTGTGCTGATTTGGGTAAATTTCGGCAAGACCGAAAAAGACGGTTTGTTGTTATTTATTCACCAATAAATAACACCTGCACTAAGCCCTAGTGCCTTTTAATATTAACGTTGAGAACCTACCAAAATCGGTAGGTTCTCTTCGTTTTTATTATAGTCTTTTTCTTTTTGCGTTTTCACCCTCTCGATGTACATAAGTACACCTTCGGGTCGAAGAACGAAAAATCTTCCTCGGAATTTCCTCGTTCCGATGCTTTGTACTGACCTTTTACTCTGTGCTGATTTGGGTAAATTTCGGCAAGACCGAAAAGGATAGTCCTTTATTAGGATTTCTAAAAAGCTTTAACTTTGCACTATTTCCAAGTGCTTTATACACTAATGTTGAAAGCCTGCCAAACTCGGCAGGCTTTCTTCTTTGTTTATTATAATCCTTTTCTTTTTCCGTTTTCTCCCTCTCGATGTACATAAGTACACCTTCGGGTCGAAGAACGAAAAATCTTCCTCGGAATTTCCTCGTTCCGATGCTTTGTACTGACCTTTTACTCTGTGCTGATTTGGGTAAATTTCGGCAAGAACAAAAAGGATAGTCCTTTATTAGAATTTCTAAAAAGCTTTAACTTTGCACTATTTCCAAGTGCTTTATACACTAATGTTGAAAGCCTGCCAAACTCGGCAGGCTTTCTTCTTATTGCAGTCTTTTTCTTTTTGCAGGGATTATTTTGACTTGTAAGCAAGGAATTCTTTTGCTTTTGGAAGAACCTTTCTGGCATTTGCCACACCGGGTGGACTTATAAGTCCAAGTGCTTCCATGGCATCAATCATATATGCCGCCTTTGCAAAACCGATCTTCAGCGCTCTTTGAAGAGGTGCTATCCCGATTTTATTTTCTTTAACGGCAAACTCGACAGCAGGCAAAAACTTCTCGTGCTTTATCGCCGATAATAATTCTTCCTTAAGAGAGGTCACTACCTCATGCTCGCTTACGTAGTTATCAATTAAAATTTCAAGATTATCAAATTTGTTCTGTGTGTCAGACATTTCGTTTTCCTCCGTTTTGTCGGAAGGGCACGCAAGGCAAATCATGCTCTCTTTTATGAAGCGCGCCCTGCCTTTTTTAACAAGACCCTTTGCCCGTTTAGGGTAGGTCGCCTCAAGTATGTTTCCTTGTTCGTCAACAACAATAACGTTTTTTTCTATGGGTATCATCCCCTTTGCTGTAAACTGAGCCTTCGTTTTTTGTAATGGGTGTCGTCCCCTGACCTGATATAATTTTATCACGGCAAAATATTAAAGTCAATATCCCACCCTTTAGTAAGAAAAATTTATAACAGCACAACCGTTATCGGTTTGCCTAGATTTTTAAACAGTTCTATTGTGTTTTTAGTTCCCCTTGATTTACCGTCCCAAAAGGCAATTACAGCATCTGCGTACTCGGCTATTTGTATATTGCGGCGTATCGGTGCGCCTTTACCGTAACGACTGTAGTCGGGCATAAATTCCGTCATCTTAATCCCGTTTTTTCGCGCATAAAGAGCAGCGAATGTATCTACCCCACGTGCTCCGCCCGAAACAATTTCTGTAACTGTATTCGGCAAATGTTTTTCTAATTCAACTTATTTTATACCTCTTGAACCTATAATTGCAATTTTCATATACCCTCTGAACGCATTTTGAATACATTTTATATCTATAATCAACATATTAGCACAAAATAAGTATAAAGTAAATACAAAATATGTTCATTTAAGAGGTTTATATGGCCACAAAGAGTTTATCGATAAGAATTGAAGAAGAAATGCTTGACAAGTTGCACGTAATTGCTGATTATGAGGGCAGGAGTGCAAACAGTCAGATACTTATTTTAATAAGAGACTGCATTGAAAATTACGAGGCTAAGCACGGCGAAATTAAAACGGGCAAAAGACAGTAATAAAACAAAAAGACCGATGTAAAAATCGGTCTTTTTTTATGAATTGATGCTATCGCATCATGAATTGGCTTTGCCATGATTTGCTCGCAGAGTTGCCGTAGCAACTCTATTGCTCACATGAATTGAATTGCACCCAATGTGCCTTGGGGCACAATTCATGCCGCAGGAAATTCACGAAAGTGAAAACTTTCAATTCACGCAACCATAAGGTTGCAATTCATTGATGTGTTTTTGCAAAACACATCATGCCGTTATGTCGTTATTATTACGCGCCATATTAGTGTTTTCCTCAGCGAAAACGGGGTTAGTATTAAACAGATTGTTTAACATCTCCCTTGTAAGAGTATATTTAGGATTAAAGTCATCGCCCGTAGCGTACTTTATAATCATCTCTCTTACATACCTTGCGCCGGGGTCGGCGGGGTCAAGGTTGAGTGTGCATACAAGCAGTCTGCCCTTGCCCACCCTATATTCAAAGAGAATACCCTCGCGGTGGACAAATTTGTATGAACTTACTGCCTCGATGATCGGGTCAAATGGTACTGTGTCATCAAGGTCAAGCACTACAGCGCTGCCGCCGTTAAGCATTGGCTTAAACTGATAACCGCAGAAGCCCTCGTGAGCAAACGTCTCAGTAAGAGGAGTGTCCTTTATAACCGTTGCAAGATGTCCTGCGGTGCGTCCCGCAAGAGATATCTGCCAGTTTGTTTTTAAATGCGCAAAGGGACCTACACCAAAGAGTAAAACGTCCTTGCCGCTCTCTAAGGTGCGTATAAGCCTTTCTTCACTTATATCCTCTACTACTAAAAGTCCCTTTTCTTTTAACAGGGTCTTTTTGGAGACAGGCTTTGCTACCTTGGGGTATGCGTAAAGTTCCCACTCGTTGTTTGCCTCGATATCCTCAGCGTACGCCCTGACGGTAAGTTTTAGTGCCTTGGCAATAGATACATCGGGGATCTTAAAGGTAAAATCGCATAGTTTTGTAACCGCTCCCGCCTTGATATCCTTTACATTCACAGTCTTGTATACAACGCTTCTTTCGTCCATTTTAAGGCTGATATGTAAATTAAGATTGTCAAAATCGTGGCTATAATTAGAAATGTGGATTGGGATAGTAACCGTTTTGTTTGCCTCAAAGTTAACACTGTACGGCAGTTCAGCCAAAAGCACCGTGTCAGAATTGTATCTTAAAACGTTCTCCCTTGTCTCGGTAGGCTTTAGTTCATAAAACTCATTCATCATACCTACGTGGTAGCCAAAGGTGTGCCAGTGGTGGTCTATATCGCCAAGGAAGTCGTAGCCTGCAAGACTATGGCTAAGGCGGCTTGACTCAAAGCATTGCTTACGCAATCTTCTCTGCCACTGTACCGAGTTTTTGTAGTAAAGAGGCGCATTATCTATAACGCCCTTGTCGGTAAGATGCTTTTCAATAGAGGTAAAGAATGCAGTTTTACCTATGCGTGAGTGCTTGTATCTGTCCTTTAAAGTAAGGTCGCAGTAGGTACCGTTAATGCATATCTCGTGGCTGAGCAGTGGCTTTTTATAAATAGTGTTGCATCTGTCTATATTCTCAGGGTCTGCCGATGCCGAGGTGTAACTTAGTTGCATATTTGCATAACTGTTGTAAAGGTCGCAGAATTCACCCAAAAGACCAAGACGCCTTGGATTATGCATAAAGGGTTCTGCCACGCCGTCCTTACCGAAATCAAAATACTCAATGCCGCGCATTGCCGACATTGGTGAGAACAGGGCGTCTGTATTCTCATGCACAAGACTTGCGCAAGCCCTTAAATGCTCAATATAATCCTCATCAATTATCATCTCATTACCCGAGGAGAACATTACGCAGGATGTATATTTACGGCAGGCATTTACAACCTCAACCCACTCACGGTAGGTGGTATTATTAGGTGTCTCCACCTCCATAAGCATACCCAATTCATCTGCCGCCTCAAGATACTCAACCATAGGCACCCAGGTGTGGAAGCGGATGAAGTTAAAGCCAAGGCTCTTAAGGGTACGAATTACGTTTCTATAATAATTCTTATCCCTTGGCGGATGCACCGTTATGGGATAATATCCGTGCTCGCAGATACCTCTTAAGAATATATACTCGCCGTTAAGTTTAAGTCTGGTGTCCTCTGCCACAAGACGCCTGATACCGAATTTTCTTGTGAGGGACTGCCCTGCGCATACCAGCCTTAAGGTATATCTCTTTGGGTCATTGACACTCCAAAGGGTGAGACCCGCGGTCGGGATTTTTACCTCGTTTTCTCCCTTTTTAATTGTAGAAACAGCAACGGTTACGCCGCCATCAAGTATCTCTACCTCGGTATCCTTGTCTATACTGCCGACTGCGTGTACCGTAAAGTATTCAAGAGTCGGGTCGGTAGTAACGTATGCATCGCGTATAGCACCCTCATAGAGCCTTACTTCAACGTCACCGTAAATACCGCCCGTATAGTTGTTTGCCGCACGGCTTGTACAACCGGATACCACCCTGCCCTTGTATCCGCCCTTATGCAGATTGGATACAGTCAAGGTAATATCGTTTTCACCGATACGGATAAGTTCCTTATCAATAACAAAATCAAAGGATGCGCTGTATCCGATATGCTCGCCAACGTATGTGCCGTTAATCCATACCTTAACGGTATTGTGCGCGCCGCCGATAAACAGCCTTACCTCGCCTATTCCATCGAGGCTATCTACTGTAAATTTACGGTTATATGCAAAGCAGCCGTAAATTGTAGGCAACGCCATATCCGGCACGTATGCCGCCATAGGGTATTCAAGGGGCTTATAGTCGGGGTTATACTTTAATTTTTTATATAAAAATGTCTCCTGCAACGTGGGTAAAAGATCCTCCCAATATGCAGGCACAGCGCCCTTTATATTAGTGCCGCCCGTCTTAGGCAATATCTGCGAGGTGTATTCTTTATCAAAGAGGTAATCCATTTTCCATTCGCCGTTAAGCGTTATCTTCGTAAATTCCATATCGTTTTCCTTAATAAAAAATCTTTTGTATAATCATTTTAAATTAAATATGATACAAAAAACAATAAGAAATTTAGCCAAATATATAATATTTTTATTTTATTTGTGTAGAAATATGACAGCCGGGGCGAACGGATTTTGAGCAGAAATCTTTCATCGCGACCCGAAGGCGTATACATATACGTCGAGAGGGAGCGAGGGAAGATAGAATAAAAAAGTATAATAAAGACGGAAGAAATTCGTAAGAATTTCAACCTTAGTACCTATTAAATCAGCACAAAGCAAAAATGAGGTATAGAGTAGCCTACACCTCATTAAACATTTTGTTTTTTATTCGGTTATGCCGAAATACGACAGCCCCTTATTTTATACCGAATATTTTTGCCAGTATACCCGAAAGTATTTTGGGTGTCCTGATAAGTACTATCTTCATAAGCACCTTCCTTAAATCATAGAGGTCTACTCTTATGATATGCGTGGTGCTTATT
The DNA here is from genome assembly GCA_045653505.1 of Eubacteriales bacterium. Classification (GTDB taxonomy): domain Bacteria; phylum Bacillota; class Clostridia; order Oscillospirales; family CAG-272; genus UBA1740. The sequence goes on along the minus strand of JAZOLZ010000036.1, from coordinate 47,023 downwards.
TTTGATAACCGAGTATGCGCCTTATGGCCTGCTCACTCATCTTAAAGGCACTACCGTCTCTGTCAGCAATAGCGCTCTGCCTCTTTAAGCAGATAACCGCATCACTCGGCAATTCGTTTATACCCTCAAGCGTGCCAAAATCAATACTGCTTAGGCGTATGCCGTACTCGGTAACGTACTCCACGCCCTCTACCCCGGCAGCATAAGATCCAAGCTTTACAAAGCGGTCGTTACCGTCGTTTACAAACTCATCAAAAACCGTCTCACTAAAAATACAGATGTAGTATGTGGAGTTCATCATCTGGTAACTCAGGGTCTTGGCGTCCGATGCAAGAAGTGTCTCATTTATCTCGGCTCTCTCATCTTTAGTAAGCGCGCCAAGCTCCTTATCACTAAAGTAATAAAGGTTAGAGAGAGCGACATTGCTCTCCCCGTCCCCCGATACGTCACCGACAACCAAGGACAGAGAGTTTATAATCTTAGCATAGGTTGGCAAGTCATTGTCACTGACCTTTGAGACTTGCTCGCTACCGGCATAAATAACGGTTATATCAAACTCGCGTCTGTCACACATATTGAATGATAAAAACACAAGCGCAAAGATCAAAAATGCCGCTACAAGCACGTGCCACTTATGGTAGTACCAAAAGTTTTCAAAGCGCTTGCCAAAACCACTTTCAAAACTGACAGATGCGCCCTCTAGTTTTTCTTCCTTAAGTTTATTTTCTTCCATTTTTCCTCCAAAATGGCTGATTTTGTAAATTTTAGTTTATCTTTTTTATTATATATCATTATATCACACAGTCACCTATCTGTCAACGATGTATATGTTAAATATTTTTTAAATATACACCAAACGCCAGGGTAGATAAAATATATTGACTTTAGATATGGCGTGTGGTAAAATTATATCATCAACTAAAAGGAGTAAAAGGTATGGATAAGAACGAAATTATTGCCGACCTTTTGTGCATAAGAGGCACTTTATCTCTTATCAACGATAATTATAATGAAATAAAGACTCTTAAAAACGAATATGAGCAAAAAGAAAAGGAGTTTGCAAATAATGTAAAAAATGCAAGTTCCGAGAAATTAAGTTATGAAAGAAGTGAAGATAATTATAGAGAATTAACAAAAAAACTTTCTCAAAAAAAGATTGATATTTGTAAAGCGACAGAGAAACTTGAAAATTTGGAAAAGCATCATTTAAGCGATGATGAGTTGAAGAAGAGAGTAAAAAAAGAAAAGTTTTCTAAAATAAAGGTTGATTTAGATAAAATTAAGGAATTCTCATTTGTGGGAATGGTTGTGTGCTTCCTTATATCCTTTTTCATATACGGTGTGCTTCTTGGCCTTTATGATGAGTTTGGGATATTAGAGTTGGCTATTCTTTTTCACTTAGGTATAGGAATACTCGGGTATCCCATAATATATGTAATATACCGCCTGATTTGTTGTGCGTCGCAGTATTTATCTCAGTTATTCGGGATAGAAGAAAGACTTTTTAAACAGTATAAGAGCGAATACGCAACCGCGGTAGCAATTTTAAACAAAAAAATCACTACACTTAGAAGTGATATTGCTTTTCTTGAAAAGGAAATAGAAAAATGTCTTTATAGTAACAAAAGACTTGCTATGTCAAGTAGCGCCCACGATTTAATCGTAACAAATTCACGCAACGAGCTTAACAAATTCAAAGTGCAGACTCAAAACAAAATGCTCTACTTAAAACAAGGCAGCGTATCAATATATAATAAACTGGTAAGTCTGTTTTCTCCCAAGTTAAGTGTTCTCGACTGGCCATACATAGACCTTATTATTTTCTATCTTGAAACAGGCAGAGCCGATGACCTTAAGGAAGCGCTCAACAAGGTAGATGCTCAAAAGCAAACCGACCAAATAGCCGCGGCAATAAAAGCGATGGGCAACTCAATTTCAAGCCAGATACAAAGCAGTTTCAACCGTCTTGAAAGTACGATAAGTCAAAACTTTGCTCGCATATCCTACCAGCTTGATACCTTGAATGATACTGCAACCACGTTCAACCAAAACCTCTCAAAAATCGGCGAAAAGATAGATATGCAAAACAAATACCTCTCTATCAACAACAGCCTTTTAAAGAACTCAAATAAATCAATGAAAGAGCTTTTGATTGCAGCAAAAGAAATGAAAGATATTAAAATTGACGTTACAGTCAATTACTGATAAATTAAGCAAAAAAGAACATATATGCTAATAAAAGTTTGCATATATGTTCTTTTTGCTTATATAGACTAAGGTTTGTACCCCTACCCACAAGTTCTAAGTGAAAATTTGAAGCCCCAGGGCGAACGGATTTTGAGGAGAAATCGTCGGCTGACGAGTGAGAGGCGTATACGCATGCCCCGAGTGAGGAAACGGCGATAGAATAAAAAGCTCTGATAAAAAACGGAAGAAAACCGCAAGGTTTTCAACCTTATTGTCTTCTTACTCAGCACAAAGTAAAAATAGGAGCACAAAGTTATCTGTGCTCCTATTTTTATTTAGTTTTTTATTTGTTTATCCCAAAATATCTAAGCCCTCACATTTGCAAGTAAATAAGCAATACCGAGATGTCTGCCGGGCTAACACCGCTTATACGCGATGCCTGACCAATGCTTGCGGGTCTTATTTTTTCAAGTTTTTCCACTGCCTCAAGCCTTAGTCCTTTTATGAGGGAATAGTCAATATTCTCGGGGATTTTTTTCTCTTCAAGACGATGCTGTCTGTTTACGGTATCGAGTTGTCTTTTTATATACCCCTCGTACTTTATCTCTATCTCAGCGCTCAGCCTTACCGCATAGGGTAAGTTGGGTCTGTCGGTATCGATATCGGCAAGGGCGTCATAGGTAAGTTCGGGTCGCTTTAAAAGTTCAGAGAGTTTTACACCTGTGCTTATCGGGGTTGAGCCACAGGATGCAAGAAAACCGTTTACCTCATCCTTTGGCGCAATAACGGTTGACAGTATACGCGCCTTTTCTTTTTCCACTGCCTCTCTTTTTGCCTTAAAGGCGCTGTATTGCTCCTCACTTACAAGACCGACACTGTAGCCAATCTCGGTAAGTCTGGCATCCGCATTATCCTGTCTTAAAAGCAGTCTGTACTCACTGCGTGAGGTCAGCATACGGTATGGCTCCTGTGTACCCTTTGTAACAAGGTCATCAATAAGCGTGCCGATATAAGAGGACGAGCGAGAGAGTATCATCGGCTCTTTTTTAAGTATAGCAAGAGCTGCGTTAATGCCTGCCACAAGTCCTTGCGCGGCGGCCTCCTCATAACCCGAGGTGCCGTTAAACTGTCCTGCGCCGTAAAGTCCCCTTATATTTTTAAATTCAAGGGTCGGTAAAAGCTCAGTCGGCTCTATGCAGTCATACTCAATAGCATAGGCGTAGCGCATTACCTCGCAGTTTTCAAATCCAGTGAGGGATTTGAGCATCTTATGCTGTACGTCTGTCGGCATGGAGGTAGAAAAGCCCTGGATATACATCTCATCGGTATCTCTGCCGCAGGGCTCAATAAAGAGTTGATGGCGGTCCTTGTCCTTAAACCTCACAAGTTTTGTCTCAATTGAGGGGCAGTATCTCGGCCCCTCGCCTGTAATATTGCCTGAGTACATCGCACTGCGCGCAATATTATCATTTATTATATCGTGGGTATTTTTGTTGGTGTAAACGATATGACACCTTTCCTGCTCTATTTGATTAAGCGCGTCAATATCGGTCTTATATGAGTAAGGAATAATATGTTCCTCGCCCTCTTGTACCTCAAGGTTTTCAAAGTCGATAGAGCGACGGTTTACCCTTGCAGGAGTACCTGTTTTAAAACGCATAAGAGATACACCGAGCGATTTTAAAGAGTTTGACAGACCCACAGATGCAAGCATACCGTCAGGACCCGATACAAAGGTCTTATCCCCTACAAATACAGCGCTGTCAAGATACGTACCGGTACAGACTATAACCTTTTCACATTCAAAAACCTCATCAAGCGCAGTTTTTACGCCGATGACTTTTTTCTTACCCAGGTCATCCTCTGTCAGAATTTCCACTATCTCGCTTTGTATAAGTCTTAGATTTTTTTGTCTTTCAACAGTACGCTTCATTATAGATTTATAAAGCGTTCTGTCCGCCTGCACTCTCTTGGAGTGCACCGCAGCACCCTTGCCTAAATTAAGCGTGCGCGACTGTATTGTAACAAGGTCTGCAGCATAGCCCATCTCACCGCCGAGGGCGTCTATCTCAAAAACAAGATGTCCCTTTGCGCTACCGCCTATTGAGGGATTACAGGGCAGATTGGCAAGCGCATCAAGATTCATTGTAAAAAGTACAGTGTCGACACCAAGCCTTGCACAGGCAAGTGATGCCTCAATACCTGCGTGTCCTGCGCCTATTACGGCAACAGAGCATTTGCTCTTTTCCATAAAACCCCTCCTTTTTAAAATCTTATCCTCTTTACCTCAAGGCACTTATAGTTAATATTGTCGAGTGTAAAAATCACACCGTCTGCCATTACGTTACCGCTTGCAAGCGAGAAGGAGGTAGTGTCGTGCATAAGCACACGCCTTATAACACTCTCAGGCGACATACCCAAAACACCGCCACTCTCACCGCACATACCAAGGTCGGTAACGTATCCCGTACCCTTTGGCAGTATCTGCATATCGGCAGTCGGCACGTGTGTGTGCGTGCCGAAAACTATATTGATTTTGCCATCATAATAATTTGCAATAGCAAGTTTTTCGCCCGTAGCCTCTGCGTGCAGATCAAGTATGGATAAATCGTATTTACCCTTTTCTTTTTCAAGCACCTCATCAATAAATCTTAAGGGCATATCAAGGCAGGGCTCCATATGCACGGTGCCCATAGCGTTTATAACAAGCACCCTTTTACCCATAGCGTCAAGGATAGTATATCCGTGACCGGGGAGCGCATCGCCAAAATTGATGGGGCGCAAAATCTCACTGCACTCCTCTAAAAAGGTGTGCGCGCCTCTTTGGCGCATAGTGTGGTTACCGCCCGTAATACAGTCAGCACCCGAGAGCAAAAGCGTTTTTGCAAGTTCTTGTGAAATACCCGTAATAAACGAAGCATTCTCACCGTTTACAACACAAAAATCAATACCCTCTTTTTTTCTTACCTGCCACAAATTGCGTCTTAAGTGCTCAATTGCTTTTGGGCTTGTTACGTCTCCGATTGCTAAAATCTTCAAAACTTTTAAATCTCGTTTTCTATCCGCTTTTGCGGTTTATTTATAACTTTTGTTTACTTTTTTGTAATATTTTATATGCTCTTTAAAAACGCCGCGGCATCCTCTATCCATCTTGCGTATCTTGCATTTGTAAATTCTCTGCCCTTTTCCGCCTGCTTGGTTATATCATTAAACAAGGACGCACCGTGAGGGCCTTTTGGGTAAATATGCATCTCAAAAGGCACGCCTGCCTTTAAATAAGCCGCCGCCATATTTATAGAGTTAAGAGCAGGTACCGAGGTATCCTCAGCAGTATGCCAGATAAATGCGGGAGAGGATTTTTCATCAACCCACCTCTCACAGCTTACGTATTCACGCTCCTTATCAGAGGGATCATCTTTGCATAAAAGATTGCAAATACTGCCACTATGCGCATAGGATGGGTCTGCAGTGATAACGGGATAGCACAGCACTACTGCAAGCGGCTTATTCTCGCCATATTCTATACCAAGACCCTCTGTAACCTCACTTCTATGCCACATGGTAGCGGCACTTGCCGCAAGATGCCCACCTGCAGAAAAACCGATTACGAACACCCTGTTTTCATCTATCTGAAAGCGGACAGAGTTATCCTTAATATACTTTATAGCCTTAGTTACTTCTCTTAACTGTGTGGGGTATGCGCCCTTACGGTTTGTGGTATAGTTTAACACAAACGGCGCAAAACCGAGCCTTGCAAACTCAATAGCAATAGGCTCCGCCTCCCTTGGCGAGCAGTACTCATAGGCGCCGCCGGGCAAAATTATAATAGCATCTCTTTTTAAATCATTAAGAGGCGAGGGCACGTAGCTTTCAAGATACACGCCGTTTTCTTCATTAATAATATATTTATCTATAATCATAAATTCCGCCCTCCCTTTGGGCCAGATTATTTAAGGGGTGTTACAAACCGAGTTGAACACCCCTTTTTTATTTAACATTTCATTAGCGCTTTAGCACACAAACCTCAGTCGAAGTTCAGTACCAAAATTTTGAGATAAATGTTTCGTTCTTCACACCGTCAGGCGTAGTTACCTACGTCAAGGTATGAGGACGCCAACCCCAGTCGAAGTTCAGTACCAAAATTTTGAGATAAAATTGGTGATACTCATACCGCCGGGCGTAGTTACCTACGTCAAGGTATGAGAGCGCCGATTTTATCCAAAATTTTTATTTGGCATAGTCTACACAACGGTTTTCGCGGATAACCGATACCTTTATCTGTCCGGGATAATCGAGTTCACTTTCAATTTTCTTGGCTATGTCGCGGGCGAGGATGGTCATTTGGTCGTCGTTTATTACCTCGGGACGAACCATTATGCGCACCTCACGGCCTGCCTGAATTGCAAAGGTCTTTTCAACACCCTCAAAGTCGCCTGCAACCTCTTCAAGTTTTTGTAAGCGCTTGATGTAGTTTTCAACGTCCTCACGTCTTGCACCGGGACGTGCCGCGCTGATTGCGTCAGCCGCCTGAATAATGAAGTCAAGAGGACAGGTTGCCTCAACATCACCGTGGTGTGCCTCAACTGCGTGTATGATAGTTTTGTTCTCACGGTACTTCTGGCACTGCTCAACGCCGAGTTGAATATGTGAGCCCTCGCTCTCAGCAGTAAGAGCCTTACCTATATCGTGTAAAAGGCCTGCTCTTTTTGCCATAGTAACGTCAACGCCCATCTCGTCTGCGATAACGCCCGCTATCATTGAAACCTCAATGGAGTGGCGCAACACGTTCTGACCGTAACTTGTACGGAACTTAAGACGGCCGATAAGTTTAATAAGTTCTGGATGCAAGCCGTGCACACCGGTCTCAAAGATTGCCTTTTCACCTGCCTGCTTAATAGCGTTATCCACCTCGCGGCGTGCCTTTTCAACCATCTCCTCAATACGGGTAGGATGAATTCTGCCATCTGCCACAAGCTTTTCAAGCGCAATTCTTGCAACCTCACGCCTTACAGGGTCAAAGCCGGATACGGTGATAACATCAGGCGTATCGTCAATTATCAGCTCAACGCCGGTAAGATTTTCAATAGTACGGATATTTCTACCCTCTCTACCGATAATTCTACCCTTCATTTCATCTGAGGGTATCGCCACAGAGGAAATAGCAATTTCACTTACGTGGTCTGCGGCGCATCTTTGAATTGCAAGGGACAGTATGTCCTTTGCCTTTTTGTCGCACTCATCCTTAAATCTCTCCTCATACTCGGAGATCTTAACAGCGGTCTCGTGCTGCATCTCGCTATCAAGTTTTGATACGAGCTCTGCCTTAGCCTCTTCCTTTGTGAGGCCTGCAATCTTTTCAATATGCTTGATTTCTGCATCATAGAGTTTTGCAATCTCGGCATTCTTCTCATCGGCAAGTCTGTGCTTTTCCTGAAGAACGGCCTCCTTTTTCTCAAGACCCTCAAGCTTTGCATCAAGCTTTTCTTCCTTTTGCTGAACACTTCTCTCAGCGCGGGAAACCTCTTTGCGGCGCTCCTTTATCTCGTAGTCTGCGTCGCGCTTAAGCTGGAAAATTTCTTCCTTTGCGGAGATAAGAGCTTCTTTTTTAGCACTCTCAGCGCCCTTGATAGCATCTTCAAGAATATTACGCGCCTGCAGTTCTGCAGAGCCGATTTTCTTTTCCGCAATACTTTTTCTAATCAAAAATCCGATGACCAAGCCAACGGCTATTGCGGCTACGGATGCGATTATTATCCAGTAAAAATCTACTTGCAATTTACACCTCCTTCTGATTACTTGGTAATCAACCCGATAAACGGGAAACAAAATTTGATTATATATAAAAAGTTAGTATATATTATATAAGAATATAAAAAATAAAACTATTTATACACTCCTATTATAAAGCAAGCGAAAACAAAAGTCAATAGAGTAAAGTGTATATAAATTTTAAACAAAGCGACAGTTTTTGCCTTTTTGCATATCAGTTAAGCCGTTTTTTCTAAATAATGGTAAATTCATAGCCGCCTTTTGCATTGCAAGACAAGGAACAGGCCTTTTACTAAAATATGACATTTTTTAGCAGACTAGGCCGCAGAGAATTAGTTTTTAACAAAATGTTCACAAAAATTTATGCCAAAAGTATTGACATACCCTGCAAAATGGGTTATATTAGGTATGCAAGATTTAGCACTCCAACACCATAAGTGCTAAAAATGAGTAGAAAGGAAGGCAAAAATGGACGACAACAGACTTTCCAAGAGAAAGGGCGAAATATTAAAGGCCATTGTTGATGCGCACATCAACCACGGCGAGCCGGTCGGATCAAAGTACCTTGCAAACGAGGTTGGCCTTACCTGCTCCTCCGCAACGATACGCAACGAGATGGCAGACCTCAAGGAGATGGGCTACCTTATACAGCCCCACACCTCTGCCGGCAGTGTGCCAAGCGAGCTTGCGTACAGATACTACGTAGACGCTCTTGTACAGCAATACACCGAGACAAAGAGCGAGATAGACGAGATAAACGACCGCCTGCACTATAAGCTGACCGAGATGGACGGTATACTTGAGGAGGTATCAAGGCTTGCCTCATCATACACCGACTATACCGGTATAGCCTTTAAATCGGGTAGTGCCAAGGTAAGGGTAACAAAGTTTGACTCTCTTTACGTAGCTCCGAAAGACTACACCCTGGTTATGATGCTTTCAAACGGCGCTATCGTGCCTAAAAACGTGCATCTGTACCAGCATATTGAGCCTGCGGATCTCAAGAGACTGACAGAGCTTATCAACGTATATCTTGTAAACCTTACGAGTGATAAGATAAATATGCAGCTTATCTCACGTCTTGAGATGCTTATGGGAAGAATGCACAGTATAGTGCATCCGACCTTAAAGGTTATCTACGAGGCGATGAACGAGGCGGACTCAGCCGATATCAAGGTTGAGGGTGTAAACAAACTTTTAAAGTATCCGGAATACTCCGACGTATCAAAATTAAGAGACCTTTTGGGTGTGCTTGAGGAAAAGGATAAACTCCTTGACGTAATAAACACGCACCAGAGCACAAGCGACGGAATTAACGTTTATATAGGTACTGAAAACGACTCCGACGTAATGCAGAACACAACGCTTATATTCAAAAATATAAACGTAGGCGGCAAGACGCTTGCTGTGGGTGTTATAGGTCCAAGGCGTATGGATTATGAAAAGGTTATCGGTATGATAAACCGTTTAGCCAACGGCATTGACAGAATGTACGGTGAAGGCAACCTGCTTGGCGACGGATATGATGAGGATTAAGAGAGGAAGCAAAATGAGCGAAAACAAAAATGATATAAAAGGCGAAGAAGAAAAGATCACTATTGAACTCGAGAGTGAGGAAAGCGCTGAAGCAACGGCCGATGCCGCTAATGAAGAAAGCGTTGAGAATGCTCTTAAAAAGAGAATTGCCGAGCTTGAAAACGAGATAAAGGAAAAGGACGACAGATATCTGCGCATGGCGGCAGAGTACGACAACTTCAGACGCCGCAGCCGTGAGGAAAAGGATGCGCTGTACGTTTCAGCGCTTGCTGACACGGTAAACGAATTCTTACCTATCGTTGACACGCTTGAAAGAGCCGTTACCTTTGAGGACGGCGAAGCTGTCAAAGAGGGTCTTAAGCTTGTAATAAAAAACGTCGAGCACACACTCACCACCCTCGGTGTTGAGGCGGTGGGCAAAACGGGCGAGATATTCGACCCGAATTTACACAACGCAGTAATGCACGTAGAAGACGAGAGCCTTAAAGAGGGCGAGATCGTCGAGGTATTGCAAAAGGGATATAAAAAGGACAAAAAGATAATCCGCTTTGCAATGGTAAAAACAGCAAACTAAAATATAAAATTTTCACATATAAAGGAGATAAATGAAAATGGGAAAAATTATTGGTATTGACCTTGGTACAACCAACTCATGCGTAGCAGTTTTTGAGGGCGGCGACCCCATAGTAATTACAAACCCCGAGGGTGCGAGAACAACTCCCTCAGTAGTAGCATTCACCAAGAGCGGTGAAAGACTTGTAGGCCAGGTAGCAAAGCGCCAGGCAGTTACAAACCCTGACAGAACCATCAGCTCTATAAAAAGAGATATGGGTAACGACAAAAAGGTAGAGATAGACGGCAAGAGATATACTCCCCAGGAGATCTCTGCTATGATTTTGCAGAAGCTTAAGGCAGATGCAGAGGCATATCTCGGTCAGAAGGTAACAGAGGCTGTTATCACAGTACCCGCATACTTCACCGACGCGCAGAGACAGGCTACAAAGGATGCAGGTCAGATTGCAGGCCTTGAGGTAAAGAGAATTATCAACGAGCCCACTGCTGCTGCTCTTGCATACAGCATGGACAAGGAGGAGTCACAGAAGATAATGGTATTCGACCTTGGCGGCGGTACTTTCGACGTATCTATCCTTGATATCTCAGACGGCGTATTTGAGGTACTTGCAACCGCAGGTAACAACCGTCTTGGCGGTGACGACTTTGACGCAAGAATAGTTAACTGGATGGCAGAGACCTTTGCAAGAGAGAACGGCGGCCTTGACCTTCGCAAGGACAAGATGGCGCACCAGAGACTTAAGGATGCGGCTGAAAAGGCTAAGATCGAGCTTTCCGGCGTTATGTCAACAGAGATCTCACTTCCCTTCATCACAGCAGACGCAAGCGGCCCCAAGCACTTTGAGGCAACACTTACAAGAGCAAAGTTTGATGAGCTCACACACGACCTTGTAGAGGCTACTATGGTTCCTACAAGAAAGGCTCTTGCTGACTCAGGTCTTTCCGCAAGCGCAGTATCAAAGGTACTCCTTGTCGGCGGTTCTACAAGAATCCCCGCAGTGCAGGAGGCTGTTAAAAAGCTTATGGGCAAGGAGCCCTCTAAGGATATCAACCCCGACGAGTGCGTAGCAATCGGCGCGGCTATCCAGGGCGGCGTTCTCGGTGGTGACGTTAAGGACGTGCTCCTGCTCGACGTAACTCCCCTCTCTCTCGGTATCGAGACCATGGGCGGCGTATTCAACAAGATCATTGAGCGTAACACAACCATCCCCGTAAAGAAGAGCCAGGTATACTCTACCGCCGCTGACGGACAGACATCTGTTGAGATCCACGTTCTTCAGGGTGAAAGAGAGATGGCTATAGGTAATACCACTCTTGGCAGATTTATCCTTGACGGTATCCCCGCAGCGCCCAGAGGCGTGCCTCAGATCGAGGTTACCTTTGATATCGACGCTAACGGTATCGTAAACGTTACCGCAAAGGATAAGGGCACCGGTAAGGAGCAGAACATCACCATCACCTCATCAACCAATATGTCTAAAGAGGACATTGAAAAGGCTGTACACGAGGCTGAGAAATTTGCCGAGGAAGATAAAAAGCAGAAAGAGGCTGTCGAGGCACGCAATATGGCTGAGAACACAATCTTCCAGTCCGAGAAGAGCATGAACGAGCTTGGCGACAAGATCACAGATGCTGACAAGGCTCCCGTAAACGAGGCTATTGCAAAACTCAAAGAAACACTTAAGGGCAGCGACATTGATGCTATCAAGGCTGACACAGAGGCTGTGCAGAAGGCCTTCTACCCCATCGCTGAGAAGATCTACAAGGATGCTCAGGCAGCACAGGGCGCAAACGGTGGCGCATACGGCGCAAACGATGCAGGCCAGGGTGCTGACGGCAACTACTACAACGCAGACTTCGAAGATAAAACCTAATTAAAAATCAACCCTAAATGACTTACAAAAGTAGAAGGCGCCTTGTGCGCCCTCTACTTTAACTGTTTAAAACAAGGAAACACTTATGGCAGATAAACGCGATTATTATGAGGTCCTTGGCGTATCAAAGAGCGCCTCGGACGATGAGATAAAAAAAGCATACAGATCCCTTGCCAAAAAGTATCACCCCGACTTACACCCCGGTGACAAGGAGGCAGAGGCTAAGTTTAAGGAAGTAAACGAAGCCTATGCGGTACTGTCCGATGCCGATAAAAAGAGCAAGTACGACCAGTACGGCCACGCGGCATTTGACCCCTCTATGGGCGGCGGCGGAAGCGGATTTGGCGGCTTTGGCGGATTTGGTGACTTTGATTTTGGCGATATATTCTCATCCTTCTTCGGCGGCGGATCATCAGGCGGCAGCGAAAGACGCGGCGCTGTTGACGGCGACGATATTTACACAAGGGTCAACATCTCCTTTGAGGAGGCGGTCTTTGGCTGTAAAAAGGACGTGAGCTTTGCCAGAATAGAGGCCTGCGAGGATTGCCACGGCTCAGGAGCGGAAAAGGGTACAAAGCCCGAGACCTGCCAGAGCTGTAAGGGTACGGGCAGAGTTACGGTAAGACAGCAGACAATGCTTGGCTATATGCAGTCACAAAGAGCCTGCCAGAACTGCCGAGGCACGGGTAAGATAGTAAAGACCCCCTGCAAAAACTGTAACGGCAAGGGCTATGTAAGAGTTAATAAAAAACTTGAGGTAACTATACCGCAGGGTATTGATAACTATCAGAAGATAATCCTGCGCGGACAGGGTTCTGCAGGCAGAAACGGCGGTATGAACGGCGACCTTATTATTGAGGTAAGAGTTAAGGAGCACTCAATCTTTAAGCGCGAGGGCAACAACGTATTTTGTGAGGTGCCGATATCCTTTACCGAGGCTGCTCTGGGTGCTGAGATAGACATCCCCACTCTTGACGGCAAGACCGAAAAATATACTATCCCGGAGGGTACGCAGAGCGGCACAGACTTTACTCTGCGCGGCAAGGGTATATCCGACGTCAACTCAAGACGCAAGGGCGATCTTATAATCACGGCAGTGGTTGAGACACCCAAAAATCTCTCGAGTGAGCAAAAGCGCATACTTGAGGAATTTGCAAAGACGCTTGGAGAAAGTCCGAAAAAGCAAAGTTTCTTCGACAAACTTTTTAAATAAACACAAAAAACGCAAAAAGAGCAGATAAGGCTATATTTGTATAGTAATGTTTGCATTTTTGCGTTTTTAAAACTAAACTAAAGTTTAATTGTTGCTTTTTTGCAAACAAAAAAAACACTTGTACGTCTTAAATGTGCGTCTGCATCATAAATTGTATGTATAGCCCCTTGACAATAGCGGTGCTTAGTGATACAATCGTATGGTAAAAATCTTTTAAGGAGGACGAATGTGGGTACAGTCGAACTTATTATAACGGCAATTGCTTTATCAATGGATGCCTTTGCGGTAGCGCTGTGCAAGGGCCTTGCAACACAAAACGTAAAATACAAGCACGCTATCATTACAGGCGTATGGTTCGGCGGTTTTCAGGCACTTATGCCTCTTATCGGATTTTTCCTTGCATCGCTTTTTGCATCATTTATCGAGCCTGTCAGTTCATACGTTGCCTTTATACTCCTAACTCTCATCGGCATCAATATGATAAAAGAGAGTTTTGAAAAGGAAGAGGATGAGTGCGAGTGCGGATCCTTTGCCCCACTTACTATGCTCCCCCTTGCGCTTGCAACCAGCATAGATGCGCTGACTGTGGGTGTAGGTTTTGCGATGATTAAGGATCTCGATATCTACCTTGCTGTAGCCTCAATAGGCATCATAACCTTTGTCCTCTCTGCCCTTGGTGTAAAGCTTGGATCGGTTTTTGGCACAAGGGTTGGCAAGGTTGCCGAGAGAACAGGTGGCGGCATACTGATTTTTATGGGATTAAATATTCTCCTTGAATATTTTGGCGTAAGTATTTTGCCGTTTTTGTAATCAGGTGCTTGTCATTTCAGGCCTTTTTACAGCAAAAAAATTAAAAATTGACAATATTTAGATATTATTTTAAAAAATTTTAAAATACCCCTTGAAAAATAAAAATATTTAGTGTATAATACAATCAAGTCATTTTAGCGAAATCTGTTTTTTGGAGGAAAAAACGATGGGAAAGAAGATTAATCAGGCTTTCGTGGCTGCTTACAACGACCTTGATAAGAGCCTTGGAGAGAAATTTGGTATTGCTAACGGTGGTGTAACTGAGTACATTAACAGACTCAACCATGCTCGCTTCGCACCTGACAGAGATGAGGTTTTACCCGTACTTGTTAAGTATAGAACAGTAGTTAACAAGTTTACATACGAGCCCCTTTCTGTAAAGAAGGACAAAGAGCTTACAAAGGCAGACCTTAAATGGGTTAAGAAGTTCGCAAAGAACGTATCCAAGAAAAAGGATCCCCTCTCTCTTTACCTTAAGAAGGCTAAGAAGTACGCTAGAGGCCGCAAGGTTAAGCGTGTTATCCTTACCATTCTCGGCATCGCAGTTGTTGCTGCCGCTGTTGTTGCTGCGGTAACATTGCTTTAATTCAGCATAACGTATCGATATGATTGCGAACTATCATACGCATACAAAAAGATGTATGCACGCCATCGGAGAAGATCGCGAGTATGTTGAGTACGCCATCAAAAACGGGCTTAAGGTCTTAGGCTTTGCCGACCACGCCCCCGATTTCGGTAATATCAATAACCCTTTAGTCACCAGCGTGCGTATGCCACTTAATGGACTTGAGGGTTATTTTTATTCGCTCTCGGAACTGAAAAAAGAGTACAAAAGCGACATTGATATCCGTATCGGACTTGAGATGGAGTATATGCCCCAATTCTTTGATGACGAATTCAAAATACTTAAAGATTATCCCCTTGAATATATGCTGTTTTCATCGCACTACGACTACCGCGGTGATGATATAAGCGTACGGCATTTTTCTCACCCCACAAACGATATAACCGCACTCCAAAAGTTTGCAGACGAGTCGGTAGAGGCTATGCGCCTTGGACTTTTCAGTTACGTCTGTCACCCGGATACGATCAACTTTGTGGGTAAAGAAAGCGACTATCTTTTAAATATGCAAAAAATCATAGACGCCGCAGTTAAACACGACGTCCCCCTTGAATATAACCTTTTGGGCATGAGCCTTGGCAGGCACTACCCTACCCCCTCATTTTGGGAGCTTTTAGCCAAGCAAGAGATAAAGCCAAGAGTCATCTTAGGATGCGATGCCCACTCGCCGGAGCGTGTGGCAAACCCCGAAGAAGTAAACCAAGCGTTACATTTTCTTGCTAATTTAGGCATAAAGCCTATAGAAAATTTAGAGCTGATCAATCCATTTAAATAAAAAAAGAGACTCTTTTTCAGGGTCTCTTTTTTGTTGCCTGATGCTTTGTTTTATCATAAGCATAGCGGCATTATTTTATCATTTATTGCTTTGGCTTTGCCCAGGAAAGTAAAGTATCTATAGCATGATCAAAGTACACGTTATGCTGCATTGATTCCTCGCCGAGGATAGCAACGACGTTAACTCTCGCCTCACGCATAGCAGCCTCATAAGCCTCATCGCTTGGGTAATTATCACGCACAATGCTGTTCTGCTCTGCATAAGCATCAACGTACGTTTTAAGCACCTCTTCGTAAAGAGCCGAATATTCGCTCTCATTAAGCACCATATTTTCATTTCTTATGATGTAATAGAAGACAAGCAGTTCCTTTACGGTGATCTCTGCGTTATCTCTTATAATAGATTCGATGCTTACCTTTGTATCGCTTACGCCGGTTGCCGCCCTTACGTATGCCTCAAAACTCTTGATGCCGTAGTAACTTTCATAAGCATCGGCGTTTGCCTCGTATGTTTCCTTAAGCTGTGTGTATATCTCGTTATACTGCTTGTTGACCTTACTCTCGGGTAACTGTTTAAAGGTTGCCTTTGCAACAAAGGCCTCCCACATCGCATCCTCCTTAAGAGAATCCTTGGCGTCCTCTACTTCGCTCTCAAGAAGATCTCTTACGTATGCGGTATACTTTTCTGAAAGGGTATCTCCCTCAAATTCACTAACCGCTTCTTCAAGCTTAAGAGTATCCTTTACAAAATCATCCGTAAGGGTGGGAGTATCATACTGTACCACGTAGTCGATAAAGATATCAAACTGACATCTTGCGCCCTGCAGTTCGGTACTGGTGTAATCGTGGGGGAAATAAACGTCTACGGTAAGAGGGGATGCATTCTTTTCTCCGTCAGAGACAAAGTCCACCGTCATACTGGTATATGCAACATCACCCTGTGTTCCCATAGTGAATATTCCGCTGTTCGAGGTAGAACCGTCTGCCTTTTTAAAGGTTATCTTGCCAACGTTTTGTCCTACGATAAAGTCCTTGAAGCCCTCGCCGTAAAGATCGTCAACAGGCTTTGAAAGATCAATCCTCTCGGTAACGGCTGACTTTGTAGTGCCGTCGGGATAAGCGGCGGTAAAGGTTATGTAAATTATATCGTTTTCACCAATAGTACCGCTTGTGCGCTTTACAAGTCTTGCATAGTCAGCAGGGTTTTTACCTATGATGCCGTATTCAAATCCCGGTACCATATTGCCGCTGCCAAGATCAAGCACGCTGGCGCTTGAGGTCATGTTTGACATACCCTTAGTAATAGGTATTTTTCTGCCCTCGCTATCGAGCTTGTATCCGTAATAATTAATATATACTACGTCACCGTTTTTGGTAGCCACACCCTTGTAGCCTGTGCCACCGTTAAGAGGAATAGAGTCCTTTTTAGCCGCAAGAGCCTTCATTATCTCAAACTCAACGTCCTCATCTGTAACGTCCTTTATTTTGCTAAGGTCAACCTGATAGTTCTTATAATCATCGGCTGATATTGAAAGGTATGCCGAAAGATCAGAGGTAAGGTAATTAAAATTATCGCCGCAGGCAATTATCGCAAAGACGGTGCTTAGCGATATAACGAGAGCAACAACAACACCTATTGAGATTATTCTTATAAGCATAGCCTTATCAATAGGCTTTTTTGCACTCTCTTTTGCCTGTATATCTATATCTACGTTTTTCTGTACGTTCTTTTCCATTGTAACTCCGTTTTATATAAATGAATCTGCAAAGGTCGTTGCCAGAGTGTCGCATCTCTCGTTATACTCGTGGCCGTCGTGCCCCTTTACCCACACGAACTCAACGTCATGTACTGTCACAATCTCGTAAAGTCTTTGCCATAAATCGGGATTTTTAAGGGGATCCTTACCCCTCTTCCATCCCTTTAGCCTCCAGGAGTCTATCCACCCCTCGTTAAAGGCGTCAACAAGATATTTGGAGTCGGAATAAAGGGTCACCCTGCAGGGCTCCTTAAGAGCCGAAAGCCCCTCTATTGCCGCAAGCAGCTCCATTCGGTTATTAGTGGTTTCCCTCTCACCGCCCGAAAGCTCCTTTTCATATTTACCGTATACGAGTATTGCACCCCAGCCGCCCTTACCGGGATTGCCTCTGCAGGCGCCGTCTGTATAAAGCTCAACCTTTTTCATATCCTCTCCCGATGCCAAAATAGCTCACTTGGATTTAAAAAACAGGGCGGCAAAATTATTGCTTATGCCGCCCGTTTTTACTGATTTAATTAATTAGTCATCAGCCTTGATTGTATATTTGATGTTCTTGTAATCAAGAGGATTTTCCTCTGCGCCCTCTGCAGGCTCATTTACCTCAAGGAAGTAGTTCATAAGCTTGTCAAACTGAAGCGCGTTACGGATATCATTTTCTGTAGCGCCTGCAGTAAGCTGGCTCTGATACTTTGCCTTTGTATCCTCACCGCTCTTGTATGCGTTGAACTCAGCATCTGTGTAAAGCTTGTCATAAGCCTTTGCTACAGTGTAAAGCTGGAGAATTTCCTTAACATACTCGGTCTTAACGTGACCCTTAAGAGTCTCGGTTGCCTGTGCGTAGGTAGTAATGCTTGCGTTCTTATCAGCCTTCTTAGCAATCTCATCAGCCTTGCTGATTACGTACTGGTCAAAGTTGCCGCCGTACTCATAGTAGTAGGTGCTCTTCTTACCGTCGCCATTGATATCGCTTGTAGCGGTTGAGGTGCCGTAGAAGGTGGACTTGTAGCTCTCGATAAGCTTGTCATAAGACTCGTTTATAGGTGCCTCGGGATAAGCGGTTACAGAAACCTTTTCACAGATCTTTGTCCAGATAGCCTTAGCGATATTCTTCTTGATAGTATCCTGATAGGTCTTTTCAAGGCTGTCGTACTTATCGTCCTTGTACTCTGCCATAAGGAACTCTGCAACCTCACTATCGCTCTTACCGTCTACTGTCTTGATAAGGTTGATAACGTCAGCCTTAGCAAGGTCCGCAACACTCTTCTTAAGAGCAACGAGCTTTTCAAGAAGCGCTATACGTGCGCTGTCCATACCTGCAAGTCTTTCTGCCTCTGTGCCGTCAGTCTTTGCAATAGCGGTATTAAGTGCTGTAAGAGCAGCAGTAGCCTCAGTCTTATCTGCTGTGCTGTCCTTTATGGTTGTTTCGATGTATGTCTTTGCAGCATCATAAACCTTCTGTGCTGCGTCCTTAGCGGTAGCAAGTTTATCGGAAGCATCTGCCTCAGATGCAGTTTTGTACTCGTTCTTTGCGCTGAGGTATATGCCCCAAGCAGCGCCGAACTCTGCTGCAAGCTCACCGATGGTTACGTACTTTTTGTCTTCGCCTTCGCCTTCCTGCTTAGAGTACTTGTAATCCTCGTTCTTGCGCTCATCATCCTCGTTTACGCCGTCCTTAAGGTCGGTGAAGAAGGTGAAGGATGAAGATGAGAAGTTCTTACCGAAGATGGTCTCGATAATAGCATCAGCGGTAAGTTCATCAACAACGTCAACGTAGTATCTGGGGAATACGTGGTAGGTAAGGCTAGCATCCTTGGAGATCTCAACCTTCTGGCCTGTAAGAGCATCGGTCATCTCAACCTTGCCCTCAGCATCACCGGTCTTCTCGGAGTTGGGGTTAAAGGTAACCTCTGTTGCGTTACCGCTGTCGATTACCCAGTTAACTGTAACTGCTGAATATGTCTTTGTAATGCCCTCTTCAACAACGGTGAACTTACCGTCTGTTGTAGCGTTATTTTCACTTACTGTAGCATTGTAGCCTGCGGTAAGCTTTGTATTGATCTTTACACCGATAAGGTTACCAAGGAAGGTAGTCTTATCAGCAGTAGCGCCCTCTGCAACAGTGGGGAGAACAACGATGTTCTTTGTAACTGTGTGCTTTGTTACGGTATCGTCTGTTGTCTCGGGAGTACCCTTATCATCGGTCCACTCTACAGTATAGCTTACAACGATTTTGTCGCCTGCTGCTGTAAGGTTATCCTTAGTGGTATCGCCGTCCTTTGTAGTAGCGGCAGAATCAACTGTGTAGAAGTCATCCTTAACAAAGGTCTTATCCTTAATAGCCTCCCAGATAGCAGCGTTAAGGCCTTCAACTGTTGTAAGGCCAAACTGTGCTGAGGGGTTAGAGCTTGCGCTGCTCTTTACCTCAAGATAGTCGGTAAAGAATACGTAGTTCTCATAGGTTGCATAGTAGTGATAGTAAAGAAGGTCGTTTTTACCAAGCTGACCCTCGGTCTTGTGGTCGTTAGCATCTGCGCCTGCTACAAGAGCCTTAACAATTGCGTCAGCAAGCTTCTTCTGTCTTGTTTCCTCATCAGCGGTGAAATCGCCGTCCTCAATCTCTACTGCCTGAAGGAATGCATCAAGCACAGTCTTATCAAGGCTTGCGTATTTGGTCATGTCGTCATTTGCGTAACTGTAAGCGCATGACGCAAGTGAGAGCGCCATCATTACAACTACGAGCAAAAGAGAAATAATTCTTTTCATCTTCGTTTTTCCTCTATATTTTATTTATTTTATTGTTACTAAAGTAGTATATCATATAAATTGCGAAAAAGCAAATGTTTTTTGTGCATTTTATATATTTTTTTAAAATTACCGTATTTTGCCGCTTATCAGCTGTCAAATGGGTCGATATAACCGCTGCTCGCATCGGGCAATTTGCCGTTAAGCACGCTTAAGAATGAACCTACAACGTTCTTGAATGCGTACTGAGTAAGATAGAAGTCATATACTCCGTTTTCGTACTTAGTAGCGCTATCACTCTCACGGTAGATATGCACGCCGATCTTTCTGTCGCTTATGCGCTTGAACTCATAAACGTAGCGGTCGTTGCCAACCTCGGCCTGCTCCTTGAGTTGGAGTTTAATGGTAAATATCGTCTCGCCACTTTCCATAACAGCCTTCTCGCTATCGCTAAGCAGTCCCTGATATCTGGTTGTAAGAAGAACCGAGTAGATGCGCTTAAAGGCGTCTGTACCGAGATAATCGTAGCCTACCGTGTAGGGCTTGCCGTCCTTATTTGAATAAAGCTCGGTAAGAGAGGCCTGTGAATTGGTGTAGCCCTTGTCTTTTATATACTTGTGAATTGCGCTATCGACAATAGCCTCTTTCTCTGTTACGAGCACCTGTATGCGGTTCCAGGTAGAATAATCTGCCTTTTGCTCCTCGGGGACAGAGATATACACCTTGCCGTTTGTGTCGATATAGATCATCTGATGCATAAGGTCAAGGTAGTAGTTGCCTGATATGTCCGACATATTGAAGTCGATTTCAATGTTCTCAACGTAGTCAATATTTGAGCTCATAAGGTCACGCTTTGCATAAAACTCCGCAAAGTCAAAATCAAGGAACACAAAGTCATCGGCATCAACCGATACAACTACGTTGTAAAGGTCGCATCCAACGTATCTTTTGCCGTCGACCTCATCGCTTATATAAAGCGTAAAGGTAAGCTCGTAATACCAGTCGTACTCATCGTACTCAAGTGCCAGCGAATCCTTTGTAGTAAAGATACCGCGCGGCAGAGTAAAGCGTACCGTGTTTGCATAAAGACCGTACTCAATCATTACGTCGGTGGTAAGGCCGAGCGCAACAGTCTCAAGACCCGAGTAACCGAGCGAGGTATTGACTGTATCGTTAAGACCGCCAAGAACTCTCACTATAGCCTCGCAGGACTGCTCGTTAAGACTGTAAAGCTCTGTGACACCGGTAGTGTCGTTCTTGTAAAGGGTCGAACCGTGGAACTGCTCGCGGTCATAGTAGTTTACAAATGAGAATGCCGCAATAAGCTCCTTCGTTACGTAAGACTCAACCTCGGTAAACTTATAGAGCTCAAAGGGTGTAAGAATCTCTGTATAAAGAGTTTCCTCATCTATTACAAACTCACTAAAGCTATCCTTGTCCGTCTTTTTACCGACAAAGAGTGCCTTTTTAGCCTGATCCTCAGCCGAGCTTGTAAGCTTTGAGAGGTCTATCATCTTAGACTCCTCATCAAGGGTGGTGTCAGAGCCAAATTTGTAATAGGACTTGTAAATTACGATAGAATCAGCCGCAGCCTCTTTAAGCTGGTTGCCCTTTTGGTCATATATTGTGACTATCTCGGATACAACCTCACTAAACTGTACGCTGGGCGCGTTTTGTGTACTGTAATCAATACTGAAGGTAATCTCGTTGTTTGCATCAAGAGGGCCAACGCTTGCACCCTCAAGAGCCGCCTTTGCCTCGCTTGGCAGATAGGGGGATGAGATATCTATAAGAGCGTGCATCGTGAAACTGTTCTTCTTCACGCCGCCGAGATAGTAATCATAACTTACGCGCAGGAGCGTGTTTTCACCAACCGCCGTACCAACAGTATCAATATCAAAACTGTCGGTAACTATTGCCTCAATAGCAGTTATTGTATAGGTTATGTTTACATTTTCGCTCAAATTAAGTTCAAACATACTAGAAGGAACAGTAACGTTTGTCGCACCCTCTATCTGTCCGACCGCCTTGCCGGTAAGAGCATTTACTATCTTTTTGTAGTTGTTGTATTTTATATAATCGCCAAGATCTATCTGGTAGGATATTGCGCTCGATGAGGAATATCCCGAGCCGCCGTTACCGACAAAATCGCGTGAAAGAGGCTCAAAGAGTTGGGTCTTTACTATTACGGTTGAACCTGCTATAACGTTACCGCTTGTGTTGACAGTGTTCTTCCACTGCATAAACTCAGGGGTAAGCAGAGGCTCAAGAGTGCCGTCCTTTGTTAAACCCGTGCTTATTATCTTAGATGCAACAAAGTAGGTAAAGTCCTTTAAAACATAGTTGAAGTATGCGCTTGAGGTGATATAAACGTAATCATCTCTGCCGTCAATCATATAGTAGTAGGAGTTGCCGATAAGGGTGCTTGTACCCACTCGTATAGTACGGCTCTTCTCTTCCTTTATGGCGTTGCCGTCATTATCCTTAAGAATATTGCCCTCTGAATCCTTTTTGTCTACCTCGTAGGTAAAGGATACCGTCTGTCTGCTATCTTCATCAAGGCCGTAGCGCTCAAGAGCAAGAGCTCTTTGCGTCGGGTCCTCGGGCAATTTTATTCTCTGGTCAAAATAGGAAACAGAAATAACCGATTTTAAATAGTTGAACCTTGGTATCATACCGATACCGTCATCGTCTGAAATGGCGTAGATATCGCTATATTCAACAGCGCTGTCTGCCGAGAGAATTTCGGGATAATATCTCTGCTCTACACCGTTTGCATCAACGTAGTAAAGGTAGTATATACCGTCGCTTTTGTTCTTTTTAAAGCTGTATTTACCAAGTTCGTTATCAATAATAAGATTTGTGATACTGTCGGTATGCACGTACTCATAGGCAATAGGCGCACCTGTGTAGCTAGACTCGCCGATTTCTTCAAGGACGTCTATATCGCCGGGGGCGCTGTTATCGGGAGCGACCATAAACAGGTCTATAAGAACGTATGCCACAATGACAAGAACAAGGACAAGAGCCGTTAAGGAGTATATCAGGGCTCTTTTATTACTTTTCTTTTCGATATATTTCATCTGCCCACCTCCTTACAGAAATCTGCGCTTTACTGCGCATACTATACCAAGCACAACGAGTGTGATCGGAGCGATGCAGACTACAACTGTGATAAACACAAGAGATGCGCTTGTAAAGCCGTTATTGATGTGGACAATACCGCTGCCGTCGGGGGCATATACGTTGGTATTGACCTCACTGAGAGTTGTGGAAACCAACTGCTTACCGCCAAAGGCAGAGGAGTTAAGCGACGTACCGCCAAGGTTAAGCGAGGCGTAAACGTCTGTGCGCGACATATTGTCAACCAAAGAAGAAACTATATCGTAGTTTGCGTATGACTTGCTGCCAATAAGCGTATTTGTGAAGAACTCGTTTGAGTTTGTTGCAAATACGTATGAGTAGGTGTATTCGCCGCTGTGCGCATCCATTTTTTCTCTTGTGCAAACCGCAGCAAGATCACGCACGGCATATCCGCCCTTAAGATCGGACACACCCAGTGATGTATCAAAAAGACGCGAGCGGTCTGAGCTTGTCATAAATGAGGAATAATTGCGTGAGATGTATTCCTGCGAGCCGGGCTCACTTATCGCGGTTGAGTCACCGAATGAGCAGGATACACTGCCCGTATTTTTATAAACGGTAACGGGAGCCGTACCAAGCGAGGCAAAGTCGCCGTATATAGCATAGCCGTAACTGTCCTCGCTTGTATTGTAATTGCCCTTAACGGTGTTTTTATCCCCCGCTACGGCATTCTTCTCATCCTCAAGAAGATAATTGTCAAACTTAAAGCCCCACTCGGAAAGCAACTCCTCGAGGTTGGGTAAAGAAACCTTGTGGTCCTTTGCCACCATAAGAGCGCCGCTTTTATTTATGAGGTATCTGTCTATAATTTCAAGTTGGGAAACGTAGCCGAATTCATCAAGTCTTCCGGAGTCGGGAACATAGTCGCTCTTAGGATCGTTGATAATAAGCAGCACCGCATCCGAAGGTATCTCGGTAAGTGTGGGGTCTGTAATATCAAGCGTCTTTACGTCAAGACCGCGCTGAGTGAGTAAATCATAAAAAGCAGAGAGTTTTCTGCTATCCTCACCCGTAGGATCAAGAGGATTGTAAACCGTCTCGCCGTGGCCAACAATAAAGTAGGCGGCAGGAGCATTTACGCTGGAGACACTGTACATAAGCGTTACGAGCTTGTATTCGCCGTTAAAGGAGAAAAGAGAGCCCGATGAGCCAACTGTCCAGAAGTTATCTGCGCCAACTATTCTGTATCTGTCACCGTAGGAGACGATGATATCGGATATCGTTATCTCATCAAGAGAGGTTGTCTTGTACTGACTTACCGCAGTCGGGTTCTCTAAAACGTTTACGCACTCGATTTCAAGGTTTTTAAACATATTCCTGAGTCTTAACGCCATATAGTATACAGCACGTGTCGTGCGGGATGACATGAGCTTGTCAGGATCGTTGCAGAATGTTATCTTTATATTGGTATTCGGGTCTTTTTGTTTAAGTTCTGTAAAGAATTGTGTACATTCTTCCACCATAGTGCTTGAAAGCGAGTAAAGTCCCTCGGGAGTACTGTCAAGCAGCGCGGTGTTTTGAAGCGAGAGATAATTAAAGAGTATATTAAGTACAACAAGCACCGCTATGCCAAATGCCACACAGGCGGGCATAAATCTTTTTATTTGTTTTTTCATTAAAGATACAGCCCTCCTTATCTGTGCTTTCTCTTAATATAAACTACAAGGCCAACTGCTAAAAAGACAAGCGGTATAGCCATAATTACAGCCGTATAAATATTAGCCTGCCATTTTGGTAAATTGTCGAGCATGCCGCTTATAAACATAATGCCGCCCGTACCGAATGGCAGATCGGTATCGCCGAAGACGCTCTCAAATACACCGAGGATGATATCGCCGTTCGCATATCCGCCCGATACTATAGCGTCGGATGCGGTAAAGTAAACCGTAGCCAGAGCAAATACCTTGCCCCCACCCGTGCTCGTATTAAATGCGCCGAGACTATATGAGCCGGAGTCGGATATAACCTTATCGTTTGCATAAAGGCTTGCACCCTCACCGCTGACAAACAGAGGCTTTGCACCAAGAGTGCTGTCAAGCTTAAACGCGCCGCTCTCTCTTACAAGCATACCGCCGTCGTTTACTGCCGCTACTCTGTCCTTAATGGCGTTTGCGGTCTCATCGGATGCATATTTTGCGGTAAAGGTAAAGCCGTTAGAGGGTACTACAGCGTTTATACTGTCTCTTACGATGCCTCTGACACCGCTTTCATTACTTATGAATTCAATGCCGTTTTCCTTAAGGAAGCCCTCAAGTGCCGGCAGATAATTTGCATAGGGGTCAAGCGAAATATAAACCTTACCGCCGTTTTGGTAATAATTCTTAAGTCTTGAAAGTTCACTCTCAACGCTGCCGTCAAGGCTTGTCTCAAAGTCGGCCGTAGGATGTGATACGACTAAAAGCGTGCAGTCGCTCGGCACGTCGTTTTCTCTTAAATCGATATACTCAATGGCATATCCTGCGCCGAGCAGAAGCGTACCGAAGGCAGGGTCTGCCGTCTCGCCGTGGTAGTTGGTAAAGTAGGCCGTCTTATGCTCGCTTGAGAGCACCCACTTCATCATACCTGCCATTATCTGCTGACCGTTGTAAGAGGTAACCTCGCCACTCGCCGTCATTGTATAGAAATCGGAAAAACCGCCCGTTGTCACCGCATCGGTCACAACACGGTAAGCGCCGTCTGTTGAGAAGATAACGCTTGATTTTTTAAGTTGATTTTCACCGCCGTTCATAGCGGTCTTGTATGTGTTAAGGTCGACGTATTCGTTATCCTGATTGATGCCCGTATAAATATTTACGTACTCAAGCTCAACAAAATCGGGATACGCCTTTTTAAATTCCTCGGCCGTTCTGTGTACAAAAAGGCCGCTTGAGTGTACCTGTAACTCCTCCTTAGCCATAAGGAAGGTTATTTTTACCTTTCTGCCCGCTAAGATATCCTCACTGAAGAGCTCAGCGGTGGACTCAGAAACGGAAAAATCAAATTCTTGATTTGAATGAAGATACAGCCCGTAGGTTGATACGACGGTATACAGTATAGCATTAAGGAATATAAAGGCGAGGACTACTGCTATAATCAGCACCTGTCTTATACCCTTTTTACTATCGTAATACCTCTTTATTTTTTCAAAAACGCTCATCTTTACCTCTCTTAATTATTGCCTGTTCTTCTTCTGTCAAAGACGCAAACGGTCAAAAACAGGAAGACTGCGGATATTGAAAGGTAGTAGAACAGAGTTGCAAAATCAAAGTATCCGTTTGTAAAGGTCTGGAACCTTGTGAAGATTGAAAGAGAGTCAAAAACAAGGCGCAGGAAGAAGGACGAGGGTAAGAGCGAGCTTACAAGTCCTATCGCAAGAAATACAAGAATAATCGCTATTGTGCCTATTGCGCTTGAAAGCTGATTTTCCGTAAGGCTGGAAACGAATATACCTATTGAAATAAAGGTCATACCCACAAGCAGCATAGCCACTACGTTACCGAGAAGAACAAGGAACTGAAGCTGAGTATAGGGTATAAGGAAAAGGAAGTAAAGGCTTGAAAGAATAAGTGCGCCGCCGAAAACGGTAAATGCCGCAAGGAACTTACCGATTACCATACCCGTAATTGAAACGGGAGAGGTTAAAAGCAACTGCTCTGTCTTGAGCTTTCTTTCCTCACTGAATGACTTCATAGTAAGAAGGGGTAAAATCACACCGCTTAAAAGAAGCATATAAACAAAATGATTTGATACGTTTGAGGACATTGAATATATCGTGGTATAGCAGAACACAACGCCCGAGATAGCAAGATATATAACCAAAAAGGCATATCCTATCGCGCTTGTAAAGTAAGCGCGCATTTCTCTTTTAAATACTGCAAGCATCTTTTTACTCCTTATCTTACGCTTTTTTCTTTTATTGATTTTTTCTTTGTCTTACCTATGCCCTCTGCATTATCAACAAGCTTGATAAACACGCTCTCAAGGTCGGTACCGCTGGGAGCAAGTCCGAAAATGGGCCATGAACGGCTTGCGCAAAGATTGAAAAGAGACTTTCTTATATCAATTCCCCTCTCGCTCTCGATAAGATAAGCGTAGGAGTCCATATCTCTTTCTGTCGTAGGAGTAACCTTTTTAACACCCGAGATATTGGCAATCGCATTCTCAACCTCACGGCTCGGGCCGACAATCTTTGCCGTATAATGGTAGCCGTCCTCAATAACGCGCACCATATCCTCGGTTTTTTCATCGGCAATAATATTGCCGCGGTTTATAATTATAACTCTTTCACAAACAGCCGCAACCTCGGCAAGAATATGGGTTGAAAGTATAACCGTATGCTTTTTACCGAGTTGCCTTATAAGCGATCTTACCTCAAGTATCTGCTTGGGGTCAAGGCCTACTGTGGGCTCGTCGAATATTATAACCTCAGGGTCGCCGATAAGCGCCTGTGCGATACCTACACGCTGCTTATAGCCCTTTGAAAGGTTCTTTATAAGGCGGTCTTTTACGTCGGTAATTCTCACAACGTCCATTATCTCGCCAAGATGAGCGGACTTATCAAAGCTCACACCCTTGAGTTCATATACAAATTCAAGATACTCCCCTACCGTCATATCGGGATAAAGGGGAGGCTGCTCGGGCAAAAATCCTATATGCTTTTTAGCCTCTATGGGATTTTCAAGAATATCGATACCGTTAATATAAGCCTTGCCGCCGCTTGATGCGAGGTAGCCGGTAAGAATATTCATAGCCGTACTCTTACCCGCGCCGTTAGGGCCGAGCAGACCTACTATCTCACCCTTGCCTATCTCAAAGCTAACGTCATTAAGAGCATAATTTTGTCCGTATCTTTTTACAAGATTTTCCGCTTTTACCATTTTTAATACCACTCTTTTATATAAATCTTTTTAATTGAACACACGTGTGCGTACAAAACGCTATTTTAAATTATATAAAAAACTCGTCCCAAAGTCAACCGCAAAAACAACAATTTAAAATATTTTTAATAATTTGTTATATTTTAGGAAAACAAGTGGCAGAATATACCCTCCCCAAAGAGGTAATGCCACTTGACAAAGCCATATCTTTAGTTTATAATCTTTTTAACAAAGTTAAATTAAACAGGCTTAAAGCAAAAAAGCCAAAGGATAAAAGAAAAAGGACTTAAAGTAATGGAAAACGAAAAGAAAATAGTCTTTTCCGGCGTACAGCCCTCGGGTAACCTTACCATAGGTAACTACCTTGGCGCTATCAAGAATTTCAAAAGATTTGAGGATGAATACAAAACCTTTTACT
The DNA here is from genome assembly GCA_045653505.1 of Eubacteriales bacterium. Taxonomy (GTDB): domain Bacteria; phylum Bacillota; class Clostridia; order Oscillospirales; family CAG-272; genus UBA1740. The sequence continues at coordinate 18,748 of JAZOLZ010000036.1, read as the reverse complement.
GTGTAGTGGATATGCACGCTATCACGGTACACCAGGTACCTGCCGAACTGCGCAGGAGAACCTACGAGACCTTGGCTCTTTATATTGCGTGCGGTCTTGACCCAAAGAAGAATACGCTCTTTGTACAGTCACACGTTCCCCAACACGCAGAGCTTGGCTGGATACTTGACTGCTACACGATGTTTGGCGAATTATCACGAATGACACAGTTTAAGGATAAAAGTGCAAAAAATGCGCAGAATATAAACGCAGGTCTTTTCACCTATCCTGCGCTTATGGCGGCAGATATACTCCTTTACAAGACAGACGTGGTGCCTGTTGGCATTGACCAGAAGCAGCATCTTGAACTTGCAAGGAATATTGCGGAGCGCTTTAACCACCTTTACGGTGACACCTTTATCGTACCCGAGCCCTATATCCCCACAGATACGATGAAGATAATGTCGCTGCAGGACCCCTTATCAAAAATGTCAAAGTCTGACCCCGACCAAAACTCGGTTGTCTACATCCTTGACTCAAAGGACGATATTATGCGCAAGTTTAAAAGAGCCGTTACCGACTCTGACAAGTGCGTAAAATACGCCGACGGCAAGGACGGTATCAAGAACCTTATGACCATCTACCGTGCATTTACCGGTAAGAGCCTTGAGGAGATTGAAAACGAGTTTATGGGCAAGGGCTACGGTGATTTCAAGGCAGCAGTAGGCGAGGCTACGGCTGAGGGTCTTGCGCCCGTAAGAGATGAGTTCCAGCGACTTATTAAGGACAAGGCTTATCTTGAAGAGGTTATGAAGAGCGGTGCTGAGGAAGCGGCGTACTATGCAAGACGCACCATGTCAAAGGTAAGACGCAAGATAGGATTTGTAAATTAAAAAAGGCTAAAACAACATAAAATGTCACCTTTAATTTACAAAAAACACAATATTTCAGGAGAAATATGGCGGAGGACTGCAAAATGTCCCCCGCCTTTTTTGTTATGTCTTACACAATTCTTCCCTTTACTTATTTTATATCCCTTGTCTTTTGTACGGCAGCCTTTCCCATATCCTTTGCCACGGGCGCAATAGATACTCCCGACGGTGTGCGCAAGTTAGGCAAGGCGCGTCCGCGTCTTATCGGTCTTGGCTTTATCCTTGCCTTTTTTGTTATATCTCTTTTGTTTTTTTGGAAAAGTTACTATCCCATACCCCTTTTTATCAGCGCCGCCGTTTTAATGATAGGTACACTGCTTGACGACACCGTTACTCTTAAGCCGATGGCAAAGCTTTTCTTTCAGTCGCTTGCCGCGCTTACACTGATTTTGCTTTTTGGCGTGCCGAGCGGTATAAGTATTTTTTCATTTTATTTGCCCCTGCCCTTACCTATATCGCTTGCCGTCACTCTGCTTTTTGGCCTTGTCTTGATAAATGCCGCAAACATCATAGACGGCCTCGACACTCTGCTCTTAACCCTTATGCTCATCTCCCTTGTATTTATCACAGTCCTTGCATTTTCGAGTGGCAATTCAGAGCTTTTATTTCTGACCCTTGCCCTCTTTTTCTCGCTCCTTGGATTTTTGCCCTTTAATCTGCCAAAGGCAAAGGGATTTATGGGAGATACGGGCGCGCAGTTTTTGGGCCTTTATATCTTTTTTGCCTTGCTCTCTCTTTCGGGCAGAGAAACTGCAAACACAGGACAAAGTTTAGAGGTGTATTTTGATCTGTCGCTCCTTCTCATCTTTTTCCTGCCACCCCTTGAAGTGGGCATATCATTTATAAGGCGCATAAAAAACGGCAAAAGCCCCTTTAGTGCCGACACAGGACACCTGCACTATATACTAAAGAAAAAAGGACTGTCAACCGAGTACACGGTCTTAGTCCTTTGTGCAATTCATTTGTCCTTTTGCCTTTTGTATCTTGCAGTAGCTCAGTCCATTTAATCACCGTACTGTGAGCGCAAGATAAACTGTTCAAAAATCTTCTCAATTTCGCTATAAGTAGATGCCAGATTTGTCTTACCTCTTACAGCCGCCGCACCGGGATAGCCGCCAACGTATGCTCCTATCTGCTTTCTTGCCTCGAGCACTGCCTGTCCCTCGCCCTTTTCCTCTATCGCAAGGCGCAACTGATAAAGCGCTGTCTCCACCCTCTCTCTAAGTGTCGGGGGCGTATATTCCCTGCCCTCAAGATATGCAGAAATCTCAGCAAAAATAAAGGGATTGCCAACACTGCCCCTGCCGATAGCAAGGCCGTCTGCCCCACTTATTTCAAGCATCTGCCTTGCGGATACTGCCGAGGTGATATCACCGTTTGCAATAACGGGTACCGAGACGCTTTTTTTAACCTCTTTTATAGTATCTTTATCCACACTGCCCGAGTACATCTGCACCCTTGTGCGTCCGTGTACACAGATAGCATCTGCTCCGCCGCTCTCTGCATACTTTGCGCAAAGGGGGGCGTTGATACCGGCCTCATTTACTCCCGTACGCATCTTTACAGTAACAGGGATATTTACCCTTTTCTTTACCGCTTTTACTATTTTTTCAATCAAGGGCGGGTTCTTCATAAGGGCAGAGCCCTCACCGTTTGTAAAAATCTTATTTACAGGGCAACCCATATTTATATCTATCATAGAGGGCAAAATGTCAAGTTTACTTAACAAAATCTCGCTTGCGACAGCAATTGTCTCAGGATCACTGCCAAAGAGTTGTATAGCATCTGTCACGCCATCCGTGGCATCAAGCCTTGCTAGCTCAAGCGTCTTTTTGTCACCAAAGAGCACTGCCTTTGCACTTATCATCTCACTGACGCAAAGATCTGCGCCCATCTCTTTGCAAAGGCGGCGCATAGCCATATCGGTATAGCCTGCCATAGGCGCAAGGATAAGACCGTTCTTGAGTTCGACGTTGCCTATTTTCATTTTTTCCCTCCTTATCTTTTGTTATTTTTATATACGGGATTAGTATAGCACAAAAGCATATTATTTGTCAAACTATTGCTTTTTAATAAAAATAATGATATAATACTTTTGTCAAGCGGGCAAGAGAGTTAAGTGCCCAAACCGACAAACTCTTTATTTTGAGGTAACAAAATGAAAAAATACGATTATCTTATAGTTGGCGCAGGTCTTTTTGGCGCAGTTTTTGCATTCGAGGCAAATAAAAGAGGCAAGAGTTGTCTTGTAATTGATAAAAGAGACCACATAGGCGGCAACATTTACTGTGAAAAGATAGAGGACATTAACGTACATAAATACGGTGCGCACATCTTCCACACCTCTGACAAGGCTGTGTGGGAATACGTAAATCAGTTTGCAGAGTTCAATAACTATATCAACTCCCCCGTTGCTCTTTATCACGACGAGCTTTACAACCTGCCCTTTAATATGAACACCTTTAGCAAAATGTGGGGCATCAAGACACCGGCTGAGGCTAAGGCTAAGATTGCAGAGCAGATTGCTGAACTTAACATCACCGAGCCAAAGAACCTTGAGGAGCAGGCGCTCTCTTTAGTCGGCAGGGACGTTTATGAAAAGCTTATCAAGGAGTATACCGAAAAGCAGTGGGCGCGCCCCTGCAAGGAGCTCCCCTCCTTTATCATAAAAAGACTGCCCCTGCGCTTTACTTACGACAACAACTACTTCAACGACCGTTATCAGGGCATTCCAATCGGCGGCTACACCCCCATTATTGAAAAAATGCTTGCGGGCAGTGAGGTAAAGACAAATACCGATTACTTTGAGTTTATCAAGGAAAACCCCGATATCGCAGAAAAGACCGTATTTACAGGTCAGATAGACGAATACTTCAACTACTCCCTTGGCGTGCTTGAATACCGCAGTGTAAGATTTGAGACCGAAGTTATCGACTGTGAAAACTATCAGGGCAACGCAGTTGTAAACTACACCTCAAAGGAGCAGCCCTACACAAGAATTATCGAGCACAAGCACTTTGAGTACGGCAAGCAGCCTAAGACGGTTATCTCAAAGGAATATTCCTCTGAGTGGAAGATTGGCGACGAGCCCTACTACCCTATCAACAACGACCGTAATAACGAACTCTACCTCAAATATGAGGCTCTTGCCAAGAACACCCCCGGCGTTATCTTCGGCGGCAGACTTGGCCAGTACAAGTACTACGATATGGATAAGGTTATAAAGGCTGCCCTTGATGCCGTTACTGCCGAGTTCGGTGCATAAAACTCTTTTAGCCAACAGCAACCTATAAAGATACACTGTCGCGCAGCGACAATACAACTCCGACTTCGTCGGAATACCACTTGCGTAAGGCAAATACAACTCACCGCAGGTGAATATAACTGCTATGCAATACCACTTGCCGTAAGGCAAATACAACTCACCGCAGGTGAATATAACTGCTATGCAATACCACTTGCGTAAGGCAAATACCGCTCACCGCAGGTGAATATAACTGCTATGCAATACCACTTGCGTAAGGCAAATACCACTCACCGCAGGTGAATATAACTGCTATGCAATACCACTTGCGTAAGGCAAATACAACTCACCGCAGGTGAATATAACTGCTATGCAATACCACTTGCCGTAAGGCAAATACCACTTAATACAAGCCAATAAAAAAGGACAGAGAATATTTCGGGGCTCCCGGTTCTCTGTCCTCTTTTTTTAATTATTTTTTGCTTTTAAAAAGATTTATCTATCGGATTTAACTGTCAATAGGTAATATATTTTTCCCTTTTCTCTACTACTTGTGAGATGGAATGATAATCATTTGTCAGAATCACGTCAATCCCCATATCCAGATAGTTCTGTGTTTCTTGCGGATCATCCGACCAGAACAGGTTACAAATGATGCCGTTTGCGTGCGCCTTGTCAATCATATTTTGATTGAAATACCCTTTTACGAGCTGCACCTTTTTACATCCGTATTTGATAGCACGCTCGACAATCTCCCATTTGCCGTCACCGCCGCCGCAGCAACGTGTGATGGAGGGATATTCCTTTTGCAAGCGCGAGAGGGCACGATCCTCTCCACTCATAAAGTATACGTATTTTTCGCAATCGTACTTTTTGATCAACGCAACCACCTTGTCAAGATATTCAGGATTGTCACCCTCGGTCTTGAGATGTATATTCATCACGCAATGGCAGGCAAATTTTTTTAAAATTTCCTCAAACGTGGGAATTTTCAATCCTTTGTACGCATCTGAGTATTTTGCTCCGAAATCGAGCATGCGAAGTTCTGCTAATGTATATTCCCACACCTTGCCGGTGCCGTTGGAAACTCTGTCCAGCGTGGAGTCGTGAATCGAAACAACCTCCCCATCCTTGGTAAACCACAGATCAAACTCGATCTCCTGCGCCCCCATAGCCACAGCCGCGCCAAATGCGGGCATACTGTTTTCGGGAGCAACGGTGTTGAATCCGCGATGCGCGCACACTCTCGGATAAGGCATGATCTCATCATGGCGGACAATTGCACTTCCTGCGGGACGGTATTTCCACGGACGGCGCCCCTTTTCGATGTATTCGTAATGCGCCGAGGGAGGATTTCCAAATCCGGCAGGCTTATAATATTTTTTTGATGGCTCAATCTCAACCGTTTCAAGACCGATTCTGCTGTGCATATTCACAAGCACCTCTCCGGTGGGCGCCACCACCATAGAACCCCCTCCGATGTCAGAGGCTTCATCCATCGACACCGATGAACGTATCACATACGTATTGGTATTGTATGCAAGATGCTGTGATATTATCTGTAGTGCCCTGTGCGTGTCGCTTCGTTGATGTGAGCAGCCGATGATGATATCCAAATTTTGACGGGCGAGATTTGAATACAATTCATAAAAATAGAAGTCGTAGCAGGTTAAAAAACCAAATCGCAAGCCTTCCATTTCAATCACCGTGGGATCGGAAAATTCAAAGGTGTAATCGCTAAGCAGACGGATCTTTGTAACCTCTGCGGGTGTCAGATGTTGCTTGAAATATTTTCCCACGATCTGCCCCTGACGGTTGAATGCGTAGGTAGTGTTGCGCAGTCCTCCCTCCTCCGGGGAACGGGCATTTACAAACACCATCGCGTTACAGCGACGCGCCGTATCGGCAACCTTATCAAGCAGGATCTTATTGAATTTTGCATATGAGCGCTCACTCTCTTCCTTAGTGCCTGCAAGACACGGAATATCACAAGACTCGGGCAATACTATCAGATCCATGCTCTCATCGCACAGATCGATCAACTTTATCTGCTCCTCAAAGTAGCGATCGGATGCCGAATAATCGGTAGAATACGCAGGCTGTATAATACAAACCTTCATAGCAAAACTCCTTTTGTTTTTTCTCATTATACCATATAGACTATATAATTTCAACGATTACACAAAATATTGCTATATTCTCAAACAAACTGTTTTTTGGTTTTTCCCCTATGATTAAAAACCTAACGTTTCAGTGCGGTATAACAGCCGGGCTTTTTTGCTTATCAATACGCCGGCATCTGCACTGTTGACTTTTCTATAATATACTAATATACTCTCGCTCTGTTTGTTTTATTGATAAATTGATGCTGACGCATCATGAATTGGCTCCGCCATGATTTGCTCGCAGAGTTGCCGTGGCAACTCTATTGCTCCCATGAATTGAATTGCCCCCAATGTGCCTTGGGGCGAAATTCATTGCGTGTTCTCCGCTTGGGATAACACGCATAGCATCAAAAAGTACAAAATTTTAAGCCCCTTTTTTGTACAGTTATCCCTTTTATATTGTTCTGCCCCGATTTTTTTGATGTCAAGTGTTAAAATGACCAAAAATTATATGAATTTTCCGTACATTTTTTAGCATCGGTTTTACACAATATCTTGTATTTGACTCTTGACAAAACACAATATATTGTGTAAAATGGTATTTGCTCACCCCAAGGGGGCGTGTGCTGTTTTTCGGCAAAATCCCATGATTAAAAAAGTTTGAATTTTTTAATTTTTTCTTTAAAAATTCAAACGAGCCGAAAAGCCTTGATTTTCAAAGCAAAATCAACAAATATCGACAAAAAATTCATCCTTCAAAGCTGTATTTTGTGGGGATGTTTTTTGTTTACCTTTTTTAAGGTTTTTTACATTAATTGGTTATTATTTTTTGAAAAATACAGACATCTACGAAAGGATCAGGCAATATGAAGCTTATTAAGAGAAACGGCTCCGAAACAGTCTTTGACAGCTACAAGATAAAGGCCGCTATCACCAAGGCTAATGAAGCCGTTGATGAAAAGGCAAGGATATCCGAGGGCTCAATTGATAAAATCACACGCAAGGTTGAAAAGGAATGCCTTAAAACCAAAAGAGCAGTAAGCGTTGAAGAGGTACAGGACCTTGTTGAAAAGGAAATAATGGCCGAGGGTGCATTTGTACTTGCAAAGGCGTACATAACCTACAGATATAAGCGTGAACTTGTGCGTAAGTCCAACACAACCGATGAAAAGATCCTTTCTCTTATCGAGTGCAATAACGAGGAGGTCAAGCAGGAAAACGCTAATAAAAACCCCACCGTTAACAGCGTGCAGAGAGACTATATGGCAGGTGAGGTGTCCAAGGATATTACAAGACGTATACTCCTGCCCGATGATATCGTAAAGGCTCATGAGGATGGTCTTATCCACTTCCACGATGCAGACTACTTTGCCCAGCATATGCATAACTGCGACCTTGTTAACCTTGAGGATATGCTCCAAAACGGTACGGTTATAAGCGGCACTATGATAGAAAAACCGCACAGTTTTTCCACCGCCTGCAACATTGCTACACAAATAATAGCGCAGGTTGCGTCCAACCAGTACGGCGGTCAGTCAATCAGCCTTACTCACCTTGCTCCCTTTGTGCAGATAAGCCGTGAGAAGATCTATAAGAACGTAAAGCGTGAGCTTAATGAAATAGGCGTAAACGACGAGGAGGCTGTAAAAAAGATTACCGAGGAAAGGCTGCGTGATGAGATACGCCGCGGCGTACAGACCATACAGTACCAGGTTGTAACACTCCTTACCACAAACGGTCAGGCTCCCTTTATCACAGTATTTATGTATCTTGGCGAGGCTAAGAACGAGCAGGAGAAAAAGGACCTTGCCGTTATTATTGAAGAAACACTCCTTCAAAGAATGCAGGGTGTAAAGAACGAGGCAGGCGTGTGGATCACCCCCGCGTTCCCCAAGCTTATATACGTACTTGAAGAGCAGAACGTGCATCCCGACTCCGAGTACTACTATTTAACAGAACTCACTGCTAAATGCACCGCTAAGAGAATGGTAGCCGACTATATCTCCGAGAAGATAATGCTTAAGAACAAGATAGACAAAAACGGCGAGGGTCACTGCTATACCTGTATGGGTTGCCGCAGCTTCCTTACCCCTTGGGTTGACGAGAACGGCAAGCCTAAGTACTACGGCAGATTTAACCAGGGCGTTGTTACTGTAAACCTTGTTGACATCGGTCTTTCAGCCGGCGGGGATATGGAAAAGTTCTGGCGGATATTCGATGAACGTATGGAACTTTGCCACAGAGCACTGCAGGCAAGACACGAGCGACTTTCCGGCACACTCTCCGACGCAGCGCCTATCCTTTGGCAGTACGGCGCACTCACAAGACTTAAGAAGGGCGAGACCATTGACAAGTATCTGCACGGCGGATACTCCACCCTCTCTCTTGGCTACGCGGGCCTTTGGGAATGTGTATATTCCTTAAGTGGCAAAAAACTTACCGAAAAAGAGGGTGAAGAGCTCGGTCTCACTATCCTTAAAAAGCTCAACGAATACACCGAAAAGTGGAAGGCTCTGGAAAACATCGACTACTCCCTTTACGGCACACCCCTTGAATCCACAACCTACAAGTTTGCCAAGTGCTTGCAAAACCGCTTTGGCATAGTTGAGGGCGTTACCGATAAGAGTTATATCACAAACTCCTATCACGTACACGTAACCGAGCCTATCGATGCATTTGATAAACTCACTCTTGAGGCTAAATTCCAGGCTCTCTCCCCCGGCGGCGCTATCTCATACGTTGAGGTGCCCGATATGCAAAACAACATCGAGGCAGTGCTTTCTGTAATGCGCTTTATCTACGATAATATCATGTATGCAGAGCTTAACACAAAGAGCGACTACGTAACCGTGACACGCTATGACGGTGAGATTGCTATTGTGACAGATGATGACGGCAAACTCGTGTGGGAATGTCCCAACTGTAAAAATCGCGACCAGGCTAAGATGAACGTTGCGCGCCGCACCTGCGGTTACATCGGTACCCAGTATTGGAACCAAGGCAGAACCGAAGAAATCAAGGACAGAGTTCTCCACCTGTAATAACCCATATTTTGTAAATGTTTATTTGCAAAATAGCACAAAAAGAGCAGTTCAGCCGAACTGCTCTTTTAAATTTAAAGTGGTTTGTTTTCAATTTTTACGTCTTTTCCCGAATTTTTGAATGATGAGATTTTTCTTTCTGATAATTTAGACATAGAACAATAAAAGGCAATATCTTCCTCTTTGGTTGATATTGCCTTTTGTTTTTTAGGGTAAAGAAATTGTGAGGAGAATTTTTTGTTCTTCACACCGACAGATGTAGTTGCCTACACCGAGGTGGAAAAACGGAGATTTGTACCGGAATTTCGAAGCCCTAAATTTTATTAAATAACTTTGTCGCTCAACAAATACTCTCTCATCGCCATATACGTGCCTGCCGTCCAGCCGAGCATCTTTGGTTGCTCGTACTCATCAAAGACCTCAAGTCCACCCGTATAGGCGTTATATTTTTCCCACAGATGCCCCGTCAGATCAAAAATTTTATCTATAGCACCTACGTACTTGTTGGCAAGACGCCTTGCTTCATCCTTAAGTCCGATTTTGTCTGCCGCCACCACGGTTATATAGGTAAGCGGTGCCCAACTGTTGGGCTCTGCCCATTGATAGCACCTTTTGTCGGTGAGAGCGGATAAAAGACCGTGTTCTGCCTCAAGTCTGTCAAGCAGGATTTTAAACGCCTCTTTATCATCGCTAAGACCGACAAAATAAGGATAAAAGGATGCCGCAGAAACGGTACTTGAAAGCGCACCGTTTACAAAATCATAGTCGTAATAAATACCGTCATCACCAAGGCAATATTTATTTATAAGTGCCTTGCGCTTATCTCTTGCCGTTTCATATACTTCTCTCTCCCCCTCGGGCGCCCACTCACAAAGCAGGCACTCAACAAAGTACAAAAGGCTGTTTAAATCTATGGGGTTAAAATCAGTACAACGGTCGCTAAAGCGGGGGTTAAAGTCCCAGCCGCTCTCTGCCTCGGCATAGATATGCACGTACTTTTCGACACTTACCAAAAAACTGTCGTTTGTCCTCTCCCAGGTATAAGGTGTACCGATAGGGCCAAACTCTTTTTCAACGTCACTCTCAGTCACGTCGCAAAAATATCTGTTAAGCCCGCTTGCACTCTGCCTTTGTCCCTGCCAGAAGTCATACTCAGCCTTAAGCATCGCGTATGCGTCACTTGTGTCTATCTCCCCCTTACCGTAGGCAAGATAATCCTTAAGCATAAGGCCAAAAAAGGGCGGCTGAGAGCGATTGAGATAATAAGTCCTGTTGCCGTTTGGTATCCTGCCATACTCCTTTAACATATAGTCAAAATTGCGTATGTTGTTCAGCACCTGCTCGCCCCTATTTAAAAGGTAAAGTGCCTTGCAGGTAAAGTATGTATCCCAGTAATACATCTCCTGGAACATCCCCTCAGCACAAGGGGTTGTGTAAGGATAAGGCAAGAAAAGCAAAGTATCGTTTGCATTTTCCTTACTAAACGACTTTGTTGTGTCATCTATATGCTTTTTTAAATATTCCAATACCTTGTTATTTTTAATCATGTTGTATCTCTTGTTTTTTGTTTTGCATTTTTTAAACTCTTTGCCCTGTCAGTCCTTTTGGCGAACGTGTTTGGTGCAGAAATCCCTCTTCTCGACCCGAAGGCGTATTTTAATACGTCGAGCGGGAGAAAGGGAGAATTTACGCCCAAGGACGGAAGCCTTTTGGCAAACGTGTTTGGTGCAGAAATCCCTCTTCTCGACCCGAAGGCGTATTTTCATACGTCGAGCGGGAGAAAGGGGGAATTTACGCTCAAGGACGGAAGCCTTTTGGCAAACGTGTTTGGTGTAAAAATCCTTCATCTCGACCCGAAGGCGTATTTTCATACGTCGAGCGGGAGAAAGGGAGAATTTACGCCCAAGGACGGAAGCCTTTTGGCAAACGTGTTTGGTGTAAAAATCCTTCATCTCGACCCGAAGGCGTATTTTCATACTGCGAGCGGGAGAAAGGGAGAATTTACGCCCAAGGACGGAAGCCTTTTGGCAAACGTGTTTGGTGCAAAAATCCTTCATCTCGACCCGAAGGCGTATTTTCATACGTCGAGCGGGAGAGAGGGAGGATTTTTGCCCGAAGACGGAAGCCAAAAATTAAAATGTATAATATCCGCCGTGCTTCCTTTCCACCTTAGCAAGCTGTTTTTCAAGATATCTTGTGTTTCTTGGTGAAAGGTAGGTTCTTATATACTTTGTGCCAACACCCTCAAACCAGAAGTCCTCGTTAACAAGATTGATGCTGAAGAGGAAGCCGAGTAAACGGTTAATAAGCAGCATGATTTTTTTAGTGTACTTGTACTGGCCAAGTGGAATATAGCGAGGATTCATACCGGTCTTTTTGTGCAAGTAAATAGTATGCTTACCGTTAAGAGGCAGTATAAGACCTAAAAGACTGATAGTTATCCATACAAACAAACCGACAACAGCCACAACAAGCGCAACGCCCGTAAGTGGGATTGCAAGCACCGCCGCGATGGGGTCAAGTCTTGTGCCGTCCTTGGTTTTACTGCCGGTCTCATAGGCGTGTACCTCACCGTAATCCCACCAGTCCTTGCCTATGCTCACGTCATACGTAGTCGTTGTAATGGTAACGTCCTGCACACCACCGAGCATAGTAAGCACGCAGAAGTATGCAAGCGCGAGAATACCGAGAGCAACCCACGGGAATACGTCGGGCATGCTTTCTGAAAGAAAGATAAAGCCATACACCGCCACGGCAACGAGCACAATAGCCAAAAGCGGCTTTATAACTCTGTTTTTAAAGTTCTGTCTTTTCCACGCCTTCTGATAAGCCTTTATGGTATCTCTTAACATCTTATCGCCGGCAAGACGGTCCATTATGCTGTCGCCGCCGTTGTGATATCTGAATATAGGCGTATAGAAGTAAATGCCTAGAGGCAGAGTACAGAGTATTGCAATATAGAGCATTGTCTGGCTCTTAAAGCCAAGCATACCCATACCTAAGAGGTAGAAATATATTACTACCAGCATGGCCGCAAATATAAGCGGTATCATTATTGCATCCATCGGCTCATACGTGCCGCTTGCAAGATGCTGAGGTATAAAAATTATAGCAACTAAGGCAAAAACAAGCGCCGCAATAGTAACGTATCCTTTGAGCCTTGCCAAAAAGGATTTTTTGTAAACTTCATAGTTGTTCATTTTCGTATCTCCTTATTTGAAAGTTATTAAATAGTTAGTCATCAGGATAATTTATACTTTTATAAATTATAACACATAAAAAAGTCATAGGTCAATACATTATTTGGTTAAAATAAGTGTTATTTCAGCCCTGCTTTGTGCTTTTTGCCCATCCTGACACTCTATTTTTTAAAAAACGGCTGTTTGCCGCATTGACAAAGTCGGGCGCTAGATTTAAAATGAAGCCGGATAACTAATTTGAAAGGGGAATTATATGAAAAAGTCAAAAGCAAAAATCGTCTTAATTTTTGCCTTACTTCTTTGTCTTATCAGTTCTATCGGCGCATCAATTTACCAGAGTAATTTTGGTGAGGTTGAGTATCACGATATGACCTTTGTTACCGAGAGCGGTCACGAGCTTGACGCACTTCTCTTAGTACCTAAGGGCGCAACGAGCGAAAACAAAGCACCCGCAATCGTGGTAAGCCACGGCTGGTACAACAACCGCGAGATGCAGGACCTCAACTATGTTGAGTATGCACGCAGAGGCTACGTTGTGCTCGCTATCAGTATGTATGGCCACGGTGACTCTGAGGTTATCGAGTCCAACACCTGGTGGAACGATGAGAACAACGCTAACGGTCTTTACGACGGCGTTAAGTACCTTGCTTCTCTTTCTTACGTAGATGCTACCCGCATCGGCGTAACAGGTCACTCAAACGGCGCGCTTGCTTGCCGTGAGGCAGTGCTGCAGGATGCAGAGGGTCTTATCGCAGCGGCTCTTCTTGTTTCAAACGACGCAGTTTATTATGATGAAAACGGCAACTTCTACAACCAGTTCGGCTCACGCGATGCCGCTATTGTAGCCTGCCAGTACGACGAATTCTTCCACCGTGTGGATGGCAACGCTCCCAGAGATTACATAAATCAGGTTACAGCGCAGTCCTTCTTACACTTTGGTGTTGACCCTACCGGCCTTGAGGCTCGTGAGGCAGATACCTTCTATACACAGACCATTGACGGCGAGGAGGCTATCCGCGCTATCTACAATCCCGCTATCACTCACCCGTGGGCTCACTTCTCTACTGACGTAGTAAGTTTCAGCGTTGATTTCTTTGACAAGGCTCTCGGCGCACCCATAGAACTTGCAAACGATGACCAGATCTGGACAAATAAGGCGGCCTTCAACGCATTCGGTATCGTTGGCTTCTTTATGTTCGTAGCAGCAGCGGCTCTCCTTATGCTTGATCTTCCCTACTTCTCAGTTCTTAAGGCAGAGGAAAAGGTTATTCCTTGGCCTAAGTACACAGAGGACGGCGAAAAGAGACGCGTTATCACCACAGGCGTTATCAGCGCAATATTCAGCATTATATTCTACTTTATCGCATTTATCGCAGGATTTATTCTCTCCTCTCCCATCTGGAACCAGGGCCCCTCAAGAATAGTCGCTCTTTGGTGTATCCTTTGCGGTTTGTTCACAGTGCTTTGCATTAAGATTGGCAGAAGAAAGAACCCTGTTGATAAAGAAGAACGCGGCAGCCGTATCGGCTTTAAGAAGATGTGGCGCTCATTTGTACTTGCAGTGTGCGTAACCGTTGCAGCATTTGCAATCGTATTCCTCTCCGACGCTATATTCCTTACAGACTACAGACTCTGGTGCTTCGCAACCATACGTGCATTCAACATTGAACAGCACCTGCCTATGATTCTTGTATTCGTACCCGCATGGCTCGTTTACTACGTTGCAACAAGCGTATCCGTTAACTGCTACAACTTCACCGCTAAGAGTGAAAGAAAGAAGGGATACAAGAGCATTATCGGTCAGATGATACTTGCAGACCTCGGTCCTATTGTAATGATCGTAGCGCAGTACGTAACCTTCTTTAACACAGGCAAGATGGTGCTTGATCCTCTTACAGGTATTATGGGCATCTGGCTCATTCCTATCGCTGTAATAATCCCCATTGCGGTGCTTATTTCCAACATCATCTACCGCAAGACCAAGAACCCCTATATCGGCGGCTTCATTATGGGTATTATCGCTTGTATCCTTACAGTAACAAACACCTTAACCGGCTGATTTGTTAAGTAAAATTTACATTCAAGGGGTTAAAGTCTTTTAATTCTTAAACAAAATAAAATAAATCAAAACGGCTAAGTCAAGCATAGTGCTCGGCTTAGCCGTGTTTTTTGTTTGTTTTTGCACTTTAATATCAGTCGTTAAAGGTTACTTCGCTCGTAAGATAAAATCTCATCATCTCCCGATCAATACTCGCTCTTACCTCAAGTGTACTGTAGATTTTTGTTATTTTGCCGTCGATGATAGTAAAAGTAATTTCCTGTTCAGTACTGGGCTTGTAGTTAGCCATACCCATGCTGGCAAAAAGCGGCTTGTATAAGGATTCATCTGCATTTCGGGTCTTGAATACAATCTTACCCTGTTCGGGGATATTTATCCATGATATGCGATTTTCGCTAAATCTTGCACTGTTGATAAGAAGATCTATATACTGCTTTGCTATATCCTGACTCTGATATGTGCTGGCAACAACCTGACCGTTTTGTTCTACGATTTGATTAATTCCGCTGTACTTTATATCAAGTGTAATGCCGTTTGCTGTTGCCTTTATGTCGTATGTATAGGTGCCGTTTTTGTTTTGGAATCTAACAAGGTCATGCTCCTCTGTCTCACCTATTAACGATCCACCATGAACAAGCTTTTGAGTCGTTATAAGATTAAAGTTTCCCTCCGCTTCATTCATTCTTTCGTCAAGCATATGCCCTACATCCTTGATACTCATAAGGCTGGCGCACTTTGCATACTCACTCTTACCGACAAGCGCACAATAGCCGTCCACCTCGTTATGGTTACTGTATTCAATATTGCACGCAAACTCGGGGGTCGACGTAGTATTGTTTTTGTACTTTGCATCAAAATCAATACTCATACTCAAAACCTTGTACTCACTATCAGCAACTATATCAACCGTCATATCAACAAATTCAATATCGATAAGGTCATTGTCAAAATTCATACCCTCTACAAACTTATCTAAAACCTTGTTAGTATATCCGCTCAGGGTAAGTTTCCACGTGCCATCCTCATTTTTGAGCATTTCCTTTGTAACACAGGCCAACAAATCGGCATCGTTGAGTGAAATATCGCCGCTTTTGTATTCATTCAACTCCTCTATGCTCATCTCGGAGCATATCTTGTTTTCTATACCGTTTACGGAGTTCAAAAGATAGATAATGCCGTCTTCATATATTGTCTGCTGTATTTGCTTTTCGGTTGTGTCATTTGCCTCAACAGTCAAAGAAGTTTTTGAATAAGAATAATAATAATCTTGGCCAATACCGTACTCAATCGACTCATTTGTACCACTCATCTCCATTTGTATGCCTGCCACACTGCCTGAAAACTTAATCACACCGTCCATCTCATAAGACTCAAGTGAGTTCATGCTCTCGTTGATATACTCAAAAAGTTCCTCTGCGGTCTCGGGCTCGTTCTTTATAAAAGCCAAAACATCATCGATAATATCGCACGATGAGAGCGCAAGCACCACACAAAGCAAAAGGGTAAATAAGGTTGTTATTTTTTTCATATTGAGCCTCCTATAAATATCTTTCGATTTTATAATAGCATACGTGCGCATTTTTTGTCAATAAAAAGATAAGGGTAGCGCTTTTTCAGAGTTAACTGTTTTTTATCACTTGTTCCCACAAGACGCAGCGGCTATAGCAGCATTATCATATTTGTTTTTTAATGTAATCGCGAGATTTTTGCCAGATTAAAGCCATATTTGTAAATGTTTATTTGCTTTTTTTGAATTACACCGATAATTTTGGAGCCAATTTTCATATTAAAATTCGACTTAATCGGACAATTTATTTCTTTGACTGCTTAGAAATCGTTAAAAACCTTATGGTATGGGCGCACAGAGCCGTCCTTATTTATAAAGCACAAATTGCCTATATTCGGTGTCACGCGTCCGTCGCAAGGATCGTGAAGATCTGCACAGCCGCAATACTGAAGAGCGTGTGCAATAAAGCCCACGTTATATTTTTGAAAGACGGTAAGGGTGTCGCGGATTAATTCTCCACGCCGCTGGTCATCAAGCGAACCCCAACAACACTCCGAGCAAATAAGAGGCTTACCGTTCTTTTGTGACTCGGCGACAAAATATTTCACCTTACTCTCAAAGGAAGATAACTCACCGCCTCCATAGTACATATGTGTCAGATAGACGTCACAAATATCACCGAAGACCTCCATGGACTCCATTCCGGTGCTTCCTATGCCGAGTGGTTGGGATACCTTGTTAGCGCGCATGCGGTCTGCCATACGTTTGAGCCATTCAAGCTCGTATTTCATGACCATCTCCCTCATAGGAAAATCTCCGTTGTATGCGAGTGGTTCGTTGCATATATCCCAAACGAGAATCTGCTCTTCGTTGCAGAATGCCTCGCATAGCGCATCGAGATAATCAGAAAAAGGATCGCCAAACTTTAAAAGCCAACTACTGTTAGGCAAGAAGTGGTCAATATAGATGCCGTCGCAGTCCACCATTGGATCGTGCCAACGGTTAAAAATACACGGGATTACATAAAGCCCAAGATCACGGCAGATATCAATAGCCTTTTTCAAGCATTCAATAAAGCGCCCCTGCATTTCGCAATAGGCGTTCCAGGAAAGCCAAAGCCGAACGGTGTTCATCTTAGGGAATTTTTCCTTACCGTTGGCAAGCTCACGTCGCCAAATCTCCTCGTCAAAAAGCAACCAATCGGTCAATGAGGTAGATGAATAGCTAGGGTGGTAATTAAAACCTCTCACATCGCAGGGATTTATTTTCAAAGTTTTCATATATAACTCCTTTTATCTACGTATTTTCAGGGCCGGTTACTCTGCTAGACAATTGTATCAAAGAAAATGTTATCTGTCAACAAATTTTCTTAAACTTACAGGCTCAAATCTATAGGTAAAAAACAACACGGGGATTTTTCCATATCTATCTTACGACAACCTGAAACATTGCCAAACGAGGAGATTTTCGATTCAATCTGCTACTCCCTTTTTAATTACCGCAGACTTAACCCCGAGTGGCAAATTCACAGTCAGGTGCACGTCTCTCCACCGTCGCATAGTCGCCGCCTATCGTTACTACAAGAGTAACACTGCCAGCACCTTGCTCACGGCGGTTTCGCTGCGCAAAAACAGTTATCAACTGTTTTTAGCTTGCTACGACTTCGCTACGCCCAGTCGGTAGGGCACTAACTACTAACAGACTGTCGGTGACACAAGCTCAGCAAGAAAAGCCAACAAAAAAAACCACGCTTTACAGCGTGGCCTTTTGTTGGCTCCCCCTGCCGGGCTCGAACCAGCGACAACCTGAAACATTGCCAAACGAGGAGATTTTCGCTTTAATCTGCTACTACCTTTTTAATTGCCGCAGACTTTACCCCGAGTGGCAAATTCACAGTCAGGTGCACGTCTCTCCACCGTCGCATAAGAAGCTCGAACCCGGGACCATTAATCAGCATATAGTTTTAGCGATTTCGGTATGAACACCTGACTGTTTAACGGTTGTCGCTATACAAATACAAAATAAAAAAACCGTTTGCTTTGGTGCACCTGAACCGGTAGTGAACTAAAAACAGTTGATAACTGTTTTTAGAAAACGCTGTGCTGGGAGCAAGGAGCAGAGCTCACCGAGCTTGCCGAGGGGGGATATGCGACTATGCGAACGCACACTCGAACCCGGGACCCTTAATCAGCACATAGTTTTAGCGATTTCGGTATGAACACCTGACTGTTTAACGGTTGTCGCTATATAAATACAAAATAAAAAAACCATTTGCTTTGGTGCACCTTCAGGGACTCGAACCCGGGACCCACTGATTAAGAGTCAGTTGCTCTACCAACTGAGCTAAAGGTGCATATTATAAGCAAACGGTTTTTGGCTCCCCCTGCTGGGCTCGAACCAGCGACAACCTGATTAACAGTCAGGTGCTCTACCGACTGAGCTAAGGAGGAATATTGTAAAGTAAAGTATTAAAAATACCCACTAAAAACCGAATAAATGAAGGTGAAACGAAAAGCTCAAATTTTATGTTTGCTGAACTGTTCTATGCTTTGGTTAAAGCAAGGCAGTTCAAGCCCTCGGTCTATTAGTATCAGTCAACTGAACACATTACTGTGCTTACATCTCTGACCTATCAAACTCGTAGTCTACAAGTGACCTTACTCATTTAAAATGATGGGATA
>JAZOLZ010000035.1:0-34686 GCA_045653505.1 Eubacteriales bacterium | reverse complement strand
TAATAAAGCTTGAATCGGGGTAATGATAGTAGGTCTCCGTCGTACCGTTATCAAAGTTTACGGTAAGAGTCTTGAAGCTGTCGCCATAGAATCTTATGTAAATGCTTTGATCCGAGCTTATAACGTCATCAGGCATTACACGGCTTGTATATGCCGCATCGTAGTATATCTCAAAGATGGGAGTATATACCTCTTGTGTGGGATTGCCATAGCGGTCCTCACCAATCTCGCTCTCATCAATAAGATGTACAGGGAATATCTGTCCGTTAGGCAGCCTGTAGCCGACACTCACACCGTTTGCATACTGACCGATTATCCTGTCAAGCATACTGCCGGTAAGACCCTTGTCTGCGATAATGCTGTTTTTGTAAGCAAAAAATCTAAAATCAAAGATACCGAAACTGTCACCCCATTCGGTAATATAGGCGTATTTATCAGTCCACAAATTCTCTACATTTACCTTTACACAGTTGGTATTATAGGGTCTGAATGCAAGGTAATAGGTACCGGGCTGTGCCTTAGCACCGAAGTCAATTGCCTGCCCACCGCTTTCGGACGCGGTAAGCTCGTATACGTAATTGCTGTATCTCTCATCCTGGAAGACATAATCATCAGGAATGAGTTTATACTGATTTATACCATGCTCGTATCCGAAGTAACTGTAGAAACTGTCATCCTCATTAATAAGATAGAAGGTATATTCCGCCCAATTTTCCTCATCATCGATAGAGTACTTATAGAAGATAGTCATAGTAGGCGCAAGCTCTACGTCAAGATAAACGGTAGCATCAGAGTTAAGGTAATAGCTCTTATCTATTGATATCGGCATAGTCATTGCCTCGTCAATGTAAGCGCCCTTTACCTTGAGATAGTATTCCTCAAATATCTGCTTATTGACATTTATAAGACTGTCTCTCATATAAGTATACTCACCGACGTACTTTGTCTTCTCGTAGCCGTAGCCAATCGGCTGCGTATAATTTGCGTCCAGATAGTATCCGGCAAGCATATCACCGTCGCCGTTGTCATCGGGGTCAGTGCCCATAAACAAATCACACGAGACAAGCCCGAGAGCAAGTGAGAGTGTAATAAGTATTAAAAGCAAGCCTTTTAAAATATTTTTCATGGTTATACTCCTATCAAAGTTAAAATTTGATTTGTATATACATAATACCACACACACGCTTGTCAATAAAGAAGGCGGGCGCAAAGAAAATTGAAAGTTGAAAAGGGAAAGTTGAAAATTAAAGATGATGAGGATTTTGAGCGAAAATCCTTGGCTGACGAGCGAGAGGCGTATACGCATACGCCGAGCGAGGAAACGAGGATAGAATAAAAAACTATAACAAAACGGAAGAAATTCCTTAAGGATTTCAACCTTTGTATTTATTAAAACAGATTAAAGAAAAAATGAGGTACGGGGGTTGTCCATACCTCATTACAATTAACTGTTTTTTATTCGGTTGCGCCAAAATGCCTAAGCCGTGGCGACGAGATTCCCCGCAGAAATTTTCGTTATTCACACCGATAGGCGTAGTTACCTACGTCGAGCGAAAAAACGGAGATTTATGCAAAAATATCTAAGCCGGGGCGACGGGATTTTTAGCAGAAATTTTTGTTCTTCTCACCGATAGGCGTAGAGAACTACGTCGAGGTGAGAAAACGGAGATTTATGCAAAAATATCTAAGCCCCAAGTTTTTTTGTTACAAAGACTGTCTTAACCCCATAATATTTAAACGCCTCAATCGCATCATAATCAAGCACCTCGCCCACAATTGCTATCGGCACTGCGGGAGGGCAGGCTACACTTGGGGTTGCAAGCACTCTGCCAAAAGCATCGTCAACGTTTATTTCTTCCTTTGGCATAAGGGTGGCGTCTCTTATTGTCATGGTTCTTATAAGTATGAGGGAGCCGGGCATCGCTTCTTCAATTACCTCAAGCGGCTTTATTGACAAAAGCGCATCTAAAAGGGCATCAAGTTCCTCATCGGTATTCTCCACCGACGGCATAAAGGTAACAAAGTCCCTATCGCAAAACTCGCAGACAATACCTTTGTCAAAAAGCATCTTAGCAAAATCTGTGCCTAAGTATCCGCGGGTCTTTGTGTAAAGCGTTATCTTCATCGGCTCATCACAAGAAATGCTGTAACCGTTTTCTTTAAGCGCGCTCTTTATCTTATCTATTTTACCAACCGTTTTCTTTAAGCGCGCTTTGTAATCACCGTTAAGGGTAGGATTAAGAGCATCAAGAGATGCCATTATAAGATAAGACGGACTTGTTGAGGCAAATAAGGAAAGCGCGTTTTTTGCCTCGGATACCAAAACGTCGGGTGCATTTTTTGATATATGCAAATACGCAGCTCCCGTTAAGGCAGAAAGGGTCTTGTGCGCTGAGTCTGCGCACATATCCGCGCCAAGGTCAATGGGGTGCATAGATGGCTCTAAAAACTTAAGATACGCTCCGTGCGCATTGTCAACCAAAAACAGTGTGCCACACTCCTTTGTAATTTCAGCAAGCTCTGCTATCGGCTGGATATTACCAAGATAATCGGGGCTTGTGACAAAGAGAGCGGTATAACTGTCTTTCTTAAGTTTTCTTTTAAGATAGTCAAGTTCCACCTCGCACTCAAGATAGTTGTCCCCGCTCGAAAAATCCACGTCTATATCAAGAAGCGCGCAAGCAGATATAAAACTCTTATGTACGTTTCTTGCGGCCAAAATTCTGCATTTTTGTGAAGTTTTATTTGCAAAAACCTTGCATAAATACAACATAGCGCGTATTGAGAGAGATGATCCCTCTGTTGAATAAAAGGTGTGCGCACCAAAAACATTCGATGCGTTTTCTTCACTCTCCCTTATTATTCCACTAGCCTCAAAAAGACTGTCAGCGCCCTGTATTTCGGTTATATCGTATTTAAAATGCCCGCATCCCTTACCCTTATGGCCCGGCATATGCATACGCATTTTGTTTTCTTTTTCGTATCTTTTGACAAAGTCAACTATCGGGGTGTTCATTTATCATCCCCCAGCATTCTCGCCACCTCAAGGGCGATAGCGCACTCCATCCTCTTTTTAAAGAGTTCGCATCCCGGCTTGTAAACACCCCTTACGCTACCCGTTGCGTGGTATGCGTTTGCCGCGCATCCGCCCGAGCAATAAAGGCGCGCCCAGCACTCACTGCACTCGGGCTTTGCATATACGTTGCAGGCCCCAAACTCACACTGTGCAGAGGTGTTTGTAACGCCGTTATAAATATCGCCAAGCTTGTATTTTTCCTCGCCCACAAACTGGTGGCAGGGATAAAGGTCACCCCAGGGAGTAACCGCCATATACTCAGTACCCGAGCCGCAACCGGATATGCGCTTATAGATGCAAGGGCCGCCCGTAAGGTCTATCATATAGTGATAGAAGGTAAAGGGTCTGCCCTCCTTGCGTCTTTTGAGCATAAGAGCGGCAAGTTCTTCGTACTGCTTCTTTACAAGCTCCATATCGCTATCGGTCAGTTCTTGGGCATCACCGGGAGCGCAAACCACGGGCTCCATGCTAAGCTCGTTAAAACCGAGATCAAGCATCACCTTTATATCCTCAAGAAAATCAGGATTATTGTGCGTAAAGGTGCCTCTCATGTAATAATCCTTGCCGCCGCGCGCATCGACCATTTTCTTGAATTTAGGTACTATTTTGTCAAAACTGCCATTGCCCGCATAGTCTACACGGAATTTATCGTGCACCTCCTTGCGGCCGTCAAGGCTGAGTACCACATTAGCGCACTCCTTATTGGCAAAATCAATAACCTCATCGTCAATAAGTACGCCGTTTGTGGTAAGGGTAAAGCGGAAGTTTTTATTATGCTTTTTTTCAATCTGTCTTGCGTAGGCCACAACGCCCTTTACCACCTCAAAGTTCATAAGCGGCTCGCCGCCAAAGAAGTCAACCTCAAGATTATGGCGTGTGCCGGAGTTTTCTATAAGAAAATCCATCGCCCTCTTTGCAACGTCAAGGCTCATCACCGCTCTTTCGCCGTGATATTTACCCTGCGAGGCAAAGCAATAGGAGCAGTTGAGGTTGCAGGTGTGCGCAATATGTAAGCAAAGCGCCTTTATAACGCCACCGGTTTTCTCCTTAAGCTCTCCCGCGATATCCTTAAAGGTATCGGGTGTAAAGAGCTTGCCGGCATCTTTAAGTTCAAGAACGGCGTCGTAGCACTCAAGGATATCCTCTCTTGTAGCCTCGTTCAGAGCCTTATATTTCTCATATATCTCATCTACCAAAGCATCCTTTGGCATATCTTCAAATTTTTCTATTATATCGTAGGTGGCATCGTCAACAACGTGCAGTGAGCCTGAGCAGACATCAAGGACTATATTGTAGCCGAGCAGTTTATACTGATGTATCATAATTACTCCAAATTAAATTTTATCCGGGCAAAAGTAAAGCCCACTAGCCCACAAAAATATGTGAGGTATAGTGAGCATACTTTTAAAGACTAAAATTACTTAGTCTCCTTCTTATTCTCGCACTTCTGATTAGCGATACCGCAGCTTGTCTTGCAAGCAGACTGGCAGGATGTCTGGCACTCGCCACATCCACCCTTCTTGTCGCAAAGGTTACGGGTTTCAATAGTTCTTACGTTTTTCATATCAAACCTCCGATTAAAAAGTTTTACAGATAAATTATATCACCTCTTTACGCTTATGTCAAGATATTTTTAAGCCTTGACAATTTTTTTAAAAGGATTTAAAATATTTTTATATAAAAACCGTATCCGGTAATGGAGAACAATCCAAAATGAACACCTCAAAAGAATTTTTAGCCACAGCCCCCATAGGCAGGCTGCTTTTTAAACTGGCACTGCCCACAGTCCTTGCACAACTTATCAATATGCTCTATAACGTAGTCGACCGTATTTTTATAGGTCACATAGAGGATATCGGCGCAGATGCGTTGACGGGCGTCGGCGTATGTATGCCGCTTATTATGTTAGTCTCTGCCTTTGCCGCACTCGTATCATCAGGCGGTGCCCCCCGGGCATCAATATTTATGGGTAAGGGTGAAAAGGATAATGCCGAGAAAACTCTTGGCAACTGCTTTAGTGTGCAGATAATAATTTCACTGGTGTTAACACTTATTCTCGTCATATTCTCGCGCGATCTGCTCCTTGCCTTTGGCGCAAGCGAAAACACCATAGAGTATGCCGCATCCTATATGAGTATCTACGCTATAGGCACGGTATTCGTACAGTTAACCCTTGGTATGAATTCCTTTATCACAGCGCAAGGCTTTTCAAAATTTGCTATGATATCAATCGCAGTCGGCGCCATCACCAATATAATGCTCGACCCCATTTTTATCTTTGGCCTGGGTATGGGCGTTAGCGGTGCGGCTCTTGCTACTGTTATTTCTCAGGGCGCATCCACCGTCTTCTGTATTCTGTTTTTGCTTTCAGATAAGGCAAAGATCAAAATAAAGATAAAAAACCTTAAACCCGAGGCAAAAATAATACTGCCCTGCATTGCCCTTGGCACTGCGGCGTTTATAATGCAGTCAAGTGAGAGCGTTATCTCCATCTGCTTTAATTCTTCCCTGCAACTCTACGGTGGCGATATAGCCGTAGGCGCTATGACCGTGCTTACTTCGGTAATGCAGTTTGCTATGATGCCTTTACAGGGTATAGCACAGGGCGCACAGCCTATACTCAGTTTCAACTTTGGCGCTAAAAATTCCCCCCGTGTCAAGAGGACATTCAAAATACTGCTTACGGTATGTCTTACCTACAGTGCGCTGCTTTGGTCGGCAATTATGCTCTTCCCCGGTGCCTTCGCATCAATATTCTCATCCGACACAGCCTTTGTATCCTTCTCATCCTCTGCACTGCCGGTATACTGCGCGGTGCTCTTTGTTTTCGGTATACAGATAGCCTGCCAGATGACCTTTGTCTCCCTTGGCAACGCACCTGCTTCAATACTCGTCGCAGTAGTGAGAAAATTTGTTTTACTCCTGCCGCTTATCTACGTTATGCCGCTTATCGTCAGCGATAAGGTGATGGCTATTTATACGGCAGAGCCGGTTGCTGACATAATAGCAGTCAGTTTTACCGCAGTTCTGTTTTACTTTACCTTTAAAAAGCAGATAAAATCAATCGAGGTAAAAAATCAATAAAGGCAGAAAATCAATTTCGGCGCCCGGCACTCTTTGATAAAACAAAAAAGACGGTATGTAGCATTCATACTGTCTTTTTTGTATGGTTTTGTAAACCGTTAGTTAGCATTTAAGCAGTTTTCAAGGCGTTCTCGCACATATAATTCAAAAAAACCTTAACGTCTTATACGCCTTGTGTAGGACGTTCTGTATTGCGTCTGCGCGGCAGCTTTCTTCTCGTTATCTTTCTTCTCTGATTTGCAAGTGCCAGGCCTTGTTTAAAGTCACCTATGCGCTTTTCTGTAGCGGGGCTTACGGTAAGCTTTGCGCGCCATGTGTCATTAAAGTTTTTATGTAACTTGTATACAAACATCATCTGTCCGTGCTTTGCACAGTCATAGAGGTAGGTATATCTCTGCCCCTTTGAGTGCAACGCCTTTTCTCTCATTGTAAGATGGGCGTTACAAAGTGGGCATCTCGGTCTTTTTATCGGCCCGTCATCAAAGATCTCCTCAATAGCAACGTAGCCGTCATCTCCTGCATCGGCATCGCCAAATACCTTTTCAAAAATAGTGTCTCCGCCATACTCCGAATAGTTCTTTACCCCACCCTTTACGTCAAGCTTTTGCGCCACAAGGGCCGTGAAGTAAGCATCGTTAAGTGCATCGTGCGCAGGGAGTGTCATCGGTATCTCAAAGTGCTCCATAGCATACTCAAGAGAGCGCTGTTTGGCAAGACCGTCTGTCTGGTTGTTGAATATTTTTTGTAAATCGTAACTTCTTTGCAACCAGTCCGTTTCCATACCGTTTGCCACAAAGTTTTCCTTAAGCATCGGGATATCGTCAGGCCCCCATGTCAAAAAGGCAAAGTCGTTACCGCACCATTTTTTAAATCTCTCTGCGGCTATCTCAATACCCGTGCCCATATCTATCTGCTCCTGACTGATGCCTGTCAGCTTTGAAACGTGGCGATGCAGTCTTTTAAAGAACTTAGGCTTTACAATTACCTGGTAAGAGCCGCATATATTCATATTTGCATCAAGCTTAACCGCGCCTATCTGTATTACCTCTCCCCTAAGACGCAGAGAGAGCCGCTTTTGTACTGCAAGCGCCTTTTCAGCATAAGCCTGATTCCATTCCAAATCAAGTGTTATATAATGCATTATATTTCCTTACGTAATTTTTTTCATAATCACACAAGTAAAAGTATAGCACTTTGATATGCAAAAGTCAATAGAATAAGAGAGTTAAATATTGACACAGATAGAATACTGCAATAAAATTTATATAGGCTCGCTTGCGCCTTAGACTTTAGGGTATTGTGACGGCTGTAAGGACACAAAAGGCATCTTGTTTACAGTTTGTTCACAATTCACAAACATTTCTAAAAGGAAAAGAATTTAAAATATATATGCTAAAAGAGTTAAAGGAGGCCATATTATGGTAAAAATACTGCTCTGCGAGGACGACGCGGCCCTCTTAAGCATACTTACTATCGCCCTTAGACGACAGGGCTTTGAGGTTACGGGGGCAAAGGATGGCGAAGAGGGGCTTGATGCCTTTTATAAGGGAAGTTACCAGATGGTTATAAGCGATATTATGATGCCAAAGCTCGACGGCTTTATGCTGGCCGAAGAGATAAGGAGCACAAACACCGATATCCCCCTTTTGTTTATGAGCGCAAAGGACGATAAGCAGTCAAAGATGTTTGGTTACCGCATCGGTATTGATGATTATATAGTAAAGCCCTTTGATATAGATATTTTTGTAGCCAAGGTGCACGCAATGCTCAGACGCGCAAAAATTGAAAACGAAAAAGAACTTACCGTAGGTAACTTTACTATGAATATAGAGCAAAGATCTGCCCTTGTAAACGGAGAGGAAATATCTCTCACGGTGCGTGAATTCGATTTACTCTTTAAACTGCTGTCTTACCCAAAAAAGACCTTTACACGCTCTATGCTTATGGAGGAGTTTTGGGACTATGACTCATCTGCCACCTCCCGTACGGTTGACGTGTATATGGCAAAATTGAGAGACAAAACGGCAGAGTGTAGCGGCTTTGAAATTATGACCGTACACGGCCTCGGTTATAAGGCGGTAATAAAATGAGAGCTAAGACGCTGCACAATCTTATGGGCCTTGTCCTGTTCTTCCTCACCTGCTTTGTGTCAATAACCGTCTCCTGCATTATCTTTATGACGGTTAACAGGCTTTACGAGGGCAACTTGTGGATAATTATACCTATAATGCTATCGGATATACTGTTTTTTGCAGTTTTGTTTACTATGGTTGACATTTTTAGGCGTAAACTTATGGTGGAAGAGCCGACAGAAAAAATACTTTTTGCGACAGAAAGAATTGCTAAGGGTGATTTTACCGTACGCCTTACTCCTCGTCATACCTATGGCAGATACGATGAGTACGATATGATTATGGATAATATAAATATCGTAGCAGAGGAGCTTGGCAAGAGCGAGATATTAAAGAGCGACTTTATATCAAACGTTTCGCACGAGATAAAGACCCCTCTTGCAATAATACAGAATTATGCCTCAATACTTAAAGATGAGAGCCTTGAAAAGGAAACAAAAGCAAAATACATTGATACCCTGATTGAGGCATCAAAGCGCTTAAGTTCACTTGTCGGCAACATATTAAAGCTTAATAAGCTTGAAAACCGGAGAATTATCCCCGAAAAGAAGAGAGTAAATCTTGAAAGCTCACTGGCAAATGCGATTATCGGCTTTGAGGAGCTTATTGAACAAAAGGGGCTTACACTTGAGTGTGACATCTCGCCCATCTCTATCATCACCTGCGAGGATTATCTTGATATAGTGTGGAACAATCTGATATCTAACGCAATCAAATTTACCGGGGACGGCGGCAAAATAGTTATCTCTTTAAAGGAGCAAAACGGCTTTGCTATCTTCTCTATAAGCGATACCGGCATTGGTATAAAGGATGTCGGCGCGCATATTTTTGATAAGTTTTATCAGGAGGACACCTCACACTCAAGACTCGGCAACGGCCTCGGTCTTGCGCTTGTAAAAAGGGTTATTGATATCCTTGGCGGCGAGATAAGAGTTGAAAGTACCGTCGACGTCGGCACGACCTTTACGGTCACCCTGCGCGAGGAAATTGTATGAATATAAAAGACCTTTTTATAAAACTAAGAGATATCCCGTGGTACCTGCGCGTCATCGTATATCTGACCTTTTTGGTATCGGGTGTTCTGTGCGCAGTATCCTTGGTATTTGATTGGCTGAGTAGCCCTCTTATGGTACTTGCCTATATCATATACGCCATAGCGATGCTCTCGCTATCCCTCTCGGCCTATCTTATAATCTTCAAAGCGCGCGCCTTTAAGCAAAACACAATAGACACTCTAAAAAAATACGAATTTACCAAAAGACTGCTCGAGAACTATGACTTCCGTACCCTGACCTTTGCGCTTGCAAACCTTTTGATCTCGCTGTTTTACACAATTTACAACGCGGTTGTGGCGGTGATGAACTCATCTCTTTGGCTCGGTATATTTGCCTTTTACTATATCCTTTTCTCTGCCCTACGCGGCACGGCAATGCACTCGGACGGTACGGATAGGGGAGCAAAGCGCACCGAGCGTGTCTTTCTCGGCGTCAGCCTTGCGCTGCCCGTAGTTATACTCTTTGCAATAAGAGACAGTGCCTACGTAACCTATCCCGGCATTACCATATACGTAAGCGCATCATACACCTTCTTTAAGTTGACAATGGCGATAATAAACGTAGTCAAGGCATTAAAAAGAGAAAACCGCAAAGTCAGCCTTATAAGGAACATTAACCTCGCAGATGCCGCTGTTGCTATCTTTACTTTACAAATTGCGCTACTTAACACCTTTAGCGGCAACGTTGGCTCAGGCATATATAACTTCCTTACCGGCATGGCTGTTTGCCTCTTTATAATAGGTATGGGCGTTTATATGGTGTTTTTAAAGGACTATATCAAAAAGCGCGGCTTATTCAAAAAACTAAAAAGTAAAACAACCTTGGAGAAACAAAATGCAACAAAACAATAACGTATACACCTACTCCGCCCCCAGCGAAAAAGAAAGACGCAGGGCGCAGTCAATAGTAAACGAATATAACGTCAAAGAGCCCGCAAGTGCTTATGAAAAACTGCTTGTATTAGATAAAACAGTAAAAACCGCGCCTACCGCAGTATCGCTTACTCTCGGTATAGTGGGCACTCTCATATTCGGCCTCGGCATGGCGATGTGCCTTGAGTGGTTACTCTTTATCCCCGGGATTATCGTATCTACCGTGGGCATAATCCCACTTGCCCTTGCCTACCCCATATATAACCTTATGTTGAAAAAGAATAAGGCTAAATATAAGGAGCAGATACTTAAACTTGGAGAAGAACTTTTAAAGTAAATAAACAAAAATAAAGCGCAGATCGGTATTTCCTCACAAAGGACAATACGCTTTTCTGCGCTTTACTTATTAAATTTTATTTTATTCCAAACGCCGTTTTCATATACTCTATACGCTCCCTCACCACCTTTTTCGTGGTCGGCGCATTGAGTATAATATCAAAGCCGTGCATAGTACCCTTTGTCTCGTTAAGGGTAGCCTCGACACCTGCCTCACAAAGGCGCTTGTAGTAGAGTATGCCGTCATCGTGCAGACAGTCAAACTCGGCAGTTTCTATGTATGCGGGCGGTAGACCGTCAAGATTTTCTACCTCGCAGGGGGAGAGGAAATGCTCGGCGTGAGAAATGCCGTTTGGATTTATAATGGGATATATCTTGACGGACAGACTTGAATTCCACATAGGGGTATCGGTAAAGCGCTTTGCGCTTTCGCTGTCGTTACGCATATCGAGGAATGGGTATAAAAGCAACTGGAAGTGGGGTGTTTTTATACCGTCTCTTTTTGCCATAAGCGATACTACAGCGCTGAGTTGACCGCCTGCGCTGTCGCCACCCACGGCAATTCGGTTTTTATCAACGTTAAATATATCGGCATTTTCATAAATATATCTATACGCAAGGTAGCAATCCTTTTGCGGTATTGGAAAAGGATATTTCGGGCAAAGACGGTATTTTACGTATATAACCTTACAGCCAACACGCTTTGCGTACTCCATACAGAGTTTATAGTGGTAATCGGTGCCCTCAAAGATAAAGCCACCTCCGTGATAGTATATAAGGCAGGGCGCGTTTTCGGAGATGTCCTTTTTGCCTATCTCGTAAATCCTGACACTGCCGCCGTCATCGGCTTTTATTTTATGCTTTTTTACACTTAACTCTTTGTCTAAGAAAAGGTATGGCGGAGGCAATTGAGTAAAGACTTGGGCAAAAGCAATCATAAGCCTATTTACAGGCGGCGTAAAATTAGTAAAAGCACGGAACTCATCGTTTATAGGGTATTTCTTTTTCATTTTTATAGCCTCCTTTTAAAATATTGTATCATAAGAGAATTGTTTTTGCAACATCTAGCCAACAGCAACCTGAATCGAATACGTTTTAAGAGACGTATTCTCCGCACAAATGCGCCAAAAAGCCTTGAAATATTCGTAGGCGGTTTCGCCACCTTTACAAAACTCTTACAATTCTTTTACAAAGAAAATACCAAACAATGATTTATCCTTAACAACCCTTAGGTATAATAGGAACGTAAAATAAAGACAGAAACAAAAGGAGCTTTTCAAAATGGACAAGAAAATCAATTCAATTTTAAATCAGTACAGAGACAAAGAGATAACCAACTACGACAGACTGATATCTCTTGATAAGATGGTTAAGCAGCCTGCTATCATTTTTGCATATATCTTTGGCGTAATCGGTGCGCTTGTTATGGGCTTTGGTATGTGCCTTGCAATGCAGGTCATCTTTCCCTCAACTATAAATATGATAATCGGTATAGTAGTAGGCCTTGTAGGTATCGCTATGGTAAGCGTTAACTTCTTCATCTACAGAGCAATTCTTGATTCACGCCGCGCAAAGTACAAAAGCCAGATCCTCTCCCTTTCGGAGCAGCTTTAATCTCCCGACTGCTAAAAAGAAAAAGATTACCAAAAACAGCAAAACAAAAAAAGCAGAGTGCAAACGGACTTTATTCTGATATAAGCTCCTTAGAGTGGACACTTGAAAAAACAAAAAGTTTTCAACACCACACTAAGGGGGTTATATCATAGGCAACTCTGCTTTTTATTTTTATTAATTTCATTGACTTTTGAAAGCGATTGTGTTATACTAATTGAGCAGTTTTGATTGTGCTTGGTTTGCCGGCGCAACTGAACGGCAAACAAAATCAGATTTAATACTTTCTTTCGAGGCGTAGCGAAGGTGGTATCGCGCCAGTTTCGGGTACTGGAGACCGTGGGTTCGAGTCCCGCCGCTTCGACCAATTTTAGCGGTTTTGACCGCAAAAACCGCAAGGAAACTCCTTGCGGTTTTTTAATTTCTTCTAAGGAGAGAGAATTATGGATAAGATCACATATTTTGACGTGGAATATGCAAATCCAAAAAACAAGGCTATATGCCAAATGGGTATTGTATGCGAGGATTTTAACAATCACGAGCCATTTTTCCCCGAGCTTAATGTCTATATAAATCCAGAGGAAGGATTTGATGTTCACTGCATTCGTGTGCATGGTATTACCGCATCAAAGGTTAAAGATAAGCCCAATTTCCCACACGTTTGGAATGACATTGAAAAATATTTTACCAACTCAGTAATAGTCGGTCACAACGTTGCTTCTGCCGATTTAGATGCGTTAGTTAAAAATCTTCGCAAATACAATTTGGACATTCCCGAGCTTTATTATATTTGCACATATGAGTTGGCTAGAAAATTCATTCCTTCATATGCTGTAGAAAACTATAGCTTGGCTACACTTTGCGAATACTTTGAAATTGATATTGATTCCGAACACAACGCTTTCGATGACGCTTGCGCTTGTTCTGATCTTTTTAATGCCATGGTCGAGGCATACGACATAAATGTCGATGATTATGTGCGCAAGTATTACCCAAACGATACCTTCATTCATACCTCCTATATAGACGCAGCAGTTCTCAGAAAAACTATCAGTGAATTTTACGGGGTAGTAAGAGGCTTCTCAATTGATAGTGTTATCAATCAAGACGAAATGGATTATATTACTTCTTGGAGAAATAGCAACATACACTATGCCGATCACAAAGAGGTTTACGATATAGTTTCTGTTATCGATAACATTCTTGATGACAACATCATTACTTTGGATGAAATCACAAGACTTCAAAACTGTATGCATGAATATCTCAAAGAAGTTTCCACTAATCCCGTTACTTTGGCAACGCAGATCCTAGACGGAATTCTTAAGGGTATAACCGTGGACGGAAAAATATCTGATGATGAATGTAAAAACCTTCGTCAATGGCTCTACGATCACATTTACTTATCTGATCATTTTCCCTTTAACAAAGCTTTAGAAACAGTTGATAAGATTTTGGAAGATTCTGTACTTACTAAAGAAGAAGCAGAATATCTTACTTCTGTAATTAAGGATATGCTCGACCCCGTCGAATCTCTCAAAACCGACATTTATTCCGTGGAAGGCAAACATGTGTGTTTGAGCGGTAATTTTGCTTATGAAGGTCAAAAACCTGCTGTAGAAAAGTACATAGTTGAACGTGGTGGATTCGTTGATTCCAATCTAAAAAAGACAACTGATTATCTTGTTATCGGCGCGTGTGAATGCCAAGCTTATTCCAATGGTACATATGGAACTAAAGTTAAAAAGGCAATCGAATATAACGAAAAAGGTTGCAATATCCAAATCATAAAAGAAACTGACTTTTTTGCTAATATACATTAAGTATTTTTATTGCTTTAAACATAGCAATTTTTCATTAAATTAGACCGTCGTGCTTATTTTCACGACGGTCTATCTCTTTTTTAAGGTAGTATAATTTTTATCATGCGTTTTTTAAATCGGATTTTATGACTTTGAAGTAAAAAAGCGCACATTTAATGTACAATTTAGAATAGTTAATATTAATTTGTATTTTAACAAAAAGACTTTATATACTTCAAATATTCCTCTCTCTTTTTGCTGCCGTAATTTCGTATATTGTCATCATCGTAAAAAGTCTCGGTTGAAATTAACCAAAGAACTTTATCAATTTTGTAAGATGTTATGTTTGAATCTGTGGTTTTTATTGCGTTTACAACTTCATTCATAATTTTGATGCAATTATACTGAGCCTCTGTACCGCTGTCGCTTTGAAGAAATCCAAGTCCATAGAAAATTTTTAAAATATGAACATCCGGTTTAGGCAAATCAACCCCTAAGCCTAGTTCTTTAATAATATCGCAAGCTAACGGAATAGCAAATCCGGATACCTCTAAGGATATGTATAACGGAGCCATTTCACCCAAACTTATTATCTTATATGCAAAATCATCGTAATCAGCAAATTTTGATACAAATCTTGCCGCAGACAGAACACTTTTACAATATTTGTATGGCATGCTTTTTCGGTAATCATTTGTCTTGCTCGCTGAACTAATCCGAGGCATTCCCAAATTAATTACAAAGACATCGAATAACGCATCTGCAGTACTGTATGTGGAAATCAACATACCGGGATCAAAATTACAGAAAACCGATTCGAACTGTTTTCTCCTTGGGTCAGCAGGATTTTGGGGGAACTTTATTACTTTACTAATCTGCCCGCCATTCTGCGCATGAAAAGCAAATCTGAATAAAAGATTTTCAAGCGTTTGCCCACCATAGCAATCAAAGAGTTTTCCGTTTCCTGTTTGAGGTGTGAAATATTTTTGAAGTTCTTCTTCGCTAATATGATGTTCTTTGGCTTTTTCAACAAGATACTTATAAGATTCGTTATAAAAAGACAAATAATTCATCTCAACCTCCGACTTTGTCGCTAATCAAAATACACCCAATAACCAACCTAATATAGAGAAAAGAAAACCGAGAATTGCCATACCAAGTTCAAGCGCTATAGAAATACCGAAAAGTATTAAAATACCCTTGAGTATCTTGCCGAAAAGACCGAAAATACCGCCGAATATTGCAGCGAACACTCCGACAATGCCGCCAACAACGGTACAGATGCCGTCCCAGATAAACTCAAATACAGTACAGATGCTGTCCCAGATATACTCAAATGCTGTACAGATGCCATCCCAAATACGGCCGAGGAGTTTTAACACTGCCCTGGTTATAAATCTGAATACCTTTAGTAAAGCAGCGCCTATCCCCGCAACAGCCCCCAAAATAAGACCCGCAATGAAAGTAACGGGCGCCAAAATATACGTGGTAAGAAGAGCGAGAGCATACTCACCCATAGTATAGGTGCATTCTTTTTTAAGATTTTCCTGTATGTGATCGACAATTACCTGATCGACAACACCGTCTGCGCCAAAATGCTTAGCGCACTTTTTTAATTTGGAGCCGTATTTTCTTCTATATCCGGGAGGCTGCTCTGATTTTATCCACAATCCCATTGTCTTCTCCAACTCTATAATCTGTAATTTTGTAAATAAAACGTTGCGTTTTATTTGTTAATTGCTTATTTGGATGCAACGTTATCCTCATCCATGACAGAGGATCTTATCTCGTCAATTATACTGTCGCTTATCTCTTTTGATAATGTGGAAAGGCTCTTATAAAACTCCACGTTCTTTTTTATTTTCTCTTCTCTGATCCTTGCATCTGCCTCGTCAACAAGGTGGCATATCTCAACGTCAATGTTGTGGCGCCTTCTGTAGCATGAGCCGACAAGCCTTTTGTACTCCTCGACTATGGACAAAAGAGCACTGTTACAAACGTTTGGATGCTTTTTTATTATGGGTGGCAGTATGCGCTTGGCATTTACGGTATCTATAAGATAAACGTATTTGTCAAAATCGCCC
Source organism: Eubacteriales bacterium (assembly GCA_045653505.1). Taxonomy (GTDB): domain Bacteria; phylum Bacillota; class Clostridia; order Oscillospirales; family CAG-272; genus UBA1740. The sequence goes on along the minus strand of JAZOLZ010000035.1, from coordinate 18,634 downwards.
TTATTAAGGGTATACTTAAGGGGGTCATAATCGACAAGCTTGAGCTTTACGTAATTGTAAAACTCCTTTGGCTTAAGCCTTTTAAGGTAATCCTTGACCACGCGCTCTGCGCTTGTATCATCCTTTACCCACCTTTTAGATTCTTTATTTATTCTTTTTCTTTCCTCTTTTGCCTGTGCTTCAAACTCAGAGAGTTGTCTTACGTGTCCGTACACAAGCTCATCATAGGTGTCCTTAAAGCTCATAGATCACTCCACAAATTTTAATCAAACATAGGATAAAAGACGAGCGGGGGAATGCCGTTGCCGGTGATAAGGCTGAAAAATGCATGCACTATCCACAGTGCAAGCTGTATCAGGTAAAACGGAAGATTTATAATAAAATTGAAAAGTGCGCCTATAAAATTAAAAATAATTCCGACAAGGAAGATGACAACGTCAATGATAAACTGTACTGCCACCAAGACTAAGAAGATGGCAAGGACTATACCAAGGATAATGCCAACAACCTTAAGAATGGTGAGACCGTATTCTTCAAAGAAGCTGCCAATAGGAGCAAGAATATAGTAGAAGATAGCCTCCTTGATATACTCACCCTTGGTGTACTCACACTCATTTTTAAAATCGCGGTATATATCGTTTTCTGTTTGTCTTTCAACAAAGCCGTCTGCACCAAAATACTCAGCCGCATCCTTAAGAGTGCCGCGGTACTTTCTTTTTAAGCCAAGCGGCTTTTTAGTTTTATTCCACAACAACATACTAAAACTCCGTTAAAATAATCGATTTTGTAAATAATTATTGTCATATCGCCTTCTATCAGGCGGATGAGTCGAATCAGTTGTTGCCTTTATATGCAACCGTCTGTGCGCCCATTTCCTCATTTTTTATTTTGGAAACGACTTCTTCCGTTATCTTTTTTGACAAAGCCTCAAGCCTTTCACAAAACGCGGCGTTGGCCCTCATTTTATCAAGGTGTGCCATTTTTTTAAGCTCATCAGTCTCATTTTTAAAATCAAGCTCTGCTTGGATAACCTTTTTATGACAGTAGTATTTAAGCTTCTTGTATTCCTCTGCCACATCAAGCATTGCTTTTGCGCATATATTCGGATACTTTTCGATCATAGGCTTAATAACATGCTTACTGTTAATAAAATCAATAAGATAGATATACTTATCAAAGTCCCCGTCGGAAAGATCGGTATCGGGCAAAATCGCACGCCCACTTGCGTCAAAGTCACCTATCAAGGAAATGACGTTGTTGCGTAGATATGTGGGTCGTATCTTCATAATATAATTCCGAAGAGTATCCTCTACCTTCTCGTTTTCCTCGCGGCGCATGTAATATTTCTTTTCAAGCGTTGCCCTTGAATCCGCGGCATTATCGTCAAGCTTGGCAAGTGCTCTCTTGTGATCTTCCACAAGTCCATTATATATTACGTTAAAGTTCATATCTTACCCCACAGATTTGTTTTTCCCTAAAGTTATATGCGTCAGTTGACGTCGCACTCCACCTTGAGATTTTCAAGATCAAACTCGTAATTTTTATTTATCTTTTCTATTTCCTCTTCCTTAGTTATAAGAAGATCTCTCTTTTGCTTTTCACATTCGATAAGACCCTTGTCTCTTTCGATGATGGCGTTGTTTAAGGAGGTGTAGCATGCGCGCACTTCCTTTTTTATATCATCGATACTGCGCTTGGGGTCCTTAGGTGCAAAATAAACACCGCTATCCGTCTCAAGCTGGCCGAGAGTCTTTTCAACGTCCTTGCACATCTCAAAAAGTATTTTATCGTTGAGCACGCCGGAAAGCACCTTTGCGCGCGCCTCAAGCTCGACTGTTTTTTTCTCAAGCTCCTGCTCCTTTTCATTCAAAAGAGCAATTTCTTTGTCGATTTTTTTAGTTATTTTTATGATTTTATTCTCTTTGTCTTTCAGAAGTTCACTTGATTTATACTGATATTCAGAATTACTCATAATAACAAAACCTCTCTAAAAAAGATTACTGTGTCCCATAATAGCAAACCGCTCGACAGAATTATACCATATATATCCAAAAAAAGCAACCGTTTGACAAAAAAAGCAGAGCCCACACCATAGTGCTGAAATCTGCTTTTTTCTTGTTTTATTTACTTAGGCAAGAGAGATAAGTGCCTAAAGCGCTGAAAATTCATAGCATCAGAGCGGGGCGCGTATTATTCTCTCTTGCCTACGTAGACGGCGCTTAAGGTATCTATACAAAAGCATCCCACAACACCGCTGTGCCAGGCGCCGGTATCCAAATGTATCTTATAAAAATCCCTTACGGTTTTCGGTTCTCCCAAGGGATTGCGCTTGTATCCTATTATCCTGTCCTTGCCGCATACGGCCGAGGTCTCTGTGTGGCCAAAAAAGACGCACTTGGGACTGTTATGTATAAGCGTAGGCTCTTTGAATTTGCGGCCGTATATCAACTCCTCCGGGGAGGCGTCCTTAAGCGGAAGTATATTGCCGTTTTCATCAAGTGGAGCCGCGGCGTGTACGCAGATAAAATCCTCTTCCTCAATATAGGCCGGTAAGGCATCAAGCCAATCCACGATATCCCAGTCAAGCAACTCCCTTTGAGTATCAAAATATTGCCTAAGTCCGTAAAGCACCGAGTCAAAATTTGTCGGCGAGGTCTCCAAAATCGCGCGGTAACACTTTAAAAAAGAGTATTCGTGATTGCCGAGAATACAGCGCGCGTTTGGCATAGAGTAAATGTACCTTAAGAGCTTTAACGGCTCCTTGCCCTTGTCTATTATATCACCGCACACGTAAAGCGTGTCCTCTTGAGAAAATTTGATTTTTTCAAGCAGCCTTAAAAAAAGGTCATATTCGCCGTGTATATCCGATATTACGTATCTCATAATCCCTCCACTATCTCACACAAGACATCGGATATGGAATCCCTTATAACATACTGTGCATACTCGTCATAGGGTGTGGGTGACTTATTTATTATTATAAGATTCTCACCCTCAAAGGCATCTACAAGGGAGCAGGCGGGGTGTACCGTAAGCGAAGTGCCGCCAACTATCAGAACGTCTGCCTCGTAGACCATATCCTCAGCCCTTGTAAAGCTCTCGGTATCAAGGCCCTCACCGTACAGAACAACATCGGGACGCACAAGAGCACCGCAGGCAGTACAGTAGGGTACCCCATCCGCGTCAAGAACGTAGGACAGACTGTGCTCCTTGCCGCATCTTATACAGTAGTTTTTATGTACAGATCCGTGCAGTTCTATAACCTCGCTTGATCCACCCGCCTGATGCAAGCCGTCAATATTCTGGGTAATAACCGCCTTAAGTTTGCCCGTTTTTTCAAGCGCGGCAAGCGCGGTATGCGCTAAGTTTGGCTCGGCATAAGGATATACCATATTGTTTTTATAGTACTTATAAAACCTCTCTGGGTTATACATAAGAGAGCTGTGGCTGATTATATTTTCGGGGCTAGCGCCGTATTCATCATCCGACGTATACAAACCGCCGCTGCCGCGAAAGTCGGGTATACCGCTATCGGTGGAAACTCCCGCCCCACCAAAGAAAACTACGGATTTTGCATTACGTATAATTTCTCGCACTTCATCCAAAACAGCCATAATACCCTCCTTTTACTAATAATTGTTTACAATTTTAGCAAATCTCTCTATTTTTATTTTATCATACTATTCATACCGTTGTCAAGCCTCAAGACAGAGCATAATAATATATGTGCGAAAATGAGAGCAAGACGGCTCACTGCCCCATTTTATTGACAAATGCGCCCAAAACTGTTAAAATATATTTATCCGGAGTTTTTGGTAGATACGGTATGATAAAAATACGTTCACTTAAAAAGATATACAAATCAAAAAAGAAAAAGCAGTTTCTTGCACTTAATAACATAAACCTGACCCTGCCCGATAGCGGTCTTGTATTTGTGCTTGGCAAAAGCGGCAGCGGTAAGTCTACCCTGCTTAATCTCATTGGCGGACTTGACAATATCAGTTCGGGCAAAATAGAGGTTGACGGTAATAATCTTGCCACGTTTTCTGAAAAGGATTTTGCCAATTACAGAAACACACACATCGGCTTTATCTTCCAGGACTCAAAAACCTGCACATACTTCAACGGTAAAACAACATCGATGTCATATACGACGTACAACGAGATTTTCGGCACCTCATACGATGCGACAAATCTTAACACCTTTGAGCCACACAGTATAACCGTTACGTCCTATAGATTTTATGATGTATATTATCAGAATCCGCTTTATACGGTTGAGATTTTTATTGATGGACTTGGCAATTTCAACTCTCTTTTTGTTGCAAGCGATCTGTACCCGGATACTATGCACACCATGTTAAAGGGTGACACCTATTACTATGGACTTTACTTTGACGGCACAGACGGTATCGGTGCTGTGCTTGATATGGCAGAGGAGCTTTGCTACGAGCCGCAGAGTTATTCCATTGAGGGTATACATACTATGACAAGGGCCGTTGAGGTATTTGTGCCTATTTTTGAACTTATCGGAATAATATTATGTATTGGCGTTGTGTTTATCCTTGTCAGTTTTTCTACCAAAATGATAAAGGACAAAATGCACGAGATCGGCATTTTAAAGGCGCTTGGTGCAAAAAACACAACCATAAGCATCGTATTCGGACTGCAGATTTTATTAATTGCAACTCTTACGGCAATTCTCACAACGCTTGGTTATTATCTCTTTATCGATATTGCAAATGACGTGCTGATAGAATCACTCACCCGTCTTGCATCATCAATGATAATATTTGATATAGACTTTTTAACCTTTATCCCTCTGATTGCAATAGAAAACTGCGCGCTTATCGCGCTTTTGGCAATCATCTCTATGCTCATTCCTCTTATCAGAATACGAGGCATCAAGCCCGTTAAAATCATCAAAACAAAGGATTAAAATCAAATTTCAATTCAAGGAGAGCAAAATGTTAGATTTAAAGAAAAAAATTATATCTGTTTTTCTGGGCTTGACAATATTACTCTCAACATTTTCATTTGTACCCGTAAGTGCCGCTACCTCAAGCGAGGCCAAAATTACCGATGCGGGAGGCTGGTTTGAATCGGCTTATGTCGAGTGGGCTCCGATCAGCGGCGCAGATAGCTACAACGCCTATATATCAGAAAGCGGAGCCGAGGCATGGTTGCCGATTGATAGCGCTTTGATTCGCAGTTATGCCGATTATTATCGCGTTGATGCAGTCGGTCTTACGGCAGGTGAGCATCAGATAAAGATAATCCCCGTATATAACGGAGTTGAACAGAACGAGAGCGCGCTTATCACAAGCCCCATCACAGTCCTTCCCTACGACCGCTCAGGCTATGCTCATTTTAATTATAATGAGGGCGTCGGAGCATATAACGATGACGGCACGCTTAAGGATAACGCAATTGTTATTTACGTTACCGAAGAAAACAAAAACACCGTATCTGTAACTTCCAAAGACGGCACAACAGTTACCGGTATCGGTAACATCCTCAACTCTGTCGGCAAGGACGTTGGCGGCGGAGTAACCTCAAAGGGCGGTATTGCAAACACCAACTCGGATATCATAAAAAAACTTGCGAATGACGGTACGCCGCTTGTTGTGCGTATTATCGGTAATGTCAGCGCCCCTATGGGTCTTACGGCATACAACTCGATTGATTATGGCGGCAGCGTGGGCGACAACGGCTTTATGGCAAGAATAAGTGGCGGTAAGGATATCACCATTGAGGGTATCGGCTTTGATGCGGTTATGGACGGCTGGGGACTGCACTTTATCTGCCATAGCGCAGATTACACAAGTGGACTTGGCAAGAGCTTTGAGGTCAGAAATATATCCTTTAAAAACGTTCCCGAGGACTGTGTCGGTATGGAGGGACAGCAACAGGACTCCACTCTCACAGCACCGGTTGAACGCTGTTGGATTCACCACTGCGCCTTTTATGCACCAATTGTCGCCAATCCCGCAGAGAGCGATAAGGACGGCGGTGACGGTGCCTGCGACTTCAAGCGCGGTCAGTATTTTACCAATTCTTACTGTACTTATATCGGATATCACAAGACCAACCTCATCGGCTCATCCGATACCTCCTTGCAGTATCACCTGAGTTATCACCATAATTACTGGAAAAATTGTGAGGCGCGCGGCCCTCTTGCCCGTGTGGCAAACATCCATATGTATAACAATATTTTTGAGGGTCAAACCTCTTATTGTATGAACCCAAGGGCAAATGCCTACATCTTCTCTGAATATAATCTGTTTTATAAGAGCAAAAACGCGGTTAACGTTGTGGCGGGAGCAGTTAAAAGTTATAACGACTCCTTTACAAGCTGCGTTGGCGAAAATCACGCAAGTGTTGTAAGCGACAGATCAACCTTTGTTGCCTCAGGCAATAAGTATGATGATTTTGATACTAACCCCGCTCTTTCCTATATTCCGAGCAAGGATTATTATCTGCAGGAAAGTATTGCCGAGATGAGAGCTGTGGTTATGGCCTACGCAGGTACGCAGAAGGAAACAATACTGACACCCGACAAGGTTAACACATCACTTATCCCGACAAATCAGTATCCCACCGCAGCAGTGGTTTTGGATTATAGCAAAACTCTTAATAAAACGAACGTACCCACATCCGGCACGTACGATAATATCGTGTTTAACGTATCCAAATTCAGCTCCGAGTATATCGGTGTTGGCGGTAGCGCAGTCGACTGTAACATTGTGTTCTACGTTGACACGGCGGTTAATATAACCGTCACACAAGCTAGTGGCAGTTCTTACAACGTTGTGCTTTGTGATGAAAACGGAAAATCTCTGCTCATCGGTAGCGGAACGGTGGAAAATCTACCGTCCGGCTATTATTTCATTCAATCAAACACCTTTGATACGGGTAGCGGAAAGTATAAAGAGGCAAGAATATCATCTCTTACCATTACCGCAGTTGATCCAAATGCCGCCCCCAATCCCATACCCACGCCTCCCACGGGCGGGGGTGATAGTGGAAACGGTAGCGACACCCCCGGTGATGGCGGTGAAAATGATAACGGCAACACAGATTCTCCCGTTACAGGGGGCACGGTTATTACAAAAGATTCCGAGACTCACAGTTTTACAAAGGATGGCAAGAGTGACCCTGAGGGCTTCTTCTCTATTTCGGGCAACACCTCTACATCTAAGGGGAGCGTAAGTTTTAATAACGAAACATTTACAACCTGTCTTAAAATTGAATCCTCTACTAAAATTTCGTTTAACGCAACCAAAAGCGGAACACTGGTGCTTGTATTCGGAGGCACCACAAACGCCTCGGGAAAGGCTATTAAGGTAGACGGTAAATCCTACGATATACCTGCCACCGAGATACTCGAGTTGTTACTTGCCGAGGGCACTCACCAGATTACCAAGGACGATTCCATCAACCTGTTTTATATGGCATTTGTCCCAACACAAGAGGCTGAACACACCCACGGTTATAATTGCGAGAGAACGCTTGAACCTACTTGCGAGAATAAAGGACTTTTGACTTGCACCTGCGAGTGTGGAGATAGTTATACCGAAAACGTTGAGCCTCTCGGTCACAGTTATGAAAACGGCTTGTGCAAAATATGCGGCGAGTCAGACCCCGATTACGTTGCTCCCGATGAGCCCGATGAACCCGAGCAACCCGATGAACCCGAACAGCCCGATGAACCCGAGCAGCCCGATGAACCCGAGCAACCCGATAAACCCGATGAACCCGAGCAACCCGATAAACCCGATGAGCCGACAACTCCCAACGAGCCCGATGTCCCGAATGACGGCATTCAGGGCGCACCCGACGAGCCGGGAGCTCCCGAAGAACTCAACTTCTTTGAGTGGCTCTGGAAGATAATTGTCGACTTCTTCAAAAACCTTTTTGGCATTAAATAAGAAAATTTAGCCGCCAAATGTCAACAAAAACTTACTTTTATAAGCATTAACCTTGATGCTTCAAAAGTAGCACAAGCACAAAAAGAGGCGCAGATAACTCTGCGCCTCTTTAAATATACTGTTTTTTATATAGGTTTGTCCGAAACTTCTGCCCCCTTTGGTCGAGTAAATTTTGGCATAAACGAATAAAAAACTATAATTAAGATGGAAGAAAACCGCGAGGTTTTCAACCTTATTATTCCTTAAACAGTACAGATACAAAAAGAGGTACGAAGTTGCCCATACCTCTTTTAATAAAACTGTTTTATTTACGGTTATGCCGAAATGTCTGACCCTTTTGGTCGAGTAAATTTCGAGCAAAAATTACCGTTCTTCGACCCGAAGCTGTATATGTATACTGCGAGAGGGAGAAAACGGTAATAGTAAATAAAACCATAATAAAAATTGGAAGAAAACCGCAAGGTTTTCAACCTTAGATTTGCTTAATCAGATCAAACACAAAAAAGGGGCACGGAGTTCCCGTACCTCTTTTAATAAAATTGTTTTATTTACGGTTATGCCGAAATTTGAAGTTCCCGATTACTTAACTATCTTGAGGTATGATAACACCTGCAAAACAACACCTGCCAAAACGTATATCTCAACAAGTGTACCCAGAATACCGCAAACAAGATTTACAACAGGAATACTAGCCACAATACCGATAACTACACCAAAGATAGCACCTACAACGATGTAAATGATAAGGCCGATGATAAGGTCTTTAATGCTCTTGTCATACTTGAATGAAAGCGGGAAAATTTGCTTAATTGTTTTCATTTAAAAATACCTCCTGAAAATATTGCTTAAGGATAAAGGCATATCCTTATTACACTTTTATTTTATCTTAATTTTGCCTATTAATCAGGTAGTGGATTTAAAAATACAAAAGTTTTTTATAAATCCCCCTGCCCTACTCACATTTATATTATGCACTGAGGGCATAAAAAAGACCGTGGTTTGCACCACGGCCTTTTTTATTTAAATTAAAGATTTAATCCTTTAGATTAAGCAGCGATAAACATAAGGGGGAACTGAGTTACACCAATGTTATCCGCATTAAGGAAAGCATAGTTAGAGCAGCTGATTGTCTCGAATGTCTCACCTGTGTTGGGGCTGGTATAAGTACCAAGATAGTAGGTGTTAACAGTATCCGCAGAAACAACAATTGCAGTGCCGTATGTTGCATCGTAAGTGTAGTATGTGGAAGGAGTCTCGGTTACGAACTGGATAGAACCCTTACCCTTACCTGCTGCACCTGCTGTACGCTCATAAGCCTCAATGTATGTCTTTGTGCCGTTGTTATCGAAGTAAAGTCTGAATGCACCTGCAACACCGTCAACTGCCTCTACAGTCACTACTGCGCCGTCTGCTGCATTTGTAGATGTAAGAAGGTACCAAGACTGCTCGGGCTTAGGCTCGCCTGTCATATAATGAAGGCCGTCTGCCAAAGAAAAAGCAAGCTTGTAGCTGTTGCCGATTACAGGAGCAACACCGTCAACAGAAGGAGTCTCGGGAGTTTCGGGAGTTTCACCACCCTCATTGCCTGAACCGGAGTTATCTCCGCCACCTACGCCAACGTAAACGATAGAGTTGATAACCGCACGGGGCTTAGCACCGTCGGTAGTTGTTTCAACAACTATTGTCTTGGTTGATGTTGTATCAATAGTGATTGCATCATACTGTCCGTCATCGGAGTTCTTTGAAAGAGTGTGAGATGTACCGTTGATTATGATTACATTGTTATCTTCGTAACTCTTATATCTTGCTGCATTAATGATAACAGAATCAACGTCTTCAGGAACAACGAATGTAAATGTACCGACAGCCTTACTTGTACCAAGCTTAAGGATAGAGTTGCCTGCCTTATCAAAGCCACCGTCATATACCTTGGAAGCATTAGTAATAATAAGCTGATAATTGCCAACTGTATATGTCTTGGATGCGCTTATTTCGTTTCCGTCAGTATGAGTACCTGCAGTACCGTTTGCACCGAAATCAAATACGGTGTTACCGGAATTAGATCCGCTGTCGCCTGAACCGCCCTCATTGCCTGAACCGCCCTGGTTGCCTGAGCCACCCTGGTCGCCTGAGCCTGTACCGGGAGTATGTCCATAGTAATGAGCGTTTTCAAGCTCGATCTTAACTGTCTCGCCTGAAACATACTTCTTGATTGTAGATACAACTACGATTGTATCGCCTGCAATAGGCTTATTGTCAAACTTGTCGTAACGTGTCTGACCGTTGGGCATGTAAAGACCCCAGATGATAACGTTGTTGCCGTTACCGTCTGTAATTGTCATGTTGCCGTATGTAGAGTTATCAACGCTTACGATAAGACCCTCTACACGGTAGAGTTCCTTTGTAACCTCGCCTGCGTCAAGTGCATTACCGATAGAAAGAATCTCGGAAATAGGAGTCTTTTCGGTAGGAATTACGATTTCCTGCTTAGGAGCAAGTGCTGCTGCCTGTTCAGCAGTAATGAACTGTGCGGGGAACTGTGATACGCCTACTGTGTCAACCTTGTAGTGTCTGCCTTCGTTAAGAGAAACAGTCTCGTATGTTCTCCATGTACCAAGAGCATAGTCTACGCCGTCAATGGTAGTGAACCAAGTAAGAAGCTCGGTGCTGTATGTCCATACCGCATCGGTAGAATCAGCAAATGCAAGGTATCTGTCGGGATAATCCTCGCCTGCTTCCTGAACAAGGTATGCATCAAGATACTTCTTAGCGCCGCTGATGTTGGTGTAGAACTTGTAGCCGTTGTCGGATGCCTCTGCATAGAAGTCAGCAGCTACGGTGTAATCCTCGCCACCCTTAATGTACATACCGCTATCCATGGTTGTACCGATGAAGATGTGCTTGTTAGCGCCAACCTGGTTGATGTACATCTTGTACGCAACGCCCTCTTCAAGAGCACCGTTTGTCTCAACGCTTTCTTCAATAACGGGAAGAATTCTCTTCATGGTGAAGGTCTTTTCGTTGCCGTCTGCATCCTTAACAACACCGGTAAGAGTATAAGTTACCTTAGTAGCATTGCCGTTGGGGAGGTCAACCTTCACGTAGCCGGGAGTGTCGGATTCCTTGATGGAAATAGCATGGTTGTCAACAGTCCACTCAATAGTAAAGGTGTACTTCTGATCAACGACAACCTTAGCTACGATCTCGTAGTCAAGCTGGGTGAGCTTGTTTTCATCGTTCTCATAGAGCTCCTGGAGAACAAGAACAGCATCGTCAAGAGTAGCGCCGTCATCGCCGCCACCGAAGATCTGGTCGAAGATGTCGCCAAGTCCAACGCTATCCATTACGCCCTCAAGCTGTGCGCAGCCTGTAAGAGTCATCATGGAGAGAACGAGAACAAGAAGAAGTGAAATGATTCTTTTCATTTGTTTGCTCCTTTTATATTATTTTTTTGGGAAAACTAAATTAAATGATTTTTAAAAGGATATATTACGCCACGGGAGCATATTGCCCGCGTATTTGTGCAGGCAATTATTCAAACACAATATCCTTAAGAGCGTATGCCTTAATCTGATATTGGCCCGCCTCGTCATCTTCAGAATCGGGATCGTAATAATCGATAACGCCCCTTACGGATATTGTCGAGCCTACTGCAAAGTAGCTTGCGGGAATAAGGTTGCCCTCTGCATCCTTAAATACCAGAGTTCTTATCTTTATTGTGTAATTACCCTGTTTACAGGTAATGGTGTGCGCACCGTAATTTGCGCTTTCGGGGTTACTTGTGGTGGTTACCCTTGTGATTACAAGATCCTTCATCGAAATGGAGGAAGAAACCGAAAGATCACCAAAGTAAATATCCTTTGAAGAATCTGTGGGATGCTTTTCCACAACACTGTTGAACTGCTCTGCAGTTACCTCCTTAAAGCCAACCGCATTACCCGAGCTAAGCTTAACCGAGTTAGCGGGGTCGTTGGGTCTTAAGGGGTTATAGGTAATATTGGAAATCTGATAAGTACCGTGGAAGTCCATTACAGTGCCTACAACACGCACCTTGTTACCTCTTGTGAAGAGGTCGATACGGTTGGATGCGTAGCCGTAGAACACCTGGATAGCATAGTACATATCTGTCTCGGGATCGTACTCTTCAAGGTATGATGTCTGGTTACCGTTGTAGTTTGAAATACCCTCAATCGAAACGTTTTTACCAAGATACTCTTTTATATTAGTTCTGAGTTCCTTGATGGTTACGGGTATTGCCGCATCATAAGGATAGTCAGGGTCCTTTGCGTTTGAGTGAATATAGAGGTCAAGTTTCTCTGCCTGCATATAAGCCTCCCAGCACTTTTCAGCGTAGCGGCCCTCGGTAGCATCTGTTGCGTAGCCAAGACCCTCCTGGCATAATTCAAGGTTCAAAAGGCGATATTCAGCATCCTTTGAGGGCTGATACCAGATCCAGAGCAGGTCACGGCCGTTGCCGTCCTGATTCCACTTATCGTCATCAGATTCAATTATAATGGAAACGGCTGTAGAAAGCTTTTCCTCAGTAAATCTTGATGCAGCCTTACCCCATTCCTCAATAGCGCCGGTGGACTCGGGAGTATCTACGCCGAGATATCTCGCCTTCATAACGTCCCATGCGTTGGTTGAGCCATTGGGATAAAAGTGGGTTGTGTCTCCGTCAATGTAATATCTTACAGTAACCTGTTGCTTTTTGGTGTTTGATGCAGTATCGAGCTTAAGCTCGCCCGTATAGTCGATAACCTCAATCTCAGGCTCCTCTCCCTTAAGGATATCCTCAAGGAAGGGGAAGGTCTCTACAAGCATATCGCAGCCTGTAAGAGTAGTAAGAGTTATACAAAGAATAAGGAGGAGTGATAATAATCTTAAACTTTTTTTCATATTAAGTTTTACCTGTTTCTTTGTTATTTTATTAATACAAATCTAGGCGAATAATTATAGTGTCCTTAAATTATCTCTGACCGATAGCTGTCTTACAAGCTCTTATCTTTGCGGCAAAGATCTCGTCAAACTTTTCTTTAACAGTCTTGCCGTCAAGGCTTGCGGAAAGGCACTCTGTTACAAGGTAACCAACCTGGTCACGAGCGTCAGATGAGCCGTAGAATGCATCGGAAGAATAGAATGTGTCTGTTTGGTCAAGAGTTGCCTTGATTGCAAGAGCCTGAATGTTCTCAGTGCTTGCGCTTGCAAGGTTCTCAACGTAGTAAGGAAGCTCATCAACTGACTTGATAACGGGAGTATAACCGTTGTTAAGAGCTACTGAAGCCTGGAAGAGCTTATCTGTTGTAAGGAACTTAGCAAAGAGCCAAGAAGCAAGAACTTCCTGAGGATTTGCTTTCTTGAAGATACAAACGGAGGGACCCTGGAGGATAACCTTCTTGTTGTTCTCATCATACTGAGGGATAGGAGCAATACCTACCTCGAACTCGAATACGTTGATTTCCTTTTCATCGCCTGTCTCGGGATCTATAACTGTCTCGGGTTTGCTCTCGGGCTGCTGGTAGGTAGCACCACCGGTAGAACCGATACACATATAGCAGCGAGTTGTCTTACCTGCTGCTGCGCCCTCACCGGTAAACATCTTGGAGGTGTAACCGCCGGAAAGAGACTGAGTGGTCATAAGCTTTTCTTCATACCATGTACGGAACATAGCCATGAAGTTCTTGTTTACGTCGTTATCAAAGAGGAAGTTTGAACCATCAACAGGATTAGCAGATGTGTAGGGAGAACCGTACTGTTCGCAAAGAGTAATGAAGAGGTTAGACTCTGAGTCATAGCCAAGAGGAATGCAATCGGGGTCGATCTGCTTAATCTGGCGGCAAAGCGCTTCCATCTCTACCCAAGAGGTAGGAACAGAAAGGCCGTGCTTTTCAAAGAAGCTTGCATTGTAGTAAAGAACCTCTGTTGACTTACCGATAGGAAGAGTATACATCTTACCGTCACCAAAGCTCTTACCCTCGTTATAGAAAGCGGGGATAAAGTCATCAAGCTGTGCATCGGTGTAGCCGATAGTCTCGCCTGTGCTTGTCTTAATAGCGCTCTCGATGAAAACATCAAGAGTCTGTACTGCGCCTGAAAGGTTGTAAGCAGCAACGTGGTCAGCATAGCAGATAGCAAGGCTGGGGCCTGCGCCAACTGTAATTTCCTTCTTGATCTTGTCGCGGATTGCCTCGTAGTTATCGTTCTTAACGGGATTTATCGTAATATTAGGATAAATAGCGTTAAAGTCGCCGATAGCCTGAGTGAGGATGTTAGTAAGCTCCTTACCAAATGTATGGTAGAAGGTAACTGTAACTTCACTGTCATCGTAACCGCCCTCGGGCATTACAAAATCAGCTGCAGGACCATTGCCAAAACAGCCCGTAAGCGCAAACGCGCTTGTGAGGAGTGAAGCTGTGATAAGAATAAGTGCGATAATTCTTTTCATTTCTTTTTTCCTTTTATTTGTTTTTATTTTTCAATTTGTATTTTATATCAATCAAAGTGAAAACAAATTTAGTTTGCCGCAAAATTGCAACCATAATAAAATTACTTTTTTCCAAATCAGTATTTAGTCGATTTGGTTAGAGAGAATTTTTAGACAGTCTCGTTGTTCTTCTCAGCGCAAGCCGTAGAGACCTACGTCGAGCTTGGTAGAGAACCACTAAAAACTGCTCTTTTAGATTAAGGTTTGGTTAGATAGATTTTTAGTTAGTTTCGCCGATTCTGTACCCGAAGGCGTAGAGACCTACGTCGAGAGGTACAGAACGACGAAAATAACAAAAATATATCAACCAAATTATCCCCATCATCAAGGAGAGAATTTTTAGACAGTCTCGTTTGTTCTTCTCAGCGCAAGCCGTAGAAACCTACGGCAAGTCTGAGAAAACAGCGGGAATGTCAAAAATTATCCCTTGATACCGCTACGGGATACACCCTTCATAATGTACTTACGAAGGAAGATGAATACTAAGAACAGCGGTAAGGAGACGAGCGCTACGGCTGCCATCTGGGCGGGGATATCGGTTACGCCTGCTGTGTCTGTGAAGGCACCGCGAAGACCGTTGGTAATAAGTCTGTGGGCAACGTCGTCAGCAACGAGGTTGGGCCACATATATGAGTTCCACGCACCCATCATCTTAAGAATGGTGATGGATATAAGATTGGGGAGCGCTAAGGGTATCATAACCTTCCAAAGATACTTGAGGTCGCTCGTGCCGTCAACCTTAGCGGCAAGGTAAAGCTCGTTTGGTATCTGTAAGAAGTTCTGACGGAGCAGGTAAATATAGAATATACTTACAAGGAAGGGTACGATAAGTACCGTGTAAGTGTTCGGCCATCCGAAGAACCAAACCGTCTGGAAGTTTGTGATAGTAAAGAGCTCGCCGGGGATCATCATAGTACCGAGCATTATTGCAAAGAGTGTATCTCTGCCCTTGAACTCAAGACGGGCAAAGCAGAATGCCGTGATAACCGTGATAACAAGTGAGAGAATTGTAGAAACGATACCTACAAGCACTGTGTTGTAGAAGAGCTGGCCAAGAGCAAGGTCGGGGTTTTCAAACACCTCGACATAGTTGTGCCAGTCAAATGTGTTGGGCCACAGTGACGCGATGGGCCACTGATATTCATCAACAGTTTTGAGTGATGAAATTATCATCCAGTAGAACGGGAAGATAACTATAAGCGCCATTATACCGAGGAAAAGGTAAAGTAATATTTGCACTACAACCTTAGCAACCCTCTGTTGAGAAGATACCTTTTGCATATCTTTTTCATGCATTGTAACAATGTTAGACATATCGGCACCTCCTTAATAATGTGTCTTCTTGCTGCTAACGTACAGGTTAACCATAGTAACCAGGAATATGATAGCAAACAGAACAAGTGATGCAGCAGAAGCGATACCCTCCTGGTTACCGATCATAGGGTAGATGTAACCAACCATCGTATCAAGACGGAAGGTAGCATCGGGCGGGCCCATCTTCTCACCGAATATACCTACTATTGAGGAATATTCCTTAAATCCGCCGATAAAGCCTGTGATAACAACGTATGCTATCATAGGAGAAAGAAGCGGAACAGTAATACGTGTGAACACTCTTGCACGTGAGGTACCGTCAACCTTTGCAGCATCGTAATACTGCTTGTTAACAGACTGCAGACCGCCAAGAAGAATAAGGATCTTGAACGGCAGCGCGTTCCATACAATGTAGACAACCATAACAACTATGTTAGCCCAATAGGATGAGCCCTGGTTGATCCAGTTGATGTAAGCGCCCTCGCCCATAAAGAATTCAATAACGTTGTTTATAATACCGACAGAGTCGGGTCTGTCGTGCGCGCCGATGATCATATTGAACATTGCCGCAAATACCATGCCTATCGCGATTGAGTTGGTTACGTAAGGCATGAAGAATATAGTCTGCAAAAATCTTGAGAAGGCCTTTATTGAGTTAAGGCAAACCGCAATAAGCAGAGCAAGGAAGGTGGAAATCGGAACGGTAAGCACACAAAGCAGCACCGTGTTACCGAGATACTTGAATATCTCAGGGTCGGTAAGCACGAAGGTGAAGTTACCAAAGCCGAAGTTGAACTTTACACCGTATGCATTAAGCATTTCGGTATATCCTTCAAGGAAAGCCATTCTGACAGTGTTGATAATCGGCCAGAATGTGAATATCGCAAGGAGGACAAGCGTCGGCGCAAGGTACAGCCAAGGCTTAATCTTCTCAAGTGCCCCGTTACCTTTCGTCATAGTTGTTTTTTTCATAATCACTTCACCTCTTTAGTAGGAGTCTGCTTTCCGAAGTAAAGTCTTTCTTCACTCTTCTTGTCAAACACAAATACCTTGTGAGGCTTAAGAGAAAATCTAACTGTTTTTGAATTAACGTCAATCTTATTATCGGCATCAACGATAGAACGGATAATGGGATTGAGTGAAGCGGGATGCTTTGAAACAACGCTTACGTCACGACCCATAACCTCTACGTTTGAAAGCTCGCAGCTAAGAGGACCGTTTTCATCAAGGACAAAGCCCTCGGGACGGATACCTACTGTAACAGCACCGTCTCTTACACCGGGAACTGCAAGCACTGCAGTCTTACCGAGATAGAGCTTGCCGTTAAGAACAAAGCCGTCAAATACATTGATGGGAGGTGTGCCAAGGAACTTAGCAACAAAAAGATTGGCAGGACTGTCATAAACGTCCTGAGGCTTACCTATCTGCTGTACTACACCAAGCTTCATAACAACGATAACGTCGGAGATGGACATAGCCTCCTCCTGGTCGTGAGTTACGAAGATGGTTGTGATACCTGTCTCCTTCTGTATTCTTCTGATCTCCTCACGGGTCTGAAGACGAAGACGTGCGTCAAGGTTGGAGAGCGGCTCGTCAAGAAGAAGCACCTTAGGCATCTTTACGAGTGCGCGCGCGATAGCAACTCTCTGCTGCTGACCGCCGGAAAGCTCGCTGGGCTTTCTCTCCATAAGCTCATCGATCTGCACGAGCTTTGCCGCATAATAAGCCTTGTGGAGCATCTCTCTCTTGGAGAGCTTATCATCACCCTTAAGGTTTTGCAGAGGGAAAAGAATGTTCTGCTTAACAGTCATATGCGGATAAAGCGCATAGTTCTGGAAAACAAGACCTATTCCTCTTGCTTCAGGAGGAAGGTCGGTAACGTCCTCTTCTCCAAAGAATATTTTGCCTCCTGTGGGCTTCTGAAGACCGCTTATCATATAAAGCGTAGTGGACTTACCGCAGCCTGATGGGCCGAGCAAGCCTACGAGCTTACCGTCAGGAATGGTAAAGCTAAATTTATTTACTGCTGTTACCTCCGGGTCGGTCTTTCTTCTGCCGGGGAAGACTTTTGTCAGATTTTGCAATTCAACTTTCATTTTATCTTCCTTTCGTGTATGTAAAGTTTAATTGTTGCCAAGATTAATATTCTGCCTTATCGGCCATTTCCTTGTGTAGGGCAAGTCTATACTCTCGCATCTGCTCCTCAGTCTCAAAGATGAGTTGGCTGGTCATATCAATGCATACGGTATGCGCAAGCATATCGTGAATAGCCGAGCGCGTGGGCGTCCTTATCATAAGGGCTACATAGGTCACAAATATCAGCACTATCACAATAACACCGATAGGACCTGTAGAGCCAAACATAAGACCTATAATAATGAATATCGGTACCATGGTCTCTACGGTGTATTTACCGAGCACGGTGCGGATAAAGAGGATAAGAGGCGTTATCTTCACACCGTCAACTCTCATAACTCCGAGACCGAATATCTTTTTACCGAGCGTCTGACCGTTGCCCAAAAACATTGGTACAACAAAATCAAGCGCCAAATACGCAAACAGAGCCGAGAATGTAACGAGAATAAGGGTTAATTGCAAAAGCATGGTAAGCGCGTAAAGCACATCCTGGTCCTTTGAAAGGGCATCAATGGCGCTGTCATACGCCGCCTTGCCCTCATCGGGCAGCTTGTTGTAATCCTCCTCCGTCATATCCAGGTCAGTGTTAAACTGCGTTTCAAGCGCTTGTTCTCTGGCATTATAGATATCGGTATAGGTCTGAAAATCGAGTAAAAAAGATAAAAGAAAGGCAAAGCCAACTGCCAGGGTGAATAACAGGATTTTGTCAAAAATGAATGCGGAAATTCTCTTCCACATATCTGCCTTTTGCAAATCACGTATCATCAGT
>JAZOLZ010000034.1:0-45104 GCA_045653505.1 Eubacteriales bacterium | reverse complement strand
GCGTATTTCATACGTCGAGGTACAAAAACGGACATTTGTGCCAAAACACTGAAGCCTTCTGGCAATAGAATTTTGAGCAGAAATTTTCGTTCTTCACACCGACAGGCGTAGATACCTACGTCGAGGTGCGAAAACGGGAATTTATGCCAAAATTATGAAGCCAGAATTATTTTTCACGTATGCCGAGCATAGGATTTACAATTGAATCACATACTCTGGCATCCAGCGAACGCATTGACATAAGGCGCATTCCTATACTCTCGATAAGCCCTTTTTCAGGCAATGGGAGAGCACGCATCTCTTTGGAATTTATCTGCTTTGATTTTGACAAAATAGAGATAAATCTATCGTATATGGTGGAGTTTAAAAGCGCATAGAGGCCAAAGGCCATACGCACGTTCATCTCACTGTCAGCCTTTGCTGAGGCGATAAAGTTTATCTTATTGTGGGTAGAGATAAATCTGTGCTCGGGGAAACGGCTGGCAAGATATATGCCGCAGTTGAGGAATCTCGCATCACTCTTTGCAGGGATACGCTTAACCACTATCATATTCTTATTCTTCTGAATAACCGTCTCGTTTGTGGGAGCGATATATGCGCCCTCACCGCTCTTTTGTATGTTTACAAGGCCGCCCTTTATTGAAGAAAGACGGATAATCGGAATAGTACCGCTTGTCATGGTATCAAAAAGTTCACCCTTATGACGGTTGTCAATAACAAGACCCGTATACATACTCAGCCCCAAACTCTTAAGAGTGTTAGGCTGCTTTGAAAGGTGCTTTACTATCTTGATATCCTCATTACTCTTAGGCAGGGTAAGCGAGCCGTCCTCTATATCAACTACAAAGTTGTAGTCAAGGGAGGAGAGTTGCTTTACCACCTTGCCGTCATCTGTCGAGGTGGATATAATTACCTCATTTGCCTTTGCGCCTTTTTTGTACGCAAGGATCATATTCTTCTTTAAGGGGATAGCCCTCTTAAGATTTTTTTGCTTGCCGACAAAAAGATGTACTCTTGAGAGAGTGAGGTTGTCCGACAATTCCTTACGCTGGTTTGCCAAGGAGGATGCCGTTGCAAACAGTGTGGGCAGCATTATAACAAGTTGTCCACCGTCCTCAACGTGCTGCATTGCCATCTTTGCAAACAAGAACTGCGCGTTTATCTTAAGCTGTGTAACACCGCCTGCGCTCTTTGCCTCCTCGGAGTCCTTTTCCTTAAGTTCGCCCGGAGGGTTCGTGATAACTATATCAAATTTATCGGGTATTGCATCAAAATATGTAACCGTATAATGCGTCTTTGCCTCGGTAATATAGTTTTCCTCATAAACGGTGGAATAAACCTTAACGCCGTAGTCGTGACGGCACTTTTTACGCACACGCTCAAGATTATCGTAGAGCATTGGTAAAAAGTCAGGATTATTCTCATAGCAGGTTAAGATAATCTGTTTGCAACTCTTACTGCTCTTGCAAATGCGCTCTATAACAGCGGCAGAGAGAATACCCGTACCTGCGCCGGCATCAAGCACCGTGTAAACCGATTTTTCATTATCTATATCAAGCATATCGGCCATAAGACGCGCCGTATCCTTTTTTGTGAAAAGTCTGCCAAGGCGCACGTTTTCAGCCTTGGATTTTTCTCTTACAAGCTTTGCAGTGTTTCTTACTGTAAGGGCAAGCATAGTTATCTCCTTTCTGCCACAAATTTTCTTCATATATTTTAGCACATATTTTCTATTCTTGCAAGAGATTTTGAAGTTTTTTATAGAAAAATGTTGCAAAAAAAAATAATAGATGTTATACTTATAAGGAAGAAATATACCATTTTGATAAATAGGGGGTTATAGTACAGATGGCTACTTCCGAAAAAAATATACATTTAAGATTTTTGCACTGCAGCGATATACATCTTGACACCACCTTCCCCGACCTTAACGCGGCTAAGAGTGATGAGAGAAGACGCGAGTTGCGCTCCTCCTTTATGAATATGATGCAGTACGTGCGTGACAGAGGCATTGACTACGTGCTTATGAGCGGTGATTTATTCGACACAGGATATGCCACCAACTCAACTGCAGAGGTACTCATAAGAGAATTTAACAACTGCAAGGACACAAGGTTTATCATCGCGCCCGGCAAGAGTGATAAGTATGAGGATAACCCTATCTACACCTCCGGCCGTTTGCCCGATAACTGCTACGTGTTTACAAAGGGAGAGCTTGAGAGATTTGACTTTGATGAGCATAACCTGACCATATACGGCTGGGCTTACGTCAACGATGAAAAAATAGGCTCACCCCTTGGCGGCAAAAAGGTAGATGACTCATCAAAGATTAATATCGTGTGCGGATACTGCGACCTTGACGGTGATATCGACTCCGAGAAGATTCCTATGCCCACGACTGATCTCAAAAAATTCGGCGCGGACTACTATGCGCTCGGCTCACGCCACGAGGCAAGCGACTTTGCAAAGCTTGGCGACTCTATTTACAGTTACTGCGGCTCACTTGAATCAACAGGCTTTAATGAGAGTGGACTTGGCGGCACAAACCTTATCGTTATAGATTTTACTGACGGTGAGCTCTCTATTGACGTTAAGCGCGTTACCTTTGGTAAACTCCGCTTTATGACAGAGATTATAGATATCACGGGCGTAAACGCGGCAAGTGATATCATAAACAAAATATCCCGTCTTATCAGTAACAAAAAGTACGGCATTGAGACAGCGCTGTGCGTAGAACTTGTGGGTAATATCGACCCACACTTCCTTATCTCAAAAAATCTTGAGAGTGACGCATTCGGTCTTTACCACTTTGATATGAAGGATAAGACCATGCCCCTTTTCGGCACAGATAAGTACAAGCGCGATATGAGTGTTAAGGGCGAACTTTTCAGGACCCTTTCTCCCCTGCTCTACAGCAAGGATGAGGATGAACGCCTTACTGCGGCAAGAGCCTTCAGAGTAGGTCTTGCGGCGCTCGAGGGCAGAGACATCGACCTTTAATTTGGATAAATTTTAAGGCATTATGCAAACCTGCAGTTTGCATAATGCCTCTTTTTTTAGTTTTCTATTATCAAATCCTCGATTGATTGTTTTAATCTTTCGGCAGGTATTATGAAAGCAGAATGCAATAACATCAGCATAAGAGGAAAAAGAACAACGGTAATCAACGATATAACGTATATGGGAGCAAAGAGAATTAGAGTGAGAAGGTTCATTCTTGTTTTTATTGAAACAGTGGTAATGCCATCTTTTTCAATAATTTTTGCCTTTGCTATAGGAGCAAAGGAATTATGAGAATGGCCGCCGATAAAATGTTTTATGTTCTTTTCACCAATAAAGAATCCGTGCTCTGAAACGCTACCGTAATAGTCCGTACATTCGGAATTTATAAATGCTTTAACTCTATTAAGTATTTGTTGTTTTGATAATTTGGTTTGAATTTCGCATTTTTCAAAAAGAAACAGTCTTTGGAGAAACTTATTCATATTTATAATCCTATTTATGTTTGTGATTGGTCTTAAATCATTTGCTTTTTAAAGTCGTGACAGATGCAACGAGCATACGGTGGAGTTCAATACATTTACCTTGAAAAACTTTGAATTCTTCTTCCTAAAGGGAATTTGTTTCAATAAAAGCATCGGCCAACGCCTTTGTGGTAATACACTGCATATCATCAGGAAGAACGTTACAAAGCATTTTTATTATACTTCAATTTTTATACATTAAATATACCATACCACACTCAAAATTTCAAGTAAAATATTGAGTACGGCTTTTTGTATTTTACCGCAAAACAGACATAATAAACGCCTGACTTTTTATTTGTTTTGAGGAGTAACCTTATCGGCATTAATTAATAAACTAAATAAAGAAATATCTTTAATGCCGGGAGTTGCTCCATGCTGCTTACAAAGGAATATTTAAGAGAAAGGGCCGTTGCCTATGCGCGCAAGTACGCCTTTTCTCAAAACCCTGTATTTTTTGACTTTGAGACAATAGGAGGCAACTGCACAAACTTTGTCTCACAATGCATTTACGCAGGCTCCTGCGTGATGAATTTTGCCCCCGTCTACGGCTGGTATTATCTCAGCGAGTCCGATCGCGCCCCTGCCTGGAGCGGAGTTGAATATCTTTACAACTTTCTTACCTCAAACACCTCCGTCGGCCCCTATGGCAGAGAGGTAAACGAAAATGAGGTCGAGATAGGTGACGTAATACAACTGGGGCGTGAGAACGATTTTTATCACACATTAATTATAGTAGGATTTGAAAATAATGAGGTGCTGATAGCGGCGCAGTCGGACGATGCGCTCGACAGACCCCTTAGCAGTTATGATTATGAGTTTTTAAGGTATATAAAAATTGACGGCGTCAGGGTAAACGTTCCTTCACTGAACGACTGCTTTGATGGGGTATACAACGGCACCTCGCTGGGTATTATGAGGCCCCCTATGCAATAACTTTGCGTTGACTTTTCCTCCTATCTATGATAAAATAGGTGTTGCTTAAAAATAGAAAAGGATATTTAAAATGAAAAAGCATTTATCCAGCCTACTTTTGCTTATGGCGGCATTTATCTGGGGCATAGCCTTTGTCGCGCAAAAGCAGGCCTCAGTAGTACCGCCGCTGACGGTAGGTGCTATACGCGCAGCAATTGCCGCAGTATTTTTATTCCTTATTATACCGCTCTTTGACCGTCTTAGTAAAAACGGCAGAACGTTTATATCAAAAGGCGGACTTGATATAACAAAATCCGAGCTTATCGGCGGCGCACTTTGTGGCGCGCTGTTATTTTTAGCAACCTTTTTACAGCAGATGGGTATGACTATGGGTACAGATGCAGGCAAGTCATCCTTTATAACCGCGCTTTACGTGGTGGTAGTGCCGATAATAGGCTTGTTTATAAAAAAACGCCCATCCTTGCAGATATGGATGAGCGTATCCCTTGCCGTAGTCGGCTTCTATTTCCTTTGTATTGATATAAGCAAGGGCTTTGCGCTCGCATTATCCGACCTTGTAGTGCTTGGCAGCGTGTTCATCTTTGCTCTGCATATTATAACGATAGATCATTTTACCAAGGACTGCGACGGTGTGAGAATGTCATTTATCCAATTTTTGACCTCGGCAGTTATCGGATTTATTGCAGTGCTTATATTCGAGCTGCCTACCGATTTTACCACCCTGACAGAGCAATTTTTGCCTATACTTTATCTTGGTATTATGTCAAGCGGTATTGCATATACTTTGCAGATTATCGGTCAAAAAAACACCCACCCCGCCCTTGCCTCGGTTATCCTCTCACTTGAATCCATCTTTGGCGTTATCTTCTCATCTCTAATTCTTGAAGAGAAGATGAGTATACCCGAATATATAGGCTGCGCTATAGTGTTTACGGCCGTTATTCTGGCACAGGTGGATATCAAAGAACTTACAGATGCTCTGAAAAACAAAAGAAAATAAAAAAAGGCGCGGATGCGCCTTTTTTTATTCGTAAAATCAATTACGGAGTTGTATCATACTGCTGCTCAAGAGCTGCAAGATACTGCTGCTTTGTGTTATTCCACTTATCATACTCAACTCTCATACCGTCGCCGATAAGGTATGCGCCGTAAGCGCCATCACCCTCACCACCGGCAGAACCGATGATTGTGTGCCACTTGAAGTTAGCATCCTGAGTCTGATCGCCGAAGTGTACACCAAGAGCATCCTCGAAGGTCTTATCGAATGCAGAACGAACGTTCTGACGGATGTACTGGAGCATCTCCTTGTTGCCTGCGCCGCCGGTAGCACCTACCATAGCGAAGGTAAGGTTGATGTCATAGTATGTATCAAGAATTTCAGTAGAATTGGTTGACTGATAGTCAAGGAATGCAGATGCCTGAGTGAACTTGATAGAACCGGAAGAGATCGCGCCGATACGGCCGATGTTGTGGATAAGAGTGAGGTAACGCTCGCTCTTCTGTGCGTTCTGTGCATAGAGCGGAACAGGAAGAATACCAAAGCCCTTACCTTCATCTTCCCACATGTTCTTGTAGTCAGCATACTCAAGAGCACCTACTGTAACGATGTTACCGAAGAGAATATTGCCCTCAGCAAATCTCTGTCTGATAGCAACTGTCTGTACGTCTGTACCGTAGTTACCGGCACTTGCCTCAACCATAGTTGCAACGCTTGCTTCACCAAAGAGGTTAGCGATAGCATTAGCGATTGAGAACAGAGGAGCATCCTCAGTATTATCATAGTCCGGATAGCTGTATACGTAAGAACCGTCGTTCTGGAGATCTCTCTTGATAACGGTTACGTTAGATGTGTAAAGAAGACCTGATGCAGGAAGACCGTCTGTAGATACTACAAAGCCGAGAACGTCCTGGTTAAGGTCGTATGCGTCGCCGGAAGAAACCTTGTTATATACAGCGTTAGCATACTTGATCATTACGTCGTATGTCCACTCTTTGTTGTTAACCATCTGATAGAAGTCATCGATATCGAAACCGTCACCGTCATAGTCAACGCAGATACCCTCTGTCTTAGAGGAATCAGCATTCTTGAGGCTCTCAAGGAGCTCAACGTTTACGGGAACAACAAGGAATGCTCTTACAAGGTCGGTAAAGTAGTCAGATGCAAGGCCGTAAAGCTTGTCGGGAGAAAGAGTAAGAGACTCCATGTACTCATACATGTAGCCGCGGTCATCTGTGAAGTTCTCCTCAGCTCTGAGAGCTGCAAGATAAGCTGCCTGATATGCATCCTCGTTGAACTGGAAGTAGTTCTTATACTCGGTTGTGTAATCAGGAAGAGTTGTCATGTTGATATCGGAGGTGCTGGTAGCCTTAAGGTTAGCAAATGCACCCTGAAGAGAAGCTGCTACGATATCGTAAACGAAGTTACAGTAGATATCGGGAGATGTAGCTGTCTGGTTCTTGGTGTTTGTAACCATAGTGGTGATGTTAGCGCCCCACTCATAAGCCTCGTTATTATCTGCATAGTAGTTGTATGCAACGAGAGTGTTGGTCTTAGAAATCGCCTTAGCATTTCTTTCTCTGATATCGTCGTCAATTGCCTCACGAGCAGATGCATCTCTACCTGCAAGGTATCTCTGACAACCTGAAGAAAGCTGCTGATAGTTGGAGTGATGAGTCATCTGGAAGTAGATTACTTCTTTCTTCTCATCAACTGAGCCTGAAACAGTGTCACCTGTTGTGTTTGCTGTAGTGCCGGGTGTTACTGTTGCAGTAGGAGCCTCCCAAGCAACGGTGTAGTCCCATTCATTATCGGGGGTTGTAGTACCGCCGCCGGATACTGTAACCTTTTTGCCACAGATATCACACTTCTTGTCGCCGTCTTCATCATCGGATGCCTTTTTGTGAGTGTTAGGGCAAGGTACGTCTGCCTTGCAGTTATCACACTTAAGGTCAAGATCCTTGTCGACGTGCTTGGTGCACTTCTTACCGCCGCCGCATGAAGCGAGCATGCCCACTGCCATAACGACTACGAGAAGCAAACAAAGAATTTTCTTTTTCATGTTTTGATCCTTTCTTAAAAAATTTAAATCATAATAAAAAATGATATATACAATCATTTCACGAATAAATCATACCACCAAAGGCAAAAAAAGTCAAGCAAAATAAAGGTATTTTACCCTTTTTTGACCATTTACACAAAAATAAAATACTATTTTGTTTATTTTGTGCATCTTACAGAAATAAATATATAAAAGGTAGTAAAGAAAATCTCCTTTACTTATTGACATTTTTATTTATGGGTGCTATAATGCTTTTGTGTCAAAGGCGTTGACGGAAAGAGTAATCCTTGGTGATGCTTTAAGAGATAGGGCGGTTGGTGCAAGCCCGAAGCTGACTTTGGATGAAGACCCCTCCCGAGCCGCACTGCAGAAATTTGCTTTTTGCAAAAACTAAGCGGTGACGTATGTCTGCGTTAAAGATGGCGATATTATCGCACCGAGTTAAAAATCAAGGTGGAACCGTGCTTATGCACCCTTGAGCAATTCTTTTTGAGTTGCCGGGGTGTTTTTTTGTTACACCTAAACAATTGTTGAAAATTTTATGCATATAAAGGAGAAAAAAATGAAGGTTATTTACGCAAACGGCCAAAGCGGCGAGTGCGAGGCTAGTGAGGAGCTCCACATACTGCGCCATACTGCGGCCCATATTCTTGCACAGGCTGTAAAGCGCCTTTACCCTGAGGCAAAATTCGGCTACGGCCCTGCAAACGAGAAGGGTTTTTACTACGATATCGACCTTGGCGAGACAAAGCTCAGTGAAGAGGATATTCAGAAAATTGAAGCAGAAATGCGCAAAATTGTAAAGGAAAATTTACCTATAAGACCTTTTGTGCTTCCAAGAGACGAGGCTATCAAATTGATGGAGGAGGCAGGCGAGGTATACAAGGTTGAGCATATCGGTGACCTTGGTGAGGATGCTGAGATCAGTTTCTTTAAGCAGGGTGAATACACAGATATGTGCGTTGGCCCCCACCTTACCTACACAAAGGCGCTCAAGGCCTTTAAGCTGCTCGGTCAGTCCGGCGCATACTGGAAAAACGATAAGAACAACAAGATGCTTACCCGTATAAAGGGTACGGCCTTCAAGACCCAGCAGGAACTTGACGAGTACTTAAAGCAGGTAGAGGAGGCTGAAAAGCGCGACCACAGAAAGATCGGCAAGGAGATGGGTCTGTTTATGCTCTGTGAGGAAGCACCCGGCTTCCCCTTCTTCCTGCCCAAGGGTATGGCTCTTAAAAACGCGCTTGTTGAATACTGGCGCCAGATACACGCAAGAGAAAATTACGTTGAAGTACAGACACCTATGATAATGAACCGCAAGCTCTGGGAGACCTCCGGTCACTGGGATCATTACAAGGATAATATGTACTCTACCACTATAGATGAAGAGACCTTCTGCGTTAAGCCTATGAACTGCCCGGGCGGCGTTATGGTATACAGAAACGGTCTGCACTCCTACCGTGATCTGCCTATGAGAGTGGGCGAGCTCGGTCTTGTGCACCGTCACGAGCTCAAGGGCGCACTTCACGGTCTTTTCAGAGTGCGCTGCTTTACACAGGATGATGCGCACATCTTTATGAGACGCGAGCAGATTGCTGACGAGATTATCGGCGTTGTACATCTTATCAACGAGGTTTACGAGAAGTTTGGATTTAAGTATTACGTAGAACTCTCTACACGTCCCGAGAACAGCATGGGCTCAGATGAGGACTGGGAGGCAGCAACAAACGGACTTAAGTCTGCTCTTGAAAAACTCGGTATGCCCTACATTATCAACGAGGGTGACGGTGCATTCTACGGCCCTAAGATCGACTTCCATCTTGAGGACTCAATCGGCAGAACCTGGCAGTGCGGTACTATCCAGCTTGACTTCCAGATGCCCATCAACTTTGAACTTGAATATACCGACGAGAAGGGTGAAAAGCAGCGTCCTATTATGGTACACCGCGTATGCTTTGGCTCTATTGAAAGATTTATCGGCGTACTTTGCGAGCACTATGCAGGTAAGTTCCCCGTTTGGCTTGCTCCTATGCAGGCAAAGGTTCTTCTCGTTTCCGAAAAGGCAGCAGAGCACGGACACAAGGTTTACGATGCCCTTAAAGCAGCAGGCGTACGTGTCGAGCTTGATGAGAGAAATGAAAAGATCGGCTATATGATCCGTGAGGCTCAGGTAGTTGACCGCGTACCTTACATGGTTATCGTTGGTCAAAAGGAGGCTGAGGAGGGCACCGTTTCTATAAGAAACAGAGATACCGCACAGACCACAACAATGTCTCTTGATGAGTTCCTCGCAAAGATCACTTACGAAATCAAGGAAAGAGTATAATTTTATAAAATCAGGCCCCGACACATCCGGGGCCTGATTGTTTTTTGGGTATTTTGTAGGCAAGATGTAAATTCAGTTTTACTTTCAAGGCCTTTTTTATGATTTTTGGAATCCCATCCAAAGTAAGAAAACACGAAAAAGACCTCGGAAAAAAGCAAATATCTTTTTGTTATTTGCTATTGCTTTTTTTGTCCTTTGAATGTATAATTATATCAAAGACTAACGGGAGATATCTTATGTCACTTGATCAAAATGTTTACCGCTCCTATACTGCGATACTCAAAGAAGAGATGCTTGTCGCTATGGGCTGTACTGAGCCTATTGCCATAAGCTATGCATCCTCTATAGTAAGCGATTGCCTTGGCGTGTTGCCAAAGGAAATAAAAATAGGACTTAGCGGCAATATAATTAAAAACGTAAAAAGCGTTGTAGTACCGCAGACGGGCGGTATGCACGGCATAAAGGCCGCGGTTTGCGCAGGTGTTATTGCAAAAAAGCCGATGGCGCGCCTTGCAATACTCACCACCCTCTCCCAAAAGGATTTACCAGACATCAAGGCGATTTACGAGAATATACCTGTTACGGTTTATGAAATTGACACTACCCTGCCCTTTGAGATAAAAATCGAGGCTGCGGCAGAAAACGGCGATATAGCAACGGCCCATCTTGCAAACGTACATACCAACGTTGTAAGCGTCACACTTAACGGTAAGGATCTTACACACGTTTATAAGCAAAAGGAAAACTACGTTGTCTCTGCAAGTGAGGACCGCGCACTGCTTAACGTCAAGGATATAATAGAATTTGCAGACACGGTTGACCTTACCGAACTAAGACCACTGCTTACAAGACAGCTTACTATGAATATGGCTATCGCAAACGAGGGTATTAACGGTGAGTGGGGAGCGGCTATCGGCAAGGTGCTCTATAACAATGGTAACTGCGATATAAGGACAAAGGCAAGAGCATTTGCCGCGGCGGGCTCTGACGCAAGAATGAGCGGCTGTGAATTACCCGTATCAATAATCTCTGGCAGCGGCAACCAGGGTATGACCGCATCTATCCCGATAGCAATTTATGCAGAGCATCTTAATAAGAGCGAGGATGACACCTTAAGGGCGCTCCTTGTCTCCAACCTTATCACCATACATCAAAAAACAGGCATCGGATGTCTTAGCGCATACTGCGGCGCTATCAGCGCAGGCTGCGGCGTTGGATGTGGTATAGCTTATCTTTACGGCGGAAGATATCACGAGATAGCGCACACGCTGGTAAACTCTGTCGCAATACTCTCAGGCACTATATGTGACGGCGCAAAATCCTCCTGCGCGGCAAAAATAGCCATGGCAGTTGAGGCAGGTATTATGGGCTATGAGATGACAAAATCCGGACACGAATTTTTAGGTGGTGACGGTATTGTTACAAAGGGTGTAGAAAATACCATACGTAACGTGGGCCGCCTGGCAAAGTGCGGTATGGCAGGCACGGATAAAGAGATAATAAGCATTATGCTTGAAGAATAATTTTATCATAAAATAAAAAAGGCCGAGAAATTTTCTCGGCCTTTTTTATCGACTATTTTGTCAAAAAAGCAAATAATGCTTTACAAAAATTAGTTTTTGTCGTCATCACTCGATGAATTAGCATTTGCTGTACCTACATCGGTAACGCTGCCTCCCTCTGCAGATTGCATCCTTGGAGACTCGTGATTTTTATGGTTTTTAAGTGAACGCAGCGGAGTGATGAGCAGTATTTTCCAGTCTAGGGCAAACGACCAATTTTCAATATAATCAATGTCGTTATGCACACTGTCTTCAAGCGAGGCAATCTCACTTAAACCTCTTACCTGCGCAAGACCTGTAATACCGGGCTTTACGTAATGCTTTATCATGTAAAGCGGCACTCTCTCCTTAAAATACTCAACGTATTCAGGAATTTCAGCCCTGGGTCCAACGAGCGACATCTCACCCTTAAGCACGTTAAAGAACTTAGGCAACTCATCTATAAATAGCGTGTGTAAAAAACTGCCAAACTTGGTTTTATCGCCCTCGCCGATAAGTTCCTTGCCCTCATTATCATAAAGCTTACGGATACGGAACTTGTACATAATAAACTCCTTACCGAGCTTGCCAACGCGTCTCTCACGCGCAAGTATGGGGCCGGGAGAGGATAACTTTATACCGATAGCGGCTACAAGAAGCGCAGGTGAAGTTATTATCATAACCAGAAGCGAGATAACTATATCCATCGCTCTTTTTACAAAAGCATTCATCTTGCCGTCAAGCGGGTTTGTATGCACGTTTATAAGCGGCAGTGCGCCGAGCTGCTCTATCTGTCTTGGGCTCTTGAAGAAACCGAAGATAACCGGCAGGAAGTATACCCTTACACATCTGTCATCACAGATATTAACAAGTTTTATTATCTTTTTTCTCTCATAGGAATCGATTGCAAAAACAACGTCCGTCGGCTTATGAGTATCAAGTATAGCGGCAAAATTGCGCAGAGGACCAAGTCTTTCACAACCCGCCTCCTCATTGATCTTATCACCGATATAGCCGAGCACCATAAAGTTATACTGAGGATCCTTTTGTATCTCCTTTACAAACTCAGCCGCAGAGGCGGTATTGTCGCCTACGATAATTATTTTTCTTAAAACAAACTGCTTTCTTTGCAAAAGGGTAAGCACGCTTATAACTATAATGCGTTTGGTCAGCATAAAGAGAATGCTTATGATACCCGCAAAAAGTATCCAGAAGAAAAGGAATGTGCGCATAGGCTCGCCGACACCGATTATAAAGAGTTCAAGCAGTCCCCACAGCACAAGTCCCGCGCGCAGAATTTCACCGACGTTACGGTACTTTTCAAAACTGGAGAGCGGCTTATAAATATTGAGCGCGTGATATACGAATGATGATAAAACCGAT
Organism: Eubacteriales bacterium; assembly: GCA_045653505.1. Taxonomy (GTDB): domain Bacteria; phylum Bacillota; class Clostridia; order Oscillospirales; family CAG-272; genus UBA1740. The sequence goes on along the minus strand of JAZOLZ010000034.1, from coordinate 32,335 downwards.
ATTATAACGATATATGCGATAACTCCGAGATTTTGTATATCAACAGGCGCTTCACCGTGTTTATATACGAGCATAACGAAGGGGTAGGTGCATAAGATAGCAATAAAATTAAGGATTATATCAAGATAAGCCTCTATCATGGCAAAACTGTTTTTATTATTATCCACATCTGCCTCCTATAAATTATTTTACTTATATAATATAGCATTAAAATGTTTTTTTGTCAACAAGTCAAAATCCAAATAAAATATTGCATTAAAAACCGAGGCGCGCTATAATCAAGAAAAAAGGATAAGGAGAAGACCTGATTGAAGGAAAGAAACTAACTTTATCAAAAAATCGCCCTCCATCTTAAATACCGTAATATAGATAATTTGCCCGGCACATCACATCACAATACCTCGTTTGTCATGATAGATGACGTACAAAATGTTTATCGTACAATATCCGAGATAATCGACAAAAACACTTAAATTGACTATTATTGTTTGCATATTGTGTAAAAAAGACGCTTTAAAACAAAGCGTCTTTTTTATTTTTAGTGTCATCAAAATGATTGAATTCTTTTTAACTGTTACCCTTAGAAAGCAGACCCTTATCACTCGTAAACTCGCTGCCGCTTGCAATTTCAAACATTGAAAGCAGCTTTTCGATAGTGAGGTTTTTCTTTTCCTCACCACTTACGTCGATAATTATTTTGCCCTCGTTCATCATAATAAGACGGTTGCCAAGTGCAATAGCATCACGCATATTGTGAGTTATCATAAGAGTGGTAAGATTGTTTTCTGTAACAATTTTTTCTGTAATACTCAGCACCTTTGCCGCAGTCTTGGGGTCAAGGGCCGCCGTGTGCTCATCAAGGAGCAAGAGCTTTGGTTTATTGAGCGTTGCCATAAGTAACGTTACCGCCTGGCGCTGACCGCCCGAAAGCAGGCCAACCTTTGAAGAAAGTCTGTCTTCAAGTCCAAGATCAAGTTGCTTGACTATTTCCTTATAGCTCTCTCTCTCGGATTTTGGCAGACCCCAGTGGAAAATAGTACGGCTTTTACCGCGGCGCGCCGCGATGGAAAGGTTCTCGGCGATCTCCATATCGGGTGCCGTTCCCTTCATAGGATCCTGGAACACTCTACCAAGATATTTTGCTCTTTTATATTCGGGCATATTGGTTACGTCAACACCGTCGATCTCAATTGTGCCGAAATCCGGCTCCCATACACCCGCTATGGCATTAAGCATGGTAGACTTGCCTGCTCCGTTGCCGCCTATAACGGTTACAAAATCGCCCTCGTTAAGTGTAAGTGATATACCGTTCAAGGCTTTTTTGGCATTTACAGTACCGGGATTAAAGGTTTTGTGCAGGTTAGTTATCTTAAGCATCTGTCGGCACCTCCTCCTTTATGTCCTCGTCCACCTGAGCCTCACTTGACTCGGGTATTGCCCTTTTTCTGAAATACTTTTTCTTTATATAAGGTGCGCCAAGGAAGATAGCAACAACTATTGCCGAGAGCATCTTAAGAAGGTCTGTATCAAGACCTAAGAAGATAACAAAGGTGTATACAAGATAGTAGGCTACGGCACCGCCCGCAACACCAATAAGAGATACGACAAAGTTAGGTTTGATCTTAAGAGATACCGACAAACCTATGATTATAGCAGCAAGACCGATAACGATAGCGCCCCTACCCATATTTATATCGGCAAAGCCCTGATACTGAGCAAGGAGTGCGCCCGCAAGACCTATAATGCCGTTTGAAATAGCGAGACCGAGAACCTTGTTAAAGCTTACGTTTATACCCTGCGCCTTACTCATACTCTGGTTATCACCCGTGGATTTAAGGGTAAGTCCGAGTTCTGTATAGAAGAAGAGCCAAAGAAGTACTATAACAATCGCGCAAGCAATCACACCAACGACAATCGCCATAACGTTATCTATTGATGAAAGCAGTACGTCATAGTTTCTCCAGTTGATAGGCACGTTGGCCTTGCCGAGTATTTTAAGGTTTAATGACCATAAAATAAGTTGTGTAAGTATTCCCGCAAGAATGGGGGGAATACCCATAAGAGTGTGGAAAAGACCTGTTGCTATACCGGCCAGAGCGCCTGCAACAAATGCCGCGATAAGACATATAAAAACGTTTACTCCGTTTGTCAAAAGCACTGCGCAAACACACGCGCCGGTGCAAATAGAGCCGTCAACGGTCAAGTCAGAAATATCAAGAATTTTGTACGAAATGTAAAGTCCTATTGCAAAAAGACCCCATATAAGCCCCTGCGCTACCGCGCCGGGCAAAGCATTAATTAAACCCATTTTAACTCCAAAAATTATTCTTCTATTGCTACGTATCCTGCAGCCTTAAGCGCCTCGATGTCAATACCGAGAGCCTCGCAAAGTCTTGCGTTGTACTTTTTAACGGGCTCTGCATCGTATGCAACGGGCATCTCGGAAATGCTCTCCTGACCGAGAAGAACCTTAGCGGCCATTTCACCGGTCTTGTAGCCGATATTGTAATAGCTGATAGCAAGAGTTGCGTAGCCACAGCCTCTGCAGGTGTTTTCTTCACCGGCGAAAACAGGAACGTTTGCACTCTGGCAGATAGGTTCGATGATACCGGTGTTTGATGCAGCGGTATTATCAGTAGGAATATATATAGCATCGGAGGCTGAGGCCGCACTCTGCGCTATTGCCTGAAGATCGTTGGAATCAGCAAACTTATAATCGTTGCAAACAATACCCTTGCCCTCGAGATAAGCCTTTACAACGTCTACCTGATACTGTGAGTTGGGCTCGCTTGAGCAGTAGAGTAAACCAACCTTTTTACCTGCGGTAAGACCAAGTGTATCTATCATCATCTGTGCCTGTGTATCAAGAGGAGCAAGGTCTGAGGTGCCTGAAACGTTGCCGCCAACAGTACCGTTAAAGTTTTCTATCTGCAAAGCCACGCCGTACTCGGTAATAGATGTGCCAAGAACGGGAATAGTAGCCGTAGCATTTGTTGCCGCCGCAAGAGCAGCAGTAGCATTTGCCATAATAAGGTCAACGTCCTTAGCAACAAAACTGTTTACTATAGTGGTACACTGCTCGGTCTGACCCTGCGCGTTCTGGAAGTCAAACACAACAGTTCTGCCCGCCTCTGCAAGTTTTGCCGCAAGAGCAACCTTAAAGCCCTGTGTTGCAGCATCAAGCGCATCGTGAGGCGCAAGCTGAATAATACCTACTGTATACTCTTTTTTGTCGGGGTTTACCTTGATCTGATTGCCGCCGCCACAAGAGCCAAGAGCAAGACAAGCGCCTAAAGTAAGCGCAAGTGTAAGAACGATCGAAATAATTTTTTTCATTTTTGTTTTCTCCTAAAAAATATTTGCTTTTATAAGATCCGTGCAAAACACGTAAATTATCTGAAAAAATAAAAAATCCCACATCTTTCCAAAAAGGAAAAATGCAGGGACGGCATAAGCCGCGTTACCACTCTGCTTTACCTTTACCTCACAGCAAAGGCCTCAATAGGTGCATACACACCCTTGCGATATTACGGTCGCACCCGGGACAGGCCTACGCAATCACCTCTTCAGCCCCCAGCTAACAAAATGAATTCACCGCACAGTCACTATTGCCTCGCACCAAACGGCAACTCTCTTGAAATTCCAAACGCGGTTACTACTTTTCGCTCAAACGCCTTTAAAAAGAATATACACATATTTTAACAGAAGGTTTTTTGTTTGTCAAGGGGGATTTAAAAAAAGTTTTATTTTTGTTTAGCCAAAGAGAATAATGACGCCGATAATTATAAAATACTTGATTTATAAATATTTTTATGCTATAATGTTGCCAAAAACAAACGAAAACAGACAAAGGAGGCGGAATGCCGTGAATATACTGCATATGAAATATGCCGTTGAGGTTGCAAGACTTGGCTCGCTTAACAAGGCAGCAGACGCGCTTTTAATAGCGCAGCCCAACATAAGCCGTTCCATCAAAGAACTTGAATCTGATCTTGGCATAACCGTCTTTAACCGCAGTGCAAAGGGTATGGTGCTCACCCCTGAGGGTGAAGAATTTATAAGTTATGCAAAGAGCATATTAAAGCAGATAGATCAGGTAGAAAAAATTTACAAGCAGGGCTCTCCGAGAAAGCAGAAATTTTCCATATCAGTCCCCCGTGCCTGCTATATATCAGACGCCTTTGCAGAGTTCTCCAAAGGTATAAGCGAAGATCCTTTAGAGGTATTCTATAAGGAAACCAACTCGCAAAGAACGATAAATAACGTTTTGAACAACGATTATAAACTCGGAATTATACGCTACGCAGACAACTACGATAAATTTTTCAAGGCGATGCTGGAGGAAAAGGGGCTTTCTTACGAAATGATTACCGAGTTCAGTTATGTTTTGTTAATGAGCCGTCAAAATCCTCTTGCAAATAAGGACGAGATAACGCTTGACGACCTTGCCCCGTTTATCGAAATAGCGCACGCAGACCCCTACGTACCCTCTCTGCCCCTCTCCAAGGTGATCAAGGACGAGTTGTCCGATAACATTGAAAGGCGCATCTTTGTTTTTGAAAGAGCCAGTCAGTTTGATCTGCTCTCGGAAAATCCCGAGACCTTTATGTGGGTATCACCCGCATCGCAAAAAATACTTGACCGCTACGGTCTTGTGCAAAAAAAATGTGTGGATAACACCAAAATATACAAGGACATTCTTATATACAAAAGCTCTTATACGCTATCAAAGCTGGACAAGAGGTTTATTACCGAGCTGTGTGAAGCCAAAAGAAAATACTTAAAGTAATACGCCACGCCGTGTGGACGCATAAGACATCATTGAAAATCACCTATAAAGCCAAAAGAAATTGCACAAGTGTAACAAGCCAATCTCTTGGTAAAAACATTTATTTTTTTACGTGATATAAGATATATCGATTAATATAATACCAATATAACATTTTGATAATTCCCTAGATTGAAAAAGTATGTTAAAATAATAACAAACTACAGAAGGGATAGGATGCACCCTTATAGTGCATCCGTATACTGCCTCTTAAACGGTATCTGCACCGTCTTATTATGGCACAACAGTCAATTTGTTATTATTTTTAGGAGGACATACAAAAATGGAACAGAAAGCTTACGAGATCATTGATTGCGTAGAAAAGCTTAACGAGGCTATGACCAGACTGAGAAAAGCGCAAAAAATTTTTGCGAGTTACTCACAGGAACAGGTAGACAGAATATTTCTCGCTGCCGCATCTGCAGCAGACAAGGCAAGAATAAGCCTTGCAAAGCTTGCGGTAGAGGAAACAGGTATGGGTATTGTAGAGGATAAGGTTATAAAAAACCACTACGCCGCAGAATACATCTACAATGCTTATAAGGATACAAAGACCTGCGGCGTTATCGAAGAGGACAAGGCTTACGGTATCAAAAAAATAGCCGAACCTATCGGAGTTATTGCTGCCGTAATTCCTACAACAAACCCGACCTCTACGGCAATATTCAAATGTCTTATTTCACTCAAAACCCGCAACGCTATAATTATCAGCCCCCACCCGAGAGCAAAGAATTCTACTATTGCTGCCGCAAAACTTATTCTCGAAGCGGCAGTTGCGGCGGGCGCTCCCGAGGGAATTATCGACTGGATAGACGCCCCCTCTCTTGATATGACCAATACGGTTATGAAGGAAGCTGACATTATTCTTGCTACCGGTGGCCCCGGCATGGTTAAGGCGGCATACTCCTCAGGCAAGCCGGCGCTTGGCGTTGGCGCGGGTAACACTCCCGCAATTATTGATGAGAGTGCGGATATTCTTCTTGCTGTGAACTCAATCATCCACAGTAAGACCTTTGATAACGGTATGATCTGTGCATCCGAGCAGTCTGTCATAGTTTCTGAGAACATCTACGATATAGTAAAAGGCGAGTTTGCGGCAAGAGGCTGCTACTTCCTTACTCCCGAAGAAACCGAGAGGGTGCGTAAAACCATTATCATAAACGGCGCTCTCAACGCAAAAATAGTTGGACAGAGCGCGGCAAAAATAGCGTCCCTTGCGGGTGTAAATGTGCCTTTGGGAACAAAGATACTCATAGGCGAGGTAGAGAGCGTAGAACTCTCAGAGGAATTTGCTCACGAAAAACTCTCACCCGTGCTTGCAATGTATAAGGCAAAGACATTTGATGAGGCGCTTGATAAAGCAGACAGGCTTGTCCGTGACGGCGGATTTGGCCACACTTCATCAATTTATATCAATGAAATAACAGAAAATGATAAGCTTGCGGCATTTACAGAGAGAATGAAGAGCTGCCGTATTCTTGTCAACACTCCCTCAGCACAGGGCGGTATCGGAGATCTTTATAACTTTAAGCTCGCTCCCTCTCTTACTCTCGGATGTGGATCCTGGGGTGGAAACAGCGTATCCGAGAACGTAGGTGTAAAGCACCTTATCAACATTAAGACCGTGGCCGAGAGGAGAGAAAATATGCTTTGGTTCAGAACACCTGAAAAGGTTTATATAAAGAAGGGCTGTCTGCCCGTAGCTCTTGACGAGCTTAAAACTGTAAGAGGTGCAAAGCGCGCCTTTATCGTAACCGACACATTCCTTTATCAAAACGGCTATACAAAGCCGATAATTGATAAGCTCAATGAAATGGGAATACAGCACTCCACCTTCTACAGCGTTCAACCCGACCCCACTCTTGCAAACGCAACCGAGGGCGCGGCGCAAATGCGAGCATTCCAGCCTGACACCATTATTGCGCTCGGCGGCGGCTCTGCTATGGACGCGGCAAAGATAATGTGGGTACTTTATGAGCATCCCGAGGCAAACTTTATCGATATGGCGATGAGATTTATCGACATACGTAAAAGAGTTTATACCTTCCCTAAAATGGGAGAAAAGGCTTACTTTATTGCTATACCGACATCTGCAGGTACAGGCAGCGAGGTTACTCCCTTTGCGGTAATCACGGATGAAAAGAGCGGAATTAAATATCCTCTTGCCGACTATGAACTCTTGCCCAATATGGCTATTATCGACACAGACTTCCATATGTCCGCCCCCAAGGGACTTACTGCGGCATCGGGTATTGACGCCGTTACTCACGCAATAGAAGCATACGTTGCTATGCTTGCAACCGACTATACCGACGGTCTTGCTCTGCGTGCGCTCAAGGTGATCTTTGAATACCTGCCAAGAGCCTACGACAACGGCCAGACCGACGTTGTAGCAAGAGAAAAGATGGCAAACGCGGCTACTATGGCAGGCATGGCATTCGCAAACGCATTCCTTGGAGTTTGTCACTCTATGGCGCACAAGCTCGGTGCATTCCATCATCTCCCCCACGGCGTAGCAAACGCTCTTATGATCGAGGAGGTTATTCGTTTTAACTCCTCTGAGGCACCTGCAAAGATGGGCACCTTCTCTCAGTACGACCACCCCCACGCGCTTGCAAGATATGCAGAGATCGCAGACTATCTTGGACTTGGCGGTAAGAACGACAAGGAAAAGCTTGAAAAACTTATTAAATCTATAAACGCTCTTAAGGAAAGAGTTGGTATTAAAAAGACCATAAAGGATTACGGTATCGATGAGCAGGTCTTCCTTGAAAGTCTTGACGATATGGTTGAGCAGGCATTTGACGACCAGTGCACCGGCGCTAATCCCAGATACCCCTTGATGAGCGAGATTAAGCAAATGTACCTTAACGCTTACTACGGCAAGCATTTTGTTGAGGCTCCGATGCCCGCGGCAGATCTTACCGTAATAGAACCCGATGCGATCAAAACCACTTACCGCAAGGGTAAGAGAGCGTAATTAAGGAGGACGATAAAATGAAACTTGACAGAGTAATCGCAATCAGAAACGATAAAACCGTATACCGCGACGGTGACAGATGCATAAAGGTCTTTAATGCCGAATACTCAAAGGCGGACGTTCTTAATGAGGCGCTTAATCAGGCCAGAATAGAACAGACAGGCATCAATATCCCTAAGGTACTTGAGGTTACCGTATTTGACGGCAAATGGGCAATTGTTTCCGAATATATAAAGGGAAAAACTCTTGCGCAACTTATGAAAGAGGATGCAGAAAACAAGAGCAAGTATATCGAGATGCTTGTCGATTTGCAAATGGGCGTTCATTCTGTAACCTGCCCGAACCTTAATAAACTTAAAGACAAAATGTCCTCAAAGATCGCGCAAACCGATTTTGACGCAACAATCCGTTACGATCTGCACACAAGACTTGAGGGTATGCCCAAGCACAATAAGGTTTGTCACGGTGACTTCAACCCCTCTAACATAATCCTGGCCGAAGACGGTACGCCCTATATAATCGACTGGTCCCACGCTACTCAGGGTAACGCATCTGCAGACGTTGCACGCACCTATCTTCTGTTCTGGTTAAGCGGTGATATAGACGGTGCCGAGCTTTATCTTGACACCTTCTGCCAAAAGAGTAAAACAGATAAAAGATACGTACAGAAGTGGATGCCAATCGTAGCGGCATCTCAGTCGGTAAAGGGCAACGAAAAGGAAAGAGAATTCCTTGCAAGTTGGGTAAACGTTGTCGAATATCAGTAAAATAATTGAAACAATTTAATAGATATCGGCTCTGTACCCATATCTAGCGTCAGAATAAAACATTATGAGGTAAATATTATGCTTAAAATCACAGTTTGTATAGGCTCTTCCTGCCACATTAAGGGCTCACGCCAGGTGGTAGAGCAACTCCAATATCTTATCGCAAAGAACAATATCGGTGAGAAAGTAGAACTCAGCGGTACCTTCTGTATGGGCAAATGCCAGAACGGCGTATGCGTAACAGTAAACGATAATTTCTTCTCCGTAACACCTGAAAACGTAGGTGAATTTTTCGCCTCGGAAGTTATGGCAAAGGTGTAAAATATGTTTATAGTTCAGGTTTGTGTAGGATCCTCCTGCCATCTCAAGGGCTCACAGGATATTGTTGAACTTTTCCAAAAGGCCATATCGGACTATAACCTTGATGATGAGGTGGTGCTTACCGGCAGCTTTTGTATAGGTAAATGTAACCGCGTAGGTGTTACCGTACAGATAAACGATGACGTGCACGTAGGCGTAACAAAAGAGAGCTTCAATGAATTCTTCAAGGAAAATATTCTTTTACCGGTAGAAAAAGAAAGGGGCTAAAAAATGCAAAAGTGTTTAACCCTAAAAAAATCAAATTGCAAATCCTGTTTCAGATGCGTAAGAAAATGCCCTGTAAAGGCTATTCGCTTTTCGGGCAACCAGGCTCACATTATAGAGAACGAGTGCATTCTTTGCGGTAACTGTGTGGTTCAGTGCCCTCAAAACGCAAAGCAAATAGTTGATGAGACAGAAAAGGTAAAGGTTTTACTCCAGAGCGGCGATCCCGTTGTAGTCAGCCTTGCCCCCTCATTCATTGCCAACTACAGGGGTGCGGGTATCACATCTCTGAGCGAGGCGCTTACAAAACTCGGATTTCATTCTGTAGAAGAAACCGCAATTGGAGCAACTATTGTAAAAAATGAATATGAGCGTATGCTCCGCGAGGAGGAAAGAGATATTATCATCACCTCCTGCTGTCATTCAATTAATCTTCTTATACAGAAAAAGTTCCCTGTCGCTCTTGAATTTTTAGCAGACGTTATGTCACCTATGCAGGCACATTGTGCTGATATCAAAAAGCGCATCCCCGGTGCAAAAACCGTCTTTATCGGCCCTTGTATTGCAAAAAAGGACGAGGCAGAGCATTACTCCAACATAGTTGATGCGGTGCTTACCTTTGAGGAGATTGATAATTGGCTTAAAGAAGAGGGTATTGAGATCGCTTTGCAAAGCGACTTTAATGATAACAGCCGTGCGCGCTTCTTCCCCACTACGGGCGGCGTACTGAAAACTATGACGGAAAGAATGCCTGAATATACCTATATCGCTCTTGACGGAGTAGAAAACTGTATGCAGGCTCTAAAGGATATAGAAAGCGGAAAAATACATAAATGCTTTATTGAAATGTCCGCCTGCCAGGGCAGTTGTATCGGCGGTCCTGCTATGAGCAGCAAAAGCCACTCGCCAATAGGAGATTTTATGGCGGTAGCAAACTTTGCGGGCAAAAATGACTTTGAGGTTGATCAGCCCTCTGCGTCCCAGATAAAAAAGCAGTTCCAATATATTGAGCACGAGATTCCCTCTCCGTGTGAAAGCGAAATAATGGCTGCACTGCGCCAGATGGGCAAATTCCGCCCAAGCGATGAACTTAACTGCGGCACTTGCGGATATAACACCTGCCGCGAAAAAGCTATTGCTATCTGTCAGGGCAAGGCAGAGATATCAATGTGTCTGCCCTTCTTAAGAGACAAGGCAGAGAGCTTCTCCGATACAATAGTAGAAAACACGCCAAACGGTCTTATAGTTCTTAACGAGGATCTTGAGGTGCAGCAGATAAATTCCGCTGCAAAAAGAATTATGAATATAAGATACACCTCCGACGTGCTGGGAGAACCCGTAATACGTATACTTGACCCCACTGTATTTATGAAGGTAAAGACCTCGGGCAGAGCGGTACGTGATCAGCGCACATACCTTGCAGAATACAAAAAGTACGTGGATCAGACTGTAGTTTATGACAAGGACTCGCATCTGATAATAGGTATACTGCGTGATGTTACCGACGCTGTTGAACAGCAGGAGAAAAAAGAGGCCATCAGCCGTCAGACCGTAGAGGTTGCAGACCGTGTTGTAGAAAAGCAGATGCGTATAGTGCAGGAAATTGCCTCCCTTCTCGGTGAAACAGCCGCTGAAACGAAGATCGCTCTTACTAAGCTAAAGGAGTCTATCGGAGATGAATGATTTATGCGCTGACATCGGATATAAAAGCATTAATCACGTAGGCGAGGAGCTGTGCGGAGACCACGTTGATATCATTGAAGAAAACGAAAACTCCACCGTCATAGTTCTTGCTGACGGTCTTGGCAGCGGAGTAAAGGCAAGTATCCTCTCTACCCTGACCTCCAAAATAATATCCACAATGATGGCGTCGGGACTTGCTATTGAAGAATGTGTATCCACTATTGCGGCAACCTTGCCCGTATGCTCTGTAAGAGGAGTGGCGTATTCTACCTTTACTATAATTCACATTCTTAACAACGATACGGCCGAGATCATTCAATATGATAATCCTCACGTTATCATAATAAGGGATTATCAGAATTACGATTATCCTAAAACCGAGATGAATATAGGCGGCAAAAAGATATATAAATCCACCGTAAAACTTAAAGAGGACGACGTATTTATTGCTATGAGTGACGGATGTCCCCACGCAGGTCTTGGCGGAATATATAACTTTGGCTGGAAAAGAGAGGATATCGCATCCTATATGCAGGCTCTTATAGCGGGCGGATATACCGCAAAAAATCTCTCTACAATGCTTGTTGACGAGTGCAACAGACTTTACGGCAACAAGCCGGGAGACGATACCACGTGTTGTGTTGTAAAGATACGCAAAAGAGAGCCTATGAATATCCTGTTTGGCCCACCGTCAAACAGAGATGATGCAAACAGAATGATGTCGCTCTTCTTCTCAAAAGAGGGCAAGCATATCGTATGCGGCGGCACCACTTCATCAATCGCCGCTAAATACCTCGGCAAGCCTGTTAAGGCAAGCCTTAGTTTTGAGCGCTCCGACGTCCCACCAATTGCCGAAATAGAGGGTGTGGATCTTGTTACAGAGGGCGTTATAACCATGAATAAGGTCATCGAATACGCTAAGGATTACCTTGACAAAAACAGACTTTACGAACAGTGGAATTTCAAAAAAGACGGTGCATCACGCATCGCAAGACTTCTTTTTGAGGAAGCAACAGATATTAATTTTTACGTGGGCAGAGCAATAAATCCCGCCCATCAGAACCCTGATTTACCAATCAATTTCAGCATTAAAATGAACTTGGTTGAGGAGCTTACTGCTTCTCTTAAAAAAATGGGTAAACGTATAAAAGTTAGTTATTTTTGACGGAGATGTAAACTATTATGCGCAAATTTGACACAAAAGTACAACATTTAAAGTATAAGGTATTAAGAGAGGTGGCTCGTCTTGCATGGAACGATAAGTTGCTGCAAAATGTACTTGATATACCAAAAATCATAATACCCGGCAAGGAAGCAACCACAAGGTGCTGCGTTTATAAGGAAAGGGCCATAGTTGGCGAAAGAGTAAAGATCGCCATGGGTGGCGACGCCAACAATCCCAACGTTATTGAGGTAATAGAAATTGCTTGTGATGAATGTCCCGTCGGCGGATATGAGGTTACAAATGCCTGCAGAGGCTGTCTTGCTCACCGTTGCGAGGATGTTTGCAGATTTGGTGCAATTTCATTTGACCGTGATCACGTTGCACACATTGATAAATCAAAGTGCAAGGAGTGTGGCGCGTGCGCAAGGGTCTGCCCCTTTACTGCGATAGTTGGACGTAAGCGCCCCTGTCAGAATGCCTGCAAGGTTAAGGCTATATCAATGAACGAGGACAAGTCTGCCGCTATTGACAACAGCAAATGTATCCAGTGCGGCGCTTGTGTTTATCAGTGTCCGTTTGGCGCAATCGTGGACAAGTCCTTTATAGTAAACGCCATAGATATTCTTAAAAAGAGCGAGCGCAATACCAAAAAGGGTAGTTACAAGGTTTATGCGATAGTTGCCCCCTCTATCTCCAGCCAGTTCTCATACGCAAAACTCGGTCAGGTCATTACCGGTCTTAAAAGATTGGGCTTCCACGATGTTATAGAGGCAGCGCTGGGCGCAGATATGGTTGCTCTTTCCGAAGCGAAAGAACTCTCTGAAAAGGGTTTACTTACAAGTTCCTGCTGCCCCGCATTTGTGCAATACATAAAATCCGCCTTCCCTGCGCTTGTTGACAAGATCTCTCACAATATGTCGCCAATGGCAGTCCTGGCAAAATATATCAAGGATACAACCCCCAATTCAAAGGTCATCTTTATCGGCCCTTGCACCGCTAAAAAGGCTGAAGCACAGCTTGAGGAGGTAAAGCCATACGTTGATACCGTGCTTACCTTCGAGGAGTTGCAGGCGCTCTTTGACAGCCGTGATATAGATTTGCCGTCTCTTGAGGAGGGTATACTTGATAACGCCTCATACTTTGGCCGTATATTTGCAAGAAGCGGCGGTCTTACCGATGCGGCTGCGCAGGCAATGAAGGAACAGAATATCGACTTTGAAATTAAGCCCGTTGTATGCGACGGCATTGAAGCGTGCAGAATGGCACTGCTCAAACTCAGCAAAGGTGTACTGGACGGTAACTTTATCGAAGGTATGGCTTGCGTAGGAGGATGCATAGGCGGTGCAGGATGTCTCACCCACGGCGAAAAAAACAAAGCCGAGGTCGACAAATACGGCAAAGAGGCACTTGAGAAAAACATCTGCGATGCCGTATCTATTTTGAATATAAAGTAATTTGTTTTATATACGAAATACAGCATATAACTTGATAAAAACAAAAAACACAGGCTCGACTGTCTGCGCCAATATTGGCAAAGCAATCGAGCCTGTGTTTTTTGTTTATATGATGCTATTAAGCGTGCAAAGTGCATATCAGACCCAAACGGCAAACTCGTACGGGAATCACCCTCGTCCTGCGAGGTCTCGACACGAGACGACGAGGCTGGGGTTCGCACCCATAGCGCACAAAAACTAAAGTGTAAAGAATAGCAAGGTACAATTGCGCACCTCAGTTGAAGGTAGTGTAAAGCAAGTATGTGCGCTGGGTTCGATGAGTGTACGTGTCGCCAACCGCAAGAAAAATAAAAAGCACCACTTTTGTGGTGCTTTCTTGTGGTTGGTGACTCGTACGGGAATCGAACCCATGTTACAGCCGTGAAAGGGCCGTGTCTTAACCGCTTGACCAACGAGCCAAATGGTAGCGGAAGTCGGATTTGAACCAACGACCTGCCGGGTATGAACCGGATGCTCTGGCCAACTGAGCTATTCCGCCATCATCATACGAGGACGTGCCTCGCTAGAGTATTATATCATTTAAAGGTGTGATTGTCAAGTGATTTTTGAAAGTTTTTGAAAGTTTTTTGTTTTGTACCAAAGTAACCGTTTTTTAAGGCTAAAATTGTTTTTTTCTTCCTTAAATAAATATTAAAGGTTTTATTGACTTAAGAGGTTTTATGTGCTACAATAGTAAAAAATTTTAAAAGGAGGCATAGGTATGCGCATTGTAATAAAGATAGGTACGTCAACTTTAGCATATTCATCCGGCAGATTAAATATACGCCGTGTTGAAAGCTTGTGCAAGGTTGTTAGTGACCTTAAAAATGCTGGTAACGAGATAATTTTGATATCGTCAGGCGCTATCGGTATGGGCGTCGGAAAGTTGGGACTTGCAAAACGACCTAGCGACATCCCGACCAAACAAGCGGCAGCTGCGGTAGGACAATGTGAACTTATGTATACATATGACCGCCTTTTCAGCTTATATAATCACACAGTTGCGCAAATACTAATTACAGGCGAGGATACAGAAAACGATAAGCGCCGCGAGAATTTCCACAACACGCTTGAGCGTTTACTTGCCCTCTCTGTAATCCCTATTATAAACGAAAATGACTCTGTTGCGACAGAGGAGATTGTTATCGGTGATAACGACACTCTCTCGGCTATAGTTGCAAAGAGTATCGGCGCTGACCTTTTGGTTTTGCTTTCAGATATTGACGGCCTCTATGATAAAAATCCGCGTCTGCACGGCGACGCCAGACTTATAAGCGTGGTAGAAGAAATAAATGATGATATACTCTCTCTTGCAGAGGGCAAGGGCACAAGCCTTGGCACAGGCGGTATGGCAACAAAGTTAAGAGCAGGTCAGATAGTAAACGAAAGTGGCATCGATATGATAATTGCCAACGGCGAGGATCCCGAGATACTTTACAGTATTACCGACGGTAAGAGCTTTGGCACCTTATTCAAGGCAAAAAAGGTATAAAAATATGACCACTAAAGAAATTTTGTTCGGTGCAAAAGAAGCATCGTATGAACTAAAAAACTTAAGCAGCGAAACAAAGAATAAAATACTCATTTCGGTGGCAGACGCCCTTATTGAATACAGTGATGAGATACTAAAGGAAAACGAAAAGGACGTTATTGCCGCAAGGGGCAAACTGAGTATATCGATGATAGACCGCCTCAGCCTTACAAAAGAGCGCATTACGGCAATGGCAAACGGTATACGCGAGGTAGCCTTACTTCCCGACCCTGTCGGCAGAGTGCTTTTTGAAAACAATCGCCAAAACGGGCTGAAAATCGCAAAAGTAGCCGTACCCTTTGGCGTTATTGCGATAATTTACGAGAGCCGACCAAACGTTACAAGCGATGCCGCAGCACTTTGTATAAAGAGCGGTAACGCCTGCGTTTTGCGTAGCGGCAGAGACGCGTATTTATCCTCAAAAAAGATATGCGAGGTAATGCAAAGAGGTATATCGCGCCTTGGTTTTAACCCAAAAATGGCAAGCATTGTAGAGGACCCCGGAAGAGAGAGCGCTAACGAACTTATGCTGGCTAAGGGGCTTGTAGATTTGCTTATTCCAAGAGGCGGTAAGGGTCTGATAAAGAGCGTTGTGGAAAACGCAAAGGTGCCCTGCATCGAGACGGGTACGGGTATTTGCCACATATATGTAGATAAGGCCGCAAACCTCGGAATGGCGGTAGAAATAGTCAAAAATGCAAAGTTAAGTAGACCTTCTGTGTGCAATGCGATGGAAGTTTTACTTGTTGATAAAACTGTAATGTCAAAATTTTTGCCTATGGTCAAAACCGCTCTTGTTGACAAAAGAATGGAGGCAGGGCTTATCCCTTGTGAACTCAGGCTGTCGCAAAAATGTGCTGAAATAATAGATGGCAAAATAGCAAGTGATACCGACTTTGATACAGAGTTTCTCGACTATATCCTTGCGATAAAGGAAGTAGACGGCGTCAAGGGGGCGGTAGATCATATACTTAAGCACTCAAGCGGCCACAGTGAGGCCATAATAAGTGATGATAAGGACGCGCATGAGTATTTTGTTTTGAATACGGACAGCGCGGCAGTTTACGTAAACTCATCAACGAGGTTTACGGACGGCGGCGAGTTCGGTTTTGGCTGTGAGATGGGCATTTCCACCCAGAAGCTGCACGCAAGAGGCCCTATGGGACTGTCCGAGCTTTGCACTTATAAGTATATTGTAAAGGGCGAGGGTAATATAAGATAAATATACTGAAAAAGCATTTTTTGTCCCAAAAAGTTGCCTGTATCTCTTACAGGGTATCAAGGAGAAAAATATGAAGTATAAATTTGCCTTTTTAGGCTGTGGAAATATGGGCTCTGCCCTGGCGGGAGCAATTTGCAAATCGCTCTCGCATAACCTTGTTGCAGTGTGCGACAAGGATAAAGATAAAGCAAAGGCTGTAAGCCTTAGCCTTGACTGTATCGCTACGGATATTACCGATGCAGTATTAAACAGCGAGTATATCTTTATAGCCGTAAAGCCACAGGGTCTTAATGCACTTTGCGATGAGATACGTCCTATTGTCAATAAAAGAGCCGACAGTCCCGTATTTATCACTATGTGCGCGGCGGTAAGTATCGAAAAACTTTCTTACCTGCTTGCTAAGTCCTATCCGATAATCAGAATTATGCCCAACACCCCCGTCTTGGTCGGCGAGGGTATGACACTTTATACCAAAAACACCCTTGTTACAAAGGCTCATCTTACAGAGTTTGAAAATGCGCTTAAATTTTCAGGCGCACTTAGTTATATAGATGAGAGCGCTTTTGACAGTGAGAGCATTATAAGCGGCTGCGGCCCCGCATACGTTTATATGTTTATTGATGCGCTTGCAAAAGCGGCCGAGGAGCTCGGCGTATCAAAAGAGGCGGCCGAGATATACGCAAAAAGAACGGCGCTTGGCGCTGCGAAAATGGCGGTTTTAAGTAAGAAAGATCTTGAAACACTCAAAAACGATGTTTGCAGTCCCGGTGGTACTACCATTGAGGGAGTGCGCTCGCTTGAGGGCGACGGACTTTACGAGAGTGTAAAAAAGGCCGCCCTTGCCTCATATAAAAGAACACTTGAGATTACGGGAGAATAGGAAAAGAGCACCGTATTGACTTTTTTGTATTTTGGTAGTACAATATATTATGTAAGATTATAAGAAAGGAGTTTTTGCTGTGAAAAGAGTTTACAACTTTTCAGACGGCCCCTCTATGCTGCCTATTGAGGTTATGAAGCAGATAGAAGAGGACCTATACTCATATAAGGGTACAGGTATGTCGGTTATGGAAATAAGCCATCGCTCTGATGAATTTAAAAAAATAATCGCCGATGCAAGAGGTACGCTGCAAAAACTCATGCATATACCTAAAAATTACAAGATACTCTTCCTTGCAGGAGATACCTTTGAGCAGTTTGCGGCAATACCGATGAACCTTTTGTCATCTCATAAGTGCGCAGACTACATAATCTCCGGCCAGACCTCAAAGAATGCTTACGTTGAGGCAAAAAAATACGGCGATATCATTATTGCGGCGTCAAGCGCGGCGGCATCTCCCGCCTTTTCCACCCTGCCCGACGTACACAGCTCGGATAAATTCCGCCCCGATGCTGACTACGTGCATATGTCCTACAACAACCCTATTTACGGTACTAAATTCAACTATATCCCCGATACGGGAAATATACCTCTTGTTGCCGATATGACAACGCACCTGCTCTCTGAGCCGATAGACGTATCAAAGTTTGGCCTCATCTACGCAGCAGGCAAAGCTAACGTGGGTCCAAGCGGCATTACCGTTGTAATTGTGCGTGATGATCTTGTAGGCGCAACGCTTGGCGATACACCTGCTATCCTTGACTACAAGCTATTAAGTGAAACCGACTATGACTTTAACACGCCCCCGATATTCTCTATCTACGTATCCGGCCTTATCTTCAAGTGGATAGAGGCGGCAGGCGGTCTTGATGAGATGAAAAGGCGCAACGAGAAAAAAGCAAGTCTTATCTACGATTTTCTCGATAAGAGCAATTACTACACCTCTCCTGTTGATATAAGCTGCCGCTCACTTACAAATATCCGTTTTGTAACGGGCGATGCCGAGCTTGATAAAAAATTTATCAAGGAGGCTGAAAAAAAGGGCTTAAAGAACCTTGCAGGACACAAGTCCCTTGGCGGCATGAGAGCCTCAATTTACAATGCTATGCCCTATGAGGGCGTAGTACAGCTTATCGATTTTATGAAGGACTTTGCCCTCAAAAATCCAAAATACAGTTTTGACGATTAATTTAAAGCAAAAAGATGCTATGGCACTACGCTACGGCATCTTTTTTGTTTTACTGCCAATTTTAGTTAATTTATTAAACTAAAGGCGTATTTTTTTGTGCAGTTTTAAAATCACAAAAAGTTTTTTTGAATTTTTTATTAAGGAAAACCTTGACTTTATTTTTTTAGGGTGATAAAATGTTTTATCATAAAATTATTTATGGAGGAAAAATTAATGAAAAAATTATCCGCACTTATCGCGCTTGCTCTTTGCATCACAATCGGCGGCGTATACGCTACATGGAACTATGCTCAAGGCGACGTTTCTTCCCTTTCCAAGGCGTTCAATGAATCTATGGCAGGCACATCCGAGAATACTGCTGCAGGTCAGATCGCTATTAACACAGACACGCTTTCTATCACTATCGATGACCTTGTTATCAATGAAACAGGCGTTGCAGGTACCGACCACAAGGCAGAGGCTTATTTTGACGGTTACGTGACAGTTACCTTTACTCCCACCGTTGGTGCTGATGATGATGTCGTAAACTTCGGTATTGACACTAAATACAACTTCAGCATCCTTACAACTCTTGACTCCTGGTCATATGAAGGCACAGTCCTCTTTGATGTTGATGAAACACCCGTTTCAGTTGCTAAAGAGTCTCTTACAAAGAATGCTGACGGTTCCTTCTCCTATAAGATCGACGCTAAAGATATCTCTGATAAGATCACTATTAATGAGTTCCACCTTCCCACGGCTGAAGACTACAACAACTTCCGCGCTGTTCTTAACTCAGGCTCACTGCAGGTAACTGTTTCTGCTGAATAATCAAAAAACGTTTATATCCGGGGGTCTTTTAACTGACCCCCGTTAAACATAGTATGAACAAAGAAGGAAGTACAAATGACAGACTTTGAACTGTACGGCTTTATACTTTGTCTTATAGTTTTGCTTGCTTTTACCTTGGTTTTTACGGTCACTATAGGCTGGATTGCCATTTTAAAGTTAAAACTTATAAGAGAGGGTATAGATGACGAGAAAATAGAAGATGAATATCTTGAAAACCAAAGCAAAAGTACTCCTTTGGCGCTAAAAATACTAAGTGGCGTTTTCCCATTTGTTGTCTGTGTCGTACTGGTTATCGCCTTTATCTTCTCGATGAATATGACCCTTAATGAAAAAGAGCCTGTAGGCGATATACCCGTACTCAAGGTAGTCACCAGCGGCTCAATGGCATCAAAATACGAAGGTAACGAATATCTTTTTGAAAACAATATCGATAATCAATTACAGACCTTTGACCTTATACTTACGCACAAACTGCCGGGTGAATATGACCTGGAACTTTACGATATCGTAGTATACGAGGTCGAGGGATCTCTTGTCATACACAGAATAGTAGGCATCGAGGAGCCTAACTCAAAGCATCCTGATGAAAGACACTTTCTTTTACAAGGTGACGCAGTACAGTTCCCCGACCGCTTCCCTGTAAGATACTCACAGATGAAGGCTATATATCTTGGTGACAGAACTCCTTTTATAGGCAGTTTTATAGTATTTATGCAGTCCCCTGCAGGTATGCTGTGCGTGCTGTTGATATTACTTACCACGCTTATAGTGCCCTTGCTCGAGTGCATCTTTAACAGGGCTAAAAAACGCAGGCTTAGAAATCTTGGATATTACCTTTAATTTGCAAATAAAAGTTGTCAATTTTGGTATTTTAAACCTCAGAAAGGCAGATTTGCAAAAAGGATAATATCCGCTTTGTATTTGCCAAAGAGTAATACTTTTAATTAAAAAATTGACGAAATAGAAAGAAGGGATATTATGACAAAAATGCTTGGCCGACTGACGGCCGTGATCGTTATAATGGCCCTTCTTTTTTCTATTGGCGGAGTTTATGCCTCGTGGCATTATGCACGCGGCCCTGTACTCAGCCAGATGGAGCTTATAGACATACTGATGGACATGTGGGTCGGCTCTGAGGAGTTGCCCAATGAGGTAGAAGGCGAAAAGCACAAAGTGCTTATCGACGCTATCATAAGAGGTACCGACGATAACGGTGTGGTAGTTGGTCTTAACAACCCCGACTCCTTCCTCAATACGCAGATAGAGGAGCGCTCAAGCATCTGGTGGAAGGATGCTGATACTCTTGGCAGTATGGACTACTGGCAGGAGGATAACATCAACAACTACTTTGATCTTGATACCCACAACCTTTCCTTCCTGCTTTATTTCCCCGACGGTGTAAGTGACACCTATTATCTATTTACTACAAGTATTGACCTCGGTGAAAATTCACCAAATATCCCCATAGGCACTAACGTCTACCCTATTTACCGTACTGTTCTTAAAAAAGATGCCATCGGTGAGTGGTATGCGGTTGAAACCAAAGTGGGCTATGCTCCCTCCGCTTACTACGATAACGCATTTACCGGTACGTGGCTGAGATACCCGTCGTTCTCAGCAGAGGGCTGGGTTGAGGGTGAACTCGGCACGTCATTCTCGGACGCTATTTACACCTATAACGGCCAAACACAAACCGCCCTGATTGAAAGCGATACCGAGGTAGCCTATTACAAGTTTACCGCCTCAAGTGCAGGCACGGTAACTATTACCTCAAGCGATACAAGCGCTCTGTTTACGATTTATAATTCAAATCAAAGAACCGTAACCTCAAACAAAACTGTGGACGCAAACGGCGTTACAGTCACCTTCAGAGCCTCACGTAACACAACCTATTACATCGCGGTAAGCGGTGACGGCGACGGCATCAACTTTACCGTAAATCTTGGATAAAATCTTTAAAGGTGGCGCGCTGCGCCGCCTTTTGAATAGAACTCTTAAGTAGAAAGAAAAGATATGAAGAAAAAAATTTGTCTTTTACATACAGGCGGCACAATAGGTATGACTAAGGGTAAAAACGGCTATGTAACCAAAGAGGGCCACCTTGCCGATATGCTTAAAAACATACCCGACCTACAAAACGAGGATATGCCCGAATATACTCTTGTTGAAATGTCTCCACTGCTTGACTCATCCAATATGGCGGTCGGCGAGTGGAACAAAATAGGCAGAGAAATTTACCATAGATATAACGACTTTGACGGTTTTGTTATCCTACACGGTACAGACACTATGGCCTACACGGCATCAGCGCTGTCCTTTATGCTGGAAAACCTTGACAAGCCCGTAATACTGACAGGCTCACAGATACCGCTTTTTGAGTTGCGCAGTGACGGTAAGGAAAATCTTATCACCTCACTTCTTATTGCGGCACAGGGTATAGTAAGAGAGGTTGCACTCTACTTTGGCGGCAGCCTTATGAGGGGTAACAGAGCAACTAAAATGAGCGCGGACGAGCTTATCGCCTTTGACTCACCAAACTGCCCTCACTTAGCCGAGGTCGGTATAAATATACGTTATCTTAAAAGTATAGGACTGCCCGAAGTACCCAAAAGCGCCAAGATAAACCTTGTCGAGTTTAAAGAGATACCTATCGGTGTACTTAAGGTATTCCCCGGCATCAGCTTCTCACTCTTTGATGCAGTGATGACAGAAAAACTTAAGGGCATTGTGCTTGAGACATTTGGCGCAGGCAATATACCCGAGTCAAACGGAGCGCTCTTACCAATTATAAGACGAGCATTTAACAACGGCTCGGTTATCACGGTGTGCTCACAGTGTACTAAGGGCTCGGTAACACTAGGCGCTTATGAGACAAGTTCTTATCTCAAGGCAGCAGGTGCAGTAAGCGGCTTTGATATGACTACCGAGAGCGCCGTTGCAAAACTTTACTACCTCTTCAGCCTTGATATTGACAAAACCGAGATCAAAAACCTTATGGAAAAAAACCTGCGCGGCGAACTTACCGAGTAAGCAAAATATTCCGTTACTCTGACACGACGCTTCAGTGTTTTCTTGTTTTTCGATTTTACATTTCATATACCTTTGCATAAAAACACCCAAAATTGCAGTTTTTGTAAATTTTAGTTTGCAAAATCTGTGGTTTTGGGTGCTTTTTGTTTTTGTTATCAATATAAGTAGTTCCAAAAATGTAAATATTTGGTTTGCACTTTGCGGCAAAATAAATTTTAATTTTTTTGAGTTTTTTTGCTTTTAGGTATTGCACACTTGATTTAGTTGTGTTATAATATCCACGTATATTTATATATATTTATTTTATTTATTTTTTATTTATCCCGCGTGCGACGGGTGTATACATAAATTCAACCAATAAAATTGCCAAAGGAGTAACGATAATGGAGGAAAGGTTTATAAGCCTGTTATATCCGAGTGAAGAGAGCGCGATATATCACCAGCAAAGAGAAAATCTGCCCGATATATCCGACAGAGTTATAGAAGAACTCGGACTTTATGAAATACTTGATTTGCGCTCCTGCTCGCTGTCCGACTTGGTTACGGCAAGCCCCGAGGTTATAAGATATCGCCAGGACGTTATCAAGGACGTTCTTGCAGTACCTGAGGTCGAAGGTACACTCAGCAGCATAACCCCAAAGCTTGATGATATATTTGAACTGCGCAAGGTGCGTGACGATAACGCCTCAAGTGCTGATGAATATCTCTATTCTATCACCGAGATTGAACTTTACGTTGCCTGCATATCCGAGCTTAAGGACGGTCTTTTGCCTGTCAGGGATAAAATAAAATCGGTAGCGCTTATTGCCCTTTGCGATTTTGTCAAGGAACTTACAGAAAGCGAGCATTATACCGAGCTTACCGCAAAGCTAAACGAACTCTCCCACAGGGTACGCGAGGTAAAAAGTATTACCGTAGGCGTCAACCTTGACGCGCAGCTGCGCCCTGCTAAGGCAGGCGTTATCTCGGTCAACTCCGAGTGCTTTAAATCGGGCAAAATGCTTGATAAGATATTGCGTCTTTCATTCAAAAACGATGCATTCACCACTATAGCCGACCTCTCTGCTTTTGGTAAGGGCCAGTCCGAAAACAAGCAGGAGGCTCTTAACGGCGCTTTTGCACAAGCTATTGAGGACGTCTTCCGTTCCTCGATAAAAGGCTGGCGCAACATAGTGGGTCAGTACGTTATAGACAGCACAGACTTCCTCTTAAGAATGCTTCCCGAGATTGAGTTTGTCTCAAAATCGACCTCTCTTATCAAAAAGCTTAATGCCAAGGTTCCGTTTGGTACGGCCTTTCCTACCACCCTTGAGTGTGAAAAAAAGGCGTTTTATGCCAAGGATCTTTACAACCCACGCGTAGCCCTTGCTATTGATGATGAGATAGTGGCAAATGACTTTGAGTTTGACGATAAGGCGAGAATTTACGTTCTCACAGGTCCCAACAGAGGCGGTAAATCGGTTATCACGGTAGCCCTGGGCGCGGCTCAGGTGCTTTTCCAACTAGGCTTACCCGTACCCGCAAAAGAGGCTGAAATATCTGTTTCAGACGGCATATTCACCCACTTCCCGGAGGGTGCTGACGATACTATTGACAAGGGCAGGCTCGGCGAGGAGTGCGCAAGACTTAAGGAAATATTCGATGCAGTGACAAAGGACAGTCTTATCCTGCTTGATGAATCCCTCTCATCCACCGGCGCATACGAGGCCGCTTATATTGCAAGTGAATTACTGTCCGCTTTTGCAAGCGTAGGCTGCCGCGGTATATTCTCAACCCACCTGCACGAATTAGCGCAGAATATCGGCGAGATCAACAAAAAGAGCGCCGATATGGGTGGCGTTATGATAGACACTCTCGTTGCGGGAATTGAGGAGGGTAAAAGGTCATTCAAGATTGTGAGAATGGCTCCTGACGGTAAATCCTACGCAAGAGATATTGCAAACAAATACGGCTTATCCTACGATGAGCTTATCAAAAAACACAAAAATTAACGGAGTCAACGATGGGCGTTATAATCGGTATTGACGTTGGTGGTAGTACCACCAAAATAGTTGCCACTTATAAAAACGGCGGTGTCAGCGAGCCGCTTTTGGTAAAGGCAACCGACCCCAAAACCTCGCTTTACGGTGCATTTGGCAAATTCCTTGATATAAATTCACTATCCCTTGGCGATATTGATGCAATAAAGTTGACGGGCGTAGGCAGTTCCTATATAACAAACAGCATCTACGGTGTCAAAACAGCAAGAGTAAATGAATTTACTGCTATAGGTAAAGGTGGCCTCTGCATATCGGGTAAAAATGAGGCTATTATCGTAAGCATGGGCACGGGCACTGCGATAGTGCACGCAAAGCAAGACGGTGAGATAAATTATCTCGGCGGCACGGGTGTTGGCGGCGGCACGCTTATGGGTCTTTCCAAGCTGCTTCTCGCTGCAGATACCGTTGAATATATTGAGAGCCTTGCCCAGACGGGTAATCTTGCAAGCGTTGACTTACGTATATCCGATATTTCGAGTAAAATAGACGAGATCGGTCAGGAGTTGACCGCCTCCAACTTCGGCAAAGTGGCAGATACTGCAACTAAAGGCGACCTTGCGTGCGGTATTATCAATATGATATTTGAGACCGTGGCGATGGTATCCATCTTTGCGGCAAGGAGTGTCGGAGTTAAGGATATCGTGCTGACGGGCAATCTTACCAACCTCAAAAGTTGTAAGGATAAATTTGATGAACTCTCAAGGCAGTACAACGTAAACTTCATTATACCAAAGAACGCAAGCTTTGCTACGGTAATAGGCGCGGCGCTGGCAGAGAAAAGCGAGGAGATCAAGTGAATATCCTTCGCTTTGTAATACCGAAAAGCCTGGTGGTGCATCTTTACGATGATGCTACCGTAAGACAGGCGCTTGAAAAAATGCGTTTTCACAAATACACAGCGGTGCCCGTTATTGAAAAAAACGGCAGATATCTCGGCACCCTGCATAACGACGATATATTCGCCTACTTTCTTGAAAGCGGCGACTTTAATAAAAAATCCGCGCAAAAGGATGCGATAAGAGATATTATCGACCCGGCCTACTCAAGACCGCTTTTGCACAGCGCGGATATGTACGAACTTATAGACCGTGTTAAAGAGCACAACTTTGTGCCTATAGTGGATGACCGCGGATGTTTTATCGGCATTATACTAAGGCGTGACGTTTTAAACTTTTTATCCACTTTTTATAAAGACGAAAATTAAACAGCAAACAAATAATAAGACCATACAAAAATTTAGTAACTCTTATCCGAGGAGAAAATACGATGAGTGACAGCAAAAAGAACTTAATTCAGTCAGCAGAAGGACTGAATAATTCAAAAGGCGGCGTGCAGAACGACCTTAAGAAAGGTCATATAGCCGCAGAAAGGGTGCGCCAGGCAAATGCGGTAAACGATATGCAAAGGCGTGCCATGCTAAAGAGGCAGGAGAATGCCGAAAAGCGCAAGGCGAGAGCCGAAAAGGCTGCGGCCGAGGAGGCTAAAGCTGAGAGAAGGCGTCTTGAAAGCGAAGAAAAAATGGCTGAAGAAAGAAGTGCGTTTGAAAACAGGCAAAAGAACTATGCCGAGCTGAAGAGCAGCCTTGAGGACGCACCCAAGGAGAGCCTTAATAACGAGATAATTAACGAGACTTCACCCAATGTGGCTATGCCGGGCGGTGAAGACGTTGTTATGCCCAAAAATGAAAATGAGGATATTTCTGCTGTTCCTCAGAATGAGAACGAGAGTGAAAACGGGGATATTTCTGCTATGCCCGAAAACAATGATACTGATACGGATAAGAGTTTTGATAATACAAACGAAGAGGATGAGGATGACTTCACCCTCACCTTTGGCGATGATGAGGATGATATGCCCGTGGCTGAGCCTGCGCCTGTAAGTGCAAGCGCTACCGTGGCCGATGATACCGATGAGGTAGTATTTAATTTTGGCCTTGATGACGAGGATGATATACCTGCAGTCGAGCCTGCTACCGAAAATGTGCCCGTTTCAAACGCGAGCGAGGATGAGGATAATACACTTGCTCTCGGTGAGACTGATGACGCGCCCGACGTGGACGCACAGGATGACGGTATTTTATCCTTTGACCCCGAAAGTGACGGTCTTATTACAATTAAATACGAGGATATAGATGATGAGGCTCCCACTGTCAAAGAGCCCGTTGTAAGAGCGCCCCAAAAGTCCGAGGGTACTGTTATAAACCGTGAAATCAAGCCCCGCAAGGCACAGGATGATGAACCCGTAATTGCGGAGATGCCCGATGACAATAGCGACAATGAACCCAAAAATTATGCGGATACCCAGCACAAGGTTGCGCTTTTACATAGAAAGAAAAAGTTTAAGTTTAACGAAAGAGGCGAGCTTGTACCCGATGAAGAGCCTATCGCGGAAGAAGTTGTTACAGAGGAGCCTGTAGCAGAGGAGCCTGTAGCTGTACAGACCCCCGAGGTTGATGAGCCCAACGCAGAAGAGGTTGTTGCCGAGGAGCCTATCGCGGAAGAAGTTGTTGTAAGCGAGCCTAAGCCTCTTTATACAGAAGAGGAGCAGGCACTGCTCTCAGAATATGATAACCATCTCACAGAAAAGGGGTACGTACCCACAGAGTATGATGAGGACGGCAATATAATTGAGCCGGAAGAGGACGAGGGCGAAGATGCAGATGGTCACAACAGGATACCTACAAACATTCTTTCTATTCTTTCAAGAACAATGGTGTCCGATATGGGATACAGATATGATCCTGAAAATCCTTATTCTGCATACCATCCTAAGGAAGCGGCCGCTCTGCGTGAGTTTGACTCACGTCTTGAGTCTAAGGAAAGCATTGTGCTTAAGGCATACGATGCCGTTATGGCTAAGGTTACTGACCCCAAGGAGTACGATGAAGACGGTAACGTTATAGAAAAAACTGCTCCCGCCGACGGTACTACTGCTACCACTGTCGCTAATACACGTGATGAAAGGTCTATGAAGCAGTTTGCCGATAAGGAGCAAAAGGCACTTGATAAAAAGATCGCAAAGGAAGAAAGGATCTCTGACCTTTACGACAAGCACCTTGAAAAGAAGGGCGCGCCCTATACCGAATACCAGATAAAGAGCGCGGAGGACAATAAAGAGGCGGCAACTATTGCATCTGCTACCGTTGTTGCCGGTGCTACCGCTATACGCGAGGAAGCGCTTACAAAGGCCTTTGCCGACAAGGAACAGAAGGACTTTGAGAAGAATATCAAGGCAGAAGAGGCTGCTTTAGCACAGTACGACAAGCACCTTGAAAAGCAGGGTAAGAAATATACCGAATACGATAAAGACGGCAACGTTGTAGAAAATGCTGCCGAGACCGCTGTTGCGCCCGAAAACACAACCGCAGAAGCAGTGGCTCAGGAAAAAGCTGATCCTACCGAAAAGAGTGCTAACGATATCAAGCGCGAGGTTAAGGAAAGAAAAGCCGTTGATGACTACAAAAAGCACCTTGACAATAAGGGTACTAAGTACACCGAATATGATGAAGACGGTAACCTCATAGAAAACGAGGCTACCGAGACCCTTGTTGCCACAGCAGAGGAAACGACCGAAACTACTGAGGTTGTGGAAGAGGCTGCAGAGCCTAAGAGAACCCAAGCGGACATCAAGGCTGCTGCTGTTGCTGAGGTAGAAGAGCGCAAGGACGCTATAAGAGAGCGCAAGAATGCCGAGACCGAGGCTAAGGATGCCAAGACTCTTGAAAACTACGAAAAGCACCTTGACAATAAGGGTACTAAGTACACCGAATATGATGAAGACGGTATCCTCATAGAAAAGGCAGAAGATGCCGCTAATGTTACCGAGGCTGAGTATCAGGCTTACCAAGAGGCTATTGAGGCAAAATCCGCAGAGAATGCTCCTGTAGAAGAGGTTGCTGAGGTTGTTACCGAGCAGACCGCTGAGCCTAAGAAAACCCAAGCGGACATCAAGGCTGCCGCTGTTGCTGAGGTAGAAGAGCGCAAGGACGCTATAAGAGAGCGCAAGAATGCCGAGACCGAGGCTAGGGATGCCAAGATCATTGAAAAATATGAAAGACACCTTGACAATAAGGGTACTAAGTACACCGAATATGATGAAGACGGTATCCTCATAGAAAAGGCAGAAGATGCCGCTAATGTTACCGAGGCTGAGTATCAGGCTTACCAAGAGGCCATTGAGGCAAAATCCGCAGAGGCTGCTCCTGTAGAAGAGGTTGCTGAGGTTGTTACCGAGCAGACCGCTGAGCCCAAGAGAACCCAAGCGGACATCAAGGCTGCCGCACTTGCCACAGTTGCGGCTAGAGAAGCTGCTATCCAAGCGCGCAAAAACGCTACTGCTGAAGTTAAAGATGCCAAGACTCTTGAAAACTACGAAAAGCACCTCGACAGCAAGGGTGTTAAGTATACCGAATACGATGAAGACGGCAACGTTATAGAAAATGCTGCCGAGACTACTGTTGCTCCCGAGAAGACAACTACTGAAACAGTGGCTCAAGAAAAGGCTGCTACTACCGAAGCTGCAGAGGAAACTGCTGAACCTAAGAGAACTCAGGCTGACATCAAGGCTGCTGCTGTAGCCGAAGTAGAAGAGCGCAAGAATGCTATAAGAGAGCGCAAGAATGTTGAGATCGAGGCTAAAGATGCCAAGACTGTTGAAAACTACGAAAAGCACCTTGACAGCAAGGGCGTTAAGTATACCGAATATGATAAAGATGGCAACCGCATAGAAAAGGCAGAGGAAACTGTCGACGCTACCGAGGCTGTCAAGACCGCTGTTGCGCCCATAGAAGAAAAAGCCGAAACTGCCGAGACTACAGAAAAGGTTGTTACCGAGCCTAGGAGAACTCAAGCTGATATCAAGGCTGAGGCTCTCAGAGAGGTTGAAGCAAGAAAGGCTGCTATAAAGGAGCGCAAAGAAGCTGAGGCTAAAGACGCTAATACTGCCGAAAAGAAGGCTAAGGCCGATGAAAAGGCTATAAAGCAGTATGAAAAGCACATGGTCAGAAGCGGCGCTACTTATACAGAATATGACCAGAACGGCGTTCCTGTAGAAAACGCAAAGCGCACCACTAAGGCTGATGTAGCTACAGCTGCGCTTATGACACAGGCCTTTAAGGAATCCAAATACGAAGAAAGACTTTCAAATGCTCTTACAAGAGGCGAAGAAAGAGCCATTGATAAAAAAGCAAGAGACGAAGAAAGAACTATTGCAAAATACGAGAGATATCTCGAGAATAAGGGTGCTACCTACACCAAGTACGACAAGAACGGCGAAAGAATAAAGGATGCTGCCGAGATTGCGGCCGAGAAGGAAAAACTGAAGGCTGAGATTGAGGCTAAGGTAAGATCAGAGATTGCGGCTGAGGCCGAGAAGCAAAGACTTAGAGCCGAGGCGGCTAAACGCGAGGCTGAAGAGTTAGAAAGACTCGCCGAGCGCCAGGCACTCAAGGATGCTAAGGATATCGACAGTTATGAAAGATATCTTGAAAAACTTGGCGTAGGCTACACCAAGTATGATAAGAACGGCGATAAGATCGACGACGGCGTAGACTTTATCCCTGACGAAAAAACTGCCAAGAGACTGATTGAAGAGGCTAAAGAAGCCGAGCGCGATGCAAGAATTGCCAAGGAAAAGGCAAGAATTCAAAATCTGCGCGAATCAGAGGAAAGAGCAAGAGCGGAAAGAAAGGCTGAGTTCAGAGCAAAGGCTGAGGCCAGGGCTGAGGCTGACGCAAAGGAAAGAGCCGAAGAAATCGCTGCCAAGGAATCTGCCCGTAAAGAAAAAATTGCTAAAGAAAAGGCAAGAATTGAAAATCTGCACGAGTCTTGGGATAAGGCAAGAGAGGAAAGAAAGGCTGCATTCAAAGCAAGAAAAGAGGCATGGGCTAAGGCAGATGCCGAGGAAGAGGCTGCAAGAAAGGCAAAGAGACTTGAGCGCGACGATAAACTTGTTGCCGAGTACACCGAATATCTTGAGGCTCTTGAAAAGAAAAAGCAGGAAATCACTGCAAATAACACCGAGGCTTTAGAAGAAAACGTGGCAGATGAGGCAATAATTGCCACCCTTATCGCTACCGAGGTTGAAGACGAAATTAAGGAGAACGCCATCTCTGAAACAGCAGATGAGGTTGTCGCAGTTGTCGAAACCGAGGAGGCCGAGGCTACATCTCCCGCTATAGAGGAAACTACTGAAGATACCGTAGTGGCAGATAACACTGCGGCTGAAGACGTTAAGACAGAAGCGGCTGAGGCTGTACCCACCGCTACAGAAGAAGTTATCGAGGATGCTGTAGCGACAGATAACACTGCGGCTGAAGAAATTGCTAAGGCCGAAAACGAGGCAAAAGCGAGAGCAAAAGCAGAGGCTAAAGCTGCTAAGGCTATCGAGGATTATGAAAAGCACCTTACAAATAAGGGTGTAAAATATACCAAATACGATGAAAACGGTAACGCTATAATCGAAGACTCCGAAGATGCTTTGGAGCCTGTTGCCGTTATCGGTAATGACACAGAGAATGTAACTGACACAGAAGTTATACAAAGCACCGATGCGCGCAAGGCGGAAAGACTGCTCGCAAGCGAAGAAAAGGCAAAAGCCCAGTATGCATCCCACGTAGAGGCTACCGAAGAAAAGTCTCTTAGAGACGAGGAGATGGCAGAAGCACAGTATGCATCCCATGAGGCGGCTGCCCAAGAAAAGTCTCTTAAGTCCGGCGAGAGGGCCGAAGGAACCTACGTAGCGCACAAAGAGGCTCTCAAGAACAGAGCAGAAGCTAAGGCAGAGGCTAAGAAGATAGCCGAAGAAAAGGCTAAAGCTAAGGCTGATGAAAAGGCTAAAACCGACGCTCAAAGAATTAAGGAAAGAGCCGAGGCAAATGCTGAGGCTGAGGCCAGAAGGATTGCAAAGCAAGCCATCAAGGACGAAAAGGTTACCAGAGATTATGAGAACTACCTTGAAAAGAAGGGTACTCAATACACCGAATACGATGAGGACGGTAACCTTGTTAAGGCTATTGATACTCCTGCAAAGAGAACTCAGGCTGATATAAAGGCTGAGGCACTTGCCGAAGTAGAAGCACGCAAGACCGCTATAAAGGAGCGCAAGGCTGCTGAGCGTATGGCTAAGAATGCCGAGACTGTCGAGTCTGAGCCCCAAAAGACTCTTAAAGAAGTTAAGGCTGAGGCACTTACCGATGCAAAGGCAAGAGAGGATGCAATAAATGCTGAGAGAGCCAAGGCAGAATATGATAACCATGAACAGGCTCTTGAAAACAAGGCTAAGGAAAAAGCTGAGATAGCAAAAGAAAAAGCAGAGGCTAAGGCTGCTAAAAAGGCTGAAGCGGAGGCTCTCAGAGTCCAGAAAATTCACGCTGAGGAAGAAAACTTTGAGGCTGAATACGAGGCTTACCAACAAGTTATTGAAAACAGAGCTGCCGCAAGAGCCGAAGAGGCTAAGAAAGAGGCTGCACGCAAAGCCGAGCTTGCCGAGGCAAGAGCTAAAGCGGCTGAAGAAAAGGCTATCCAAAAGGCTGAAAAACTCCATGCCGAAGAAGAAAAAATCGAAAACGAATATGATGCTCATCAAAAGGCTCTTGCTGAAAAGATTGCCAAGCATGAGCAGATTATCACTGATAATGCTATAGCCGTTGATGAAGTAGCCGAGACTAAGGCTGCTGAATCTGCCAAGGCTGAGACCAAAAAGACTCTCAGAGAAATTAAGGCTGAGGCTATTGCCGATGTTAAGGCACGCAAAGCTGCCATAAAGGCAAAAGATAAGGCTGATGAAAAGGCATACTATGAAGAAAAGGATGCCTTAGCACTCGAGAGCTATGAAAAGTACCTTGAAAAGAAGGATACTCAGTACACCGAATACGATGAGGACGGTAACCTTGTAAAGGCTATCGAGACTCCCGAAACCGAGCCCAAAAAGACTCTTAAAGAGGTTAAGGCTGAAGCACTTGCCGAGGTAGAAGCACGCAAAGCTGCTATAAAAGAGCGTAAGAACGCTGAGGCTGAAGCTAAAGTTGCCGAGACTGCCAATGCTGAGCCTAAGAGAACCCAAGCCGACATCAAGGCTGAGGCACTCGCCGAGGTCGAGGCAAGAGAGGCCGCT
>JAZOLZ010000033.1:0-10280 GCA_045653505.1 Eubacteriales bacterium | reverse complement strand
ATAACCCTTTTACGACTTTTGATGTCATTAAGGAGAAGAAGATGACGGTAAGAGAGGTTGCCCTTTCTCTGCTTTCAGAGCATATAAACGAGGGCAAGTACATAAATCTTTCCCTCTCATCGCATAAGGCAGATAGCCTTTGTAAGGATGACAGATCCTTTTTGACGGCTTTGCTTTATATCGCGGTTGAGAGAAAAATTACAATTGACTATTTTATCTGCTCTCTTGCAAAGCGCAGTGAGGATAAAATAGACCCCCTGGTGCTTAATATTCTGCGCCTTGGGGTAGCACAGATACTTTATTTTGATAAGGTGCCGCATTACGCTGTTGTTAACGAGAGCGTGAATATGGCAAAAAACAAGGGGCAAAAGGCATTTATCAACGCCATTTTGCGCTCTGTTATAAGAGAAAAGGACAATCTGCCTTATCCTGATAGGAAAAAGAACGTTGCCAGATACTTAAGCATTTTTTATTCATTCCCCCTTCCTCTCGTGCGTCAATTTATCGAGATATTCGGTATAGAGGATACCGAGGCGTTGCTTGCCTCTTTTAATAAGGTAAGTCCGCTTACTGTAACGGTAAATCTTTTAAAAACAGACAGAGAAGGTTATCTTGATTTACTAAAGTCAAATGGCTTTGATGCCTATCCTACTGCTATATCCGATATCGGCATAACCTTTGATAAGAGCCTTTCCCCAAAGGATCTGCCCGGGTTTGATACGGGTCTTTTCTTCGTGCAGGATGAGGCAAGCCAGATTGCCGCTTTAGCCCTTTCCCCGAATGAGAATGATAAAATACTTGATATCTGCGCCTGCCCGGGTGGCAAGAGTTTTGCCGCATCATCTCTTACAAAAGGCACAGCACAGATACTTGCGCGCGATATACATTCATCCAAACTCTCACTTGTTAAGAGCGGGGCAGATAGGCTCGGCTTTGATAAAATAGAGATAGAGGAGTATGATGGGGCAGTCCTTGACGAGCGCCTTATCGGTAAATTTGACCGCGTTATATGTGACGCGCCCTGCTCGGGTCTTGGTGTGCTTGGCAAAAAGGCCGATTTAAGATATAAGGATCTTACCTCGGTAAGGGATTTGCCGGAACTACAGTATACAATACTTTCAAATGCCGCTAAGTATTTAAAGACGGGCGGCAGTCTTATCTATTCAACCTGCACTCTTTTGCCGAGCGAGAACAGGGAGGTAGTAGATAGATTTTTAAAGGAGAATGACGGCTTTAAGACACTTGATTTTGCCATTGGTGAAATAGAGAGTGAAAACGGCAGTCTTACTCTTTTACCACACGTACACAATACGGACGGATTTTTTATAACTAAAATGGTGAAGATAAAATGATTTTGAACGGTAAATATGACCTGTATTCGATGACACCGGATGAACTTGAGGAACTTTTTGTAAGTTGGAATGAGCCTAAATTCAGGGCAAAACAACTTTTTACCTGGTTATCTAAGGGTGCAGCTCTTGATGAGATGACCAATATTCCAAAGGCTCTTAAGGGAAAGATACAGGAAAACTGCATAGATACTCTGCCTAAAGTAGAGAAAAAACTTATCTCTAAAATAGACGGTACCGTAAAGTACCTTTTTTCGCTCTATGACGGGGAGTGTATCGAGAGCGTGCTTATGAAGTACAAGCACGGTAACAGCCTTTGTATTTCAAGCCAGGTCGGATGCCGCATGGGCTGTCGTTTTTGCGCATCTACCATAGGTGGCAGAGTAAGAGATCTTTTGCCCTCAGAACTTTTAGGGCAGGTCATAGCCGCGCAGAAGGATAGCGGCGAGAGGGTCTCGAATATTGTAATGATGGGTATCGGTGAACCGCTTGATAACTACGATAACGTAATAAAGTTTTTACGCCTTGTAAATCTTGATAGCGGTCTTAATATCGGCTACCGTCATATATCGCTTTCCACAAGCGGTGTCGTGCCCAAAATTTATTCTCTTGCCAATGAAAAGATGCCTATTACCCTTTCGGTTTCTCTGCACGCATCGGATGATACGAAACGCTCATCAATTATGCCGATAAACAATAAGTGGAATATAGACACTCTTCTTACCGCCTGCCGTGATTACTTTAAAACAAGCGGCAGACGTATATCCTTTGAGTATACGCTCATTTCGGGCAAAAATGATACTGTAACGGACGCAAAATCGCTTGCAAGACTTTTGCTTGATTACTTTTCAAAAGAAAAGGAGGCCATACACGTTAACCTTATAAGGGTAAATGAGGTAAGTGAGACCGGCTTTAAAAAGGGCAGTGTAGAGAGCGCAAACGACTTTGCCAAAGTGCTTGAGAGCTTTGGCATAACTGCTACCGTTCGCCGCCGTCTTGGTTCGGATGTTAATGCTGCGTGCGGCCAGTTGAGACGCTCAAATTTGACTAAATAAGTAAACTAATATTTGCAAAATCCAAGGAAAGGAGAAAGTTATGGCTTTTGAAGTACAAGGCAAAATTGTAAAAGGCCTTGGCGGTCTTTATGAGGTAAGGTGCCTTAAGGACGGTGAGGTAATGCGTTACGTATGCCGTGCAAAGGGTGTCCTGAAAAGGGATGAGGAAAAACTTTATATCGGAGATGACGTCAGAGTTTTTGTTGACGAGGATACGCCTGACGGTATAGTTATATCACGCCTTATGCCACGCAAGAACTCTCTTATCCGCCCGCCTCTTTCAAATCTTGATTTTCTCTTTATCGTTTTTGCTCCAAAGAAGCCTGCGCCCCAACTTGAAACGATTGATAAACTTATTTCTATTGCGGAGTACAATTCCATAGAGCCGGTTATCATAATCACAAAAAGCGATTACTCGGATAGTGAAGCAACTGAACTTAAGGATATTTATCTTAAAGCGGGCTTTAGCACCTTTGTTACCTCGTCGGTAAACGGTGATGGATTAAGAGATGTTAAAAAGTACATAGATAATAACGTAAGGGACGGTAAGACAGCCGCCTTTGCGGGCGCCTCGGGAGTAGGCAAGTCCACACTTATGAACGCCCTTTTCCCAAATCTTGCCCTTGCTACGGGTGAGGTTTCACGTAAGATAGAGAGGGGTAAGCACACCACTCGCCACGTAGAGATTTTCGATATTACTGCCGATAGTGTCACTACGGGCTTTTTGGCAGACACCCCCGGTTTTTCTCTTATAGATTTTGAGAGGTTTGATTTCTTCTCTCTTGATAACTTGGAATTTACCTTCAGGGATTTAAGAGACTATAAGGGCAAATGCCGATATGCCGACTGTACTCATACGGGTGAGGGGGCAGATGAATGCGCTATTGCAAAAGCGGTAGAAAACGGCGCTGTTTCAGAGAGCCGTGTGAACTCTTATAGAGCGATTTACAGAGTTCTTAAGGCAAAGAGCAATAAGTACCAGTAGGGCAGAGATACAGGGCTCTGCCCACGGTAGTTAAAAATAAAAATATTTTTTCAAAAACCCCTTGACAAAGGGGTAAATAATGAGTATAATACTTGTGTTAGATCCTAAGACAGCAGGTTTCCGTAAAAGCATTTGCTTTCCTGCCGAGGTGGCCAAATAATATACATTATATAATAATGGTGATATTTTGTCCTTTTTCTCGGCGAGCTGTGCGCACGGAAAAGGGATTTTTTTATTGAAATTTTTATGGAGGTGTAAACGATGCCGAGTAATAAAATTCTCGAACAGAAGAAGCAAGTAGTTGAAGAACTCGCTCAAAAGATCAAGAGCGCGTCCGCAGGCGTACTTGTTAACTATCAAGGCATTAAAGTATCAGAAGACACCGAGCTCCGTAATGCCCTTCGTAAGGCAGGCGTTGAGTATACGGTTATGAAGAACACTCTTACCGGTAGAGCATGCGATATCGCAGGCTACGGTGAGATGAAAGAGCATCTTAACGGTATGACCGCTATCGCTCTTTCCGAGACTGACCCTCTCGCTCCCGCTAAAATCATGAAGCAGTTTGCTGACAAAATCAGCTGCTTTGAAATCAAGGCAGGTTTTGTTGACGGCGGCGTACTTGATAAGGCAGGCGTAGAAGAGCTTGCAGCAACTCCCTCTAAGGAAGTTCTTGTTGCTAAGATGATGGGCAGCCTTATGTCTTCTCTTTACGGCTTTGCTTATGTACTTCAGGCAAAGATCGACAAAGAAA
Organism: Eubacteriales bacterium; assembly: GCA_045653505.1. Taxonomy (GTDB): domain Bacteria; phylum Bacillota; class Clostridia; order Oscillospirales; family CAG-272; genus UBA1740. The sequence goes on along the minus strand of JAZOLZ010000033.1, from coordinate 6,140 downwards.
ACGGTGGCGAAGAGGCTACCGAAGCTGTTGCGGAAGCTTAATTTAATAACCGCAAACTAATTAAATTTGATTAAATTTTTGGAGGATATTAAAATGAATGAAAAGTCAGCTCAGATCCTTGAAATCGTAAAGGGTCTCACTATTCTTGAACTTGCAGATCTCGTTAAGGCACTTGAAGAGGAGTTTGGCGTATCCGCAGCTCCCGTTGCAGCAGCTCCCGTAGCAGGCGCTGCAGCAGCAGCTCCCGTTGGGGGGAAGACCGGATTCGACGTTATTCTTAAGGCAGCAGGCGCTAACAAGCTTGCAGTTATCAAGGCAGCTCGTGAAATCACCGGCCTTGGTCTTAAGGATGCTAAGGACCTTGTTGAAGCAGCTCCCAAGACAATCAAAGAGGGCGTTTCCAAGGAAGAGGCAGATAAGGTTGCTGAACAGCTCAAGGCTGCAGGCGCAGAAGTTGAAGTTAAGTAATTTCATCTCTATAATAATTAAAAATGTGCAAAACAAAACTGTATGGGGTACTGCTATCTCCCCATACAGTTTTTCTTTTAATTTAAAAGCAACTAACCTCACGGAATTTTGCTTTGCAAAACGTTTTTGGTAAGGTTTCCAAAAACGCGAGAGGTTTCGGGGCGTGAGGTGATAAGGTTGACTTTTTTGCAAAGTTCTGCTCACGCCGGCGGAGTCACTGCTATCTCTCCGTGCGTTTTTTTGTTGGATTTTTACCCAAGTAAATAATCTCGGGTATTTTGCTTTGCAAAACGTTTTTTGGCTTAGACCCAAAAACGCCGAGATTACGGGGCGTGCCTTACTATAGTTGAAATTTTTACTTGGTTTCGGGCACGCTAGTGGTTCATGCTATCTCCCCATACAGTTTTTCTTTTTACCTAAAAGCAACTAACCTCTCGGTATTATCTAAGCGGTAAGATTTATTAATTATATCAAAAAATCAAATATTTTCTTATTGCTTTTTTGTATATATTATGATAAAATTAACCTGTAGTAAAATTTAAATTATCCAAGGCTCTTTAATTCTGTTTTTGGAGGTATAATTTATGATTACGGTAAAGAATAACGTATTTAAACTTGATACAAATAATACGAGCTATATTTTTGACGTAACAGAAAAGGGTCACCTAAGGCATCTTTATTACGGCAAAAGATTGCCGGAGGCTGACGTAGAAGCAATTGCTCTTAAAAATAACGTTTTATACGGCACAACCGTAGTTTACGATAAGGAGAGTACAACCTATTCTCTTGATACCACACTCCTTGAGTATTCGGGTATAGGCAAAGGAGACTTTAGACATTCTCCGCTTGAGATTCTTATGCCTGACGGTAGTTTTGTCAATGACTTTGTTTTTGATAGTTATGAAGTTACCAATAAGGCGTATGAGGGTGACGGTGCTTTGCCTGTTGCAAGCGGGGATGGCAAAACTCTTATTATAAAAATGGTGGATAAAAAGTATAGCGGTCTTTTTCTTACTCTTAACTATACCGTCTTTTATGAGAGCAACGTAATCGCCCGTAATGCGGTGCTTACTAATAATGAAGAGGGTAATGTATTTATCCGCAAATTTATGTCTTATATGCTTGATATGCCAACAAGTGATTACAAAATGCTCACTTTGGACGGCAGTTGGGCAAAGGAAGCGCACGTAAATGAAAGAGAAATTTCGTTTGGCAGTATCGTAAACGATTCTACCGTCGGTGCCTCATCTAACCGTCATAACCCTGCCTTTATGCTTAAGGCAAAGGATGCGTGTGAGAGCTATGGCAACGTCTACGGCTTTAACCTTGTATATAGCGGCAACCACTACAGTGAGGTTGAGATGAGCCATGATTCTACCTTAAGAGTAATGGGCGGTATCAACCCCCACTGCTTCTTATGGACACTTAAAAAGGGTGAGAGTTTTACTGCGCCACAGGCTGTAATGAGTTATTCAAAAGATGGCACAAACGCCCTTGCAAACAATATGCACGACTTTGTAAATGAGCATATTATTCCGGAAAAATTCAGATACAGTGAGCGTCCGGTTGTCTTGAATAACTGGGAAGCTACCAACTTCAATTTTAACCGCCGCAAGATCCTAGCGCTTGCGCGTAAGGCAAAAAAGCTAGGCGTTGAAATGTTCGTTCTTGATGACGGATGGTTCGGCGAGCGTAATAACGATAAAGCAGGACTTGGCGACTGGGTAGTCAATACCAAAAAACTCCCCGGTGGCATTAAGTATTTAGTAGAAAAAATTAATAAAATGGGTATGCGCTTTGGCCTTTGGTTTGAGCCGGAGTGCGTAAACGAGGACAGTGATCTCTACCGTCTTCATCCCGAGTATGCTATAAGCCTGCCCGGTAGAGAAAACAGTTATAGCAGAAATCAACTTGTCCTTGACCTTACCAAAAAAGAGGTAAGAGATTATATTGTAGACAGTGTCGATAAGGTGCTCTTAAGCGCCAATATCGAGTACGTAAAGTGGGACTACAACCGTCATATCAGCGATATGTATTCCTCTACTCTTAAAAATCAGGGCGAGTTCTTCCACAGATACATTTTAGGTCTTTACGAGTGCTTAAGGCGTATATTTAAGGAAAAGCATCCAAACGTGCTCCTTGAGGGTTGCTCCTCGGGAGGCAACCGATTTGACTTAGGTATGCTCACCTTTGCGCCCCAGATATGGACCTCGGACGATACCGATGCAAGAGAGAGAATAGATATACAAAGAGGTATGTATCACTTCTATCCGCCCTCTTGCGTATCAAATCACGTATCTATGACTCCCAATCAGCAGACACTCAGAGATTGCGCGATTTCCACACGCTTTAACGTAGCGGCATACGGTGCCTTTGGCTACGAACTTGATTTTGGTGAGCTTACGCCCCACGAGCGTATGCAGATAAAGGAGCAGATAGCCTTCTACAAGGCGCATCGCAAAATATTCCAGTACGGCAAATTCCAAAGATATTATCTGGATGAGGATAAAACCAGGGAGAGTTGGCAGATAAGCGATGGCGATACCATTCTTGCCTCTGTATACAACCTTTCCTATATGAGTTGTCCTAAGCGTGACTATCTCTCTATCCTTGATACAAAAGAGGGAGAAAGATATACCGTAGAGGGCGTCAGACAGTATCTTAAGATAGGTCGCTTTGGCGGACTTATCAAACACGTTTTTCCTATTTCCTTAAGGGCAGACGGCTTTATTCTGCGCACTGTCAACAAGCACTTCGGTATGGTTGACGGCATAGAAAAATATGAGGCCTCGGGCGAGGCACTTAAGGCAGGTATACCCCTCGGTATGCAGTATACGGGTACGGGATACAATCCCACTCTCCGTATTCTAGGTGATTATGGCAGCACAATGTATAAAATAGAAAAAATCAAGGAAAAGAAAGGATAATACACAATGGATAAACAAATGAGACGAAATAAGATTTGCTTCGGTCTTGGTACAGTAGGCCGTGATGCACTTTATTCTCTTGTTAGTATGTATCTCTTAGTGCATCTGACCGACGTTGTAGGATTTTCTGACGGTGGTCTTGCTATTATCGGCGTTATGCTAACTTTATTTGGCATTTTTGATGCAGTTATAGACCCATTTGTCGGTGCTATCGTTGACAGTACAAAAACAAAATGGGGCAAATACAAGCCATGGATATTCATCGGTATGATAGGTACGGGAGTACTCTCCGTGCTTATGTTCCACAATTTCAGGCTTGATGAAATATCTCACATAGTTCTTCTTGGCGTTACTTATTTACTCTTCAGCATTCTCTTCTCACTTAACGATATAGCATACTGGTCGCTTATGCCCGCTATATCCAAGGATCAGAAGGTGCGTGAGGGTGTTGGTGCCTTTGCAAGAATATGCGCTAACGTAGGTATGTTTGCTATGGTACTTATTTACCTTAACGTCCCCTCTATGTTCTCGTGGCTTAATCTTCCTGACAGAGACGTATACTTTATATTCGCCATTATCGTTGCGATAATTATGTGGATATTCCAGAGCATTACTCTCTTTGGTGTAAAGGAAGACAGAAGTCAGCTTGAAAAGGCGGAGAAGACTACTCTTAAGGATCTCTTCCGCGCTCTTGCAGGTAACGATCAGTTGCTTATTACCGCTGTATCTATGGCGCTCTTTATGATAGGCTATTGTACTACCACAGGCTTTGGTACATACTACTTCAAGTACGCGTACAAGGATGAGGGTATGTATATGGTCTTTGCCGCAGTACTTGCTGTTGCTCAGCTTACAGCCCTTTCCGTATTCCCCCTTTTCAGAAAGAAGTTTACCAGAAAGCAGCTTTACGTAGGCTCAATGATTGCAGTTGCAATATCCTACGTTATCTTCTTCCTTTCATTCGAATTCCTGCCTCTTATCATCATCGCGGGTCTTGGTCTGTTCTTCGCACAGGCATTTATACAGCTTCTTATGCTTTTATTCCTTGCAGATGCTGTTGAATACGGCGAGTGGAAGCTTGGTAAGAGAAGCGAGGCGGCAAGCTTTGCAGTTCAGCCCTTTATCAATCAGTTTGGCGGCGCAGCCAGCAAGGGCGTAGTTTCATTCACCCTTATCATCTCGGGCATCAATATGATAGCGCAAGAAATAACCGATCATCCTGAGAAAACCGAGGAACTTATTGCTTCAACTCCCGGTTCTGCAATCTGGATTATGAAGTTATCAATGATGATACTTCCTCTTATCTGCATTCTTGTAGGCTTTATCCTCTATTATAAGAAGTTTATAATTGATGAAAAGATGTACGAAAGAATTATAAAGGATCTTGAGGAAAGAAACGGCACAGTCCCCGCTTCAGAAGTTATAGAAAATGATGTTTCTGAAGCTGTATCTGCTACAGAAAACGAATAAAAAAGAAGAAAATCGCAGATTTTCAGTATTAATTCTTTTTAATAATTTTTAAAACAACAAAAACGAGATGGAAATGCAGTACGAGTGCAATATCTATCTCGTTTTTTATTTGGTTTTACCTGAATGCGAGAGCCACTTTCCCCAAAAATATTATAAAGAGAAATCCTCTGCTGTTTCACTCAGCTCATCCTCGATATATTTTTTATGTCTTTTGCGCCTTAAATTAAGCCTCCAGCGCTCGACAACACCCTTGTTGCGCTTCATCAGTCTTGCGTGGTAAATACCGTCCACAGACATTATGATTATAAGCAAAAGCGATATTACAACAAGCGGTATATCATGCCAGGATAAAAAGAACCTATATAGCGCGCCAAAGCCATATTCCATAAAAATCACTATCATCAGCGCAAAGCAAAATGTAGTCGGCAGTGATGTGTATCTCGTTATATGCAGTGGTAGATGTGTGTAGTCCCACCAGATAAAGTCACAGGTCTTTTCTACTATCTTGCCGACGACTATTTCACCGAGACTTACGCACACCATTACGGTCGCAAAGTAGACAAGCATCATACTTATCTCGCTTTTAAAGGATATCTGCCAAAAGAAAAAGTGCATATCTCTTGGTGTGCCAAATAGCAGTCCTGCGGCTAATATAGCCAGACCGTAGCCTATAAGGGCAGGGAAGCCCATGCCGCGGTTATCTATATATCCAAGGGTCAGCGCCATAGATACGTTTTCTACTATAAAGCCTAAAATTGAAACAAACGCCACCACCATAAGTATGGCAAAAAACTCTTTACCGGGCATACTGCACCTCCTATCCCTTTTTATTATATCCGTTTTTTCAAAAAACGTGCCACTTAGCCAACAGTAACCTAAATCGAATACGTTTTAAGAGACGTATTTTCCGCACAAATGCGCCAAAAAGCCTTGTAATATTCGTATATTACTTCAGCTTTTTGACTTTTTCTGCAAAAAATCCGTTCTCTTAAAATAATTCTTACATAAAGCGAATAAAAATTAGATGATATTTTTTGAAAATGAACGAAGCAAAGTATGACTTTGCAAGCGAGTTTTCGAGAAATAGCGCGAATTTTCATCGCTTTAGGCGTGTTCGTTTTAGGTTGCTGTTGGCTAGCCACAAGGTAATCGAACTAACAAGGTTTTAAAAGATAGATTTGTCCCTATTCATCGCTAATTTTTTCTTAAATATCCGCATATTCCTCAAAAAAATCAGCTTGACTATGAAAAAATCTATTCTTTTAAAACTGCTTC
>JAZOLZ010000032.1:0-5846 GCA_045653505.1 Eubacteriales bacterium | reverse complement strand
GGCTGAAAAGATGCTTTAGCGGAATTGTGTAAAGGTAGCACAGCAGACTCTGACTCTGTATGTCTGGGTTCGAATCCTAGTTCCGCTGCCATAGAAAAAGACCACCCATTCTCGGGTGGTCTTTTTCTATTGTTAGTGAACTGTGGCTTCGAGCGCAGTTTCTTGCCATCAGGCAAGAATTGGGTTCGCATACCCCACTCGTAGATCGACAAGCTCGCTTGTCAGGCGCAGAGTGTGGGTATCTTCGCTAAAAGCGAATACCCTAGTTTTAAATACCGGGGATTCGATGTCCTCGGTATTTAACCCACAAAATATTTTTCTCATAGCATATTTACTTTTCAAAACCGGCAGGTTATAATAGAGGAAAATTACTGTGGATTGCTTTATTATTAAGGTATTAATATGATAGGTTATTTGTTTTTATCGATTGCCTTGCTTGCCGGTGTCTTCAGGGGATATTGCGGCAAAAAAATCTCAGGCGAAATAGTAACGCTTGCGGACTCCCTGCTTGCCAACAGCGGCAGAATGCTCGCCTGCATCGTTATAGGATTTTTGTTTACTGTAATACAAGAAGGATTTACCGCACTTACAGTAAGCTCCACAGTACTGTGGATATCACTTCTCAGCGGTGTTTGTTCTGCCCTTTTTGTAATCAGTTGGCTCTTTGCAGTAAAAGAGAGCGCATATATGATGGTCGAGGTGTTTTTGCTCCTCGGTACAACAATCCCGATCACCCTAAGTTTTATATTCTTTAATGAGGAAATCAGACTGATACAGGGCATAGGATTTATAATCCTCTTTATTGCGGTTTATATTATGAGCACGTATAACACCTCACTTAAGGGTAAGATGTCGGCCAAATCACTCATCCCACTTGTTATTGCGGGAATTACAAACGGTACTGCAGATTTTTCACAAAAAATGTTTTCAAGACTTGGCCAAGGAGCGTCAGCCTCGGCATTTAATTTGTACACCTGTATTTTTGCCGCAGCCGTTATCATTATCTTCTATATTGCAATCAGTTTAAAGAACGCAAAATCCGAGCAAAATAAAGGCAATTTTAAAATACTGCGCCACATCTATATTTACATACTCATTATGGCGCTGTGTCTTTTTATAAACTCATACTTCAAAACACTTGCCGCGGTTCACATTCCATCAACACAGCTTTATCCCCTTAACCAGAGCGCATCCGTAATCCTCTCGGTACTGATGTCCTCTATCTTCTTTAAGGAAAAAATAAACGTAAAATGCATCTTATGTATTTGCCTTGCATTTGTGGCTTTGTTGTTCATAAACCTATTATAATGTAAATAATAGTATACAAAGGAGCGGATATACAATAAATTTTGTGTATTTGCTCTTTTGTCGTTATGCAGTGATTTTAAAAAACAGAAAAAGAAAATATATCAAAAAACAAATTAAAAGCATAATATAAAAAATATTACTACTCAGTTTTATTTTAAAAAGTGTTGAGTTTTTATTAATAATATGTTATAATACTTTTTAGCGATTTTTTAATAAGTAAATTTTGATAAAGGAGATATGAAAATGATTTACGCCCTTATCCTCTTTGTGGCGACGTACGTTTTAATGCTTACCTTTACTAAGTACCGTACGTACATAGCACTTGGCTCAGCGCTTATCTTTATGATCAGCGGTATGCTCCCACTCGATCAGATTTTTGGAGCAATTGACTTTAACGTGCTTATGATGATTGCAGGTACAATGGGTATTGTACAACTCTTTATTGACAGTAAGATGCCCTCACTGCTTGCAGACCTTATTATGAAAAAGGTGCCTAACGTACAGATCGCAGCTGTTGCGCTCGCTCTGTTTGCAGGTGTTATCTCAGCCTTTGTTGACAACGTTGCAACCGTACTTATGATTGCGCCTGTTGCACTTGAGATCTGTAAAAAACTTGATACAAATCCCGTACCTTTTATTATCGGTATCGCAGTTTCATCTAACTTGCAGGGTGCGGCTACCTTAGTTGGTGACACCACCGCTATCATGCTCGGCTCTTATGCAAATATGAGCTTCCTCGATTTCTTCTGGTATCTGGGTAAGCCCGGTATCTTCTTTGCAGTTGAACTTGGCGCAGTGGTGGCTGCTGTTATTCTTGCATGGCTCTTCCGTAAAGAAAAGGGTAAGATTGAAAAGAACGGTGAGCTTACAAAGGTTACAGACTACGTACCCACAGTTTTACTCGTTGGTGTAGTTGTACTCCTTATCGTGGCTTCATTTATCCCGAACAAGCCCGACATCACTAACGGTCTTATCGCTATGGTGCTGCTTGTTATCGGTATTATCTATGCCATCATCAAAAAGTCTGTTGAAAACAAAAAGTCTGCCAAAAAGGTAACAAACACTAACAAGGAGCTGCTTGAGGTTGCGCTTAACCCCATTAAGGCTATCGACTTTGAGACTATCGGCTTGCTTGTAGGTCTTTTCCTTATGATCGGCGGCATCTCCAACATGGGCGTTATCGACACACTTGCAGGTCTGCTCGCGCAGCTTGGCGGCGGCAACGTATTCATCCTTTACACAGTTATCGTATGGGCATCAGTGCTTATCTCTGCGTTTATTGATAACATTCCCTACGTTGCAACAATGCTGCCCGTTATTACTGCTCTTGCAGCAAGTCTTAATAATATGGATCCCACCGTGCTTTACTTTGGTCTGCTCTCAGGTGCGACCCTCGGCGGTAACTGCACACCCATCGGTGCTTCTGCAAACATTACAGGTATCGGTATTTTACGTAAGGAGGGCTACGAGGTTAAAAACTCCGACTTCTTCCGTATCGGTATACCCTTTACCATTGCGGCAATTATCCCCGCTTACATTTATCTCTGGATATTCTACGGAGTTTAATTGGGGCTGTCGTATTTTGGCGTAACCGTAAATAAAACGATTTTATTAAAAGAGGCATGGGAACTCCGTGCCTCTTTTTGTGTTTGATCTGATTAAGTAAATCTAATGTTGAAAACCTTGCGGTTTTCTTCCGTTTTTATTATAGTTTTATTTACTATTTCCGTTTTAGTGCCTCGACGTACACCTGTACGTCTAAACGGCACGAAGAACGAAAATTTCTGCTCAAAATCCGTTCGCCACGCCCCCACTTCTTTATTTTCTTACTTATGCAAAACAACCCCGCACCTCATTTTTTGCGCTGATTTGTAATTTTCAACTTTTAATTTTCAACTTTCAATTTTAAAAATCCATTTTTTTGTGATAAAGTCACAGAACTTTTTATAAAACGGTATTATAATAAAGACACAAAACAAAAAACATTCTTTAATAAATTGACAGAAAAGAGGAAATAATAATGAAAGAAAATAAGTTTTATATTTGCGAAAAGTGCGGTAATATCGTAGAGATAATCGACCCAAGCGGAGTACCGCTTGTATGCTGCGGTCAGAAGATGACTGCTCTTATCCCCGGTACTGTTGAGGCAAGCCGTGAAAAGCACATCCCCGAGGTAGAAGTTAACGGAAACGAAGTTAAGGTGACAGTAGGCTCTGTTATCCATCCTATGAGTGATGAGCACTATATCGATTGGATTTATCTTAAGACAGATAAGGGCGTTATGAGAAAGCACCTTAACCCCGGCGATATGCCCGTGGCTGTGTTTAACCTTGTAGATGAAAAGCCTCTTGCGGCTTACGCTTACTGCAATCTGCACGGCCTTTGGATGGCAGAGATAAACTAAAAAAATAAAATCCAAAAAGGAAAATAATCTTATATGAAAAAATATGTATGTGACGTATGTGGCTGGGAATATGATGAGGCGCTCGGCGACCCCGATAACGGCATAGCCCCCGGTACAAAATTTGAGGATTTGCCCGAGGACTTTGAATGTCCCCTTTGCGGTGTTGGTAAAGACGAATTTTCAGAGGAATAAAACTATGGGGCAAGGTGTGAACTTTGCCCCGTTTTGATGAAAGGTAAAGCGAGATGGAAATAGTATTACTTACTGCCCTTGGTGTTGGCGGCGCCACGGTTATCGGCGCAGGCCTTGGATTTGTGTTTAAAAACCTCACTCACAAATTCTCGGATATTGCGCTCTCGTTTGCGGCAGGCGTTATGCTTGCGGCGGCCGTACTCGGCCTAATTTTGCCATCAATTGAATACGGCGGTGAGTTTGGCCTTATCATTACGGTCATAGGCATTTTTGTCGGTGCTCTCTCATTAAACCTTGTCGATAAACTTGTACCTCATCTGCACAGACTTGCGGGAGTGGAAAATGAGGATCACGGCAAAACAAAGCTCTCAAAAGTACTTTTGTTTGTAACTGCCATCGCTATACATAATCTGCCCGAGGGCATTGCGGCAGGAGTTGGCTTTGGCTCAGGCAATACAACCGAGGCGCTTATCATAGCAGGCGGTATAGCGCTGCAAAACATCCCCGAGGGTATGGTTATAATAGGCCCGATGCTTGCCTCGGGCGTTAAGCCAAGACGCACCTTCCTTCTCGCCCTTATGACAGGTCTTGTCGAGGTAATCGGTACGCTTATAGGCTACTTTGCAGTAAGTGTAGCATCCTTTATACTCCCATTTGCCCTTGCCTTTGCAGGCGGCACGATGCTCTACGTAATAAGCGATGAGATGATACCCGAAACCCACGCCCACGGCAACCAAAGAGGCGCAACCTACGCCCTGCTCGTCGGCTTTTGTGTAATGCTTGTAACCGACGTTTTGTTGGGATGATTAGCAGTAAATAAAAAAGGCTCTTTTTTCAAGAGCCTTTTTTATTACATTTTTTCTATTAACTTTTCGTATTCTTCTTTATCCATTATAATATTTACCGCGGAAAGAAGTGCGTTTGCACTAAGGTCGTTTGGCAGATCGCAAAGGGAACAAAAGCGCGCGCGCAACTGAGTTGAATTGTCTTTGCCGAATAGGCCCGCGTTATAAAAATCAAGTTTTGTTATACCGCCTCTTTTGGGCACACCTTTACCATCCGTATTTTCTTTAATAAAGGGAGAAAGAGCCTTTAAAATATGCTCCTTGTCTACACCCTCTACGCCTAAGTAACCGGCTTTTGAGGGTTTGGTCTTGCGTTTTTCCTTGCCCTCAATTTTTGGTATATATACCTGATATATCTTGTCCTTTGGGAGTATGCCCGAGATAAAGGAGCGCAGGGCTTTGCCCGCGCCGTCAGGGTCGGTAAAGAGTATTATGCCGCCTTGCCCCAGTCGTCTTATAAGACTTTGCTTTGCACCCGAGTTAAAAACCGCAAAGCCGTCGAGCGTTATTATATCGGCATCAACGAGGGATGACAGTTTTATCTTGTCATATTTGCCCTCTACGATAATCGGGAGATTTATCTTATGCTTTTCCATTTGCGTTTTCTCTTTCAAAATGTAAACAATACTTAGCCAAAGGGCAGGTTTTACACTGCGGAGAGCGTGCGGTACAGATTTCTCTGCCAAAGATAACTACACGGTGACAAAAGTCACTGCCCTCGCTTAAATCAGGCAAAAGAGAGCGTATTATTCTCTCAATTTTACCTGCATCCCTCTCACTTTCTTTGTATATACCAATTCTAGCGAGTATCCTGATAAAGTGCGTATCGCAGACTATTGCGGGCATAGAGTAGATATCGCCGAGGATGAGGTTTGCAATCTTTCTTCCAACTCCGGGGAGGGAAAGAAGGTCCTCCATATTGTCGGGAACCTGTCCCGAAAAGTCGCGAACAAGGATCTCTGAGGATTCCTTTATGCTTTTCGCTTTACCGCGGTAAAGTCCGCAGGATTTTATAAGGGATTCGATCTGCTCGATGGGAGCCTCTGCCATTTTTTTTGTTGTGGGAAGCTCTCTGAAAAGGTCGCGGCAAACGATAT
>JAZOLZ010000031.1:0-27320 GCA_045653505.1 Eubacteriales bacterium | reverse complement strand
TTAAATCCGCCTCCCTTAACCTGCCGTCAGGCAGATTTCATCGCGTAGCGATTTCATCCACTTTAGTGGATTTATTCCGAGTGCGGTCGGATTTAGTTGAAAAAGACTCAGAATTGTATCCAATCCTGAGTCTTTTTCTGGTGCGGACGACGGGACTTGAACCCACATGAATTGCTTCACTGGAACCTGAAACCAGCGCGTCTGCCAATTCCGCCACGTCCGCTTATTTTATTGCAAAGTTTTTTGCAACGAAAATATAATACCACAAACTTTTTACTTTGTCAACCGATAAAAAGCAAATTAAGATTTTATCGTGAAAAAGTTATTACGCCGCAGGCGATTTTATTGCCGGAGTTGCCCGAAGGCTGGGTTGCAAAATCATCGGGGCGGTCGTGTATAATTACAGTTTTGCCGATAACCTCGCTTACTGCAAATCTGTCAGTAAGAACAGCAGAAAATGCAATACCGTTTGCCGAAAATAACGGCGGCAGGTCTCCTTTATGATATGGGTGCAAAGCAGATAATGGATTATAATGCATTTTTGCATCGGCAAAGGGATCCTCTGCATTGCCCGTACAACTTTCTCCCTCATGGATATGGTAGGCAAAAACAGAACTGTCGGAAAATGCTCCATTACTTGGCAGTCCCACAATTTCAGTAAGAACTATCACGCCGACTTTTGTCTGATATAATTTTGCTATGCCGTAAATCTGCGGATATTCGGGGCTTCCTTTTATTACTGCAATCGCGTGTGGCTTACGCGATGCCAATTCTTTTATGTTGTTTTTTTGCATATTATAACCACCTTTTATCAGTTCTTTACAGTATATGCTCAGCCGCGAGATGCGTGCAAAAAGCTGATGCGCCCACAAAATACAAAAAAGAGATACACGCAAGCTGTATCTCTTTTTTTGCTAAAATGAATAATATTGTAAATTAAAGTAGTCAAAATTCCTCTTAAACATCATCATTGTGCTTTGGCTTTACGTTATAAAAATCAAGAATAGGGATGAGCACAAGGGCGGTAAGGCCTGCGGTAAAGCCGCCGTTATAGAGGACAAAGCCACCGTGCATATCGGCTGTAACAGTACATATAATCGCACTGAGAAAGCCTGCTAAAATTCCGTAGCCAAAGCCGTATTTTCCTGCAATGGGGCATAGACCTGTGGCAAAGGCAAGGGCATTTATGTAGGCCTGTGTTGAAAGCGTCCACGGAATATCGGTACCGCATACGGAACAGATGATTATTACTACCGCAAAAAGCGTCGCATATCCTATAGCAATAGGGAAGACGTTTCTCGGATGCTGACCGTCTGACGCAAAGGTAAGAGCAGCAAAGATTACGCCGACTGTAGGGCCGGTAAAGCCTACACCATGGGGGAGGGCGGGGAATATCTCCGGGAGAACAAAAACAAGATTTAAATAGACTAAGATAGCAAAGCCGTATAAAGCAATATTTACCATACACAGCGGCATACCGAATTTGTTGGTAAAGTCATTACCGTAGCCTGTACATTTTATCAGCGAGCGATAGTTTCTTATGCCTTTTTTATCAAGCAAAAAGCCAAGCAAAAGAGTAAGTGCAAAAAGCAATATGAAAAAGATATTCATAAAGGTACGATATGCATAGGGCATAGCAAAATATTCGGGATTATCTATCTTGATTTTTTCAGGATTTTCTATACCCAGAGTGTCATGCATAAAGGCGTTGATGAATATTCCCAAGATACCGATTGCAAGGCCTGCCTTATATAGGCTGTAGCCTCTGTGCATACGTGCGGTACCGGGTAAAAGAGAAGGGACAACAAATCCGACTGCAAGTCCTAAGATAAGCGCGAGAATAATGCTGATGGGACTTATCTCGGGAGAGGATGCATCAAAGGCGCCTACGGAATAACGGAAGAGCACCTCGCTTACAAAGGGCGCAAGAGCAGTTGAGAAAAATGCAATATGTATATTTTGGTACACAGGCCTTTTCATAACGAGGCAGTAAAGTAAAACTCCGAAAAACGGAGGCCACATATTAATAAAGTTCAAACCGTAAAAGCAATGTGCGACTATCAGCATATAGCCTGCTAAAATAGTGGCATTGCTCTCTGCTTTGCAGACATATATAATAAGGTTGGCAAAAAGTCCGCACACAGCCGCATTAAATAGCGTGCTGCCAAGACCGCCTAAGGCAAAGTAGTCGGTTACAAGCTCGCAGGGAGACGTCATGATGCGCCAAAGGTTAAGCCAAAAGTCCCACTCCTGTGTATAAATCACGGCAACAGGTACAGAAAGAAGAAAGAACAGACTGACAAAAAGCGGATAAATGCGTATCAGTCTTTCATTTTTGATTATGTCGGGTGTGGAAATATCTGTTTTTAAAACCTCACTCATAAATTCCTCCATAGTACAGCAGTACTAAAAACAAAACTATTTTATCACAACTTAATTGCCAAATCAATATCAAATTCCGTATATCATAAAAATGAGACATAAAATCGCACGTCTTTATTTATATCATTATTTTAATATTAATCTTTTAAATGCGCATAATAAAAGTGAGATTTTAATTTTGGAAAGAACCTTATCTTGCCACTGTTAATTTTATATGCAAACATTGTACACCTCTATAAAACATCGTTTTTGTTACAAAAAGCAAACTATATTTTACAAATACTGCATTTAAGTGCTGTTTTGGCCTCGGATGTTGATACGGACAAATTTTCAAACAGTCAATTTGAGACCTTGTTCAAAAAAACACACGGGAACATACTCTTCTTGCTTGCGTGGTAAAATTTGTCTTTAGTTTTTTGTGCATTACTACTAAAAGTATGTAGTAATAAATTAATATTATTGACAAGGTGTTAAAAAACTGTTACAATAATTAAGAGCTTTGCCACCCGAGATTACCTTTCTTGGGTGGCAGACGGTTTTAATAAATTAAGGCATGGCCTAAAAAGGAGAAAAACAATGCGCAAACTCAGTAAAATCATATCGATCATTCTGATCGTCGTGCTTGTTATCATGATCCCTGTGAACGTGGTAGTCAGACTGTTCGATAATACGCTTTCTCTTCTTGTTCCCGGCAACACTTTCTGGAAACTTGTGAACCCGGAGAAGAATGCAAACTACTTTATTTTAGACTATTTTAGTGAAAAAGAAATGATTGAGGCAGGCGATCTTCTCTGCTACCAGGTTGAGGCAGAGGGCGCGGCTCTTCTTCTTAACAACGGTGCGCTTCCTTTAGCATCAAGCGCTAAGGTAAGCACCCTCTCTGTAAACTCAGTTGATCTTACCTACGGCGGTACAGGCTCGGGTAACGTTGACGCATCTAAGGCAGATAACCTCAAGGCTGCTCTTGAAAAATCCGGCCTTGTAGTAAATGACGTACTTTGGGATTGGTATCTCAGTGAAGAGGCTGAGGAACTCAAACTTGCATCTGCCGGCGGCGAGGGCAAGGGCGAGAGCGCAGTTCTCGCAGGTCAGGCACCTATTTCCGAAATTGACGTTGATCTTTATCCCGAAGAAGTTAAGGATTCCATCGCTGATTTTAGTGATGCACTTATTATCACATTCTCACGTGTTGGCGGTGAGGGCTACGATTGCTCCTTCCCCGGCTATGAGGGTGATAAAGATGCCATCGACTATCTTTCACTTAACGATAATGAAAGAAAACTTATGAAATATGCAAACGATCTTAAGGACGCGGGCAAGGTTGATAACATTATAGTTCTTATCAACACATCCAATGCTCTTGCAGTTGACTTCCTTAACGATTATGATGTTGACGCTTGTATGTGGGTAGGCGGTCTCGGTATAACCGGTACTAACGCTGTTACCGATATCATCGCAGGTAAGATTAACCCCTCGGGTAGTCTTGTTGACACCTACTGCTATGATAACTTCTCATCTCCCGCAATGCAGAACTTTATTGCGCAGACTTATTTAGGCTTTAATTCGGAAGATCCCCAGATAAATGCAGATGCTTCTACCTATATGGTATATCAGGAGGGCATCTATGTTGGATACAAATATTACGAAACCCGTTATGCAGACGCAGTAATGAATAAGGGTAACGCAGGCGACTATAACAGCAAGTATGCATCTGAGGTTGCATTCCCCTTCGGTTACGGTCTTTCCTACACAGACTTCTCTTATAGCGATATGTCAGTTGTGAAGGGTGTAAACGCAGACGGTGAGGCTTGCTACAACGTTAGCATTAAGGTTACCAATACCGGCTCTGTAGCAGGCAAGGAGACTGTTCAGATCTACCTTTCCTCTCCCTATACACAGTACGATATCGACAATAAGATAGAAAAGGCAGCAGTTCAACTTATCGGCTTCGGTAAGACCGCAATCCTTGCTCCCGGCGCAAGTGAAACTCTTGTTGTTCAGGTTGACGAGCGCGATATGGCGGCTTATGACGCATACGGCAAGGGCACATATATTCTTGATGCAGGCACATATTACCTTACCGCTGCTACAGATTCTCACGATGCTGTAAACAACGTTCTTGCTGCTAAGGGCTACAGCACCGCAGACGGTATGGACGCATCGGGTAATGCAAATCTTGTTTACAACTGGGATATGGAGTTTGATGATGAAACCTATTCCACATCCTTGAACGGTACTGAAATTAAGAACCAACTTCAGGATGCAGATCCTAACGTTTACTTTGGCGAAGGCACAGTTACATTCCTTTCACGTAACGATTGGCAGGGCACATGGCCCACAGAGAGCATCAAGCTCTCATTGACAGAGGCTATGATTACCGAACTCACAGAGGGTCGTTGGGCTACTATGGGTGAGGATTACTTCGAAATTCCCGAGGAGTGGAAGACAATGCCCACTCTTGGCGCAGGCAACGGTCTGTCACTTTACGATATGTTCCAGATGGACGAGGACGAGGACGGTATCAAGGCGGCTAAGGATTATGATGATCCCGCTTGGGCAAAACTTCTTGAAAATGTTACTATCGATGAGCTTGTTGCTATCGGCGACTGCTTCCACTGGAGAATGCCTGTTCCCTCTGTAAATGCTCCCGGCTCACGTGATGAAAACGGACCTCAGGGTCTTACCGTTTCACTCTTCGGCTCAGGTCTTGGCGCAGAGTCTACCGCATTCACCTCAGAGGACGTTATGGCTGCTACCTTTAACACAGACCTTATGTATCAGGTTGGTGTTATGATTGGCAATAACTGTCTTAACGCAGGTGTTTCCTGTCTCTACGGCCCCGGCGCAAACACACACCGTACACCTTACGCAGGACGTAACTTCGAGTACTACTCAGAGGACGGCTTCCTTGCAGGCGAGATGGGCGGCGTTGAGGTTGCAGGTATCCTTTCTAAGGGTGTTGACGTTGTTATGAAGCACTTTGCTCTTAATGACTGTGAGCAGGACCGTCTCGGCCAGGCTGCATGGCTTACCGAGCAGGCGGCTCGTGAAATCTATCTTAAGGCATTCCAGAAGGCTCTTGAAGAAAACGACGGTCGCGGCGGCGTTATGACTGCTTACACACGTTGGGGTACTACCTGGTCAGGTATGCATCAGGGTCTTATGCGCGGTATCCTCCGTGGTGAGTGGGGCAATAAGTCTATGTCTATTACCGACAACATTCTCGTTACCTACTGTAACGGTGCCGATGCGGTTATCGCAGGCGGTGTTACCTGCTTCGACGCTATGCTTCCTTATGCTGTTAACGCGCTTAACGATGCTAAGGATGATCCCGTAGTAGTAAACGCAATGGTTGAGGCTATGCACCATAACCTTTACACAATTATCAACTCCGCGGCAATGAACGGTGTTGGCGCTGATACAACAGTTGAGGCAATTAATCCGGGTATCATAGATATCGTTACTATTGCAACCGTTGTAATAGCAGTGCTTGCCCTGTTCTTTGGCATCAAGGGACGCAAAAAGCGCCCGAGAAGACGCAAATAATTAAACTAATTTAATATAATCTCCCTGTCTGCGATATAGGGCAGGGAGATTATATTTGACTCGGAGTTTTTATGAGAAAAGAGCAACTTATTAATGAAAATTGGCTGTTTCGCTATCATGACGGTACCGAGACAGTGGTAAATATCCCTCATACCTGGAATAATATTGACGGTCAGGACGGCGGGGATGACTATTATCGCGGCACCTGTGTTTACGAAAAAGACTTTACTGCTCCCATACTAGAGGACGGTCAGCGTCTGTATATTGAGTTTAACGGAGTTAACGCATCGGCAAAGGTTATCCTTAACGGCAAAACGGTTATGACTCACGATGGCGGATATTCTACCTTCCGCGCGGATATTACCGATTATTTACAGGCTGATAACCGTCTTATAGTAGAGGTTGATAACTCTAAAAATGACAGAGTATATCCTCAAAAGGCAGATTTTACCTTCTATGGCGGTATCTACCGTGACGTTAAACTTATTACGGTAAACAAGTATCACTTTGATATGGATTATTATGGCGGCCGCGGTCTTGCCGTTTGTCCCGAGCTTGGCGGTGAGGATGCTGCCGTTTGGGTAAGAAGTTGGCATAATGCCGACGGAGGCAAGGTTGATATTGTGCTTAAGGATGCCGAGGGTAACGTAGTTGGCAGGGGTGATGATACCGATGAGACTATCGTTATTGAAAAGGCACATCTGTGGCACGGTATAGAGGACCCTTATCTTTACACCTGCGAGGCCACTCTTTTGGTATACGGCGTACCTGTTGACAAGGTAAGTTGTCGTTTTGGTGTGCGTTCCTTCCGTATAGATGCTCAGAGGGGCTTCTTCTTGAACGGTAAGGAGTATCCTCTGCGTGGCGTTTGCCGTCATCAGGACTGGAAGGGTATTGGTAACGCAATTACCAAGGAGCACCATGATATTGATATGGCTATGATACGCGAGATCGGTGCAAACACCGTACGTCTTGCTCACTATCAGCACGATCAGTATTTCTACGATCTGTGCGATGAGTACGGCATGGTCGTATGGGCAGAAATACCGTATATCTCAGAGCATATGCCTAACGGCAGAGAAAATACCGTAAGTCAGATGAAGGAACTTTTGGTTCAGTGCTACAATCACCCATCCATCTGCGTATGGGGTATCTCAAACGAGATTACTATTTCTACAAAAAAGCATCAGGATATGCTTGATAACCACAAACTTCTCAACGATCTTATACATGAAATGGATCCCAGCCGTCCTACTACGCTTGCGTGCTATGCTATGTGCGCGCCGTTTGACCCTGTCGGCCATCTTTCTGACGTTGTCAGCTGGAATTTGTACCTTGGCTGGTATACACCGTTTATGTGGCTCAATAACCTTTGGGTCGACTACTTCCATAAGAGATATCCCAGCCGCGCTCTCGGTTATTCGGAGTACGGCTGTGAGTGTATGCCCAATCTTCATACCTCTCATCCGAGACGCGGAGACCAGAGCGAGGAATATCAGTGCAAATACAATGAGTATATGCTTAAATTCTTTGAGAAGCGTCCCTTTATGTGGGCAACCCACCTTTGGAATATGTTTGACTTTGCCGCAGATGCGAGAAATCAGGGCGGCGAGCCGGGTATGAACCACAAGGGACTTGTTACCTTTGACCGAAAGACAAAGAAGGACAGCTTCTATCTTTATAAGGCTTGGTGGAGTAAGGAACCCTTTGTTTATATAGCCGGCAGACGCTACGTCGACCGCACTGAAAAGAAGACCAATATTAAGGTTTATTCCAATTGCGATGAGGTTACTCTTTATATAAACGGAGAGAGATTTGAAACCCAGAAGGGTTCACGCGTGTTCAATTTCCGCATTCCCTTAGACGGTGAGATTGAGGTCAAGGCTACCTCGGGCGAACTTTCTGACGTTATAAAGATACGCAGAGTAAAAAGACCCAATCCTAAGTATAAACTCGGCAAAAAGATTGCCGGTGGCGGAAACTGGACATAAAAAGGAGAAAAAAAGATGAATGAAACAAACGGTTTAAACCGTGCTAAATTTTATCAACTCGCCCTGTTCCCGATGAACAACGGCGCAACAAACGTATATTTCGTTCTTATCTTAAGTTATATTGCCAACTTCGGTAACGTAGTTTTGGGACTTGCAATGCTCTTTGCCTCGTTTATGGTTGTGGGTATGAGAGTATTTGATGCTATAACCGACCCGATATTCGGCGCGCTGATGGATAAGACCAACACAAAAATCGGTAAGTTCCGTCCGTTTATGATCTGCGGTAACGCTATAATGGCAATCTCCGTACTTCTTCTGTACGTTGTTACTCCCTTAGTGCCGGAAAGTATGATTTGGCTACGCTACGTACTGTTCGTTGTGCTTTATATGATCTGGGTTATCGGATACACCCTGCAGACGTCTGTAACAAGAAGTGCTCAGCCGGTTCTTACCAATGACCCTAATCAGCGTCCCCTCTTTACAGTTTTTAACACCATCGGCTCGCTTGCGGGTATGGGTATCGTTCAGGTTCTCGGTATGGTTATGGCTTGGGATTCCTTTGCTGGAGACTATAACGCAACATGGTATGCAATTATGACACCTATCGGTATTGTGATTTCTATTATCCTTACCGCCCTTGCAGTTATCGGTATTGCCGAAAAGGACAATGAAAAATACTTTGGTATCGGTGCAAAGCAGGAAAGCGTAAAAATATCCGAGTACGTAGATATTGTTAAGTCCAATAAGCCTTTGCAGCGCTTGATGGTTGCAGGCGGCGGTTGCAAGCTTGCTCTTGCTATTGCGCAAAACATGACAGTGCTTATTATGCTTTACGGCTGTATGATGGGCAATTATGATACCTTCAATATGGCATTTATGGCTCTTGGATACGTATTCAGTGTTCCGTTCTTTGCCCTTACTGTCCGTACTTCTCAAAAGTTTGGACAAAAGGCCTCTCTTATGAAGTACGTAAAGGTTGCACTCATCTGCTATGTCGGTGTTCTTGCACTGCTTCTTCTCTGGCAACCGGGTAACCCGGGCTTCAACCTGAGCCTTATTAATGAAAACGGACTTTCCATTAACCTTTACACCATTCTCTTTGTGCTTTGCTTCGGCATAGGCTACGGCGCATACTATTCTACTGCAGATATGCCAATTCCCATGGTTGCAGACTGTGCGGATTACGAGACCTACCGTTCTGGCAAGTTTGTCCCCGGTATTATGGGTACGCTTTTCTCACTTGTTGATAAGCTTGTGTCATCCCTTGCAGCAGCCGTTGTAAGTATTGCACTTCTTTGCATCGGTATATCCGATCTGCCTACCAAGGTTACACCCTATACAGAGGGTATGAACTGGGTTGTTATCGTTCTGTTCTGCCTTGTGCCTATGATAGCATGGGCGCTTACTCTGATTGCAATGAAGGGCTATTCGCTCGACGGAGAGAGAGTAAAGACTATCCAGGCTGTAAATGCAGCACGTAAGGCGGCTCTTGAAGAGGGCATGTCTATAGAAGAGGCTATGGCTACCATAACGGATGAAACCGTTCTTAATGTTGCTAAAGCGGCAGAAGAATAATTAAATAATCAAAAAAACAAAAAGCGCTGTGGCGTGCTCCAAGTGTGGGGTAAACGCCATAGCGTTTTTTATCATAATGCGAATTGGCAAATATCTTTAGTTCTGTAGTTTATATAAAAATGGCTAGATTTTGCAAACTATACTTTGCTTTTTGAGGATAAAACTGAATAGAATTCAAAAAATGACGATGCGTTATTTCATTATTTTTATTCGATATTTTTTTGTTCTTTGCTTTTTCACTTTGTTGAAAATCTCTTTAAATGCCTATTTTATTCAAAAAGGATCTAAACAAATCTTTTAAGAAAATATAAACTTTATTTTAATAAAAATGCAATTTACTTATTGACTTTGCCCCTTTTTGTGTGTTATCATATTAACATAATAGTTTTACTATGAATATATTTATATTTTTTAGAGGAAGGAAGGGTCGATGACAATCAGTTTTTTCTGCTTGTTATTGGCAAAATGCTATGAAAAGACGCCTTAGAACTTTAGGATTTATTTTGATCGGTCTTTTAGTTGTATGCTGTATCGTAGTTGCCGACATTTACCTTATGCGTGGTGTTACTGTCACGCTTGATTTGAATGGCGGCAAGGGTACTACCGAGTACATTGCTATCAAGGATCAATTTTCAAGGGGCCCCAAGTCTCCCACAAAAGAGGGATACGAATTTATAGGCTGGTACCAAGAAGATGGTCAGTTGTTTGAATTTGAAACAACTAAAATTACCGGTGATATAAAACTTGTTGCAAAGTGGCAGCATGCCGACCATAACTATGATCATGACTGTGATACCACCTGCAACACAGAAGACTGTGATTCTGTAAGGGAAGCTGACCACAAGTATTCACACAACTGTGATGCTATCTGTGATACCACCGGTTGTGGCTATACACGCGATATCGAGCACGTATACACACACGAGTGCGATACCGCTTGTGATGTTGAAAACTGTGGATTTAATAGACAGGTTCCTCACGTATTTGATCATGCATGTGATAATGATTGTAACAATCTTGAGTGTGATTATGTACGTGTGACCGAGCACGCTTTTACTGACGTTTGCGACACCGAGTGCGACACTGTTGGATGCGGCTTTGAAAGAGAAGTATCTCACGTGTTTGATCACGCCTGTGATACTACCTGTAACACACAGGGCTGCGGTCAGACAAGAGAAACTCAGCACGTATTCTCACATGCTTGCGATGCAGTATGTAACGTAGTAGGTTGCGGTAATACTCGTGAGATTCAGCATCAATACAGTTACGTATGCGATGAAATTTGCGACGTTGTCGGCTGTGGCTTTGTAAGAGAGGTAGAGCACTCTTATACAAACAACTGTGACGCTGACTGTAATACTGTCGGATGCTCTTATAAGCGTGACCCTATACACGATTATGACAATGCCTGTGACACAGTTTGTAACAACGCTATTTGTAGTTACACCCGTCAGATATATCACGTATTTGACCACGCATGTGACTCTGTATGTAATACAGAAAATTGCGGTTACATCCGTAATACTTATCATAAATTCAACCATGACTGTGATACAGACTGTAATACAGTTGGTTGTAATTATACAAGAGTAACAGAACACGTATATTCTCATGACTGTGATAACAGATGTAATGTTATCGGCTGTAATTATACAAGAGTAACCAAGCACGTTTACGATAACGTATGTGATGCTATCTGTAACACTGTTGGTTGTAATTATACAAGAACTCCTTTACACAGTTACTCAAGCGATTGTGATACAACCTGTAACACACAGGGTTGCGGCAATACCCGTCAGACTGAGCATAAGTTTGATAACGCATGCGACACCACATGTAACGTAAAGGATTGCGGATATACCCGTACCACATATCACGTATTCACCAATCTTTGTGACTCTGACTGTAACGTAACTGGCTGTGGATTTACAAGAGAAACTCAGCACGTATTCTCACATGCTTGCGATAAGGATTGTAACGTAGACAGTTGTGATTACGTTCGTGTAACAAATCACGTATACGATCATGCTTGTGATACCGTTTGTAACGTAGAAGGCTGCGGTTATGAGCGTGAAACCGAGCATGTATACGATCACGACTGTGACACAGTATGTAACGTAGAGGGCTGCGGTTATGAGAGAGTAACCGAGCACGTATACGATCACGATTGCGATACAGTATGTAACGTAGAGGGTTGCGGTTATGAAAGAGCGACCGAGCACGTATACACACACAAGTGCGATACCGTTTGTGATGTTGAGGGTTGTGGCTATGAGCGTGAGATCACACACGTATATGACCACGCATGCGACACAGTATGTAATACAGAGGGTTGCGGCTACGAGAGAGTAACTGAGCACGTATATGATCATGATTGCGATACCGTTTGTAACATAGAGGGCTGCGGTTATGAGAGAGTAACCGAGCACAAGTATAGTAATGAGTGTGACTTTGACTGCAACACAGAGGGTTGCGGTTATACAAGAGTGGCGCCTCACGCATATGACCATGCATGCGACGGCAAGTGCAACAATTGTGGCGCTAACCGTGAATACAGTCACGTTTGGACAAACGAGTGCGCATCCAAGTGCGCAACAGAGGGCTGTAACTATACAAGAGTAGCACCTCACGTATATGATCACGATTGTGATAATGAATGTAACAATGCCAACTGTGGCTATGTAAGAGTTGTTGCACACGTATATGATAGCAACTGTGATGCTGACTGCAACGTAGAGGGCTGTGGATATGTAAGAGAAGTACAGCATGTATACGACAATAATTGCGATAAGACGTGTAATGCCTGCGATCACGTTCGTGAGATCAAGCACGTATACGATCATGCTTGCGATGCATTCTGCAACACAATCGGTTGCGGTTATGAAAGAGAAATCGAGCACGTTTATACCGACGACGCTGACACTGTATGCAATACAGAGGGTTGCGGTTATGAGCGCGAGGTTGATCCTGCTCCCGCTGCTTAATCTTAAAACTTAAAAAACAACAAATAAAAAATGCGTGTCATCTTCGGGTGACACGCATTTTTGAATACAAAGAGTTAATAAAAGACGCTTGGCATCCTACCGTAAAATAGGCTGCCAAGCGTTTTTCAATTCTATATTATATTATCTTTTAGTAAAGGTAACAGTAGCGCTCTCACCGTTTGTTGCGCCTACTGTAAAGGTATAACCGAGTGTTTTGCCAAGGTCGTCTGTAACGTTGCCAAGGCTTTCACCGCTTTCAAAGAGGTAGTCGCCGTCAGAGGAGGTGACAAACTCAATAAGGTTATCCTCAGTACCGTATCCGTCAGAGCCGGATACAGAGGTGTTATTGTTGTAAACGTCGTAGTATGTCTCGCCGTCCTGCACTTCCTTATAAAGTGAAGCATTTACGTGGTAAACGAGTATACCCTCTTCCTCAAAGTAACCGCCATCGCCTGAGTTAAGACCGTTATTTGTGTAATAAACTATTACGTAGTATTCCTGATATGCGCCGAGTTTTTCGTTCCAGTTGTTAGCGATGATTATCGTGTCACCGTTATCCGTAAAGTCGGTAAGAGTGAGTGTAACACTGTTTTTTGTAACAACAAGGCGTGAGGTGGTAAGCCAGCCGAAATTAAACTTGGAGTATGCATTATGGTCACCTGTCATAGAATCCATAATGTCATATCCGTCAAGGGGCGCGCCGCCGCCGTATGAGGTATCATAGTAATCATCAGCGCCAAGCACGTGGCCAAACTCGTGGATAAAGGTGTATGTATTCATACCGTCGGTGTTATTGTAGCCGTAAGCATCCTCGTAAAGGAACTGGTAAGGAGCCCAGAGGTAGTCGTTTGCGCTAACGCCGTCATACTCGTAGTAGTAGCCGTCATTATCGGTGTAGATGTTCCAATATCTGTACGCCCAGTAGTAGGTTGTATCAGGGTCAATCTCAAGCGTTGTGATAAGCACTACCGAGTCGATTGTGCCGTTATTATCCGAGTCAAACTGAGACAGGTCCATACCTTTGACCGTATCAAGATACTTAAGAGCCTCATCAATGATCATCTGGTCGCCTATATCTGTCTCACTGCCATAGTAGTCCATGGTCTGGTTTTTGTAATAGGTGCTGGAATACTGTGGTTTAAACCAATAGTCAAGCACGGTTATATCAAGCTTAAGCTGTCCGTAGCTTGACATATAGTAGTAATCGTAAACAGAGTAGTAATCTGTAACGCCATCCTTGTTGAAGGCGTTTTTGATAGCGTCTATGGTGTAGCCCTTGTTGCTTGCAAGCACGTCGCTGAATTCAACGGGGATAACAAGCACGCCGGGATTACCTGTGGTGGGGCATCCGTCAAGGTAATAGCCCTGGTCGGTAACGTCCTTAACGTTTTCACCCTTGGTAAAGTCAACGTCGTATACGCCGTCAGCATCTGTGGGCAGGCCTGCGCCTGCGTTTGTGATAACGTCTGCATCCGTTGTAGAGCCGCCGGAGCCACCCGTGCCACCTGAGCCGTTTGTTTCAATGTAAGCATCAACGTCGGTATAGTAATCTCCTGCGTAGTAATAGTAGCACACGTCAATATATACGTTGCCGCTTGAGTAGAGGTACCAGGTGTCACCGTAATCATCTGTGTCGGTGCCGTCGTAGGTGTATTTGCTTGCAAAGAGGGCCTTGTATGCGTCAAACTCAGCCTGTGTGTTACCAACCGCTGAGAAGTAAACGCCCTTATAGCCGTCCTCATCATAGGCTTCTATTGAGTAGTCGTTGTTAGGGATAAAGGGTATTACAAGACCAACGTACTCTTGGTAAGTGCTTTTATCACTTGCGCTGAAGTCGTTGTTTTTATAATTAGTATCCGGGTCTTCGGGAGTAACGCTTCCACTACCTGAGCCGCTGTATGTAACCTCAATACCGGCAACGTAAACTCTCGAGTTTTTATCTGTGCCCTTAGTAGTAATTACTATCTCGCTTGTATTAGCGTTTGCTGTAATTGTATACTTAAGGTTTGTAAGCGCACTTGCCGTACCGCCCGTAACACTAATGGGACCCTTACCTGAATTGTGGTCTGCAACTGTAATAACAACCTGTGTTATGTAGTTGCCGTTTGCCTTGATGGTAAGAGTAGCGCCCTTCTGATACATTCTGATACTCTCCGAGTAAAGGGCAGGGGGATTTGCCGCTGAGCCCTGAGCAAAAGTAACTGTAATAACGCTGTCTAATTCAATATTACCGCTTACTACGTCACCGTTTGCCGTTGCGCCTGCGCCTGCAGCAATATCCCGGTAATCCTTGCTTACGGTTGTGCTTGTAGGTGTTTCAGGCTCTACGGGAGTATGACCCTCACACTTATCCGAGCAAGCACTGTCTTCGCAAGTTTTATCGGTACACTTACCGCACTCATCACATACGCTCTCGCACTCGTGTACGGTTTCGTCTATCCATACGTCAACGTATATAAAGGTTTCACCGTCGTAAACATCAAAGCAAATGTCGATATTTACCTCGCCGTTTGAATACAGATACCAGGTATATCCCTCGCTGTCTGTTTCTTCGCCGTCGTAAGTATATGCGGCGTCAAAGAGGTCAAGGTAAGCCTCAAACTCAGCCTCTGTGTTACCAAAGGTATAGAGATAAACGCCGATATATCCGTCGTCATTATAACTATCTACAAGATAGTCGTTGTTAGGGATAAAGGGAATTACAAAGCCTACTGTATCGGTAAAGAGGTCTTTTTCATCAGTTGTAAAGTCATTGTACTCGTAAGTGGGGGCTACAGGTGTGTGACCCTGGCACTTATCCGAGCAAGCGCTGTCGTTGCAGGTCTTATCGGTACACTTGCCGCACTCATCACATACGCTTTCGCACTCGTGCTCAGGCACTACAGGTGTGTGACCCTTACACTTGTCCTCGCAAGCGTCATCCTTGCAGGTCTTATCGGTACACTTGCCGCACTCATCACATACGCTTTCGCATTCGTGCTCAGGCACAACAGGTTTGTGGCCCTTACACTTGTCCTCGCAAGCGTCATCCTTGCAGGTCTTATCGGTACACTTGCCGCAATCAGGACATACGCTTTCGCATTCGTGCTCAGGCACTATAGGTGTGTGGCCCTTACACTTGTCCTCGCAAGCGTCATCCTTGCAGGTCTTATCGGTACACTTGCCGCACTCATCACATATGCTTTCGCACTCGTGTGGATCTTCGGGGTCTTTTGAGCCCGAAATAATATCCTTAATACTGTCAACAACATCCTTAAGCTTTGCGCAAGATGTCATACAGGTAAGGGAAATTACCAAAACAAGTATGATTGCTAAAAGTTTTTTCATAATTCGCCTCCGTGTTTTAATTCACAAACAAATTTTAACAAATCTGAAAATAAAATGCAATAAAATAACAGTTAAAAAATCAAAATAAACTATTTTATTTTCTATTAAGTAGCATCTTTACTATAAAGCATTGTAATCTTTTTGGCAATATGCTCAAAAGCACAAGACCTACGTTTCTATGCTTTGCATAACTGAGGCGCGGGTGCTTAGACACCGTCGCTTTATATATAAGCCTTGCTATATTTTGTGGCTCGGTGGGTTTGCCTCTAAAGTTTTTTACAAGTCCTTCAAAATGTCTGGCTTGTCTTTTATAATAAACGGTATTATCGGCAAGGCGCTTTGTCGCATCCTGCGAGCCGTCCTCAAGCGGGGTAAGTGTAGAGCCGGGACGCACGGTAATGACCTTTTGTCCTATAAGATTAAGTTCTTGCCTTAATGCCTGCGCATAGCACTCGAGAGCGCTTTTGGATATATTGTATAGACCGTTAAAGGGCATTGGGTCGTATGTAGCAACCTCGCTGCTGATTATAACTATGCGTCCCTTTTCATTAAGCAGACTGTGGAATACTCTGTTTGTAAGCATTGTACCGTTAAGATTTATATCAATAAGTCTTTTTATCTTATCAAAATCCTCTTCGACAAGCGATGCCATAGCATGCACACCGGCAACCGTTATAATGGCATCAAGCTTAACTCCTTTTGCCAAAAGGCCTGCCTTTATTTCATTAAGTGCTGCCTCGTTTCGTATATCGGCAACAAAACTTTTTATCTCGCTACTGTCGTCAATCGGGGTTATGTCAATAGCGTAGACTTCGTGCCCAAGAGTTGAAAAAAGTTCTGCCGTAGCCCTGCCGATGCCGGAGGCGCCTCCCGTGATAAGTATATGTAGCCTTTCCATAATAAGCCTCCAAAAAATACTAGTAAAATTACTTTACCAAAAAACGAGCAAAAAGTCAATGCCTGCTTGTTATTATCCTGCTTTTAAAAAAGAATATTTAATTTTTCAAAAGCAAAACTGTTTTAATATACGCCATATTTGTAAATAAAAATAGTCAAAAAAACAGTAAAAACGAGGCATATTTAAATATTGCCTCGTTTTTTTCTTCAATAATTATTTTTCTTTATCCAATTTTTCAAACATCTTTTTGTAGGGCATAAGCATACCGTCGTTCATTTTGTTGCCCATCTTTTTACCTATCTCTTCACTGGAGAGCAAGAAGCCCACAAGATACATCTTCCAAGAAGTAAGGCGGTGCTTTTGCGGGAAGTCGTAGTAGCCGCCCTTTTTATAGAACTTGTGGTCGGCTCTCATCATACCTCTCATAAGGTATATAAGATCGCGGAAGATCTTCATACCGCCAATACCAAAGAAGTTTTGGGGCATCTGCACCTTGTTGATAAGCGCATAATCCAGTCTTTTTACAAGGTTATCGATATTAGTATCGGTATTTGCCTCATCGGTAGCCACACCGCTAAGGAAGTTCCGGCCTACCTGCGCGCGAGCCTCGATTATATTCTTAAGGTTTTCTTCACAGCCGTATCTGCCGCTTACAAGATAACCCACAGGCGTGCCTACTGTAACAGTACGGTGTCCGTTACAGAACTGACGGTCATCATACAGCTTAAAGCGTGAGCCCATCGAGTGGTCGCTCACAGTAAAGGCATAGATGATAGCGTCAGCCTTTTGTATGTTTTCTCTTAAAAAGTTGTCAAAGCCGTCCTTATAAACACACATACCGCTTACAGCGCAGTTAAAACAACCAAGGCAACCACCGCTAAAAGGATATTCGCTTATGTTTATAATTCTTGATTTTATAGGTAGCTTTGCCATAAAGCGCTCTATCATATGATAAAGATTGCTCTCTTTATCAGTAACGTCGGTAACTATAACAACGTCACCTTCGCGCTTTTCTGCATTTTCTGCTCCACTTGCAGGGCAGGGAACATAAGGCTCTTCTTCCTTTTTGCCGTTATACTCATAGATGCCCTCGTTTATCGACCATAAAAGATGGTTAAAGAACTTTTCCACCGTCTCTCGTCCCTCTTTTTTTAATAGGTCATCCATATCCTGTGAGAGTCCCTCAAGATACTTAAAGCCCATATCAAGCGCATTTTCCTTGATATATCTGTGCGCAGTTACATCGTAAAAGTGCTTTGAGGTAGAGATCTGCGTAGCAAATTTACCGTTAATGTCAATGTCTGAGGCCTTTAAAATTTCAATGAACCTATGTAACTGATACGGTGCGATAAAGGTATAAACAGGGTAGGAGAATATAACCGTATCTGCCCATTCAAGCGCATCCTTTGCGGGTGTAAAATCCTTTTCAAGGGCGCGTATAGTCTGTCCTGCGTTCAGTACCTTGAATTCATGCTCGCCAAAGCGCTTTTCAAGATAAAGACAGGTCTGCAGGGTTATGCTGTATTTACCCTTCGGACTGCCGTTTACAACTAAAAATTTCATAATGATACCTCTAAAGTCTTTTTGAAAAAGTATAGCATATCTACGCGCAAAAATCAAGCGTGGTGGCGGACATAAAATATTTGAAACATATTTTATCTAAAATGTCAATTGACATTAAAACCAAACTAATTATAATTAAAGGTGTATACAAATAAATATTTAGGAGATGTTTTTATGAAAAAGTTAAGGGTTTTATTCTTAAGCCTGCTTTTGATAGTATGCGTGCTTTTTGCGACGTCGTGTGATAATATCAAGTTTGATTTAGAAAACATGCATATCTGGAACACGGGTGAATGCCGCCTTTGCGGTGAGATATGCGAGCATTTGGAATGGGAGAATTCTGAGTGCAAAAAATGTGGCATTAACTGTAATGAGCATACATTTATCGAAGAAGGATATTGCTCACTTTGTAAAACCGAATGTGCGCACGATTACGTAGATAGCATTTGCACTATTTGCGGTAACTCCTGCACACACGAATGGGATAGCGGTGCTTGCAGCATCTGCGATAAGCTCTGCGTACACTCCTGGTCAGACGGTATTTGCACAGTATGTGCTACTGCTTGCAGCCACAACTACACCGATAGTATCTGCGATATTTGCGGTACTATTTGCGTAGAGCATGAGTGGGAAAGTGGCGTTTGCCTTGAATGTGAAAAGATCTGCATACACGAATGGGAAAGCGGTATTTGTACAGTATGTGCTACTGCTTGCAGCCACAGTTACACCGACAGCGTCTGCGATATTTGCGGTACTATTTGCGTAGAACACGAGTGGGATGACGGTATTTGCCTTGAATGTGGAAAGATCTGCGAGCATAGTTTTGCTGATGGCATCTGCACTATTTGCTATTTTGGCTGTCCTCACTATGAGTACGAAAATACGCTTTGTACCGCTTGCGGTAAGGCGTGCAGCCATAATTTTATAGACGGTGTTTGTAAAATATGCGACTATGGATGCGAGCATATTTATACCGATAGCATTTGTACAATTTGCGGTGTTACCTGCACCGTTCACGAGTGGCAAGACGGCGAGTGCATTGAATGTGATAAGATTTGTGAGCATTCGTTCGTTGATGGTATTTGCTCGATTTGTACATCTGAATGCCAACATGAGTTTGCATTAGGCGTATGTAAGGTATGCTCTGTTGACGAGCCTTACAAATTCACATTTACTATTTCCTCCGACGGCACCTACTACACACTTACAAATGTAGCCGGTACCCACGCAGAGGTTGTAGTGCCTTCAGAGTATGAGGGATTGCCCGTAAAGAGGATAAGCAGGGATGCCTTTAAATACCGTTCGGGCATAACCTCTCTTACAATTCCCAACAGCGTTACTTATATTGAGTATCACTCCTTCCAAAACCTTACAAGACTTGTAGAACTTTCGGTACCCTTTATCGGTGAAGATCCCAGCGGCACAAGCAGATATCCTCTTGCGTGGATGTTTGGCGGCGATGCAAAGATCTTCTGCACTCAGGTAATGCAGACCTATTATACCAATTATAGCAGAAGAAATACCGGTACTATAGGTGGTTATATCCCCAATAGTCTTAAAAAGATTACGGTTACCGGCGGCGGTACGATTCATCGCGGCGCATTCCAAAACTGCCCCAATATAGAAGAGATATATCTTTATACCAGATCTATTGAGGAATATGCTCTTGACAATCTTGCTTCTCTTAAGGTTCTTGAGATATCATCTGCCGAGAGTGATATGGGTTCATACACCTGCTATGCAAACAAGACGGATATCTTTAAAAATCTTAAAGCACTTGAAGTCTTGAAGATAGGCAAAAACGTATATGCCCCTATTTCCTCATTCTCATTATGCGAGATAGACAGTGTTTATTATGATAATTTGAGTGCCTTCTTCTGGCTTAATAATTCCACTTCGACAAGCATTATGGAGTTTACCGATAAGCTCTTTATAGCAAACGAGCAGCTTTCGGGCGAGGTAGTGATACCGGATATTATTACTTATATCCCCGCATACGCCTTTAAGGACGGTGGGGCAATAACAAGCCTTGTGCTTCACGACGGTATTACCAATATAGGTACAGGCGCCTTTTCGGGTCTTGATATCAGTCTCTTTACCGAGAGCAAAAACGCATATTATATCGGTACACAGAACAATCCTTATATGGTTCTTTTAAAGATCAAGGACAATAGCGTAACCTCCTTTGAATTTGAAGATGGCGTAGCGTTTATTATGGAAAATGCTTTTGTTGGCACACCTCTTGATACAATCAGTGTTCCATCAAGCGTTATTTGTATGGCCAAGGGTGCTCTTTCGGGCTTGGATTCACTTACATCTGTTACCCTGCCGTTTATCGGTAACGATATAACCTCGAGCCAAAACGAGAGCATTATTTACGTCTTTGGCGATACCTTCCCCGAGGGCATTACCGAGCTTACTATCCTTGGTGGAGAGTCAATATATTCAGAAAACTTTGGCAACTACTGTGAAAATATTAATTCAATCACCTTTGGCGAGGGTGTGGTTAATCTGGGAACCTACGTATTCCAGCGCTTTATGGATGAGCTTATATACGTTTCACTGCCAAGTAGCCTTAAAACGATTTCCGAAAACAACTTTACATCCAACAAGAAGATATCCCGTCTTGAGTTAACAAGCCTTGATTCGCTTCTTAATATAGAATGTATTGAAAATCTTCTTTCTGAGGCTGAAGAGGTTACAATAAACGGAGAAAGACTTTCGGGCGAGATAGTTATTCCCCAGGGTACAGCGACAATTCCGCCTTATGCCTTTGCAAATTGCACGGATATTACAAAAATAACCGTTTCCTCAAGCGTTACGGAGATAGGCGCTTATGCCTTTGAAGGCATTGATGCCGAAATCGTGTTTGAAGAGGGTGAAGAAAGGCTTTATATCACGGCTCGCGCCTTTTCGGGATACCTCGGTACCGATATATTGCTTCCCGAGAGAACAGGCTCCTTAAGCAACTACGCCTTTGCCGATGCTCCTAACGTTGAGCGTCTTGTAATACCTTATATTTCAACCGGCACAATAGGCCAATACTTCAACACAAACTACGTTGCAGGCTGGCACAGCAACTATAATATGAACACTGATGTTACCTACTACGTTCCACCCACAATCAAAGAGATAACGGTTTTAAGGGGTACAACTGTTCCGGATTATTATTTCTCAGGTCTTTACTACGTAGAGAAGATCAGTATTCCCGATACGATAACCAAGATTGGTAAATCTGCATTCTCATACTGCCATGCTCTTGAAAAACTAGACCTGCCCTACGGTCTTACCACAATAGGCGAGTATGCATTCAACAGCTGTCAGGCAATTACCGAGTTCGTAATTCCCGAGACGGTTACGTCAATGGGCGTTGCTATGTTCTTCCAGTGCTATGCTCTCGAAGAGATAACTCTGCCTTATATCGGTGAAAAACTTACCAATTACGGTAACAGAGGCTGGTCACACTATCCTCTCGGCTGGCACTTCTCGACACCCACATCAACGTACGGTGACGTAACCTGTCAGTATTATCACGAGTACAGCGTAAATATGAGAGACTTCAACTGGGTTTATAAGGGCTTCTACGTTCCTGCAAGTCTTAAAAAGGTAACCATTCTCGGTGGCGATATTATGTACGGTCAGTTAAGCGGACTTAAAACTGCAACCGAGATAGTCCTTGGCGCAAATGTTAAGTACATTGAGGAAATGGGTCTTTATAACTCACAGGCTCTTAAGAGCATTGACCTTGGCGGTGTTACTTCAATAGGTGAGGAGGCATTTGCTTCCTGCAAAGCGCTCGAGAATATAACTCTGCCCGCAACACTTAAGACAATAGGTGACTCTGCGTTTATGGGCAGCGGACTTAAAGAGATAACGATTCCCGCAACCGTTACAACAGTTGGCGCAAGTGCATTTGAAAACTGCACCTCGCTTGATAGGGCAGTGATAGGCGCTGTCAGCGAAATTAAGAAAAACGCATTCTACGGCTGTACTGCGCTGGAAACGGTCGTTTTAGGCAAAATCAAGAAGATTGGAAACGCAGTATTCCCATACGATACCTGTACCTGCGGCGCCGATAAATTCCCCTGTGCGCACAGACTGCAGATAGATAAGCTATACTACGAGGGTACTGAGGCACAGTGGAATACACTTATCTCTAAGACGGAAGCAAACTACGGCTTTGTTGATTACTATTACTACTCTACCTATGCGCCTACTGCTGAGGGCAACTATTGGCACTACGATACAGACGGTAACATAGTAGAGTGGCCCCCTTACGCAGCGGAATAAAATTAAATAAAGAGGGCGACCTCGCCCTCTTTAAATAGGTAAATATGAAGCTGGTTATTTGGGATAGATAAACTCTTTGCGAGCGAAAATAATAACTAAGATTTACAAAAAAGCAATTAAACGGCCGATCTGCTCTTGGTATACGCCTTGAGCATCTCGGCCGTCTTTTTGTATTTATGGTGGAGAAAGAGGTTTAAATTTTAATATCAAATCTACTATGGCAAACAGGGCAGTTAACTGTGTGTTTACCTTTTTTCTTAGGTAGGCGCAGTACTTTTTTACAGGATGGACATTTGCGAAAAACGTGAGTTTTACGGTCGCGCCATTTTGCTCTTTTAAGCACAAAAAATCCCTTAATGCGCTTTATAAATGCAAGGTAAGCACCGTTTTCCTTTTGCCTTTTATATATTTTTTTTGAGAGTATTCTGAATATTGTGTAGCATAAAAGCCCAAATGAAAGAACCGTAAGTGTCCAGTGCTCAAAAAAGAGATTAACAATTACTAAAATTGCCGCAAGCGTGGACATAAGTTTTGCTAAGGCGTCAAACCCGTTTCTGCCAAGCATAAAATCGTAAAGCCATTCTCTTAGTGTTCTTCTCGGTCTATTAAATCTCATAACTATATCCTCTTTTAATTTTCTGTAATCACTATAGCATAAAATAATTACAAATGATACTTAAACTTTTTAACAAAGGGTAAATTAACTAAAACCTCTTTTTGTTCTATATGCTTTAAACCGATACAAAAACAAGCGGCGCGGAAACTTTTTTCCGCGCCGCTTTCTTTTATGGAACTCAAAGGAGCAAAAGATACATGATAAGATAAGCCACTGTAATAATACCAAGGGTTACAAGCATTGGTACAAACAGCATTTTAACAGCATTTTTATAGGTGTTAAATTGGTCCTTAAAGGTACCCTTTTTGCCCGTAGAGGATAAGCGGGGCCCACCCACTCCTGACATATCGGCAATTGTTCTGCCGTCATCAATATATACTGTTTTCTTCCTTTTCTTATTATCCTTTTTGCTCATTTTTAAGTCCTTTTTATGTTGTTTTGCAAAGTGTTGTTGTCAAAAGCCACTCAATCTTCAATCTCGCCTATGCGGTGGCAAGCTGCAAAGTGACCATCCTCATACTCTCTGTACTCAGGCACTGCCTGTGAGCAGATCTCTGTAGCGTGGGGGCAACGCGTGTGGAAACGGCAGCCCTTGGGAGGATTAGCGGGGGAAGGAATATCTCCCTTAAGAGGAATACGGTTCATCTTAACATCGGGGTTGGGGTTGGGGATAGCAGAGAACAGCGCCTTTGTATAAGGATGCAAGGGATTTGCAAATATGTCCTCTTTTTTACCAAACTCAACCATTGAGCCAAGATACATAACACCTATCTTATCCGAGATAAACTTAACGACAGAGAGGTCGTGGGATATAAAGAGATAAGTAAGGTTGAGTTTTTTCTGTAAATCCTTTAAAAGATTGATAATCTGCGCCTGGATGGATACGTCAAGTGCCGATACAGGCTCGTCACAGATAACAAGCTTAGGGTTAACAGACAGGGCTCTTGCTATGCATATTCTCTGTCTTTGTCCGCCTGAGAATTCATGGGGATAGCGCTCAAAGTAGTAATCTCTTAAACCACACTTGTCCATAAGGTCAAGTACGTAGTCCTTAACCTGCTCTTTAGGTACGATATTGTGTACGATAACGGGCTCAGAGAGTATATCTCCAACCGTTGATCTTGGGGGCAGGGAGGAGTACGGGTCCTGGAAGATTATCTGCATATCAGTACGTATCGGGCGCATTTCACTCTTTTTATAGTTAGTGATGTCCTCGCCGTTAAAGAGTATCTCACCGCCGTTCGGCTCATAGAGTTTGAGTATGGTTCTGCCAAGTGTGGTCTTACCACAGCCCGACTCACCAACTATACCCAGTGTCTCGCCTCTTTTAAGGGTAAACGATACGTCATCAACCGCAACAAGCTCGGAGAGTACCTTGCCTGTAAGCGATTTTTTGAGGGGGAATGTCTTGCGCAGGTGTCTTACCTCAAGCAGGGCATCCTTATCATAAGGCTCACTTGCGGGAGCGATGTCAATTTCATCGGCTACTGTTTCTGCGATAACTTCATCTACAGTATTCATAGCTTCATTATTTTCCATCCTCGTTCACCTCCTCGTATAAGTGGCACGCAACGTAGTGCGTGGGGCTTACCTTTACCATACCGGGATAATCGCCTGAGCACTTGCCGATGCACTTGCCGCATCTTTCCTTAAAGTAGCAGTGGTTTGGCATGTTTACAGGGTTAGGTACGTTACCGGGGATATTGAAGAGAGTGTCTGTGTCAGACTGCATAGTGGGCTTAGACTTCTGAAGTCCGATTGTATAGGGGTGCATTGGGTTGTGGAAGATCTCTCTTACAGTACCCTTTTCAATAACCTTACCCGCATACATAACTACAACGTAGTCTGCCATCTCAGCAATAACGCCAAGGTCGTGTGTGATAAGCATAATAGAGCCGTTGATTCTGTCCTTAAGATCGCGGAGCAGGTCAAGAATCTGGGCCTGGATAGTAACGTCAAGAGCCGTAGTAGGCTCGTCAGCGATAATAAGTCTTGGGTCGCAGGCAAGCGCCATAGATATCATAACTCTCTGTCTCATACCGCCTGAAAGCTCGTGCGGATAGGAGTTATAAACTCTTTCGGGAGCCGCGATACCAACAAGATTAAGCATCTCAAGTGAGCGTGCCTTAGCAATTTCCTTAGTAGCGCCGGGAGTATGTATAAATACAACCTCATCAAGCTGATTACCGATAGTAAATACGGGGTTAAGAGAGGTCATAGGCTCCTGGAAGATCATTGCGATCTGTCTGCCTCTTATGCGGTGCATTTCCTCAACAGGCATATTGGCAATATCAAATACCTTTTCTTCCATTTCAAACTTGAGTGAGCCACCCTCGTTTCTTTCCTGCACCTTTTTACGCATCGGCTTGCCGTTTTTACCGATTACGGGCTGACCGTTTTTGTCGAGCATAGGCTCGGTAACGATCTTTCCGTTCTCGTTTCTTTTCCAGATAGGCTTAGGCTCACCGTTTTCATCTCTTACGTAATCGTAGGACTTGAAGCGGATATTACCCGAGACGATCTGACCCTGAGGGCCCTGCAAGAGCTGCATTACAGACATACTTGTAACGCTCTTACCGCATCCGGACTCGCCAACAACGCCGACAACAGAGTTCTGCGGGATATCAAAGGAAACGCCGTTTACAGCCTTTACAACGCCTTGGTCGGTAAAGAAGTAGGTGTTGAGATTATCGATTTCAAGGATATTCTTGTTATCCTTCATCTCTGAGATAAACTCAGCCTCCTCAGCCTTTCTGTGGCGTCTTTTTTCAAGGGCAAACATTACCTGATTGTTTTCCTTGGCAATAGCCCTTATTTCCTTACCTGTAAGGTAGTGACTGTCTTTATTTTCTTTTTTGAGGAGCTTGTCAATAAACTCTTTTATGAATTCAAGTGCCATATTACCTCCTCATCTTGGGGTCAAGTGCATCACGCAGACCGTCACCTACAAAGTTAAAGCCAAGTACAGCAAGAACAATGCAGATACCGGGAGGACCCCATACGTTAAAGTGATTTTGTAAAACATTGATGTCATTTGCGGCATTAATCATCGTACCCCAAGCGGCGTACTGCTCAGGCGCGCCGAGACCGAGGTAGGAAAGAGATGCCTCGTAAAGTATCATGCTACCAAGGCTCATTGTCATGCTTACGATAAGCTGGGGCATAACGTTTGGCACAAGGTGCTTAAAGATCTTACGGCTTGTTGAGTAACCCATTGCCTCTGCGGCAACCATATACTCCTGCTCTCTAAGAGAGAGTATCTGACCTCTTACGAGACGCGCCGTGCCGGGCCAAGAAATAAGGGTAAGAAATGCCATAAGGAAATAGATACGGTACTGCAGATGTATACCCATAGCCTCGATAAGTGTACCTACTATAAGCAGGATAGGGAAGCCGGGCAGACACATAAGTATATCACAAATTCTCATTATTATATTATCTATAGCGCCACCAAAGTAGCCTGCGATACCGCCGAATATAACTCCAAAGAAGGTGATTACGAATACAGCAAGGAAACTTATGGTAAGAGAGATCTTACCACCCTCCATAAGACGTGCAAAAACGTCCATACCGTTTTTATCGGTGCCAAGGGGATGGCTTGCATCCATAGCGCCGAGTTTGTTTAAAGGGATAGCCGTTTCGGTAATTTGATAGAAGGTGTAACTTTCACCGCCTACGGTAACCGTAACGGGAGTCTGAGTATACTCATATTTTGTGCTGTAGTCAACGTCGCTGGGGCTCCACTGAGTGTAGAAGAAGGGACCAATCCAGCAGAAAGCGAAGAGCGCAATTATAAGTGCAAGACCTATAATTGAAAGCTTTGAACGGAAGAAGCGGCGCAAAACCATGCGCATAGGGGACATGAGCTTGACGTTTTTGTCATGAGGCTCGTTTTCTTCGATATCAATATTGATATTGGTAGTTGAGCTTTCCTTTGTAACGTCGAGCTGCTCTAAGTTTTTCTCGTTTTCCATGTCGGTCCTCCTTTACGCCAGTTTTACTCTCGGGTCAACTACCGCATACATAAGGTCTGCAAGGAGTATACCGATAACGCTGAGCACTGCAAGGAACATATTGTATCCCATGATAAAGGGGATATCTGCCGCCATCATTGCTGAGAAGGCGATATTACCGATACCGGGCAGGTC
>JAZOLZ010000030.1:0-98058 GCA_045653505.1 Eubacteriales bacterium | reverse complement strand
TCGTGCCTCGACGTACACCTGTACGCCTAAACGGCGCGAAGAACGAAAATTTCTGCTCGAAATCCAATCAGCCCGAGATGTTGTATCATTTCTCGCGAAAAATACAAGCCATTTATTGACAAGGGTCACTTAAAAAATTATAATAAAATAAAGACCTTTGAGAAGTGGAGAGGATTTATGTTTAGAATAATCGAATTTATAAAGGCGATTAAGAAAATTTGCTCATTGTTTGCAATAGTAATAATTCAGGGATTTGGTATAGTCAGCTTGATTGGTAAAATCAATCAAGGTACGGGTAATTACTATGTTAACTTAGTACTCTTGAGTATAACAATAGCGTGTATGCTAGTCTCAATAGTATTAACGTTTGTAGGAGCTAAGAGAAAATCAAAGAAAGTAGTGAAAAAAACCATAAAAACAGCTAAAAGGGTCGCTAATCGTGTTAATTTGGTTTGCGCCATAGGCCTTACTTTGTATAATGTTGTTTTAGCTATTATGGTAGGTAATATTTTTACAGCCCTCACAGAAATTTTTGGTGCTATCGGTTCATTCGTTTTGCTTGCAATTAAACTCTCGTTTGATATATCAAGATTTATGGCTGAACAACACAAAAAGAGGTTCAAGAAGAATGTCGAAAAAACTGCTAAAAATATATTTGACTCAACAAAAAGAATTGGTTCAAATGCTATTGCGACGATTAGCGGAATCTTTAAGAAAAATGATGGTGATAAGAAACTAAAGGAACTTAATTCGGCGCAAAAGGCCGCATTACCTGAGCCTAAGAAAAAAGGCTTATTTGCTCGATTTGGTAAACAAAAGGTTGCAAATGAAGCCATAAAAGAAGAAAAAACGACAGAGGTTATAAAGAGCGAAGAAAAGAAGCCGTTTTT
The DNA here is from genome assembly GCA_045653505.1 of Eubacteriales bacterium. Lineage (GTDB taxonomy): Bacteria > Bacillota > Clostridia > Oscillospirales > CAG-272 > UBA1740. The sequence goes on along the minus strand of JAZOLZ010000030.1, from coordinate 97,168 downwards.
GTTGTTCGACAAGACAAGGGCCGATGATACTGTTGATAAGACAGAGATAGAGAGCGTTGAAACTAAAGTTCAAGAGCCTGCTAATCCCGATGTGGAAAGAATTTTAGCCGAGGCGGAGATGAAAAAGGCTGAGGCTGAGGCCATGAGGGGTGAAACCGAAAAAATAAAAACGCAGGCAAAGGCAAATGCCGAGGCAGAGATAGCGCTTGCTAAAGCAGAGGCTGAGGCAATCAAGGCGGAAACTGAAAGAATAAAGGCTGAAACAAAGGCTATAGCCGAAGCACAAAAAGCGCTTGCAAAGGCAGAGGCAGAAGCAAAACGTGCGGCAGAGGAAAAGGCAAGAATAGAGGCGCAACAAAAGGCTGAGGCCGAAAAGGCATTGGCAAAGGCAAAAGCTGAGGCAAAGCGTGCGGCAGAGGAAAAGGCTAAGGCCGAGGCGGCAAAGACTGCGGCAGAAAACGGCGAAAAGAAGAAGCCGTTTGCGTTTAACGTAAAACTGCCTGACTTTGGCAATATCGTCAAGAGCGCTGAGGGCATTATTAAATCAATCGGTCAAAAAAAGGCAGACAAGCCCTTGGATGATATGGCTGAAAACAAGTCGGCAGATACTAAAGAAGAAACTGTGGCAGATGCGGCAGAGAGCATAGTGTCAGACTTAGATAAAAATGCACCCGTTGAGTCCACTCGAGAAGAAAACAACGACACTGCAAACGTATAAAAATAAGAAAACAGACCACCTGATACCTGCATAGCGCAGATACCGTTTGGTCTGTTTTTTCTTTCATATTAATTTGGTAAATTGCCTCAAAGATCAATTTCTTTTCCGTTAACGTATTTACCGACAACGCCAAAGAGGTCAAGGGAGAGATATGCGCTTCTTTCAACTCTTTCCTCAACGCTGAACTCTCTTACCGCAGGGATGAGAGCATCGTCAAGCACCACACAACTAAAGTCGTATCCGTCAATAAATGCGCCTACCTTACCAAAGAACTCTCCGCCGCCCATACTGGCAAGATAAAATGCCTCGCGGAATTTAAGCGCAGGAGAACTACGGTCCTCGTTGCTGAAGTACAACTTTGAGACCTGTACGGTCGAGCACACAGAGTTGAGTACGGATGGGCTATGGCCGCCCGCAACGTCTGTGCCGAGACCGACCTTAAGACCGTCGTTAAGATATTTCCTTATTGGCGCTATGCCTGATGAGAGGTTGATATTGGAGTTAGGGCAGTGCGCAACAAAAACGCCTCTTTGCTTTATAAGTTCTCTTTCCTCTTTGCCTGAATGCACACAGTGTGCCATTATTGTTTTAAAACTCTTGCCTGTGCTGTGCACAAGACCGAACAGACTTTTTTTGTCATACGCATCTGCATAAAAGTTGCTCCACGGATATGCGCTCTTTACGTACTCTATCTCGCCTATATTCTCGGATAGATGTGACTGCAACGGCAGTGCATACTCCTCCTGTATTTTTTTAAGTTCATCAAGCAAGTCGTTTGTACAGCAGGGAATAAAGCGCGGTGTAAGTATCGGTTTTGTATATAAATATTTACTTTTTGCGTGTTTTACGAGTTCGATGGTATCCTTTGCCGAAAAATCTGCATCGCTATCACACAATTCCTTTGGCGCATCGGTATCCATATTTACTCTGCCAACGTAACTTATAAGACCGCTTTCCTCCATCTTGTCCATAAGTATTTCGGTAGCCTTGCTATGCCTTGTCGCAAAGATAACTGCGTGAGTTGTGGCACTGCGCCTCATATCGTTTGCAAAAATGCTGTACGCCCTTTCTGCATACTCGATATTCTCATATTTTATTTCCTCAGGGAAGGTGGATGAGGCAAGCCAATCCATCAGCTCCTTATCCATCCCCATACCGCGGAATGCATACTGCGGTGCGTGTATGTGCAAATCTACAAGTCCGGGGATAACAAGCTTACCCTCATAACTCTTTATGGGCAGATGCGCATATTCTTCCGGCAATTTTTCAAATACTCCGCGGCATATACCCTCCTCGCACACAATGTAGCCGTGCTTTATCGCCTCGCTTTCACCAAGCCTTGGCGTGTGGTATATATCACCGAGTATTACAAAACTGCCGGGAGACTTACTACTATGCTTCAGAGTATCCTCAAGCCTTTTTATCATATACGGTATCTCCTCGTTAAAATCACTGTAATATTCCTTGCTTTCCTTGATATACCTTAGCTTAAAGGCCTCGTTTTGGTTTGTCGCGTCCCTTAAGTTATCAAGTCGGTCAAAGCCTTTTATTTTATATGCAATCTCGTTTTCCCTGATGCCTTTTATATATTCATCCATTACGTAGCCTTTTTGTTTTGTGAGCGCCTTTACTGCCAAAAGCACCTCATCTTTGCCAAGGGCAAGTATTTCCTCATCCGTTGCATCGGTATCCTCTAAAAGATCGTGGAAATATCCTGTCAGTTGATATTTTATATCAAGGCCGTTTTCTCTTGCCATATCGCCCACGCGCTCGGGGTGCTTATAATACGGCTCACCGCCCTTACGGTACTGACCGCTATGCTTTTTCTTTATAAATTCAAGCGCCATTTCAAGATTTTTTGCGTTATCCATATTGGCTCCTTAACTTTAGGGGTAAAAAAAAGAGGTGGTATTTGCCCGCCCCATCCCATTTAATTATTTTCCGGTATAGATACCGGCAACAATAATTTTAGCAAAAAAAATCGAACTTGTAAACAAAAAATGTGCACAAATATTTTAGTTACATTCTACAAAATAATACTTGCAAAAATATTTAACAAATGGTATAATATGTTTTAGCATACAAATATTCCTGCTTAAAAGGAGTTTTTATGAACATTTTTGAAGATATTTTTACTAATTATATCATCTGGGCAGCGGTTTGCGGATGGTTTATGGCTCAGGTGATAAAGGTTATAATAAACCTTGTTGTGCACAAGCAATTGCGCTGGGAAAGGCTCTTTGGTGATGGCGGTATGCCATCGGCCCACTCGGCTACAGTTTGCGCAATGACGGTAATGTGCGGATACTGCGAGGGCTTTAATTCTGCGGTATTTGCAGTAGCCTTGGTTCTTGCTATCGTTGTTATGCACGATGCTACGGGTGTCAGACGCGAGGCGGGTAAGCACGCAGTCAGCCTTTTGCAGGTCTTTGATCTTTTGGGTGAGCTTTTTGCTGAAAAGGATAAGGTCAAGCAGGATGAAAAACTTAAAACCCTTGTGGGTCATACACCCTTGCAGGTAGCCCTGGGTGCCGTGGTAGGTATCCTTGTTGCTATCCTCTTTATTTTGAGATTCAGCATTGAGCCTCTTTCAAGATACAAGGATCTATTCCCGGATCTGTTTACTTAACAATTAATTTTAAGGAGATATAAATAATGAAAATTCTTGTAATCAACGCAGGTAGTTCTTCTCTTAAATTCCAACTTATAGATATGGATAACGAGCAGGTTATCGCTAAAGGTATCTGTGAGGAAATAGGCGGTAAGTCCGGCTTCAAATTCAAGGTGCCCGGCAGAGAGGACTATAAGACCAATGACAGTCTGCCTACACATGCAGAGGCACTCAAACTTGTTCTTGAAACTCTTGTTGATGAAAAAATCGGTGTTATTAAGTCGGTATCCGAGATCAGCGCTGTCGGTCATAGAGTTCTCCACGGCGGCGAAAAACTTTCCGGCTCTGTAATCATAAATGATTATGTTAAAAAGACTATTGAGGAGTGCATTGACCTCGGTCCTCTGCACAACCCTGCAAACCTTAAGGGTATCGTAGAGTGTGAGAAGATAATGAACGTGCCTCAGGTAGCGGTATTTGATACAGGCTTCCACCAGACCATGCCCGATTATGCGTATATGTACGCGCTTCCCTATGAGTACTATGAGAAGTACAAGATCCGTCGCTATGGCTTCCACGGTACTTCTCACCGCTATGTTTCTGAGCGCGCGGCAGCAATGCTCGGCAAGGATAAGAGTGAGGTTAACGTTGTTACCTGTCACCTTGGCAACGGCGCATCTGTAAGTGCTGTAAAGGGTGGTAAGTGCTATGACACCTCAATGGGCGTTACTCCTCTTGAGGGTATTATGATGGGTACAAGATGCGGTAATATTGACCCTGCAATCATTCCTTATCTTATGAAGAAGGGTGAACTCACCACCGCTGATGAAATTGACAAGATGATGAACAAAAAGAGCGGTATGCTTGGTGTGAGCGGCATCTCCAGTGATAACCAGGAGATTGAGCGTGGCTCAAAGGCAGGTAACGAAAGATGCGCTCTTGTTGAAAAAATGTACGTACACCAGCTTACAAAGCTTGTAGGTGGCTACACTGCTGCAATGGGCGGCACTGACGCAATAGTATTTACAGGCGGTATTGGTGAAAATAACGGCAAGTACCGTAAAGAAGTATGTGAAAATCTCGCCTTCCTCGGCATCAAGATAGACGATTCCAAGAACAGCGAGAGAGGCTACGAGTGCGAAATATCCACCCCCGACTCAAAGGTTAAGGTGTTTGTAATACCGACAAACGAGGAGTTGGTTATTGCGCGCGACACTCTCGCCCTCATCAAATAATCTGTAAATTTTGCGCACATCGCGCCTTTTCGACCAAGGCTCGCCGTAGGTAACTACGGCTTCGGGTCGAAGAAGCCGTAATCTGCACCAAAATTCCCTCGATTAAAGGTGTAAATTAGGTAGTCCGTCTTTCGACTATGGCTTAAATAATCTGAATTTTTTAAAGGCTGGCACTTTGGTGTCAGCCTCAACTTTAATAAAATGCAAAGGGCATAAGAATGTTTGACGAATTAACAGAAATTGATATAAAAAAGATGCAAGAGGAGATAGATTACCGTGAGGCGGTTTTAAAGCCGCAACTCGGTGAGGAACTCAAGCGCACGCGTGAGCTCGGTGATTTATCTGAGAATGCCGAGTACGTTGAGGCCAAGCGAGCAAAACGCAAAAATGACGGCCGTATACGTTATCTTAGGGCTATGATAAACACTGCAAAAATAGTCGAGGTTGATACAAAGGACGGAAGTATTGGTCTTTTCTCCTGGGTGCTTATCTTTAATGAAAAAATGCAAAAGGAAAAGAAAATACAGATAGTAACTACCTTAAGGCAGGATGCAACCCGCGGCTTTGTCTCAAAAGAGTCGCCTCTCGGCAAGGCTCTTATGGGTAAAAAAGCAGGGGACAGAGTAGAGGTTTTTGTTAATGAAGATATGTCCTACTTTGTAAAAATCATTTCCGTTGAGGATGGTGTGGATAACGATGATTTGCCAATTAGTGGCTACTAAAGTTTACAAAAAAACGCAAAATGCATAAAAATACTGCTCGGCTTCGTTTATCCCCGTTGGCGAGCAGTTCTTTTATTAGTCAACTTTTCGCTTTTTTGCTTTTCACTCTTTGCTTTTTGCTCCCGTCAGTATCCTGACGAGTACCTCTGCCATTTTTTCCATCTGATCGAGGGATGCAAATTCAAAGCGTGAGTGGAAGTTATATCCGCCTGTAGAAAGGTTGGGGCAGGGCAGACCCATAAAGGAGAGCCTTGCACCGTCTGTGCCGCCGCGTATGGGAGTGCTTTTTGGTGTTACACCGGCCTTTTGCATAGCCGCCTTTGCGCGCTCTACTATATACATATGCTTTTCAATAACCTCTTTCATATTGTAGTAGGAGTCGCTCAGTGTAAGTTCTACCGTACCGTCACCGTACTTTTCATTAAGTGCCTTTTGTATTCTTACAAAATCGGCCTTTTTTTCTTCAAATTTTTCTCTGTCGTGATCTCTTATGATATAGACAATATTGGCTAATTCCACCTCACCGCTTATGGCTATAAGATGGTTAAAGCCCTCATAACCCTCGGTTTTTTCGGGTCTTGCATCATTTGGGAGCATAGAGTTAAACTCAATCGCTATAAGAGATGCGTTTTTCATCTTATTTTTAGCACTGCCGGGATGTATGTTCACGCCGTTTATTTTTATTTTTGCGCTTGCGGCATTAAAGTTTTCATACTCAATTTCACCAAGTGCGCCACCGTCTACGGTATAGCCGTAGTCGGCGCCAAGTTTTTTTATATCCACAAGGTCAGCGCCTCTGCCTATCTCCTCATCAGGAGTAAAGCAGATTTTGATATCTCCGTGCGCCTCGCCCGATGCTATAAGCATCTCTATTGCCCCAATTATCTCGGCAATGCCTGCTTTATCGTCTGCGCCAAGGAGCGTTTTGCCGTCTGTTACGATAAGCCTTTGTCCCACAAGGCCACTAAGGGTGGGATAGTCCTTTTCTCTCATCACTATACCCTCTGAAAGTTCGATATCTCCGCCCATATACTCGATAAGTGCAGGGTTAACGGGGCCGTCGGGAGCGTCGGGAGATACGTCCATATGCGCAATAAGAGCGACGGTGTCAAAGCCCTCACTGTTTTTATTAAGTGTGGCATACACGTAGCCGTTTTCATCCACGTGCGCATCATTAAGGCCAAGACCAATCAGTTCATCCTTAAGCACCTCTGCAAGTACCAACTGCTTTTTTGTGCTGGGGCAACTCGCGCTATCCTCGTTTGATGCGGTGGGTATCTTTACATATTTTAAAAATTTATTTAGCATAATATATCTTCCTTTTGTTTGTTGATTAAATTATACCTCTTAATCAAAAATATGTCAACCATGTATCATTCTGATGCATTTGGTTGTTATATTTAAACAAAATTAAAACTTAACTTGTGTACTTTTTGTTAAAATCAACGAAAAACTCTTGCTTTTTTAAAAATGCTATGATATACTGTATCTCCAACGTGTCAATGTGGGATCAATTAATCTTTGCTCACGCATTTTTTGAGTGTGTGGGCATATATTATATAGAATGAGAAAAGGCAGCGCAAATATGCGCTTTGAGGTTAATATGAAAAAGAGCATTGAAATAAAAAATATAAATAATTTACTTGAAAATTCGCCCGCAGATGCTATTAGAGAAGCGGACGAAAAATACCGCGGCTTCATTGATGAGGCTGCAAAAAAGGTTAAGGATTCCGGTGTAAAGGTCGTATTTTTAGCAGGCCCCTCAGGTTCAGGCAAGACCACCACGGCAAACACCCTTAAGGACAGAATAATCGCCTATGGCGGCGAATGTATGGTAGTTTCTCTTGACGATTTTTACCGTGATGCACAAGATCCCCTGTATCCAAGGGATGAAAGCGGAGAGAGGGACTATGAAAACCCCTTGGCTTTAAACATCCCCGAGATAGAAAAAACGCTTGAATGCATAGCGGCAGGTGAGGACTTTTATCTGCCAAAATACGACTTTAAGGTAGGCGGCAGAGTAGAATATAATCGCCACAGTGCTATAAAGGACGGATGTGTAATTATAGAGGGTCTGCACGCGCTCAATCCCCTTATTGCAGACGTTTTGCCAAGCGGTAGTGAGATGAAGATATTTATCAGCGTTTCCACCAACATAACAAACAAGGGCAGGCGAATTATCTCGGGCAGAAAACTGCGCTTTATCCGCCGTGTTGTGAGAGACAGCATATACAGAGGTGCTGATGCTATCCGCACTCTTAATATGTGGGCAAACGTACGTAAGGGAGAGGATATGTACCTTTATCCGTACCGCAATACCGCAGACGTAACACTTGACACGTTCCATATTTACGAGCTCGCTGTAATGAAGAATTTTGCAAAGGATCTCATCTCTGATGAGCTTGCAAAAAAAGAGCCCTATGCCGCAGTAGTGCTTAAGGCTCTCAAAAAATCAGCATCTCTTGACCCCACACTTGTACCCGAAAACGCTCTTGTAAGAGAGTTTATCGGCGGCGGTATTTACGACAGTATTTATTGATTTTGCTTAAAATTGGCGAATATATTGCAAAAATAAGAGAGAACATCGCAGTAAAATCTGTCTTGTTCTCTTTTTCTTTATAGGTGGTGATTTTGCTAAAGTTTCAAGACGGCAAAATTAAAATCCAATAAAACCTTTATTTTATTTTTCTAAGTATTTTATATATATTGACAAACAAAGATCCTTGTGTTAAAATTATAATCGCAAAAATATGGCCTTTAAAGGGATTTTTACCAAAAAAACGGTAAAAATAATTTGACCAAAAGCAATAAGACCTATAAAGGCAAGACGATAGACTAGTGAAAAAAGGAAAGTAAAATGGCTGATTTTAAGAGCGAAATTGAGAGACGACGCACCTTTGCGATAATATCGCACCCCGACGCAGGTAAAACAACTCTTACTGAAAAGTTTTTGCTTTACGGCGGCGCTATACAGTCCGCAGGCTCGGTTAAGGGCAAGCAGTCGGACAAGCACGCTGTTTCTGACTGGATGGATCTTGAAAAGCAAAGAGGTATTTCCATTACCTCATCCGTGTTGCAGTTTGAATATGACGGATATTGCATAAACATACTTGATACCCCCGGTCACCAGGACTTCTCTGAGGATACCTACCGTACGCTTATGGCGGCAGACAGCGCAGTAATGGTTATAGATGCGGCAAAGGGTATTGAGCCACAGACACGTAAACTCTTTAAGGTTTGCGCTATGCGTGATATTCCCATCTTTACCTTCATTAACAAGCTTGACCGTGAGGCAAGAGACCCCTTTGATCTGCTTGATGAACTGGAGAGGGAGTTTGGTATAGGCACCTATCCTATGAACTGGCCTATAGGCTGCGGACACAAATTTAAGGGTGTATATGATAGAGAAAAACGCTCTATTTTATCCTTTGATGATTCTCACCGCGGCAGAGAAAAAATACACGGTATCGACTGTGAGATAACCGATACAGATAAACTTGATAGCCTTATCGGCGAAAGAATGAGAGAAGAACTTTGTGAGCAGATTGAACTCCTTGACGGCGCCAGCTTTGATTTTGATATAGACAAGGTGCGCCACGGTAAGCTCTCGCCCGTATTCTTCGGCTCGGCTCTTAATAACTTTGGTATCGAGCCATTCCTTGAGAGCTTTTTGAAGATGACAACATCACCCTTGCCAAGACGCGCTGGAGAAACTCTTATTGACCCGTTTGACGAGGACTTTTCCGCCTTTGTATTCAAGGTGCAGGCAAATATGAACAAGGCACACCGCGACCGTATCGCATTTATGCGTATCTGCTCGGGTAAGTTTGAAAGAGGCAAGGATTATTACCACGTGCAGGGGGGCAAGGCATTCCGTCTTTCTCAGCCTCAGCAGATGATGGCGTCTGAGAGAGAGGTTATAGATACCGCCTATGCAGGCGATATTATCGGCGTATTTGACCCCGGTATCTTCCGTATCGGCGATACCGTGTGTGAAAAGGGCAGAAAGATTGCCTTTGAGGGCATACCCACGTTTGCTCCCGAGCATTTTGCTATGGTAGAGCAGGTTGACTCAATGAAGCGTAAGCAGTTTGCAAAGGGTATGAACCAGATTGCGCAAGAGGGTGCTATACAGATATTCTTTGAGCCAAACTCGGGTCTTGAAAGAGTTGTAGTCGGCGTTGTAGGCGTTTTGCAGTTTGAGGTGCTTGAGTACAGACTTAAAAACGAGTACGGCTGTGATATGCGCCGCAGGGATTTACCCTATCAGCAGATAAGACGCATTGCGCCCGGAGTTGACCCTAAGACCTTAAAGCTTGCTCACGATACAAAGTGGGTGCAGGACTATAGGGGAGATAATCTTCTTATCTTTACAAGCGAGTGGTCTATAAAATGGGTGCTTGATGATAACCCCACGCTTAAACTTTTGGATTTTGACAGAAGTACTGAGGATGTAAATATATGAGAATGAGAAAAAAGAAGCACGGCAAGGAACGTCTTATGGCCTGCAGCGCAGTGCTTTTGGATAAACCCGAGGCTCCCTTTGCCTCGCCCGACGTAGAGGTGTTTGGCAAAGAGGCTCCCGTATATCTTGAAATAGGCGCAGGTAAGGGCGGTTTTGCTATCGGTATGACCGAGGCGCACACAGATGCTCTTTACTTTGCTATGGAGCGCGTGTCCGACTGTGTTACTCTTGCGGCAGAAAAGGCAGTAAACAACACAAGTGTCAACGAGCGTCTTAAGTTTATCGTTGATACTGCGGATAATCTTAAGGAGTGGTTCTCGGACGGTACTGTTGACCGTATCTTCCTTAACTTTTCCGACCCCTGGCCAAAAAAGGGATATGCAAAGCGCCGCCTTACTTACAGAAAATACCTTAAGACCTATATTGAGCTCTTGAAGGTAGGTGGTAAGGTAACCTTTAAAACAGATAACGTAGGACTTTTTGATTTTTCACTTTCCGAGATAGAAGAAATGGGTCTTACACTTGATAAAATGACGCGCGATCTGCATGCATCCGAATACAATGTCGGTAATGTTATGACAGAATACGAAACGGCTTTTTCCAGTCAAGGTGTCAAAATATGTATGCTTGAGTTTACAAAAACGGCAGATTATGTAATACCTGTTGAAAAGTTTGAAAAGAAGAAGAAAGAGATGACAGAGGAATAACAGTGTCAATTCATCAAGGCCATCGCCAGAGAATGAGGGATAGGTTTTTAAAGCTTTCTGACAGGGCTTTACATACTCACGAGCTTTTAGAGATGCTCTTGTTTTATTCTATCCCATACCGTGATACAAAGCCGCTTGCCAAAACTCTTTTAAACACCTTCGGCTCGCTTATCGGCGTTATAGATGCGCCCAAGGAGGAGCTTACTAAGGTAAGCGGAGTAGGTAAGTTGACTGCCGACCTGATATCATCCGTACGTCTTTTATGCTCAGAACTTACTGTAAGTACTGTAAACGCCAAAGATAAAAGGTTTGATGATTACAACGAGGTCGGCGAATATTTTGTAAAACAGTTTGACGGCAAGGATAAATACAGCGTGCTTGCCGTTTTTCTTGATAGCAATATGCATCATATTGCAACCGAGGCGCTTTACGAACTTGACTGTGAGAGCGCCGGTGTGCGTGCTGACAAGATAGTAAAGGCGGCGGTAATGCATAATGCCTCTACCGTTATAATTGCACACAATCATCCCCGCGGTCCCATATATCCCTCCGAGGGAGACAGGGCGACAAATGAACTTATTGAAAGGGCGCTCAATTCCATAGACGTTGGTTTGGCCGAGCATTACGTTGTGGCAAATAACAGATATCTTGGATTTATGCATCACGTATCCCTTGGTGCCTTTTCCTTATCGGATGGCTCGTCTGAAAACAGACTGACCGATGGCGGGAACAAAAGATACGACCCCTTGCTATTGCTTTTATCAAGCACAAATACCGTCAGGGATCCGATATCCGATGCAAGTAATATGAGAGCAACATTTGGCACACTAAGACAGATTTTCCATCAAAACTACCGCGCTTTGGTAACGAACGCAGCGGTAAGCAAGGATGCCGCGCTCCTTATAAGGCTGGTGGTATCTATAATATCGAGGGCCGGTACGGACGGCTTTGCTTTTGGTAAAGATAACTCAGAGGCGGAACTGATATCCTATCTTTCATCCCTTTATTTCGGCACGGTAAACGAGACGGTCTATCTTATAGGATACGATAAGTGCGGCAGGGTATCCTTTGTGGAGTATTTGTGTGAGGGCAGTGTAAACAGCAGCAGTATAAGTACAAGAACTATCATTGAAAAATGCATGGAACACACCTCTGCCTTTGTCAGCATAGCGCACAATCACCCCGGTGGCAGCGCAAACTTTTCAGAGGAGGATAGGGCGGCTACGGCCACCCTTGCATCGGCTCTTCTGGATGCCGGTATAAGGATAAGGTCACATTATTTGATTTGCGGATATGAATACGCGAAACTGGATATAGGTAATGAATATGTCAACTAAAATTTACAAAAACGACAAAATAGAGATAAACGGCGGCGTTTATGAGGGCGAGCGCGCTCTCTATAATCTTCACGCTGCAAACATAACCTCGGCCATCTTTAAAAACGGAGAGTCACCTCTTAAGGAGTGCTCTGATATCTCTTTGGTTGGCTCAATCTTTGAGTGGAAGTATCCCTTGTGGTATTCCAAAAATATCACTCTCACGTATACGACCCTGCTTGAGGGTGCGCGCAGCGGCATTTGGTATACTGATAATATCAGGATAGAAAATTCTGTTATACAGTCCCCTAAGACTTTCAGAAAATCAAAGGGAATTTATCTTAAGAACGTGCAGCTTGCTCATGCTAATGAGACTATGTGGAGCTGCGACGGGATAGAGCTTTATAACTGCACTGTAGCAGGAGATTATTTTTGCCTTAACTCAAGCAATATTACCGCAAAAGATATTACCATAGACGGCAACTATGCCTTTGACCATGGCAAAAATATTACTCTTGAAAACTGTAGGATAATTTCTAAGGACGCCTTTTGGAATACCGAAAACGTGACTCTTAAAAATTGTGTTATAATCGGTGAGTATATTGGCTGGAACTCAAAAAATCTTACTCTTATTGACTGTACCGTTTCTTCAAACCAGGGCTTTTGCTATATTGACAATCTCTTTATACGCAACACTCGCCTTATGAACACAGACCTTTGCTTTGAACTTTGTACGCTGGACTGTGAGATAATCGGTGATATTGTCAGTGTAAAAAATCCTATCTCGGGCAGGATAGTCGCAGATAACATAGGTGAGATTATACTTGATAAGGATATTGTTGACCCCACAGCAACACAGATAGAGGTGAGAAAAAATAATGAGGTTTGATTTTGACAAGCTGACCGATCGCATCGGAACCAATTCTATGAAGTGGGACGTATCCCAAGGAGAACTGCCGATGTGGGTGGCTGATATGGATCTTGAAACAGCGCCTTGTGTAAAGAAAGCTATACAAAAAAGGGCAGAACACGGTTGTTTTGGTTACTCTTTGGTACCAGAAAGTTTTTATGAGGCTATATCCGATTGGTGGCGTGTGCGTCATAACACCTTCTTTGATAAGAGCGATATGATCTTTACAACCGGTGTTGTGCCGGCTATATCCTCTCTTGTGCGAAAACTCTCATCTGTCGGGGATAACGTTTTGATACAGGCGCCCGTTTACAACATCTTTTATAATTCAATCCTCAATAACGGCCGCAAGGTGCTTTCAAGTGACCTTATATATGATTTTGACAGCGGGGAATACAGCATAGATTTTGCCGACCTTGAAAGGAAGATGAGCGAGCCGGGGACCACGCTTATGATACTTTGCAATCCCCACAATCCCGTCGGCAGGATATGGACAAGGTATGAACTTGACAAAATCGGCTCTCTTGCTAAAAAATACGGTGTAACAGTTATAAGCGACGAGATACACTGCGACATAGTGATGCCCGGCAGAGAGTACACTCCGTTTGCATCGGTATCGGATACAAATGCCGATATATCGCTTACCCTTGTTTCATCCTCAAAGGCCTTTAATACTGCGGGATTGCAGTGTGCGGCGGTGATAGTAAAGAACAAGGATTTGTACCGTTTGGCGCATAGAGGTCTCAATACCGATGAGGTGGCAGAGCCAAACGCCTTTGCCACAGCAGCTCTTGAGGCGGCCTTCAGAGAAGGTGCGGAGTGGCTTACACAGCTTTGCGAATATCTCTTTGAAAACAGACGCATAGCAGAGGAGTTTATAAAAAGCGAGCTGCCAAGGCTCAGGGTAACTCATGGCGAGGCGACATATCTGCTATGGGTAAATATATCCGATTATTCTCACTCATCCGTTGAACTTTGCGATAAAATACGTCAAAAAAGCGGTCTTTACATTTCGGACGGATATGAATACGGTGAGTGCGCAAACGGCTTTGTGAGAATTAATCTTGCTACCCAAAGACAGAGGCTCTACGACGGTCTTTACAGACTTAAAACGGCTCTTGAGGACAAATAATTTTAGGGTAAAAGTGTGGCAGAAAATCTGTTTTTGTTCTTGAATTTTGCAAAAAACTACATTATTATTATATAACAAGTGCAGGTAAAACCCCTCGGAAAGGGTGGGGCGGTCCTGCACTTTTTTTGCCATTATTTAGAATATTTAGAAAAAAATTAAAATTATTTTAAAAAAATGCTTGACAATTGACAATAAAGTGTTATAATATTAAAATGCATAATAATGCTTGGGTTGGGGGTATTTTGCCCTTTTTTACAAATTTGTTTGTTTAAAAAGCACAAAAAACTACCAAAACCGAGCCCCACCGCGAGATGCGGCAATGAATATGTAATTTTTCAGAAATGGAGTGTTTTCATTTATGATGCTTAAACCCAAAAAGCTTGGCACAACTGTGAGACAGAGTTTCAGCAAGATTGAAGCGGCTACGGATATGCCAAATCTTATTGAGGTGCAGAAGGACTCTTACAAGTGGTTCCTTGAGGAGGGACTTAACGAGGTTCTTCGCGACGTATCCCCGATTGTAGACTACACGGGCAACCTCTCTATCGAATTTACGGATTATACTCTTGATCCAAATCCTCGCTACTCTGTTGAGGAGTGCAAGGACAGAGGCGTTACCTACGATGCTCACATGAAGGTTGGCGTCAGACTTGTCAATAAGACTACAGGCGAACTCAAGACTGCTCAGATCTACATGGGCGACTTCCCCCTTATGACCGACAACGGTACCTTTGTAATCAACGGCGCGGAGAGAGTAATAGTTTCTCAGCTCGTTCGTTCACCGGGTATGTACTATGGCAAGGAGGTTGACAAGCAGGGCAAGCACCTTTACAACGCAACGGTTATACCTTACCGCGGCGCATGGCTTGAGTACGAGACAGACACATCCAACGTATTCTACGTAAAGATAGATAAGACCCGTAAGCTCCCCATTACCGTGCTTGTAAGAGCTCTTCTTGAGGTAGGTAATGATAGCGATGAGGTTATCAAGGATATGTTCGGCGAGGAGAATATTCTTCTTGCTACTCTTGAAAAGGACGAGTGTAACAAACTTGCCTTTGAGAACAATACTGCTCCTTCAGAGGAGGCTCTTAAGGAAATCTACAAGAAGATCAGACCCGGTGAGCCCCCGCTCGTTGAGAGCGCGCAGATGCTTGTGAACAATCTGTTCTTCGATCCCAAGAGATATGACCTTGCTCCTGTTGGACGCTATAAGTTCAACCGTAAGGTGGCTCTTGCGAGAAGAATTGAGGGTCACACTCTTGCAGAAAACGTAATAAATCCCTATACCGGTGAAATTGTTGCAGAGGCAGGCGTTACCGTTACACGTGAACTTGCCGATGCTATCGAGGACAGCCTTGTAAACGAGGTATGGCTCTCTGTTGAGGATAAAAAGGTCAAGGTGTTCGGCAACGATACAGTACGTCCTGAGCTTATCCTCGGCTACGACCTTTCCGATTGCGGTATCCGCAAGGGCGAAAAGGTTATTCGCCGCGTACTTACAGATATCATAAACGAGGTAGAGGCTGACGGTCTTAAGGGCGAGGAAAAGGTAGCTCGCATCAAGGCTCTTGCCAAGGAGAGACAGACCCTCCTTGCGCCCAAGCATATCACCGTTGACGATATCTTTGCATCCGTTAACTATCTTCTTGCCCTTACACACGGCATTGGAGATACAGACGATATCGACCATCTCGGTAACAGAAGACTTCGCTGTGTAGGTGAACTTCTTCAGAACCAGATGCGTATCGGTATGTCCCGTATGGACAAGAATATCAAGGAGAGAATGTCGGTGCATGATACCGAGGACTTACGTCCCGAGGCGCTCATCAACACCCGTCCCGTAGCAACCGCTATCCGCGAGTTCTTCGGCTCATCTCCCCTTTCACAGTTCATGGACCAGAACAACCCTCTTGCAGAGCTT
Source organism: Eubacteriales bacterium (assembly GCA_045653505.1). Taxonomy (GTDB): domain Bacteria; phylum Bacillota; class Clostridia; order Oscillospirales; family CAG-272; genus UBA1740. The sequence continues at coordinate 81,428 of JAZOLZ010000030.1, read as the reverse complement.
ACTCATAAGAGAAGACTTTCTGCTCTCGGTCCCGGCGGTCTTTCCCGTGACCGCGCTTCCTTCGAGGTGCGTGACGTACACTATACTCACTACGGCCGTATCTGTCCCGTAGAGACACCTGAAGGACCTAATATCGGTCTTATTTCATACCTTGCATCCTATGCCAAGATCAGCGAGTACGGCTTCCTTAAGGCGCCCTACAGAGTAGTTGACAAGGCGACGGGTACTGTTACCGATGAGGTACTGTATCTCACAGCGGATGAAGAGGATAACAACATAGTAGCTCAGGCAAACGAGCCTATTGATGAAAACGGCAAGTTTATCAACAAGAGAGTTATCGCAAGATGGAAGACAGAGTTCATCGAGGTTGAGCCCACAGAGGTTGACCTTATGGACGCATGCCCCCAGATGGCGGTATCGGTTGCTGCGGCTCACATTCCATTCCTTGAGAACGACGACAACACCCGTGCGCTCATGGGTTCAAACATGCAGAAGCAGGCTGTGCCTCTTATGATGACTGACTCACCCATCGTTGCAACAGGTATGGAGCACAAGGCGGCTGTTGACTCAGGCGCTGTTCTCGTAGCTAAGTGCGGCGGTACGGTTGAACGTGCAGGCGGCGAGGAAATCGTTATTCTTAACGATGAGGGACACAAGGATGTTTACCATCTTATCAAGTTCAAGCGCTCCAACCAGTCCACCTGTGTAAACCACCGTCCTATCGTTCTTGAGGGACAGAGAGTTGAGGCAGGTCAGGTTATCGCTGACGGTCCCGCTACAAGCAACGGCGAGATCTCTCTTGGTAAAAACGCGCTTATCGGATTTATGACCTGGGAGGGTTATAACTACGAGGACGCTGTACTTCTTAATGAAAACCTTGTCAGAAATGACGTTTACACCTCGATCCATATCGAGAAGTATTCCATTGAGGCAAGAGATACAAAGCTTGGTGCGCAGGAAATCACACGTGAGGTTCCTAACGTTGGTGAGGATGCGCTCAAGGACCTTGACGCAGACGGTATTATCAGAATCGGTACCGAGGTGCGTGCAGGTGATATACTCGTAGGTAAGGTAAGCCCCAAGGGTGAGACCGAGCTTACACCTGAGGAAAGACTTCTCCGTGCTATCTTCGGCGAGAAGGCACGTGAGGTAAAGGACTCCTCCCTTAAGATGCGTCACGGTGAGTATGGCGTTGTTGTAGACGTTAAGGTTTACGACCGTTCAAACTCCGATGACCTTGCCCCCGGCGTTAACAAGCAGGTTAACGTTTACGTTGCCCAGAAGAGAAAGATCTCTGTAGGTGACAAGATGGCGGGTAGACACGGTAATAAGGGCGTTGTTTCAAGAATTCTTCCTCCCGAGGATATGCCGTTCCTTGCAGACGGTACTCCTCTTGATATCGTTCTTAACCCTCTGGGCGTTCCTTCACGTATGAATATCGGTCAGGTGCTTGAGGTTCACCTCGGTATTGCGTGCAGACAGCTCGGAATAAAGATTATGACTCCCGTATTTGACGGTGCTAAGGAGACTGACATACTTGAGCTTCTTCGCCGCGCAAACTACACCCGTGATATCCGCGATGGCGAGAGTGTAAGAGGTAAGGCAGTGTTCATGGAGGTTATCCGTGAGGACGGCAAGCCTGACCTTCAGAGAGTAGATCAGGAAATCGTTGATGACGATGCTAAGCTCAAGAATCTTATGAAGACTCAGAAGCTTAAGGTTATCGACGGTAAGGTAACCCTTTATGACGGACGTACAGGCGATCCCTTTGACAACCCTGTTACAGTCGGCATAATGTACTATCTCAAGCTCCACCACCTCGTTGACGATAAGATTCACGCCCGTTCAATCGGTCCTTACTCACTCGTAACACAGCAGCCCTTAGGCGGTAAAGCGCAGTTCGGTGGCCAGCGTTTCGGTGAGATGGAGGTTTGGGCACTTGAGGCATACGGTGCAGCATACACACTTCAGGAAATTCTTACGGTTAAGTCAGACGACGTAACAGGCCGTACCAAGACCTTTGAGGCTATTATCAAGGGCCAGAATATTCCTACCCCCGGTATCCCCGAGTCCTTCAGAGTTCTTGTAAGAGAACTGCAGGCACTCTGCCTTGACATCAGAGTTCTTGATGAAAACGGCGAGGAGATCGCTATATCCGAGATAGCGGCAAACGATGATAACGTACCCGCATTCAACAGCATTGAGGCTGTTGAGCAGGCGGCTGACGCAGAGGCTGACAGCGCAGCTGATGCAGAGGCAGAGCTCGATGAAATATTCGACGACGTTATGGATGAGGAATTTGCCGACGAGGATTATGACGACGGCTTCGATACCGACGAGGAATAATTTTTAAAGAAGGGAATGCTTCCCTGCAAAAAGCGGGGAAGCGAATATATAAAATCTATGGAAAGAAATACTTTTGACTCAATCAAGATAGGTCTTGCCTCCCCTGAGATGATCAGAAGCTGGTCACACGGTGAAGTAACCAAGGCGGAGACCATTAACTATCGTACCCAAAAGCCTGAGCGCGACGGTCTTTTCTGCGAAAAGATTTTTGGCCCTACAAAGGACTGGGAATGTCTTTGCGGTAAGTATAAGAGAGTCCGCTTTAAGGGTAAGGTATGTGAAAAGTGCGGTGTTGAGGTAACAACTCACAAGGTACGCCGTGAGAGAATGGGTAACATTGAACTTGCAGCGCCCGTATCACATATCTGGTATTTCAGAGCTATCCCCTCAAGAATGGGTCTTATCCTTGATATGTCTCCAAGACTTCTTGAGAGAGTACTCTACTTTGCAAGATATATCGTAATTGATCCCGGCAATACTCCCCTTGAGAAGAAGCAGCTCCTCACCGACGCCGAGTACAAGAAGGCGCGCGAGATGTATGAGGACGACTTCAAGGCAGGTATGGGCGCTGAGGCAGTGCGTGAACTTCTTGCTGAGATTGACATTGAGGCTCTTGCTAAGGAACTTAAGGAAAAGCTTGCTGAGGCAACAGGCCAGAAAAAGGTTAAAATCATTAAAAGACTTGAGGTTGTTGAGTCCTTCAGACGCTCAAGCAACCGTCCTGAGTGGATGATACTTGATACCATCCCCGTATTACCCCCGGATATCCGTCCTATGGTACAGCTTGACGGCGGACGTTACGCTGCATCGGATATAAACGAACTTTACAGACGTGTTATTAACAGAAACAACCGTCTTAAGCACTTCCTTGAACTCAACGCTCCTGACATCATCATCCGTAACGAGAAGAGAATGCTCCAGGAATTCGTTGACGCTCTTATAGACAACGGCAGACGTGGTAAGGCAGTTACAGGCGCCTCCAACCGTCCCCTTAAATCTCTTTCCGAGATGCTTCGCGGTAAGCAGGGTCGCTTCCGTCAGAACCTTCTCGGTAAGCGTGTTGACTACTCAGGCCGTTCGGTTATCGTTGTAGGTCCCGACCTCAAGATTTATCAGTGCGGTCTTCCCAAGGAGATGGCTCTTGAGCTCTTCCGTCCCTTTGTTATGAAGAGACTTATCGAGACACAGAAGGCTAACTCCATTAAGGATGCAAAGAAAAAGGTTGATAAGGTAGCGCCCGAGGTTTGGGACGCACTTGTGTACGTAATCAAGGAGCACCCCGTTCTTCTTAACCGTGCACCTACACTCCACCGTCTTTCTATCCAGGCATTTGAGCCTATCCTCGTTGAGGGTAGAGCAATCAAACTTCACCCCCTCGTATGTCCTGCGTTCAACGCCGACTTCGACGGTGACCAGATGCCTGTACACGTACCCCTTTCAAGCGAGGCGCAGGCTGAGGCAAGATTCCTCATGCTTTCCGCTAACAACCTTCTTAAGCCCGTTTCAGGTAAGGCTGTAACCGTTCCCTCACAGGACATGGTACTTGGTTCTTACTATCTCACCATCGACCACGAGGGTGAAAAGGGTGAGGGCAAGGTGTTCCGTAACTTTGACGAGGTAGAGATGGCTTATGAGAATAAGCAGATCGGCATGCACGCCGCTATCAAGGTAAGAGTTACCAAGACAATAAACGGAGAAGAGAAGAGTGCTATCATAGATGCTACCTACGGTAGCCTTATCTTCAACTCCCGTACTCCTCAGGACCTCGGTTACGTTGACCGTGAGAAGGATCCCTTCGGTCTTGAGATCAACTTTGCAACTACTTCTAAAAAACTTAAGGAAATTGTTGACCGTACAATCAAGTATCACGGCTTTGCAGAGGCTGCAGAGGTTCTTGATAACATCAAGGCTATGGGCTATAAGTATTCTACTAAGTCCTCCCTCTCAATCTCGGTATACGATATGACCATTCCTCCCAAGAAGAAGGCTCTTCTTGAAGAGGCGGCAAGGCAGGTTGACGAGATCACAGAGCTTTATAACTGGGGCGAGCTTTCAGACGATGAAAGATACAAGAAGGTTATTGAGATCTGGGATAAGACAACAAACGCCGTTACAGACGCTCTTATTGCAAACCTTGACAAGTACAACTCACTTAACATGATCTGTACTTCGGGAGCCCGTGGTTCTATGAAGCAGATGAGACAGCTTGCAGGTATGCGTGGTCTTATGTTTGCTACTAACGGTAAGACAATTGAGATTCCCATTAAATCAAACTTCCGTGAGGGTCTTACAATGCTCGAGTACTTTATGGGTGCTAAGGGTTCACGTAAGTCACTTTCGGATACAGCTCTCCGTACCGCTGACTCAGGTTACCTTACAAGAAGACTTGTAGACGTTTCTCAGGACGTTATCGTTCGTGAGGAGGACTGTGGCGCACAGAGCGGTATCATCGTTTCGGATATCGTATCCGGTCAGAACGTTGTTGAAAAGTTCAGCGAGCGTATCATTGGCAGATATACGGTAAATGACGTTGTTGATGAAAATACCGGTGAGCTTATTGTTCCCGCTAACACAATGATTGATGAGCAGATGGCTAAGGACATTGAGGCTGCAGGCATCACTCAGATAGAGGTAAGAACAATCCTTCGTTGCCTTTCAAAGCGCGGCGTATGTGTACACTGCTACGGCGCTGACCTTGCGCACGGCACTCCCGTTAATATCGGTGAGGCTGTCGGTGTTATTGCGGCGCAGTCTATCGGTGAGCCCGGTACACAGCTTACGATGAGAACCTTCCATACAGGTGGTGTCGCAGGTTCGGATATCACACAGGGTCTTCCCAGAGTTGAGGAGCTCTTTGAGGCTCGCAGACCTAAGAAGACTGCTATAGTTACAGAGTATGCAGGTAAGGCTGATATCGTTTCTGATAAAAAGCTTACCAAGGTTATCATCAAGGATATCGAGGAGCTTGACGGTGGCGAGTACATCTACGAGATTCCTTTCGGTATGCGTCTTTGCATTGAGGACGGCCAGTCACTCAAGCGTGGCGATCAGCTTACAGAGGGCTTCCTTAACCCTGCAGACGTTCTGCATATGAGCGGTATTGATGCGGTTTATGACTACATCATCCGTGAGGTACAGAAGGTTTATCGCGGTGAGGATGTTGAAATCAACGACAAGCACGTTGAGTGTATCGCTCGCCAGATGACCAGAAAGATAAGAATTGAGGACGCAGGTGATACAGACCTTATCGTAGGTACTACGGTAGATATTCTTGAGCTCCGTGAGGAGAATGAGAAGATCGAGGCAAGGCAGGCAAACGGTGAGATATCACTGCGCAAGGCAGAGGGTTCACCTATGCTTCTTGGTATCACTAAGGCATCTCTTATGACTGAGTCCTTCCTTTCCGCAGCATCCTTCCAGGAGACCACAAAGGTTCTTACCGAGGCTGCTATCAAGGGTAAAAAGGACCACCTTCTCGGCCTTAAGGAAAACGTTATTATCGGTAAACTTATACCCGCAGGTACAGGTCTTAACGAGTATAACGCAGTACAGATTCGCGACGAGGGTGAGGAGGACGAGGCAGACGCTATCGTTTATTCCACTGAGTACGTGGCTGAGGCTAACTAATATACAAAAAAGGCTCCCGAGCGGAGCCTTTTTTTAATGGTGACACTTTGTTAATGATGACGTGCCTAAAGGTACTAATGATGACACTTCGTTAATGATGACGGAGTAAAACTCCTAATGAATTTTATATTAGTGGGCAACGCAAACGATATCATTAATAAGCAAAGCGAACATCTTTATTTTCTGCTTTTTTCCCTACATTTGTTGACTTTTTTAAGGGTTTTTGGGGTAGCAAAAGCCGATTTAATACTAGATATTGACATTTTTTTTATTCTGTGCTACAATGTGGATAATTTGATAAGGCACACCGCGCCCTTTACATTTATTTATATTTGGCGCGGGCAAAGGGGAGAAAACTATGGATAATCAGCAGATCCAGGTTAATGATATACAGGTTGATATAAAAGAAAATATTAAGGTATCGGTTATTATGCCGATTTACAATGCGTATGACTATCTGCGCGTTGCTATTGATTCGGTTCTTACACAGACACTTACAGATATTGAGCTTATTTGTGTTGAGGACGGCTCTACAGACCGCTCTCTTGATATAATCAAGGAGTATCAGAAGAGTGACCCACGCGTGCGCATACTCACAGAGGCAAACGCAGGTCCTGCCGTTGCACGTAACAGGGGTATTGAAAGGGCAAGGGGTGAGTATCTTGCATTTCTTGATGCAGACGATTTCTTTGCTCCCGAGCTGCTTGAAAAGCTTTATAATGCGGCAAAGGCGGATGAGCTTGATATTGCTATAAGCGATTACGACATTTATAACAGCAAGACCGCTAAGTTTGAAAAGCGTGTTAAAAACCCCAAGGAGGATATCTTCCTTGAGGCAAGAGTTGTGTCCAAGAGCGACTGGTTCAACGAGATATTCCAGTCTACTACGGGCTCTGCCTGGAATAAACTTTTCAGGAAAAACTTTGTCGTGGACAAAAAACTGCAGTTCCTTACCGACGTACGCACCTTTGAGGACGTGTATTTTACCATCTGCTCTCTTGCATACGCAGAGAGGGTGGGTAAGGTGCAGGAAATTTTGCTCCACCACAGAATTCACAATCAGCAGGAGAGGGCAAAGACCTTTGGCAAATACCATTCACAGGTGCCTGTAGTTTACTGCGCGATAAAGGAATTTTTGGTGCATAACGGCATGTATGCGCCCCTTTCCTACGGCTTCTTAAACCTTTCTGCGTCACGTTGCTATAAGATATTCAATATTCTGCCTAAGGACAAAAAGGACGATTTCTATAATCTTTTGCGTCAGAATCTTAAGGAACTTGACTGGCTTGAAAAGACTGAGGCAGACTTTGATGAGAAGGAAGTGTTCGGTTTTGTTGCCGCCCTTGAGATGTTTAACTACAAGCAGTATGTTAAAAAGCACGCCGATACTATCAGCATTGAGGTAATCAAGAACAAACTGCAGAATGTAAGATTTATTAAAAAGATATTCAGTATCTTTAAGAAGAAAGATTCCTGAACAACGTAATTAATATATAAAGAGACCTTGGTATCTGCTAAGGTCTCTATTTTTATTATATCTATATATAAAATATTTAAAATCAGTCAATAATTTTTTTAAAAACTATTGACAAAGATATCTTTAGATGATACAATAAGGTGTATTTTGAGGTAGTAGGGCTATCTATGCCCATTTGCCGAAAGTATAATTTTGATATACTCGTGCCGCATGTTGGCCGCTTGTATATAAAGCTACTATTTTTTGAAGAAGGAGGAAGAAAATGCCAACCTTTAACCAGCTCGTTAAACAAGGTCGTCAGGACAAAGCGTACAAGTCAAAGACTCCCGCGCTTCAGAGAGGTTTCAACGCTCTCAAGAACACTGCAACAGACCTTAGCGCACCGCAGAAAAGAGGCGTTTGCACCAAGGTTACAACCGTAACACCCAAGAAGCCTAACTCAGCTCTTCGTAAGATTGCCAGAGTAAGACTTACCAACGGTATGGAAGCTACATCTTACATCCCCGGTATCGGTCACAACCTTCAGGAGCACTCAGTTGTTCTTATTCGTGGCGGACGTGTTCGTGACTTGCCCGGTGTACGTTATCACATTATTCGTGGTACACTTGATACTCAGGGTGTTGCTAACCGTAAGCAGGGCCGCTCCAAGTACGGAGCAAAACGTCCTAAGAAGTAAGAGGTACGACTTATGGACTTTATGTGCTCACGTGCTGTAGAAAAATAGTGGTTTACCATATTTAACGGCCGAGCACTAACGAATTCTTTGGTGAATTCGAGTACCTATGATATCATAATATTAATGAAGGAGGGAAGTACAGTGCCTAGAAGAGGTCAAATTTCCAAGAGAGATGTGTTGCCTGATCCGCTTTACAATTCTAAGCTTGTAACAAAGCTTATCAACAACATTATGTTGGACGGAAAAAAAGGCGTTGCACAGAAGATTGTTTACGATGCATTCGCAACAATCGAAGCTAAGAGCGGAGAAAACGCACTTGATGTGTTCGTTGCTGCTCTTGAAAATGTTATGCCCGTACTTGAGGTTAAGGCTCGTCGTGTAGGCGGTTCTAACTACCAGGTACCCATGGAGGTTCGCGCAGAGCGTAGACAGACACTCGGTCTTCGCTGGATAATCAACTATTCCAGAGCCCGTGGTGAAAAGACCATGGCTGACAGACTTGCAGCTGCGGTCATGGACGCTAAGGCAGGCATGGGTGGCGCTTTCAAGAAGAAAGAAGATACCCACAAGATGGCAGAAGCAAACAAGGCTTTTGCACACTACAGATTCTAATCGATATACTAAAGGAGATAAAGTTCAATGCCAAGAGAGTATTCACTTGAACATACGAGAAATATCGGTATCATGGCACACATTGACGCCGGTAAGACAACCACAACTGAACGTATCCTTTTCTATACCGGTAAAACTCACCGCATAGGAGAAACACACGACGGTTCTGCAACAATGGACTGGATGGCACAGGAACAGGAGAGAGGTATCACAATTACCTCTGCTGCAACAACCTGCTACTGGGTACCCACCGAGTTCCAGAATGATCCTGAAAAGGCTAAAGAGAACAAGTACCGTGTAAATATTATCGATACTCCCGGCCACGTTGACTTCACAGTAGAGGTACAGCGTTCACTTAGAGTACTTGACGGTTCTGTTACAGTACTTTGCGCTAAGGGTGGTGTTGAGCCCCAGACTGAGACCGTATGGCATCAGGCTAACGAGTATAGAGTTCCCAGAATGGCTTACATCAACAAGATGGACATTATGGGTGCAGACTTCTATCGCGTTGTTAAAATGATTAAGGACAGACTTCACGCTAACGCAGTTCCCGTGCAGCTGCCCATCGGTGCTGAGTCATCATTCCGCGGCATCATCGACCTTATGGAGATGAAGGCTGACATTTACTATGATGATCTTGGTAAGGATATGAGAGTTGAGGAAATTCCCGAGAACATGAAGGATCTTGCAGAGGAATACCGCGCAAAGATGGTAGAGTCTATCTGCGAGACTGACGATTCTCTTATGGATAAGTTCTTCAACGAGGAGGAGATCACAGTAGCAGAACTTAAGGCTGCACTTCGTAAGGCTACGATTGACAACCTTATCGTTCCCGTTTGCTGCGGTACATCCTACAAAAACAAGGGCGTACAGAAGTTGCTTGACAACATCATTGAGTACATGCCCGCTCCTACTGACATCGCTGCTATCAAGGGTGTACACCCCGATACAGGTGCAGAGGACGAGCGTCACGCAAGTGATGATGAGCCCTTCTCGGCTCTTGCATTCAAGATTATGACAGACCCGTTTGTTGGTAAGCTTTGCTTCTTCCGTGTTTATTCAGGAAGCGTACAAAAGGGTACTGCTGTATACAACTCTGTTAAGGATGCAGACGAGAGATTCGGCCGTATTCTTCAGATGCATGCTAACAATAGAGAGGATATTGACGTTTGCTACGCAGGTGATATCGCAGCGGTTGTTGGTGTAAAGCACACTACAACAGGTGACACCTTCTGTGACGAAAAGAATCCTATTATTCTTGAGAGCATGGTATTCCCCGAGCCCGTTATCCGTCAGGCTATTGAGCCTAAGACAAAGGCAGGACAGGAGAAGATGGGTATTGGTCTTTCAAAGCTTGCGGAGGAGGACCCCACATTCAGAACCTATACCGATGAAGAGACAGGACAAACCATTATCGCAGGTATGGGTGAGTTACACCTTGAAATTATCGTAGACAGACTTCTTCGTGAGTTCAAGGTTGAGGCAAACATCGGCGCACCTCAGGTTGCTTATAAGGAGACTATCCGTAAGGCAGTTGAGCAGGATACAAAGTATGCTCGTCAGTCAGGTGGTAAGGGTCAGTACGGTCATGTTAGAATTACCGTTGAGCCTAACGAGACAGGCAAGGGCTATGAGTTCGTTAACGCTATTACCGGTGGTGTTATTCCTAAGGAATACATTCCCGCAGTTGACGCAGGTATCCAGGGCGCAATGCAGGCCGGTGTACTTGCAGGCTACAACGTAGTTGACGTTAAGGTTACACTTACCTACGGTTCATACCACGAGGTTGACTCTTCAGAAATGGCGTTCAAGATTGCCGGTTCAATGGCATTCAAGGAGGCTATGAGAAAGGCAGATCCCGTTCTTACTGAGCCTATCATGAAGGTTTCTGTAACAACACCCGATGACTACATGGGCGATATTATCGGTGACATTAACTCTCGCCGCGGTCAGATCGAATCTATGGAGCAGATCGGCCCCGGTACTCAGAGAATTTACGCTTACGTTCCTCTTGCACAGATGTTCGGTTATGCAACAGCACTCCGTTCTCGTTCACAGGGCCGTGCAGTGTATGTAATGGAGCCCAGCGGCTTCCAGGATGTGCCTAAGTCCATCCAGGATGAGATCGTAAAGGCTCGCGCTAAATAAGCGTACCACCTACTAATTTACTGCTTTGGCAGTTTTTAGAATAATAAAAAAATAATTAAAAAAGAAATATTTTTAGGAGGATTTTCAAAAATGGCAAAGGCAAAATTTGAAAGAACCAAACCCCACGTTAATATTGGTACTATCGGTCACGTTGACCATGGTAAGACCACTCTTACTGCTGCTATCACAAAGACTCTCTCCCTTATCAACGGCTCAGAGTTCCTTGATTACAGCCAGATCGACAACTGCCCCGAGGAAAGAGCTCGTGGTATCACAATCAACTCCAGACACGTTGAGTACGAAACTGCTAACCGTCACTACGCTCACGTTGACTGCCCCGGCCACGCTGACTACGTTAAGAACATGATTACCGGTGCTGCTCAGTTGGACGGCGCAATCCTCGTTGTTGCAGGTACAGACGGCCCTCTTGCACAGACCAGAGAGCACGTTCTTCTTGCTCGTCAGGTAGGCGTTCCCGCAATCGTTGTTTTCATGAACAAGTGCGATATCGCTGACGAAGAGCTTCTTGACCTCGTAGAGATGGAGATCAGAGAACTCCTTAGCGAGTATGATTTCCCCGGCGACGACATTCCGATCGTTCGTGGTTCTGCTCGTGAGGCTCTTACCTCAAATAACGGTGTTGATGCTCCTGAGTTCGCTTGCATCAAGGAACTCATGGACGCTGTTGACTCATACATTCCTACTCCTGACAGAAAGGCTGACCTCCCCTTCCTTATGCCTGTTGAGGACGTATTCTCAATCTCAGGCCGTGGTACAGTTGCTACAGGTAGAGTAGAGCGTGGTACAGTTAAGATGGCTGATACTCTTGAGATCGTAGGTCTTACTGAGGACAAGAGATCCACTGTTGTAACAGGTATCGAGATGTTCCACAAGCTCATGGACAGCGCTGAAGCAGGTGACAACGTAGGTCTCCTTCTTCGTGGTGTTGCTAAGAACGAGATTGAAAGAGGCCAGGTTCTTGCTAAGCCCGGTTCAATCCAGCCCCACACCAAGTTCCTTGGTCAGGTTTACGTTCTTACTGAGAAGGAAGGCGGCCGTTCCAAGCCCTTCTTCTCCGGTTACAGACCTCAGTTCTACTTCAGAACAACTGACGTTACCGGTATCATCAACCTTCCTGAAGGTGTTGAGATGTGCCGTCCCGGCGACAACGTTAACATGAACGTTGAGCTTATCTCCCCCATCGCTTGCGAAAAGGGTCTCCGTTTCGCTATCCGTGAGGGTGGCCGTACAGTTGGTTCAGGCGTAGTTGCTGAAATCCAGGGCTAATTTTTAACGAATATTTGTTAAAATAAAATACAACAAGAAAACTCTGATGCGCGTGCGCATCAGAGTTTTCTAAACTAAAAAATTCTTTGGGGAATGGTGCAATTCCATACCGGCAGTATAGTCTGCGAGGAGCAAACCTTTGCTCCACGACAAGGTGCAATTCCTTGACCGACGGTAAAGTCCGGATGAGAAAAGAATTAACATAATTTTCCCCTTTTGGCAATAATGCTTTAAGGGGGATTTTTTGTTTTTTCTCCCTATATATTATAATAGGAGAAAAGTTGATGAAAAGAAATCAAAAATACGATACGCGCACCCTTGTGGGTGTTGCGCTGTTTATCTCGCTTGCTTACGTAATAAGTTTTTTTAAGATAGAAATTTTGCACCTGTCCTTTAACGCAAAGGAGGCGGTGCTTATTATAGAGTCATTTATCTTTGGCCCGATTGCAGGCGTTGTATCGAGTTTTATCCTCTCACTTATTGAGATGATTCCAAGCGGCACAGGCCCATATGGCGCGCTTATGAACTTTGTTTCAAGTGCCGTTTATGCCCTTAGCGCATCGCTCGTTTATATGCGTATGCGCAAGATGTGGGGTGCAGTTTTATCTCTCGGAGTCGCAACGGTGCTAACCACCGCAGTGATGATGATAATGAACATTTTGATAACTCCGCTTTACATTACGGGCGTTTCTTCGGGTGCTGTGGTACAAATGATACCAACGTTACTTTTGCCATTTAACTTTGCAAAGTACCTCTTTAACTCTGCAATAACCTTAGCCCTTTATAAGCCCGTTTTAAGCGCCTTAAAGCGCGCAAGGCTTATGCATACGGATGAGAATGACACCAAAGCCCAAAACACCAAAACAAACACCTTAATCTCGCTTATATCGGCAGCCGTACTGCTTGCGATAGCGATCGGACTGTTTGTTATGGTAACGCTTATAAATTAAACCGGGCTTTCATATTTTGGCGTAACCGAATAAAAAACAAGAGGTGCTTTGTTATATGACAAAGTACCTCTTTGTTTGATCAAAATAAAAATGATACTAAGGTTGAAAACCTACGGTTTTCTTCGGATTTTATTTAGTTTTTTATTCTATCTCCGTTTTCACACCTCGTCGTACGCCTGTACGCCTATCGGTGTGAAGAACGGAGATTTCCACCTAAAATCTGTTTGCCCGCCTTGTCAGCTTTTGGTATAAATCATTAAACAAAAAGACCGAGAAAATTCTCGGTCTTTTTTGCTTAAATTTTCTCATTTATCCTTTTGGATACGCCTTTTACAATAAAATAAACGGTAAGCCATATTGCAAAATATACTATGAGGAATATCAGCGTAAATATGATAAATACACCGATATCAAAGGGTATCCATGAGTTTACAAGATAAAATATCGAGTATACTGCGTACAGGGAGAAAAGATGTATGCCGAGGCTCTTTGCCGGCGGCCACTCTTCTATCTGATTAAACACGCTTGCTCCCGCTTGCACAAAGGCCAAAAGATGGGTAGATATAATACCGAGCAGCACCTCGGTTCCACTCAGGCTAAAGTCGTTAATACAAAGTCCGAGGATAAAATAAACTATACCCAAAACGATAGGCCCAAGGCCTGAAAAAACAAGACCCCTCATCAAAAAACTCTTAAAATATTTATTATTCACAGTGCTCTCCTTATTTAATTCCGTATTTTTCCTTTACCGCCCTCATCTGCCGTCGTGAAACGTAGTCGCGGTATCCGTTTTTAAACTCAACCGTTAAGCACCCCAGCACAGATGCGTCAAAGCGCTTTATCAGCATCGTATTCGCAAGAGTTGACTGATTGATTTTTATAAAATTGTCGGGCAATATTCCCTCAAGCTCGTATAGGCGCTCTCTTATGCGGTATTTTTTGTTTTTCATAACTGCGTATATTTTGCCCGCCTCTGTTGTAAAGAGGTAGATCCGGCTTATATCAAGAGGTAGTATTTCGCCATCCCCATAGCCTATGATGCACTGCTCATTTTGCTCTGAGAGTTCCTTTATTTTTTTTACAGTTTCATTTTCTTCCTTTGCGTAGACAATTACCTCCTCCTCTCTTTCTTTATCAATAATAACTGTGCATTTCATGTTTTTCTCCTTTATGATCGACCGGTCAGTTTTAATTTAACATAAAGGCATTTTCGTGTCAATAATTACTCTTTATTCGGTCATTTTTCTAAAATCTTCGGTTTTTTCAAAAATCCTTGCAATAAAATGCCTTTGTCGGTTGTTTATTGTGTGTAAGAGCCAAAAAGCTTTTTCAAAAAAATACGAAAGGAAAACAAAAAATGAAAAAACTTTTAATATCAACATTACTTATTCTTTCAATGGCGCTGACTGCTCTTGTTGGTTGCGCCCCCGGTGGTATAGACCCACAGGATGACAGCACAGACGTTTTTACTCTTGACGTTAATCCCGGCTTGCGTATCCGCGTTGATGCTGATAATAAGGTTGTTTCGGTTGAGGCAACTAATGAAGACGGCGAGGATATCGTAGCATCCCTTGAGGTAGACGGTCTTGATTATGAGGCAGCGGTTGATCAGGTTATTGAAAAGATCTTTGAAAAGGGATACCTTGAGGATACAAACTCAGTTCTTGTTTCGTATGAGAAGATATCAAAAGAGGATATTGAAGAAAAGATTAATAATAAGATAAATGAAGTGTTTGCAAAGCACCAAAAGGTTGCGTCAATCATCGCTCAGGACGTGCGTGAGGCAACTGCAGAGCTTAAAGCCTTTGCTGCTGAGATGGACATCTCGGTAGGCAGGGCAAAGTTGATAGAGGCAATAAGAGAGGAATATCCCACACTTACTAAGGAAGAACTCAAAAATCTCGATGTAAACGACCTCAATATTATGTTTGACGGCTTAAGAGATGAGATTAAGGGAGAATTCCACAAGCACGGCGAGGTTCTTATCGATAAATATATCTCTCCCAAAAATGCTCTTGATTTAGCACTGGCAGATGCACAACTTGATGACGTAGAACTTATTTATGATTTTGTACGTATGGATAGAGAAGGCGGTAAAATGGTATGGGAGGTAAACTTCGCATACGGTGAAACCGAGTACGAATACGAAATCGATGCAATTAACGGTCAGATACTTGAAAAGGAAACTGATGAATACGAGCCTTTTGACTACGAGTCCGCAATAGGCGGCTTAAAGGATAAGTTCGAGGATATATTCGGTAATATTATCGGCGCCGTTAAGGATAAAATCATAAGCAACAAGGAGGCACTTGATAAGGCGCTTGAGTACGTAGATGCAGAAATTTCCGAACTTGACGATCTTGAAATAGAACTTAAGAAAGATGAAAACGGCGCTGTTATTGAGGTAGAACTTTCGCTTAAAAACGGCAATGAATATGAACTTTACATTGAGGCATCGGGCGGCAAGGTAATAAAGGCGTTCTTGAACGGTGAGGAGATTGATCTTGCTCTTGAATCGCATGTGGCTCAGTAATACCAAATAGAATTAACTTAAAAGTGCGCTAAAACGACAACTTAAATTTGCAAAACAGGGCAATCGGCAAGAAATATCCTTTCTTCTGTTGTTCATATCGGCATCCTTAAATTTGATATAATCTGTAATTTTAACTTTCAACTCTCCCTAAAGTTGACCCCTGCCGGTTGCCCTTGCCTATAGAATGTTTTTTGACGCTTATCCCTACTTGATTTTAATTTCATATTTTGATATAATTTTTATGTAACAATAATCTTGGAGGCAAAGCGGCGAAAATGCTTTTTTATACTATCAATGAAATAAATAGCCGACAAAGGCGCCTGGAAGAACTGATATTAAAAATCTCGGATGATGACAAGGACGCCCTGGGTGAGTTATATAACCTTGTGGCAAATGATGTGTTTGCCTATGCGCTTTCAAAGACTGCTAACAAGGCAGACAGCGAGGACATAATGCACGACACCTTCGTACGTATCTATAAGTATGCGAAAAGATACGTCAGTGAGGGCAAGCCTATGGCTTGGATTATTACCATAGCAAAGAGCATAACCTATCGGCATACAGAGCTTAAGTCAAGGCACAGTGAACTCAATGAGGCTATAGCCGATGAGATAGATACAAGCCGTGATATTGATAACGCTATTAAAAGCGAATACGTAAGATATCTTTTATCAACCCTTAACGAAAGCGAACGTGAGATAGTGGTTCTACATGCGGTCAGTGGACTTAAGCATAGGGAAATTGCCGCAGTTCTTAATATGCCGCTTGCAACGGTGCTTTCAAAATACAACAGAGCAATTAAAAAGCTTAAGGAAAGGGAGGAGCAAAGTAATGATGCTTGAAGACAAAATTAAAAACGCCTTTAAAGAAGAATGCCCCGACATCCTTGAGCAGGTGATGCAGTCAATCGAGGACGTAGAGCAGTTGCCGGCTGAAAAAACAGTAAAAAAGAAAAGTGCGAACAAATTTTTGGACTTCATTAGTGGCGTTGGCATTAAAAAAGTATCAGCCATTGCTGCGTGCTTTGTATTAGTCTTTACTCTCGGTGTTTTACTCGGTAACGGACTTGCGCTTGTACCAAACGACCCAAGTGACCCCGCTCAGACACCGTCTTACGCAAGCCTTTATATTGATGTAAACCCCTCTATTGAGCTTGTGCTTGATACCGATAAAAAGGTGGTTGAATGTAAGGCGGCTAATGAGGATGCGGAGGCCGTGCTTAACGGCATGGAGCTTAATGGCGTGAGTATGCATACGGCGCTTAACGCAATAATTGGCAGTATGTATATGAACGGATATCTTAATGAGGCAAACGAGACCAATACTATTCTTATAAGCACAAAAACAGAGGATGAGAGCAAATTCGGCTCTCTTCTGAGCGAGGTTGCAAATGATGTAAACACGATACTTGAAAGATCTAATATCGTATGCTCAATTGTTGCGCAAAAGTTGACGGATGACCTTACTGATGCAGATACCGATGATACGGATAAATCCAACGTATCTCTTGGCAAGAGCGCGCTTGTCAACAAGATTCTATCGGCTCTTAACGACAGCAATTACGATTTTAAAACTCTTGCCGGTATGAGTCTTAAGGAGCTTAATTCACTGTACCATTCTATAATGGATGAGCATGAGGATGAGGGTGATAGGGATGACGAGATCTTCTTCGGTAAGCCCCAAACTCTTAATGCAAATTCTGCTATTGACGCAGTCCTTGCGCATCTTTCCTATGAAAGAAGTGAGGTAAGCGATATACAGGCGCACCGTACGATTGCTATAAATCCCGAGGATGACGAGCTTGAGAGCGTATACAAGGTCAGCTTCAAGATAGACGGTACAAAGTATACCTACGCTATTGAAATTGATTATGAGGATAGCGACGATATATGGGAGGTTGAGTCAATACTTGACCAGATACCCGGAATACCCGGTCTTGATGATATTCTGCCCGTTATCCAGTAATTGTAAATAATCATTAACAAATAATAGGTTTTGTTATTTGCGATATCACTTTTGTATTGCAAGTAATAATAAAGCTTAATAGCTTAAAATTTAAAAACGGAGGACATAGCAAATCGCTCATCCTCCGTTTTTATTATTCTTTTTTATATACTTCCTGCAGTGAGTTTTATGATAAGGTCGGTATCATCGGGTTGCACCTTGGCCTCGTGTGCCGCCTTGTTTCTTACCTCGGCGCCGCATTTTTCACAGCGGTGGATTATTATATATCCTTTTTTAGCATCGGGCAGCGCACGTACTGGGCGCAGTATGCCGCCACAGTCGTTCTGTCTGTCGCCGGGGTTTATATCAACGTGCAGTGAGCATAGACAAAAAGGGCAGTGGTTGCGTGAGGTGTAGCCGAGTGGTAAAACCTCTTTGCCGCAATTCTTGCAGATAAATCCGCTATCGTTTTTGGTAAATCTTTTGTTCTCCATATTTACCTCACTTGCCCACACAGAATTTTGAGAAAATGTCGTTTACAATGCTCTCACTTACCGAGCGGCCGTCACTCTCTTCAAGCGCGCCAATAGCCAATTCTACAAATGAGCTAGACGCATCGGCAAACAGCCCGGCCTCATAGCCCTCTATTGCCAGATTTAACTGTGTAAGACAATTTTCAAGCGCCGCGTTTTGTCTTGCGGTAAAGACTATTGCATCCTCACCCGTTTTTATTTTCTCATCTGTAAAGAGATTGTCTATTACCCGTATTAGTTCGCTCATATCGCCATTTTTTGAGCTTATTTCAATATGCGCATCAAATATATCGCCAAGGGCGCTGTTGTCAAAACGGCAGTCAAGATCACTCTTGTTAAGCACTGCTATTTTAGTCGCCTCTGTATCCTTTAATCTCTCTATCAGCCTTAAATCGTCATCATCCGCCTCTTTAGAAAGGTCAAAGACACACAGCACAAGTTCTGCACTGTCTATCTCACTGTAACTGCGGCTTACACCGATTTTTTCAACAGGGTCAAGCGTCTTTCGTATACCTGCGGTATCCGAGAGGCAAAGCAGTACTCTGCCAAGGGGTACGGTTGCATTAAGCACGTCGCGCGTGGTACCCTCAATATCCGTAACTATCGCGGCATCCTTGCCGAGTATCATATTATATATTGAAGATTTGCCAACGTTTGGCTTGCCGCAAATGGCAGTTTTAATGCCCTCGCTTATCGCTCTACCCGTACGGTAGGTATCGATAAGCCTTACGAGTTGCTCTTTTGTTTTCAAAAGCCTTTCCTTGGTCTCATTATCGGTAAACTCGCCAAGGTCCTCATCGGGATAATCAATTCTTGCATAAATTGAACTCATAGTGCTTACAAGTTCTTTTTTTATTTCTTTTATCTTTTGGCTCAGTCTGTCGCGCGAGGCCTCGCTTGAGAGCTTAAGCTGCTCATAACTCTTTGCTTCAAGAACGTTTCCTATCGCCTCGGCCTCGGTAAGAGTAAGCTTGCCGTTTATAAAGGCGCGCCTTGTAAACTCACCCGCCTTTGCATATCTTGCGCCCGATCTTAATACAAGCTCAAGAATTTTCTCGGTAAGTAATACGCCGCCGTGACAGTATATCTCCACCGTATCCTCTCCCGTATAGGAGTTCGGAGCAGGGAAGAGTACCAGAAGGCAGTCGTCAATTACAGTATCATTATCAAAAAGGTTACCGTATACCGCCTCTCTAGCCTTGAATGACGAGGGGCGCTTTTTACCCTTGGATAAGAAGATCTTATCGGCAATAGCTATAGCATCCTCGCCCGATATACGGATAACCGCAACCCCACCCTTACCGGGTGGGGTTGAAATTGCGGCTATGGTCGTATTTATTTCCATAATTATATTATTCGCTTACGGTAGTATCGTTGTTTTCTACTACAGCGGCATCTGTATTTTCTTCCTCAAAAACGCCCTTAGGCTTTTTATCTGTAAGGAAGATTATAACCTTACGGTTGTTGTCGTTACCGATAGAGTTTGTGGATACACCCTCAATTGACTGTACTTCAGAGTGGATGATGCGTCTTTCATAAGCATTCATAGGCTCAAGCGCTATTGATCTTCTGTTTTTCTTAGCCTTTTCAGCCATACGTCTTGCGAGCGCTCTTAAAGTAGCCTCTCTTTTTGCACGGTAGCCCTCGATATCAATAGTGGTGTGTCTCTTGTCCTTTTCACCGCTCTCGTTCTTTCTTGTGCCTGCAAGGTTGGTAAGATACTGCAGTGCGTCAAGAGTATCGCCGTGGTGACCGATAAGAGATGCCGCATCGGTACCGCTTATGATAATTCTCTTAGTGCCGTCCTCTGCAATAAAGAGCTCTGCGCTTGCGTCAATGCCCATATTGCCGATAACGGTAGAAACAAAGGCGTATGCAAGGTCGCCCTCGGTTGTATCAACCTTAGTGAGTTTAAGCTCGTTTTCGGGAATAACCTCGGAGTGTGCCTTTTCCTTTTTAGCCTTAGGCTCATTCTTCTTAGTCTCAGCCTTTTTCTCGTTCTGCGCCTTTTCATTTACAGCGCCGCCCTCGTTCTGGGGCTTTTTGTTTTCATCTTTTCTCTTGTCTCTTTTTTTCTCTCTCTGTCTTCTCTCGGGCGCGTCGGGGAGCTCGATATAAGCTCTTACCTGCGCGGGCTTAACACCGATAAGACCAAAGATACCCTTTGAGCCAAGGTGTAAAATTTCAAAGTTAACGTCATCAAGCGGGCCTGCGCCAAGAGCGGCACGGGCATTCTCTTTAGCCTCGTTAACGTCTTTGCCTGTTGCAATTATTTCTTTTATCATCGTTTTTTCCTTAATATTAAGTCTTATTTTTTTACATCGGGGGCGTCAATGCCGTAATTAGAACCGCTTTTCTTAGAGCCACTGTTGTTCTTAAGTTCGGGGAGTTCATCGTAATCGTCCTCGTCAATATAGTGCAGTGAGCGGTACTTGGGCTGTGTCTTGAGAGCCGCCTTCTGCGCTCTTTCAGCCGCCTTAGCCGCCTTTTCCATCTCCTTAAGCTCTTCAGCCGTATATGTGGGCATGGGCATAATCTTTGCAAGTACGATTGACTGTACAACGCCGAGAACCGACTGATAGATCCAGTAAATACCGAGCATTGCAGAGAAGCTGAATGCCATCCAAAGGGTGAGCAGGGGCATCATTATGTCCATCATCTTCATGGATGCCTGTGTCTGCTTGTCAGCCTCTGCCTGTCCTGCGGTCTGTACGTTGCCGGTAAACTTGCGTGAGATTATCATAGAAACGTACTGTATACCCGCTACAAGGGGAGGAATGATGCAAAGCCATGAGAACTCTGCAAGGTTAGGTGTTGCCGCAAGGCTCATACCAAAGAGGTTAAAGTTGGGTAAACTTTCAATCACAAGGCCGTATGTGGCAGCAAGACCTGTGTTACCTGCGATTTTAGAAACAAGTTCTATCTGCTTGATAGCGCCAAAGGTTTCAACAGTAAATGCCGCGCCGTTATTGGTCATACCGAATGCGTTAGCCAAAGCCACGATAGCCTCGGTAACAGTCTGACCCTCGGCAAGGTTCCACTGGCAGATATACTGAAGGGGCGCGTTGATAACTCCGTAAAGGAGCATGATTATGGGAAGCTGGATGAGCATAGGCAGACAGCCAGAGAAGGGACTGTAGCCCTCATCCTGCTGGAGTTTCATAATCTCTTCCTGCTTTTTCTGCAGGGTTATCTGGTCATTTCTGCCCGCATACTTTTTCTCAATAAGAGCAATTTTGGGGCGCAGCTTTGCCATAGAGATCATATTCTTCTGCTGCTTGATACCAAAGGGTAAAAGCAGCACCTTGAAGAAGAGCGCGTAGATTAAGAGCGCTACTGCATAATGTCCGGTAAAGCTGTTAAAGAATGAAAGCAACCAGCCTATAGCAACATAAATAAAATCAAACATTTATTTACTCCTGTGTTTTATTTCCGTTCAAATTAATTTTGTTTTCACCCGTTTTCTTTTTAAGTGCGCGCTGCCTTCTCTTTTCGGGTACGGGGTCGTAGCCTGCCTTTGAAAAGGGGTTGCATCTTAAAATTCTCCACGTCATAAGGCCAAAGCCTACAAAAAAGCCACGTTTTTTAAATGCCTCGATCGCATACTCCGAGCAGGTAGGTGTAAACCTACAGCACTGCGGCTTCATTGGAGAAATATACTTACGGTAAATGCCGATAAGCCATATCATTACGTGTTTCATAATTCAAACATGTTAAGCCTGTTAAAGCTATATTCAAGCGCACGTTTAATATCTTGACTTTTTAAGTCTGCCGCAGCGCTTCTTGCGGCAATTACAATAATAAAGCCCGTCTTGATCGGTCTTTCTTTTGTGAGCGCCATATATCCGTGGCGCATTATCCGTCTTACCCTTGAACGCACAACTGCGCCGCCAACCTTAGGTGTGGCAGTAAATCCTATACGGTTTACCCGTATTTTTTGTGGGTGAGACGCCTGCAGTTTTTTTGCCTTAAAGTCGGGCATAACGTATACGGCAACTGCATCCGTTACGCATCTTTTACCCTTTGAGTACGCCTTGGAAAAAAGATGATTTTCACACAGTGTAACTATTTTCATGCTTAACCACCTCTTTTTAAAATTAGGACCTCTGGCCGTCCCGTTGCCTTTTTGGATAGTCTATGGAATACTCCAATACCCTATTAAACAAAAACCCCGATAGATGCTTTAAGTAATGCATGTATCGGAGATTTTGTATCGTCACTTAAGTTAGTGATTAATAGGTAAGACGAGCTCTACCCTTGGCGCGTCTTCTCTTAAGAACTTTTCTTCCGTTAGCGGTAGCCATTCTTTTTCTGAAGCCGTGTTCTTTGCTTCTCTGTCTCTTCTTAGGCTGATATGTTCTCTTCATAAGTTAGCACCTCCTTAAAGATTTTAACGTTTTTTTGTTGCAAATCCGATGCAAAAAAAAGCACCGTTTTTGCGCGTACTCATACCAAAGCAAGATACATTATAACCGATTGATAATAAAAAGTCAAGAGAAAAAATAAATATTTTTATTTTAATTCACATTAATTCTTTTTTAATCTTTTTTAATATTTTATATTTACAAAATGCTCAAATTGTGTTAGAATAACTTTTATAGTGGGGTAATTCTTTGTTTTTTTAGCCAAAGCAGGCGCTTTTTGTCATGCAGGAACGCTGAAAAACGGTTACCGTATATTTTTCGACTTGTTTCCAGGAGGTGCAGCATGATCAACAAGGATGTTTTAAAGGTAATGATTTCCGAAGAGGAGCTCGACAGAGTAACGAGCCGTCTTGCAAAGGAAATTGAGAGGGACTATAGCGGTAGTGATAAGCATCTTTTGCTTGTGTGCATCCTTAAGGGCTCTATAGTTTTTATGGGCGACCTTATGAAGAAAATAAATATTCCGCTTGAAATTGACTGTATGAAGGTTTCTTCTTACGGCCTCGGCACCACCTCGACAGGTGCTGTAAACGTTATTCTTGACCTTAACAGAAAGGATCTGCCCGAGTGCGACATTCTTATTGTTGAGGACATCGTTGACAGCGGTAACACCTGCTCCTTCCTTACAAAATACCTTAAACTCAAGGGCGCAAAGAGTGTCAGGACCTGCACCCTTCTTGACAAGCCCTCTCGCAGAGTTGTTGATTATACCCCCGATTATATCGGCCTTGAGATACCCGACGAGTTTGTTATCGGCTACGGCCTTGACTATGCCGAGAACTACCGTGCATTACCCTATATAGGAGTTTTAAAGCCCGAGGTTTATACAAAGTAAAATGACAGTAGGACTTTATACCCTTGGCTGCAAGGTCTCGCAGTATGAGACCGAGGCTATTGCCGAGGAGTTTGAAAAAAACGGCTATACCGTTTTACCGTTTTCCGAGCCATGTGACGTATACGTTATCAATACCTGCACCGTCACCCGTGAGAGTGACAGAAAGTCGCGCCAGATAATAAGGCGTGCTATAAAAACAAATCCCGACGCTATAGTCTGCGTTACGGGCTGTTACAGCCAGACCCTGCCGGACGAGGTAAGCGCAATCGAGGGTGTTGATATCATTATAGGCAGTGATAATAAACTCTCCTTAGTGGGTCTTGTAAATAAAAGGCTCGGTGAGGGTAAGGGCAGTCGGTATATAAACGTAAGCGATATACAAAGCGCCCCGTTTGAAAAAATGAGGATAACAAGAGCGCCGCGCACACGTGCATACGTCAAGATTGAGGACGGATGTGAGGCAAGATGCACCTACTGTGCCATCCCCGGTGCAAGAGGCAGAGTGCGCTCAAAGGCGCCAGGGGACGTTATAGATGAGGTAGAGGCGCTTGCTAAAAGCGGAGTTCGTGAAATAGTGCTTACAGGCATTGAGACCGGCTCCTATGGCAAGGACTTCGATGTTGAATACGATCTTGCAGACTTGCTTATTGAACTTGATAGAAGAAAGAGCTGTGAGAGAATAAGGCTTGGCTCCTTAGCGCCCGAGCTTGTGGGGCAGAAATTTGCCCAAAAAATAAAGGGTTTAAAGATTTTGGTACCGCACTTCCATATATCGATGCAGTCGGGCTCGGACAGAGTTCTTAACCGTATGCGCCGCAGATATAACAGGGAGATGGCTTATAAAAATCTTATGGCGCTTAAGGAAACTCTCCCCGGTACCGAGTTTACTACAGACCTTATGGTGGGTTTCCCCGGAGAAGATGAGAGCGATTTTCTTGATACTCTTGATTTCGTATCCAAGGCAGCATTTCTTGATTGCCACGTTTTTGCCTATTCAAGACGTAAGGGTACTGAGGCAGACGGCTATACCGACCAGGTAAGCGAGGATGTTAAAAAAGAACGCAGTGACCGTCTTATAAAGCATAAAAATAAGGTAAGAGATACTGTGCTTGAAAAAATCGTAAACGAGGCAAAGCCTTTAAGCGTTATACTTGAAAACAGGCAGGGCGATTATTTGAGCGCTCATTCCGAGAGCTTTGTCGAGGTCAGAGTAAAAGGCGGCAAAGAACTTATAGGAGAGGCAAAAAACGTTAAGCCGATCTATCACAAAGACGGTATCGTTTACGGCGAAATAATTTAAAAACGCAAATAAATATTTACAATATAGAGGAATAATTATGGAAAACAGCAAAAAGACAATGGATAAAATTGTGGCTCTTTGCAAGACGCGTGGATTTATTTTCCCCGGCTCGGAGATATATGGCGGTCTTGCAAACTCATGGGACTACGGCCCCCTTGGCGTTGAGTTCAAGAACAATGTTAAAAAGGCGTGGTGGAAGCGTTTTGTGCAGGAATCAAGATATAACGTAGGTCTTGACAGCGCTATTATTATGAATCCCGAGGCATGGGTTGCCTCAGGTCACGTAGGCGGCTTCTCAGACCCCCTTATGGACTGCAAGCAGTGTAAGGCGCGCCACAGAGCAGACAAACTTATTGAGGACTACGCATTCGCCAACGGCACAGATGATAACCCTGCTGCATGGAGCTTTGATGAGATGGCGGCATTTATCAAGGAAAAGGATATTGCATGTCCCCTTTGCGGCGGTAAGCAGTTTACCGATATTAAAAAGTTCAATCTTATGTTCAAGACCTTTGTAGGTGTTACGGAGGATTCCTCAAGCACAGTATATCTTCGTCCCGAGACAGCGCAGGGCATCTTTGTAAACTTCCCCGCAGTACAGCGCTCGACAAGACGTAAGCTCCCCTTCGGTGTAGCGCAGATAGGTAAGTCATTCCGTAATGAGATTACTCCCGGTAACTTCACCTTCCGTACCCGTGAGTTTGAGCAGATGGAGCTTGAGTTCTTCTGCAAGCCCGGTACCGACCTTGAGTGGTTTAAGTATTGGAAGGATTTCTGCCACAAGTGGCTGCTTGACCTCGGTATGAGAGATGAGAACTTAAGACTCAGAGACCACGAGGCAGACGAGCTTTGCTTCTACTCCAAGGCAACTACCGACTTTGAGTTCTTATTCCCCTTCGGTTGGGGCGAACTTTGGGGCGTTGCTGACAGAACAGATTATGACCTTGGCCAGCACCAGAACCACTCTGGCAAGGATATGACCTACTTTGTCCCCGAGACAAACGAGCACTACATTCCTTACGTAGTTGAGCCCTCCCTCGGTGCAGACCGTGTTGCTCTTGCATTCCTTGTTGATGCATACGATGAGGAGCAGATTGGTGAAAACGATACCCGTGTTGTTTTGCATTTGCACCCCGCTTTAGCGCCCTTCAAGTGCGCAGTGCTTCCTCTTTCAAAGAAACTTTCCGATAAGGCTCTTACGCTCTTTGACACCCTTGCAAAGGAGTTCAACTGTGACTTTGATGAGACAGGTTCAATAGGTAAGAGATACCGCAGAGAGGACGAGATAGGCACACCCTTCTGTGTAACCTATGACTTTGAAACCGAGAATGACGGCTGTGTTACCGTACGTGACAGAGACAGTATGGAGCAGGTGCGTCTTCCTATCGACGAGGTTGCTGATTACATCAAGGCAAGACTTAACTTCTGATTTTCAAAAGATAGATAAATAATACTTATTGGGCGTTAATGTTAATTTATATTTGCATTTTCGCCCAATTTTACAAGAAAAGAGAAAATTTATGAAAAATCGCATTGAAGAAATACTTTCTAAAATGAGCCTTGAAGAAAAGGTGGCACAACTGCTCGAATTACCTGCTAACTCTCTTAGTAAAGAGGAAGCAGAGATGTGGGCAAGACGTGGTATAGGCTCGTTTTTACACATCCTTGGCGATGATGCAAAGCATCTGCAAAAGACGGCGATGGAAGAAGGTAACGGCATTCCTATTCTCTTTGCAATTGATGCTATCCACGGCAACTCGTTAAACCGCCGCGCTACTATTTTCCCAACACAGCTTACCATGGCCTGCGCCTGGGATACCGAGCTTACCGAAAAGATGGGTCGTGCTACTGCAAAGGAGACCTTCTCGGACGGTATACAGATGGCCTTTTCACCCGTGCTTTGCCTTGGCAGAGATATCAGGTGGGGCAGAGTAAACGAGACCTTTGGCGAGGATAAGTATCTTGCGGGAGAACTTGGCAGCGCTATTATCAAAGGCTACCAGGGACAGGTAGGCGATAATGAAAGGGTTATTGCCTGCACAAAGCACTATATCGGTTACGGTGAGGCGACAGGTGCGCGCGATGCATACGATACCAGTTGTACTTACAGAAAGGTGCGTCAGGAATTTCTCCCACCGTTTGAAAAGGCTGTAAGTGATGCAAAAACAGGCAGTATTATGACAGCCTACGGCTCAACCGACGGTCTGCCCGTTACGGCCGACAGACATCTGCTTACCGATATACTTAAGGATGAACTTGGCTTCGAAGGTTTTGTTATTACCGACTGGATAAATCTTACCAGTCTTTATAAAAGGCAGTTTGTATGCGATAACGCAAGAGAGGCAACAAAGCTCACTCTCCTTGCGGGCAACGATATGATAATGACATCTGCTGAGTTTTACGAGAACGCAATTGCGCTTGTGAATGACGGTGAGATTGATATTGAAGTAATAAATAATGCGGTACGCCGTGTGCTTGGCATCAAACTTGCATACGGTATGTTTGAGAACCCCTATAACAAGACCGATGAGGACTATCTCGGCAAGGCAGAGCATCTTGAACTCAACAAAAAGATCACCTACGATACCGTAGTTATGCTTAAAAACGACGGTGTGCTCCCTCTTGATACAAAGAGGGTAAAGAGCATTGCCGTTATCGGTGAAAATGCCGACGATATCCGCGCCGCTTACGGTGACTGGACTTATTTCTCACACCCCGCCTTTGATTATACACGCCCACCCCAGCGCCCATACGTAACACTCCTTGAGGGTGTTAAGGCAGAGGCAGAAAAATGCGGAATAGAGGTAAAATATGCTAAGGGCGTATCCGTCCTCGGCGATGATCTTTCTGGCATTGATGAGGCGGTAGAGTTGGCAAAGACAAGCGACGTGGTTATCCTTGCCATCGGCGATAACGTATTTTTAGCAGGCGAAGAAAAGGATAGGGCAAACCCCACTCTTACCTTTACCGAGAGCGCGCTCTTTAATGCTCTTAAGGACTGCGGCACACCTATAATTGCAAATCTTATTGCCTCAGGCCCTCTCTGTATTCCCGAGGTAAAAGAGAATGCATCAGCACTTCTTTGCGGATTTAACGGTGGTCAATTTGGTGGTGAAGCGCTTGCAAAAGTAATCTTTGGTTTACATAATCCTGTAGGTAAACTCCCGATCTCCTTCCCTTACCACGTTGGACAGCAGCCCTCTTACTATGCGCAAAATCGCGGCTGGCACGGAGGCAAATACTGTGATATGCCGTCTGACTTCCTCTTCAGCTTCGGCGAGGGTATGTCCTATACTACCTACGAATATTCAAACGTAGTATTTGATAAAGACACACTTACTCTTACCCTTGACGTTAAAAATACCGGTAAGGTTGACGGATGCGAGATAGTACAACTTTATATGCACGATCCATTCTCAAAACTTATTCTGCCCACAAAGCAGCTTATCGCATTTAAAAAGTTGCCTCTTAAGGCAGGGGAGTGCAAGAGTGTATCCTTTAATCTTTCATACAAGGATTTCTCATACGTTGATACTAACTGTGAAAGAGTTGTGGAAAAGGGCGAGTTTAAGCTCCTCGTAGGCCCATCCTCAAAGGATAGTGATCTCATTCCTGTTAGCTTTAATATTGAAGAAACTCTTTATCTTTGATTTTTATAAAAAATCAGCCGCCTTTTTCAAATTTTGTAAAAGGCGGCTTTTTTTGTCTTGTTTGCCAAAAAAATGTCATAAAACAATTATAATTGTATGATTTTGTTATTGACATAATGGTGCCTTTATGGTATACTTGTTAAGGTAAGAATTTTAGTGCTCCAAGAGGAACTTAATATTGTGTTTTTACAAGCCATAGCTCACTTGGAGTTGTGGCTTATTTTTATCGATTTGTCTATTTTTTAACGATTGTACAAGGAGGGGTTCTGATGGATACAGGCTTTATTCATTCGACAGAGAGCTTTGGCACAGTAGACGGCCCCGGTATACGCTTTGTGTTTTTTATGCAGGGCTGCAATCTGCGCTGTAAGTATTGTCACAATCCCGATACGTGGTCATGTATCGGCGGCAAGAAAAAAACGGTGGATGAGTGTGTAAAGATCGTTCTTAAATATAAAAATTATATAAAGCGCGGTGGAGTTACAATCTCGGGCGGAGAACCGCTTTTGCAGATAGATTTTGTGACAGAACTGCTTGCGGCCCTTAAGGCAAAGGGGATACACACGGCAGTTGATACCTCGGGCAGCACCTTTGATATAGATGACCCCGTATCCGTGGAAAAACACCAAAAACTTCTTTCGGTGTGTGATCTTTTTCTTCTGGATATAAAGCATATCGATGATGCAAAGCACAGGGATATAACCGGCTTTAGCAATAAAAATACGCTTGATTTTGCAAAATTCCTATCCGATAACGGTAAGAGTATGTGGATACGCTACGTTTTAGTCCCCACCCTTTCGGATGAAAAAGAGGATATTTTATCCCTTAAGGCATTTTGCGATACTCTTAAGAGTGTGGAAAAATATGAGGTTTTACCATACCACACTCTCGGAGTAAAAAAATACGAGGCGCTTGGCATTAAGTACAGACTTGATGATGTTTTGCCTCCCGATACCGATACGGTTAAAATGGCAAGAGAAATTTTAAAATAGTATTAAAAAAGGAGATGTAAAAATTATGATGTTCACACAGTGGCAAGGCTTTAACCTTGGCAATTGGTCAGAAGAAATTGACGTGCGCGACTTTATACAGCGCAATTATATACCCTATCACGGAGACGGCTCATTCCTTGAAGGACCCACGGATGATAGCCTTGCGCTCTGGGATGAGATACTCAGACTTTCTAAAGAGGAAAGAGAGGCAGGCGGTGTTCTTTTTGCTGACACCAGAGTTGTTTCCACTCTTGTAAGCCACGGCCCCGGATATATAGACAAAAAGCGCGAAAAGATTGTAGGTTTACAGACAGACAAGCCCTTCAAACGTGCGCTTATGCCCTTTGGCGGCATTAAACTTGCTGAGAGCGCGCTTAATGCTTATGGCTATGAAATCAACCCGGATGTAAAGTTTACTTTTAAAAATTACCGCAAAACACACAATGACGGTGTATATGATGCATACACTCCCGAAATGAGAGTTGCACGCCGTGCTCATATTCTTACAGGTTTGCCCGACACTTACGGCAGAGGTAGAATTGTAGGCGATTACCGCCGTATTGCTCTTTACGGTATAGATAAACTTATTGAGTTTAAGGAAAAGGATAAACTCAATATGAGAGGCGCCATGACAGAAGAACTTGTGCGCAGCAGAGAAGAGGTCTCCGAGCAGATAAAGGCTCTTAAGGCTCTTAAAGAGATGGCTATGTCCTATGGCATTGATATCTCAAAGCCTGCAAAGAATGCCAGGGAGGCAATACAGTTCCTTTACTTCGGTTACCTTGGTGCAATCAAGGACCAGAACGGCGCTGCTATGAGTATCGGCAGGAACTCAAGTTTCCTTGATATTTACATTCAAAGAGATATTGAAGATGGCATTCTTACAGAGAAGGCGGCGCAGGAACTTATCGACCAGTTTGTAATGAAGCTGCGTATTGTTAAGTTTATGAGAGGCAAGGAGTATAATGAACTCTTCTCGGGTGACCCCACTTGGGTAACAGAGACTATTGGCGGTATGGGTACCGATGGTAGAACTCTTGTAACAAAGACAGCCTTCCGTATTCTTCATACGCTTGAAAACCTCGGCCCCGCTCCCGAACCTAACCTTACCGTTCTCTGGTCAAAAAATCTTCCTGAGAACTTTAAAAAGTACTGCGCTAAGATATCCATTGATACCTCTGCTGTACAGTATGAGAGCGATGATCTTATGCGTCCCAAGATGGGTGACGATTACTGCATCGCCTGCTGTGTAAGCTCAATGCGTCAGGGCAAGGATATGCAGCTCTTCGGTGCACGTGCTAACCTTGTTAAGTGTCTGCTTTACGCTATCAATGGCGGTAAGGACGAGATTTC
The DNA here is from genome assembly GCA_045653505.1 of Eubacteriales bacterium. Classification (GTDB taxonomy): domain Bacteria; phylum Bacillota; class Clostridia; order Oscillospirales; family CAG-272; genus UBA1740. The sequence goes on along the minus strand of JAZOLZ010000030.1, from coordinate 50,741 downwards.
GCTTGACAGAGCTACGGGTAAGCCTTTGCAGGTATCCCCTGAGTTTGCGCCTATATTAGGTGACGGCCCTCTTGATTTTGATGAGGTTATCAAAAAATATGAGAATATGATGGATTGGCTTGCAGACCTTTACGTAAACGTCTTAAACCTTATCCACTATATGCACGATAAATACAGTTACGAGTCTCTTGAAATGGCTCTGCACGATACAGATGTGCATCGTTTCTTTGCTACGGGTATTGCAGGTCTTTCCTGCGCGGCAGACTCACTTTCTGCTATCAAGTATGCAAAGGTTTATCCCATCCGTAACGAGGAGGGTATCGTTGTTGATTACAGAATAGAGGGCGACTTCCCCAAATACGGTAACAACGATGATCGCGTAGACACACTTGCTGTATGGATCTTAAAGACCTTTATGGGCAAGATAAAGCAGCACTACACCTACCGTAACAGCGAGGCAACAACCTCCATTCTTACCATTACCTCCAACGTTGTATACGGTAAGCATACCGGTAATACTCCTGACGGCAGACGCTCAGGTGAGCCTCTTGCACCGGGCGCAAACCCCATGCACGGCAGAGATACTCACGGCGCTCTTGCATCGCTTGAGTCTGTGGCAAAGCTCCCTTACGATTATGCTCGTGACGGTATTTCCAACACCTTCTCGGTAACTCCGGCATCCTTAGGTAAAGAGGACCGTGAGCAAAATCTTGCAGATATGATAGACGGCTACGTAGATGATGGCGGCTTCCACTTAAACGTAAACGTATTCAGCCGTGAGACACTCCGTGATGCTCAGGCTCATCCGGAAAAATATCCTCAGCTCACCGTAAGAGTTTCAGGATATGCGGTAAACTTTATTAAATTAACAAAAGAGCAACAAGAGGATGTAATCTCGCGTACAATACACGAGTTTTGAGGCCCTTAAGGCGTAAATTTTGTTTTATACGGCAGATAGCGACCTTGCAATATACGCATATTGCTTCGGTCGCTATCTTTGTCTAAATTCAAAATTTTCGGCCTTAAAGACCTCAAAACAGGTTTTGTAATCTTTAAATGCAAATTTACTCTAATACGGCAGATACCCCCCTCGCAATATACGCATATTGCAAGGTCGCTATCTTTGTCTAAATTCAAAATTTTCAGCCTTGATAATCTCAAAACAAGTTTTGTAATCTTTAAATGCAAATTTACTCTAATACTGCAGACCACCTTTTTATCTTTCACTTGACATTTTGGGGCGTTTATTTTAAAATATACTTAGTAAAAAATAAAGGAAATGTAAAATGGAAAATGTAAGACGTATAGCATCCTTTTCGGTTGATCACGACAAAATAGGCAAGGGGATATATATATCCCGTATTGACGGTGACGTAACGACTTACGATATGCGCACAAGGGTGCCTAATAACGAAGAAAACGACTATATGTCAAATATAGTGATGCATTCGGTGGAGCATATGTTTGCAACCTATATACGTTCATCAAAAATCGGCGGTGATGTTGTTTATTTTGGCCCTATGGGTTGCCAGACGGGATTTTACCTTTTGGTAAGAAATGCGGATGATAACACAGTGCTTGAATGTGTAAAGGACACTCTTAAAAGGATAGTAGAGCACGAGGGCGAGATGTTTGGCAACACAAGAAAAGAGTGCGGTAACTATAAAAATCTCGATCTTGCTTTGGCAAAGAGGGAATGCAAGGCTTATCTTGATGTCCTGAATTCAAGCAAAAACGACTTTAAATACGAGGTATAAGATTAAATGATTGGTGTAATATGCGCAATGGAAAAGGAGGCAGACGCCCTCATCTTAAAGATGCAGGATAAAAGGGTAGAGAACTGTGGATCTTTAAGTTTTACACTCGGCAGACTTTGTGAGAGGGATGTCGTTGTTGCAAAGTGCGGCATAGGTAAGGTCTTTGCCGCTATGTGCGCTGAGGCTATGATAATAAAATATAACCCCACTCTTATAATTAACTCGGGTGTCGGCGGCTCGCTTACAGATGAACTTGAGTGCCTTGATATAGTGGTGGCAACCAAGGCGCTGCAGCATGATATGGATACCTCTGCTTTAGGAGATGAAAAGGGGCTTGTATCCGGTATAAACAGAGTGTATTTTGACGCAGATAAGCGCGCAGGCGAGATACTGATGAAAAACGCATCTAAGGTAGGCGCTAAGGTAAAGGAAGGCATAATTGCCTCGGGTGACAAATTTGTAGCCGAGCGTGAGGAAAAACTCTCTATCGCTAACACCTTTGGCGCAAATGTCTGTGAGATGGAGGGCGCCGCTGTAGCTCAGGTAGCATTTGTAAACGGTGTGCCGTTCTGTATAGTGCGCGCAATTTCCGACAGCCTTTCGGGTAAGGCGGCAATGGATTATATGGAGTTTATGCCAAAGGCGGCAGAACTTTCCGGCAGACTTACAATGTGCCTTATAGCAGAATATTGATAACATAAATATCCCCCGTATTTAATACTCTTTACTAGTGAAAGCAAAAAAGAGAGTAGGCTATGGGGGATATTTTTGTAAATAAAAAAAGGATATTTAAAAGAGATGGCAGGGTGTGTCTTATACTTAATATAACCCTGCCAAGGGAAAGCGTGTATCTCAAATCGGACATCATACAAGAAACCGATATGCCCGATAAAAATGCAAAAAAGAAAAAGATGCCACGCGATGAATTTATAGAGTTTTATGATAACTTATATTTACAACTAACCGACTTTTGCACCAAAAAACTTATTGATAAGATACAAAGCACAAATATTTTATATAGACTTAATCTTAAACTTGAGAGAGTTGATAATGAGGCCGATGGCCTTAAAATACGTCGCACTCTTACTCTTTTCGGTTTTAACCGACCCCTTTACTCTACCTCCGATTTCGACCTCTTTAAAGGTGGGTTGTTTGTCCCAATACCAAAGCAAAAAAGAAAAAAGAAATAAAAGTAAAAACGGCTCCCGTGCCGAAAATTGCAGGGAGCCGTTTTTTGCTTATAAAATTATTTTGTTATTTTTTCCTTAGCCTTTTTAAACATCTTTAAGATGTGGGGTATTGAATAGATTATAAAGAAAATACCGTAAAGTGCCGTTACGATAATGAGTATATCGCATAAAATCACCAAATCGTGGAAGAAATGCTCGCATATACTGCTTGAGCAAAGCAAAATTACAAACACTCCGTGCAGTCTGTCCTCTGTCTGATGGGATAAAACTGCCATACACAGACCGATAAGTCCTATAATAATCTCGCAGATAATTACAACTGCATCCATACTATTCTTCTCCTTCAAAGGCGTTCCAAAAGGCTTGTATTATTTCGTTTAGCTCTTTTGCGTCATTTGGGTAATTAACGTCATGCCACAAATCGGGCAGGGCCTTTTTGTAAATGGGGTCGCCAAGTCTGTCGTCCACAAGCACGATAATGCCCCTGTCCTTTTCTGTCCTTATAACACGGCCTGCCGCCTGCAGTACTCTGTTAATGCCGGGGTAGATATAGGCATATTGTTTACCGTTGTCGCTCTTTTCATCAAAGTAACTTGCTATAGCCTCTCTCTCAACTGTGGGGGTGGGCAGTCCAACGCCTACCACGATAGCGCCGATAAGTCTTTCTCCACTAAGGTCAATGCCCTCTGCAAATATGCCTCCCATTACACAAAAGGCAACAAGATAGTTATCGTGATTTTCAAAGTTTGATAAAAACTCTTGCCTTTCTCTTTGTGACATGTTGGCGCTCTGCAAGAGCGATTTTATCTTCGGGTACTTTGATTTAAAGACCTCGTAAAGCGATTTTGCATAGGCAAATGACGGGGTAAATATTATATAATTGCCCCTTTTTGGCGATATGCTTGCCGCTATTATTTTTGTGACGGTGAGCAACGTGTTCTCTCTTTGCAAAAATCTTGTTGAGACCTTATCCATAATAGATACGTTAAGTTGCTCCTTTGCAAAGGGGGATACGCCCTCAAGTGTTATTGCGCTCCTATCGTTACCAAGTACACTCTTGTAGTAGGACAGCGGTGTCAGCGTTGCTGAGAAGAATACTGCGCCGTGTCCCTTGCCAAGACGCTCCCTTACCATACCGGAGGGGTCAATGCACATCACCTTAGCGCTTATTTTACCGTCCTCGTAATTTACAAAGAGTTCATATCCGTTATCAAAGCGCTCAAGCGCACCGAGAAAACGGTTTATCCTGCGCTTGTAATCCCTTACGGTTAAAAGCCTTGCCTCTCTTTCCTGATCCTTGCTCTTGTATATTGAGTAAAGCTCGTTTTCTATATCCTCACTAAGTTTACTGAAGATATCGATAAGTCGCTCGGGTAGTTTTGTAGTGTGGGCAAAGCCTACCTTCTTCTCCTCACTGTTCACCCGTATCTCATCCTTGACTAATGGGTAAAGGGTATCCTTAAATATCCGTTTTGTGATTTTTGCGCTTTCATAAAGGTCTGACAGATCTCCCAGATAATCAAGCACGCCCTCAATATCGCTTTCGCTTAGGACGGGGGAGTACATATCACACAGTCTGTCGGGCAGATTATGTGCCTCATCAATCAAAAAGGCGTATTTGCCACCCTCGGTAAAGAAGCGGCGGAAATAAACGTCGGGGTCAAAAAGATAGTTTATATCGCATATTACAACGTCGCACAGCTCTGCGTAATTTAAGGATAACTCGTATGGGCAAATACCCATCTCGTTTGCTACCTCTTTAATATCGCTTACGTCGGTTACGGCAATATTTTTTCTGTATAACTTTATAGCAGCCTCTGTCAGTTTGTTTAATTTTGCAAAACGGCACATATCCTTACTGATACGGCAGCACACGTTAAAATCACAGCATTTTTCCTTGGCGGTGATTATTGTAGCGCGTATATTTGCGCTGTCCTTTGCCATAAGCGATATAGAGTCCTTTGCTACTGACATTATAGTAGCCTTGGGTGTAAAATAAAAGACCTTTTCCACCCTTTCTTCGCCAACAGCTTTAAGGGCGGGGTAGAGCGCGCTGATAGTCTTGCCCGTGCCCGTAGGCGCTACGGCAAACATTGTCTGGCCTCTTGCAATAGCACGGTAAGCGCCCCTTATAAACTCATCCTGTCCCTCTCGCATGGATTTAAAGGGGAACTTTAAAGACTTCATATACGGCAGTCTTGATTTAACTCTGTCAATTTCGGGCTTTGCGTATATGCCGAGGCTCCCTTTACACTTTATAAAGAATTTTTCGGTTACGGCTTTTGTGAGGTACTCGTTTTCAAGCATTGACTCCCCACTCTTTGAGTTGACGTAGAATATCGAGATATGACCGCCCTCAAGGTCTTTGTCGCAGAAATACATATGCGCGCTAAGATAGGCTACGGCTCTTGCAAGTGCCCTTACGTCGGCCTTTATCTTTATATGGTTTTCTACCGATACGGCAAAGCACAGCGCATCGCAAAAATCAATATTTACAGTACAACTTAACAAAAATGAGTTACCGTCTGCAAAAAATGGCATTTCCAGTTTTTTTTGCGTAAGCTCGCCAACCGTCTCTCTTACACGGGACAGCGGTGCGTCAAAGAGATAACTCTCATCCTCGTCAAAGCCGGGTGTAGGCATAGCGCCGCGTTTGGCAAGTCTTGCCATTTCTCGCGTGTCAATAAGTATTTTGTTCAGTTCTTTATCGTAACGCATACGCCCCTCCTCATTTTTCTTACAAGATATTTTAACATATTTTACTTAGCTGTGTCAACGGCTTATTTTACCTCTCTGTGACAAAAAAACGCGCCCTGCCGGGTGGCAGGACGCGCCAAGGTCTGTGACCTTGTTATTGCTTTGTGCTTAATATAAAGCCCTCTATAATTCTTTTTTTGCTTTCAAGATAAGCGCTCAGCTCATCCTTGGCAAAATTATACCCGGCGATATATCCTCGAAGGCCTATTATAGGCAGTGTCGAGAGCTTCATAACTCCGCTTATCACAGATGCCGCTGACATATCCTCTTTTGTCGTAAGCATAATTGACACAGTGACTGTCATACATAGCAAAGATGGCAGTATTTTTAAACAAAGATTTACAAAATGCCTGCCTTTGGGATTTTTAAAACCCTCTGTGTGTTTTTGGTGGGCAGAAGAAAGTATATCCATTACGTTTATACTTTTTACCTTTATCCGGCTTATCTTTTTAAGTATAGCCGCTCTTTTTTTATCCGGGTTTTCGCCTCTTAAATAACTGTCAAGATCGCTTTGGCTAAGGCCGTGTTCAAGCAGCATTTCACTCTGCTGTGACCCTCTTGTACTCAGGGCAATCTCGTTGAGATATTCCTTAAAGGATTCAAGGTTATCGGCCTTTATTTTTTCCTTTGCCGCCTCGTAGTCATTTTTTGCCCTTTTGTATTCGTTCTCTTGCATTCCAAGTCGCTCTCCGGCGTCCTCGAGGGAGAAGTATAATACCGTCGCGCACACCGTCATAATCATAAGAGTGCCGGTAAAGCTCTCGCTGCCAAACTGACCGAAACTTATATCGGTAAATGTAACGAGAGTGGCTACGGTAAGTGTGATTATGGCTATAGTTTTGCCTATGTTGTTGAGCAGGGCTCCCACCGTCTTTTTTACTGTCAGATCGGTATCAAGCAGCATTTTTTCAAAATCACTGCTCATTATCCTTGTACCTCCTCGCTATACGGTATAAAATCGCGCCTAATAGGTTTGATATAAAGCCGATAAGCGATATAACGCACATCTCTTTTGCAATTGAGGAGAAGAGCAAAAAGATTACAAAAATGCATCCCCAGATAACGGGCATCGATGCGCTTTTTAATTCTATCTTTATCCTTCTTAAAAGAGGGACAAGCGATATGATAAGTAAAATCAGGCAAAGGCCGCTTAAACTCCTTGCGTCACTCCATAAAGAAAAGTAACTCAGCGTTGCGATAATGGGCGGCAGGACAGACACAAAGAGGGCAAAGGTGTTTATAAGCACGTGCTTAACCCTGTTTTGCATCATTAACGTCATCCTTTAATATTTTTTCTATCTCAAGGCTTTTCTTTGATATTTCATCCTTCTGATATTCGGGCAGGGAGGATGAGAGGAATATAGCCTTAAGCATCTCGCTTTGCATCAGTAAAGCCAGCCTTGTCTTTTCGTTTTGCTCCGACCATTTATCAATCTTAACAAGCGTATCCTCAAAATTCTTCACAGTGTCTTTCGTATCTTTTGTAAGTTCGCCAAGATTGTTAATATCGCCATAAAGTTTATCTATGGCAGCCTTTGTATTATCAATTCCAAGACGTGTAGCGGCATCTATTTCGTTCACCTTGCCGCTAACGCCCTTAAGCGCGCCGCCAAGCATAGGCACAAGTCCCTTTTTATACACAAACGCAAGTACAAGCGAGCATATAAAGGAGAATAGTGAGAACAGCTTGTCCGAGTTTGAGATAAATACATCATAAGCCTTACTGAGTATCTCATATGGCTTAGGCTCACTTAAAGATGTATCATCTGCTGATTTATCTACTTCGCCGTCTGCCGTTTCATCCGTATCTACGGTATTATTGAGTGCGCCCGTGCTTTCGCTCTGAAGATTTTGCATATATGATGCATCCGACGCATAAGCGCTTACCGTAAGGGTAAGGCAAAGGCAAAGAACAAAAATAACCGTTAAAATTTTTTTCATCTCTTTTTTCCTTCCTTAAAATATTTTTTCACTAAAAACCTTAGTTTTTATTTTATTGATGAGTTCCGCGTTTTCTTTGAGGTTTGCCTCAAGTGTTTTTAACCGCTCCCATATCTGCCATATCTCCTCGTATTTTGGCTTAGTAAAGACCAAAAGTCCGCGCTCATATTTGAAGCCGTTGAGGGGCAAATGAACGTTTTTTGTGACAAGTATGGGGGTGTGCACACCCTCGTTAAGCAATGATTTTTGAAACTTTATTTTTCCGTCTCTTAGCGTCTTATGTATGCCCGCAAGTTTTATTACGCCTTCGGTATTTTGGGGTAAAATCAACTCGATATACTTATCTTTATCATTTGCAATGCTTTCGGGCAATGACTTGTTTTCGATTATTTTGTAAACAATACTACTCATTTTCTTCACCTTTCAAAAGATTTACGGCACGATAACTCTTTACTATCCTTGTCTCTTCCTCGCGGTAAACGGGATATATTATTTCGCCATCAGTGGGGGTTGGACGTTCTTCTTCTACAAGCGGCTTTATGCCAAACCTTATAAGCATATCCTCCCTTGGGTTACTATACACCCTGCCATCCTGCACTATATGCCTTGCGCTGAAGCGCTCAACGCGGTTTTCGTTTATAAATTTTGCGTACATATTAACTCCTTTAATATTCACATTTTATTTTTGCGCCCGTCGGCAAGCCCTCTATGTAAATGCGGTTAAAGTCATCAAGCAAAAGACCTTTGAGTTTCTCGAATTCTTCATATACGGCAAATCGCCTTGCGTAAACAAGATGACCTGAGTGCTCTTTAATATACTCAGAGAGTTTATCTTTGTCCATACCCTCTTTGGCGCTTATAAGGATATGGTGACAATCCGGGGAGAGCATAGAGGCAAGGGGGGTGTTCTCGAGTTCCTCTACGCTGAGTACCGGGGTAAAACCACAGAACAGGTGCGCCGCAATATCTGCATCTCTCTCACACTCAAGGGGGACAAAGTACAATTTGTATTTGCCGTTATTCTTTAAGAGTGTGGGAGTGCTTGTAAGAGTGCTTCGGATTATTTTTCTTTTTACTTTGCCGCTTCTTGCCATACAGATATCCTCTGCCCCAAACTCGGGTGTAGAGATAGAATATAGCGGCTCCTTAAGATATAGCTGCCATACCTCATCGGCCTTTTCGCACTTCTTAAAGGCGTAATCAATGCTCTGCGCGTATATTCCAAAGCTCTCTTTATCAATACTTAGGCACTCATCCTTAAAAAGGGTAAGATAAATGCCCGAGATGCTTTTGTTAAAGTCGCTTTCAAAGATTTCCAAAGAGGATGTTTTGCTCTTTTCGGTTTTAAAGAGTGCCTCACTTATCCCGTCTTTATACGTTATCACAAAGTGCGTATTATATCCCGACTCACACCTTTTATTACACTCGGTATTAAGTGTGATAAGATAGGCCGTATTTTCCTTGAAGGGTATATCGTTTTCGCCTATTATGCATTTGCTTGTATCCTGCTCAGATTTGATGATAATGCTGTTATTGTCAATTTTTATTTGCAATTCGGGTGCATTTTTCTTCAAAAACAGCATAAGGTCCTCTGCATCACATATCCGTCTGTTTTGCTTTCTTATGGTTATTCTGTATTTACCGTCATCGCATTTTTCACCCAGTTCACTAACAACCCCTTTGTTTTCGTTTGCCAAAGTGGATATGTAAAGCTCCTTGATAACACTGCGCGCATCGGCTGTAAATTCAAGAACGCGCGATGATTTTTCTGTCCTGGTTTCATCGGTGGCGCAGAGCGCCTCGGTAATATGTGTACTATACATCTGTCCTTGAACCTCTTACTATTCCTTCAAGTCCAACTCTGCCACCGTTATAGAAATAAACGGTGTAGTGATAATTGGTCTGCGCTCCAAAATAACCGTCCGTACAGTGCGTACCGGTAAAATGGAAGTCGATATAATCATACATAAGGAGTGTGCCGTTTTCTCCGCACTCAAAACTTACCTTGCAGTGGAAATTCTCATCGATTGTTAAAGGTCTGCAAAAATTAATTTCTTCTACCTCTCCAAGGCGAATGTCTAGACCGTTCTCAACCGTGAGAGAAAACCAGTCGCCCATAGCCTCAGGACCGACTACCACCATACTGTCTGTATATTTGAGATCGGGATAAACGTGCTTGCCGTCGCCTATCTTAAAGCGTACTGTTCCGTTGTCGTTTATTTCTGTTGCTATTTCACCGTCCGCGAGCACAAGGTTTGAATTTTCCCATTCCTTACGTGTGCCTCTGTAGGCGCAGATGGCGTATGGCCTCTCGACGTCGGTTACTTTGCCTAAATCAAGCACCTGCGTGTCGGGGAACTCGAGCTTTAACGCTAACTCCTCTATCTGTTCCTTGATATCATCATACTCGCTTTTAAGTTTAGCCACGTATGAGCCCAGGCTCTCATCCTCAAAACCCAGGCGATAGATGAGATTGCCGCTACCGATTTCATCAAAAAGATCCTTGAGTGTATGCCCGTCTTCAATGCCTGTTTTAAGACTTGATGCAAGTGAGCCCTCGCCCACTCCCTCAATATCCTCGATAAGAGAATTAAGCCTTTTGATTATATAAAGGGGCAAGCTGTCGAATGCCGCCTTCATTTCACTTGCGCTGAATCCTCTTCCACCGTTTGCGCGCGAGGATGTGGGTCTTGTGGGCAGAGAGGATACTTTGAGATCGGCAATTTCGCTTTCGCTAATTTTTTTTGTATTCATCCTTTGTCCTTTCTTGCTTATTTGTTATTCTTGATTTTTCCGTGCACGTTATATAGATAAGTTATTGAATAAACTCCAAATGGAGAATAGGGATAAGAGGAACTTATCGCTATCTGCTTTTCCACCCAGTTTTTCTCTCTTTCGCCAAATGAGAGAGTAAAGCTCTCCAGTTCCTCAAAAGTAAAGGCAGAGAAGTCTGCGCCCGCAAAGGCCATATAGCCTACGGGTGCCTCGGCAAGCTCGGTGTAGCCGCTGGTGTTGGTATAGGCGTTAAGGCAAACCTTTGCTGCTCCAAGGCTCTTGAACTTTACTGCAAGAGAATTTTTAAGAGTGCTTTTTGTCAGATGTGGGATATCGCAATCATCAAATGCCGTGGCAAGGCAGTAGCTCGGCACATGCTGGGCAAAGGTATAAAATTCAGGGTGCAATCTGTCCTTATAAACTGCTTTAAACTCTTCTTCATCAAATCCCTCTTCTTCTGAAAGTGAAGCTGGGAAAGCGCCGACCTTGTCTGTGTTAAATATACACAAATGGCCGCACTCGGTACCGAAAATAAGCCTATCGGTATCGGAAAATATCGCGCTTATATAACTCTTTTCACCGCCTCTTTTGAGATTGGTTTTATATACGCCAAAGCGTTTGCCGTCAATATTAACGTAGAAGTATATTTTGCCTGTATCATCGGTGCTTGAGTATATCGTGTACCCCTTTACCTCGCTATCGGGATTTTCATATACCTCGCAGTCGGCGACGGGATTTTCAAGAAAGTTAAAGACAGTCTCATCATTCAGATAAGTGCAGATATCTTCAAGGTAAAACCACTCGTATTCAACACTGCCGTTTTTGTGCAAAAACGTCTTGCGCGAGTCTGCAAGATAAATTCTATCCTCTACCGCTAAGACAAGATATCCCTGCCATTTTGTAAGCTTTATTTTACTTTTATCCTCAAAAATGAGTTTTGGATTGATGTTGTGTGATCGGCACACCACCGCTCTTTGCAATGATATTTTCTTTTTATCGAGGGCAAAAACACCCCCATCACTTATAAAGAGCGGATCATCGTAAAAGGATATGGCCTTACCTATTTTTGAAAAGCCTGTGTGTACATAGGACACGGGATATATCCTACTTACGATATCATCGTTTGTAGAGGTAGGCGTGTGATAAAAGATACTGCCCGAGCCGTCGTCCTCGCTTTTAAATATTGCAAAGGAGTCCCCCGCATTCAGCATAGCGCAGATAGGAAAACTGCCAAAGCCGTCCTTAAAATAATTATTGATAGGGAAGTAACTCGGATCGTGCATACCGTCCTTTGTAAAGTGGGAGTAAAAGACCGTATTGGGATAGTCTTTATTGCCGCTTAAAAAGATGCGCCCGTCAAAGCTTTCGGCTATTGTGCAGCCTTTTATTGCATCCTTGGTGCTTGTCCCGTTTTCATCTATGGAGTGCGGTTCAAGGCGCAGCTTTACTATTGCTTTTTTGCCGATAACGTCCTGTGCGTTTTTTGCATATACCCTGAGGCTCTTTACAAGCCCGTTTTCGTATATACTTTCAAATTCATAATCCAAACCGTCTATAGTCAACCCGATTATCTCGCTTGTTTTTGAGAATATCGGTATTTCAAGTGTCGTGTCCATTCTTGCACTGTCGCATATGTATTTGCTGACTTCTGTAAGAGCATGGTAGTCATCAACCTTAGCAAGGCTTTTTTCGGAGAGAGGATAGTGGAATTCTTCAAGACTTATACACATATTAAATGCAGATATATCCATATAACATAGGCCTGCGCCAAGCCACAGGTCGTCAAGAGAACGGCAATCGCCAAATGCTGACTGATAAATGCTTTCAACGCTATCGGGCAGCACTACGGATTTAATAGAGATGCAGTTGTAAAATGCCGTTGGGCCTATTTCCTTTACACCCTCTGCTATTCTTACCGAAGTTATTTTGTGATTTTCTGCGAACGCCATTGCGGCAATACTTACAACGTCGTATTCAACGTCGCCTATTTTATGCTTTGCAGGTATATAAAGGTCTCCCTCAAAGTCATCTTTTAGACCGATTACGGCGCACTTATAAGTGCTTTTGTCCACTATCTGGTATATGAGCTCCTCGGTTTCAAACGCAAGATCGTTTGTGTCGTAAAGGTTATAGCTCTCCATACCGTAATCGGTGAGCATATTGCGAGCCTCATATTCCTTGCCGTTATAGTAAAGTGTTGGCATATATGCGCTATCATCATTGCCCTCGGCAATTTTTGTAAGGTTGCCCTCGCTGTCTATTTTCACATAACTTTTTCCGTCCATAAGATAGACGGTTTCTCCGTTTTGGAAGGCAACGCTTTCGGTGTCCTCTATCTGGCCGAGTTCATTATAAGCGCGCTCTATGTCAAGATTGGCAATGGACTTCCGGTATACTTTTTCACCTGCGTGGATTATAAGATGATCGCCGTTTTTTGTCTTTTGCAAAAAGATGCCGTTTATCCTTTTTAAAAAATTGTCAAGTATGCGAAAGCCGGGTATACTTTCTATAACTCCCATACCCTCAGTACGGTAGTTTATATACATATTTTTGAGGTAGGCAAAACGCTCCTTGCTGATATTACTGCCATCACCGTTAAAATCAACCCCGCCCATATTACGGTAGGTGCGTGTGTACTGGCTGCCATTTTTAAGTAGATTTTTTGAAACAGATACTGCCATCACGCCCACCCCAAAACGTCATTGTATTTAGAAGGGGATGAAAAGCCTTTATAGTATTTCGTACGCTGTAGTCCCTCCTTATATAGCGAGGTATAATACTGCGCCTTTTCAGGCTCATCGTCAAGCCACAGATATCCTGCCACCAAAAGCGGTAAAAGCGGTAAATATTCCTTTGGTATATCTATTTCGCTTTCGCCGTCATCAAGAGTGAGAGTGGGGGCCGCTCTCTTGTAGGATACCTCAAATTCCCCGTTTATCTCCCTTGGGATATAAACCGTACTGCCGCTTAACTGTGCATCCTTTATCTCAAAGCCTCTTTCGTCGCGCAGTGTACCCGAGAATGACAAAAAATCATCAGTGAGTGAATTGATATCATACGGTACTAAAGGGTCGGTCGGCAGATCGTTAAGATCAAGCCTATCTTTAAATACGGTTATATCAAATACCGTATAGGCAACGTCGCCTTTAAATATAAGAGTATCGCCGGGATTAATATGCATTTTCACAACGCCAAAACTAATTTCAAAGGGTTTTTCCTCTCCCGTATCGTTAATTTGGTAACTGCCTTTGCCCGAGAGTTTAAAGTAAAGCGTCTTGCCAAAGACGGTTATGCGCTCCTCGCCATCACCGTTAAATACAAGTTTTTTTATATTCTTTATAGGCTTTGGGGAGTTCTTAAGTATTCTGAGCCTTTTCTTTTCTCCGTCCTCGTTACATATCTCTCTTACTGCTCGGTTGACTGCGCCAAGAAAAGTGGCGTTAAGTTCAAGCGTATTTGCAAATCCAAGCGCCATTTCTTCAATTAAAAGTTCATTGACTGTCATAATATCTCCTTTCGTATTTTTGAGAAATAAGGGGCTGTCGTATTTCGGCATAACCGAATAAAAAACAAAATGTTTAATGGGGTGTAGGCTACTCTATACCTCATTTTTGCTTTGTGCTGATTTAATAGGTACTAAGGTTGAAATTCTTACGAATTTCTTCCGTATTTATTATAGTTTTTTATTCTATCCTCGTTTCCTCGCTCGGCGTATATATATACGCCTCTCGCTCATCAGCCGAGGATTTCTGCTCAAAAATCCGTTCGCCCAAAAGGGCTGTATGCAAATATAGATTTACATACAACCCCCGAAAAATCAATTTACTTTAAAAATTAAAGAGAGGTTGTACCGCTAAGAGTGCTCTCTGAGTCAACGGCAAGCAAAATGTGCTTGTATGTGCCAAAGCCTACGCCAAAGCGGCATCTGCCGCCCCAGATGTAGTTGCCTGTGTGGTTGTCCACCCAGTTAGATACGGTAAGGGGCACACGGTTAAAGAACATATTGCCCGAGAGGTTCTTGTTGGCCTCACTTGACATAACCATAACTCTGTCATCATTTGTCTGCCATGAGGGCATGATAACGATATTCCAGTTGCCATAGTGCAGGTTGATATCGTTATAGCCGTTGCCGAGCGCACCCTCTGAGCCGCATACCTTCTTTGCAATCTGCTCGGCAAGGGGTCTGTTGCCGGGGAGGATAAGGGTATCCGCGGTGTAGCCGAGGATCTCGCCGTTTTCATCCTTCATATTGCGTAATTTTACAGCAAGATCGGCAAGGGCCTCTTCAAATGCGCCGGTAGACGCCTTACGTGCGCTACCCGTACCGGTTGAAAAGATATTGCCCGAGAAGTAGTTTGACTGAGTGCCGGTATTGTTAAGACCGCCCCATGTGTGTGAATTTGAGAACAGGGGTAATCCATCGGGCGCTGTGAGGTCGATGCTCGCTTTTGCAAAGGTGCCTGTAGAGGCGGTTGCATTGGCAAGGGCGTATTCGCATATCTTATGCATAGTCTTGTAGTATGCGCGTGTAAAGTTCTCAGCGCGTCTCTTTGCATCCTGCGCAACGCCGTAGTTTGCGTCCTCCATCATCTGTGCGGTGATGGTAAACTCCTTCATAAACTGGATGTGCTCGATAAATTTGCGATAGGTCTCGATGACAGTATCGTTTTCAGCGCCTGAGCCCTCCTCGGTTGCGGAGAACACGTCAAACTCGTTCTGTCCGACTATTGTCTCGCCAAATCTCTGGCTTTTTTCGATGTTAAAGAGCCAACTTGCGATACCGCCCTTTTTGGTCTGCACGTCGCTCTCGTGCTCAATAACCATCTTTATAGGTGTCTCAAGCTTGCCTATAGCGGCGTTATTGAGCCCTGAATTTTTTGAATAGATTATCATTATATCTCTCCTTTAAAACTTGATATATAAAGTATTGTTGTTGATTTTTTCAACGATTTCGGCAACACCTCCGTCGGTTGTTGCCGTGACCCCGAGCGCTACACCGTTTGTAATGCCAAGGGTAACTTTGGCGCCTATATTGAGTGCCGAGATATCAGCGCTTGCGGGGGCTTCAAATATCATATTCGGATTAACCTTAAAGCAACTGATATACTCTTTTCCGCTTGCGTTTTCCTGTGCTATGTACTTTGCCGTCTCGGTTGCGGTGCAGTTTTTGACAACACCGCTTTTAAGAGTTAAGGCGCAACCGGCCTTGTAGGTGGATGCCTTGTCGGCCTTCATTTTCACAGTCTCGGGCACGTTGACGCCGCTGTCGGTAATTTTTCTTAAAATAAACATTTTAAATATCCTTTCTTAGCCAAGCAACCTGAATCGAATGCGTTGAAAGCCGGATAAATTTGCGTCTTTTAAAGCAAATTCGCTCGTAAAGTCTTTCTTTTGGGCGTGTTCAATTCAACTTACTGTTGGCTATTTACCTTTCGATAAAGCCTGATGATCTCACCATCGCTCATACCGTCAAAGATGTTTTTGGCCGCTCTGAGGTCCTCCTCGGGCATACTCCTTTGACCGCTTGCGCTCCTCGGCACCGCGCTGTGCAGGTGCGTACGGTTGTCCTGCTTTTGCCTTTTGCCGCCGCTGGCAAGATAGGCCTCCTTAGGACTTAAACCCATATCTCTTAATTCACCGTATCTTTCGGGATTTTTGAGTTCCGAGAGGCTTTTCATATAAATAACTTCGGTAAACTCACCCCTGAGCGCCGCTATGTCATCTTTTTCAAGTTGGGCATAGTCAATAGCGCCCTCGGGTGTTTTTTCACCCACCTCTGCTTCTATTTCTTGCGTGGACAGGGTAGAGGTGTCTGTGATATCATCGGAGGTGGATATAGCGCTGTCGTTATTCTCGATATCTTTATCGGTATTTGTTTCTAAGGGAGCATCGTCGTCCTTAAAAAGTTCGTTATCCATAATTATCTACCGCCCTTTGTGCGAAGATCGGTACCCTTTGTTACGGTAGCGCGCACGTCGTCCTTCTGGGGCTTGGGCGCCTTGATAAAACCGCCCTTGTTGGTAGCATAGGTAGAATAGTTGTTGTTTTTCTTCATTATTAAATTCCTTTCTTTTTATGTACCCTGATGTTGGTTTTCAAGGTCATCAATAAGACTGCCACTACCGTATATTTCCTCATTTATACGGTAAGCATAATCTCCAAGTGCCATTACGTCTTCAGGAGACAGACCCATTTGTCTTGCGTATATCTCGGCGCGCTCACGGGAGTACTTATACTTGCCGATAAGGTCGATTATCTTGTAGTAAATACTGTCTCTTGCAGCCTTTATACCGCTTTCTGCCGCGGCCTTGGCGTTTGCCTCGTTAAGACCCTCCTTCAGCGCAAGCTGGTATGCTCTGTCAAAGTCAAGCACGCCGTCACTTTCAAGTCTTGATATAAGTGTCTTTGCGATATTGTTTTGCTTTTGCTGATAGTCCATAATGTAATTGGCATAACTGTCCTTTGAACTGTCTAAATTCTTTAAGTAGGATGCGTAAAGGCTGTCCTTTGCCACACTTAAGGTCTTTTGGTTTTGCTCTTTAAGATAGTTGGCATAGCCTGAATTTACAAGTCCCATCTGACGTAGACTCTCACCGCTTTTGCCGTAATATGGGTCTGCCTTAGCGCCCTTTGCATCAAGGTTAAGCAGCGCATTGTTATACTCCTTTTGGTAGTCCTTGCCGATATAGGAGAGGTAGTCCTTAAAACTTAAGCGCGCGTTGTCGTAATTGTCCTTGTCATACTGCTTTTTATTCAAAAACTCCTGGCTGACTGTCATAAAGACCTCCCTCCTTATCCTCAAGATTTTTAAAGTATTCAACGTTTTCCCTCGCAAAGGGATAGTGCGCTCTTTCCTGCGCCTGCCAGTATCTTAAAAGAGTGATAGGGCTTGACGGTTCTCCAAGCGCGCCTGCTCTTAAGTTTTCAAGATTTCTTTCCCAAAGAGCCTCTCTTTGGTATTCAGCCCCGCCGTTTAAGTCTACCGAGAACAGGTAACTGTCATCATAGTAGAACTCTCCAAGGGTGTTATCGTATTCCAAAAAGTCGCCTCTTTTGAACTCTGCGTTATGTATCCTGCCGTAAGCATCCTTGTATACAAGTCTCTTCGGCGCGTCTGCAAAGGCAAGGTAATGTAAAAAGATAAGTCTGTCAAGTTCGGCATAGGCAGTATATTTCATCTTTTTCTTGGACTCAAGTCTGCCCGATGCCTGAGAAATTCTCAGTTGTCTTGCATAGCCCGACTCGTTTTTGTTGTTATCAATACCCTGGAAGGCGTCGGAAATACCGAGGGTCCTTTTTGCCTGATCGTAAAGCCTTTCCGCTTCAATAATATCTTGTGAGATATCGGGCGTGGTGTCCACCTTGCCATACTGTGAGGCGCTCTCGCCCGGCTTCATTTTTATCACCTGGCCAAACACAGAGTTATTGAGCGCAACCGAGGCATCCTCGGGCATTATCGGGGTAATTCCCGCCCTTAAGAGTTTTTGCATAATGCGGCTCTCTATCTTGTTTATCGCCTGCTGCTGGGGTCTTACGTATTCACAGTCGGATTGACCAAAGAGGCTCTTTTCGCCCGAGGTGTTTTTGCGTATGATGATAGGAAAGTCCTTTGGAGTATAGTATTTGACTTCAACGGTAATAGGCGTAGACTGCAAATCAATATTTACATATTCACCGATATTCACGCTTTCTGCGTCTATATCTTTTGGTACAAAGTGCTGTGTTTTGCATTCGCACTCGCCCTCTGTCTTTTCACAGATGGGGCAGACGTTTATCTTCCTTTTATAATAATCTGGTATATCCGAGAGGATAACCTCGCCCGAGAAGATAAACTGTCCTATCTCTCCGCCCTCTCCCTTATAAAAGGCGATAACAACCTTTACTGTATCCTCGCAGCTTACATCCCCCTCAAAGCCCTCTGTCTCGTCTTTACTCACCCCGTATTTGAGCATAAGCTCCTCTTTAGTGGTGGTAAAGACCAAAAAGCAGTACTGCATATCCTTTATATTTGTGATATTCGGCTGTGGGATAAAATCGCGCGGGGAGATGCAGTGTACCTTCACCTCGCCCTCACTGTTCTCCCACTCTACGTACCAGATGCTGCTGCCGTAGATATAGGTATATCTCTCGTCAATATCGTTCATCTGTTCAAAGGGCAGTCTTGAGCGCAGGGCAGAGCAGAGCCGCTCCACCGTCTTTGCATTACGGTCACGCCTTTCGCTGTAGCACTCTGTGTCCACTTTAGGTAGTGGTATATCCGAGGAGAGTTGGCTTTCAATAATCTCGTAGGTAATGTTTCTTACGATACTTGCCGCCTCGTTTGAGTTGTCTATGGCAATGTCGCCCTTATACTGCTTCATATGCCTTTCTAGACGTGCGTCGGTTTCCTGATAGCGGTTTTTTGCATTTTCATAAAGATCTTTAAAATAGGCTAGCCTTAGTTCATTCTTCGTTGTTTTTCTTTTCACTTCGGTTCTCCGTATTTTTGCTTTAAATATTGTTTTTCTTCCTCACTTGCCATCTTATAGTCCTCCCACATATCCGGTGTCCAAAAGCGCCTTTGGCTCCCTCTTTCACTGCTTGCGGGTCTTGCATAAAATATGGCAAAGCCGCGTAATGCATCGGGGGCATGGGTAATATCATGGGGCTCGTTGGCACAGTCGCTGGGCTTGAGTTTATCTCGCACAAGCGCAGGCAGGCAACGTATCAACTCATTACAAAAAGAGAAGATTTTAAGCCCCACTTTGTTATCCTTTGTTTGCAAAAGTTCCTTTATCGCAAGCCATCCCGTCTCTCTGTCGTTTGCCGTTTTGGTAAAGTTTATACCGTGCTCAGAGAATAGAGCAGCCTTACTTTTGCCGCTCTCCTGGCTCCTTGCCCATAAATCGGGAGGGGCAAGTGTTGCATAGATTTCTTCATCTTTCGGAGTGCGTTCTGTAATGGCTGCCGCGGCCTTGCTTATAGGCATATCGCTCATCGCTATCTCGCGATAAACGTAGGCACACCCGTCGGGGGCTACTGCGATCCACAGGCATACAAGACGGTCAAGGCCGTAATCTATCGTTCTGTATTTTCTCCAAGATCTTGGTACAGTAAACGCATCACAAATATGTATCTGCCTGTCGAATTCGCTGAAGTATTGTCCCTCAAAGATGTCCCAGTCACCGTATAGCAGTGCCTTTTTCTCCTTTTCGGGCAGGGCTAAGAGCCTGTTTTTATACTCAGGGTCACCCTTTGCCAAAAAGTCGTTGTCAGAGAGCAGGGATGGGATAAAAATCCTTTGCATACCGTCCTCTGCCGTAAACGGAGTGTTGCGCACACCCTTATCGATAAACCTCTTTTTAACCCAACTGTGTCCGATGCCACCGGGGTTGGTGGAGGATTTTATCTGCTTTGGGTAGCCGCTTGTACCTCTTACGCGGGAGATAAGGTACAGATATTGAGCCTCGGTAAAGTGGGTAAGTTCGTCAAAGCGCACAACGTCATATTCTGCGCTCTGGTACTGATAGACGTCGTTCTCACTTGCACAGTAACCAAAGTCGATAACACTGCCGTTTTTAAATTTCATAATATGGCTGGAAGAATTAAAGGTATAAATCTCTCTGGGGTATAGAGAGAGGGCGCATCTTATAAGAGACTTATCAAGTTCCGCAAAGGTACGCCTCAGCACCAACTGCTTAGAACCCTTGTACTTAAGGGCAAAGAGTAACGCGTCTACAATTTGCCCAAAGGATTTTCCGCCGCCTGCCGCCCCGCCAAAAAGCACCTCTTGCGCATCTGCGTCAATAAATGCCTTTTGCTTTTTTGTTATAGAAAGGTTAAGCCGCATAGCCTAAAGGACAGTGAGTGTAAGGTCAAGGGCATTTTCCTCGCTCTTATCATCCTTTGTTTCATAATCAAGCAAGAACTTTACAAAACTGCCATCAAATTTTTTAGTCAAGGCATTGTCAATCAGGTAATCCCTGCGGATTTCACTACATTCGATATAGCAGTCCTTAAAACTCTTTCTGTTAAGAAAACTTAAAAGATCCTCAAGCGTCATACCAACGCTTCTCGCAAATTTGGCAAAGCTGGGCGCGCCCACGCCGTCGTAGCTTATAAAGTACGTGTACATTTTTCTTGCAAGATCGCTTTGGTATTTTGCCTTTTTCCTTTTCACTTGCCCCCCTCCTTTCTGTCTTTCCGTAACAGATGCGCAAAGCGGCAGGGTAAAGCACCCACACCAAACAGCACCGCCGTTACGGTAAAACCATTCTAACACTCTTTTAAAAATGTGTAAGTATAGCCCCCATCCAAAGATTTTTTATAAAATTCTACCGTCAATATTGCACTTTGCACAAAAAAACACCCGTTTTAACTCTTTAAAAAACGAACAGGGTTAAAATGGGTGAAAAAAGTGTTTTTATTTGTTGCAAAGCTGACACTGCGCGTGCTATAATAAACCTACAAAAAGATAATAGGGAGGCACAAATGAAAAAGCTAACTTCCATTCTTATAATAATATCCGTAATTTTATCTCTTACCTCCTGTCAACTTTTAGAGGATAAGACAAGTAACTATAAGTTCCGTCTTAATGAAGACGGTGAGAGTTATATGGTATACGACGTAAAGGATAAGAGCATAAAGGAGGCTACCGTACCTACGACCTATAACGGTAAGCCGGTTACCGTTATAGCACAAAGACTGTTTATGGATTGCGAGCAACTTGTCAGTGTAACTATCCCCGAGGGAATTGAATTTATATCACTGTTAGCCTTTGAAAGCTGTGACAGTCTTGAAAGGGTCTATATTCCTGCAAGTGTAAGTAAAATTGAAGAGAATGCGTTTTTCAACTGTCGTTCACTCAAAGAGATAACGGTAGAAGATAACAATAAGGCATACAAATCCGACGGTGGCGTGCTTTATGATACAAAGAGTAATATTCTTTTGTGTTATCCTGCAAACAGAGACGGCGACAGATACGAGGTTCTCTTTGGAACAAAAAGGATAGGTGAGGGAGCCTTTTCAAATGCCAAAAAACTAAAAGAGGTTATTCTGCCACACGGCCTTGAGGAAATAGGAATATGCGCATTCTCTTTTGCTACAGTGCTTGAATACGCAGAAATCCCGGATACGGTTACCTATATCGACTCAAACGCCTTTAATGCTTGTACGTCTTTAAGTGTTATTACTCTTCCAAAGGGTATAACAAAGATATGCGAGGGTGTCTTTGCCTTCTGCACAAATCTTGGTATAATAAGCATACCAAACGGCGTTACCGAAATTCGCTTTGGCGCGTTTGATGATTGCAACAAACTGCAGATAGTTGAAATCCCCGATACCGTAACAGACCTTGGCTATGCCAATTTTGGTGGCCTTGAGTGGCTTGATACCATTTACTACTGGGGTAGCGAGGCGCAGTGGAAAAGCCTGAATGGAGTAGAGGACATCGACGAGAACGTAACCGTCCTTTATAACACAAAAATTCCAAGCAATAAATAGGAGTATATGGAAATAATTATGAAAAAAATAAAATATTGTTTTTTTTGTATACTAACGGTTAGCATTTGCTTTACATTTACTTCTTGTGATTTGATTAACCGATTTGTTGATAATGAGGATAAAGAAGATCCACATGAGCACACGTATATTGATGGAGAGTGTTCTTGCGGTGAACTTGATTCTGACTATGTACCACCGCACAGTCATGTCTTTTCAGACGGCGAGTGTGAGTGTGGGAGCCTTGATCCCGATTATCCTTATTCACTTGGATTGAAATATCAAATTTCTGCTGACAGAGCCTTTTACGTCCTTGCAGGAATCGGAGAGTGCAAGGATACGGATATAATAGTTCCGTCAACGTATAAGGGATTGCCTATAAGGTCAATCATTTCTAATGCTTTTATGGGAAACGATAAGATTACCAGTTTGAGCTTTGCGCCCGATAGTTCTGTCGTTGCTATTTATGACAATGCGTTCAGAAAATGTGTAAAACTTAGCAAGGTAACGTTTCCGAGTAGTTTGCAAAGTATTGGTGAATATGCTTTTTATGGCTGCTGTGGGTTTTCTCAAATAAACCTGCCGGAGGGACTTCTCAGTATTTCCAGGGCCGCTTTTTGCGATGCGTACGGCCTTGCTAAGGTTATTCTTCCCGATAGTCTTAATACCATAGGAGCTTCTGCTTTTCAAGGTTGTAGGGCTCTTACGTCAATAACAATTCCGGAAAACGTAACTACTATTGGACGCACTGCTTTTTACGGATGTGACAAATTATACCTCGTAGAAAATAAATCAAGCCTAAAAATAAATTACGATAATGATTATGATAACGGTGGCTTAAGTTTGCATGCACGCTTGATTGTTGATAAAGACGGCAATAAAACCTATAAGACCGGCTTTGAAAATTTTGAATATTTCGATACCCCCGATGGATTTCGTTTTGTAAAGGGTGTTGATGGCAATTATTGGATGCTATCATATTTGGGGGATGAGGATACTGTAACACTTCCTGTTAATGTAAATGGCTGCGACTATAAAATGAACCGCGTGGACGGAATAAGAAATGTGATAATACCTAAGGGTGCTGTTAAAATTGATGCTGAAGCGTTTTATGAGAGTACAGTTCTTGAGAGTGTATTGATACCTGATAGCATGGTAGAATTAGGGGATGGCGCATTTGCTTTATGTTGTAATCTTAAAACGGTAACGCTCCCCGATAATTGTTTGATTAAAAAAATTCCCTATAGGGCTTTTTATGGTTGTGGGAGAATTACTTCTATAACAATCCCCTCTAGCGTCGAGGTTATAGGAGAGGAGGCGTTTTCTGCTTGTGATGAAATGACTGATGTTATATTTGAAAAGGGATCGAATTTAGTTGCGATTGAAAAAAAGGCATTTGCAGGTTCTGATCAACTCATAAAAATAAGTTTACCAATGGGATTAAAAAAGATAGGGAATTCTGCGTTTTATGGTTGCAAGAATATCACAAGTGTGAGACTGCCTGATTCGGTTGAAGTTCTTGGCGCGTATGCTTTCTCAGATTGTGAGGGGCTTAATAGCGTATATCTTTCCAAAAATATTAAGGAAATAAAAGAACAAACTTTTTACAGATCAGGCATTAAGAGTATAGTAATACCTGAGGGTGTTACCGTAATAGGGAATTCAGCATTTTCAGGCTGCTATTATTTGAAAAGTATAGTAATTCCAAAAACGGTTTCCGAAATTGGTGAAAGAGTGTTTGAGAGTTGCGAGAGCTTGACTAATATGTATTACTCCGGTACAAGCGAAGAATGGAGTAGGATAAGAGTAAGTTCCGCTATTAATCACACTATCCTTAACTACAACTATGTCCCTAAGGAAGAATAATAGACAGTTATATACTTAGGATTTACAGTACTTTTACAAAAAATCAAAATAAAAAAGGCGTTACACCCATTTGGGCGTAACGCCTTTAATCTTTTAAAATAATGCAAAAAAGCAAACTGTTATTTACATAACAAGCTCGTAAAGCTCTAAAAGTTCTGATTCTATCTCGCTTTTGCGTTCTTCAATTTCTGCAGCCCTTACATAGTCAAACTGAGCTGTGGTAAAGAGCTCCTTATCAAGCGCCTCTATTTCGCTTTCAAGTTCTGCAATTTTCTTTTCGGCTCTTTCCTTGCGCTTTTCCTCATTGCGCTTGTCCCTTTGCATAGCCTTGCGCTTTTCGTAATCCTGTTTGCTTTCGCTGGCAGTTTTTTCTTCTGCTACGCTCACACTCTCGGCCTTTGCCGCGCGTATGCGCATATATTCATAAAAGGCGTCGTCATAGTCCTCAAGCGGATAGTCGGTACAGCCCTTTTCCTTGGTAGCGTCAAGCTCTACAATTCTGTCTGCTATTCTGTTTATAAAATACCTGTCGTGCGATACTGCGATAATAGTACCGCTGAATGCCATAAGGGCATTCTCAAGCGCTTCACAGGAGCCTATATCAAGGTGGTTTGTCGGCTCGTCAAGGATAAGCACGTTAACCTTTTTGAGTATCAGCTTTGCTAAGGTTACTCTTGCGCGCTCGCCGCCCGAGAGGGTAGAAATGGTGCGCTGTATATCATCCTTGTCAAATAAGAACAGCGCCAGAGCGCTACGCAGCTCAAGATCGGTTTTGTTAGGGTATTCCTCGCGCAGTTCATCAAAAATCGTGTTTTTGAGGTTCAGATTTCTGTTCTCCTGGTCGTAATAACCTATAGTAACGTTGTACCCAAACTCAAATTTACCCTCATTCGGTAATATTCCTTTATTAAATATACGCATAAGCGTGGATTTACCGCTACCGTTTTTACCGAGGAAGAGTACTCTCTCTCCCTTTTTTATCTTTAATGTAAGATTTTTGATAAGAGGCTCTGTGTTATACGAGTATCCAAGACCCTTTACCTCAAGCACGGTGCCTGCGCACTCATCCTCCTCGGCAAAGCGCATCCTTATATCCCTTGGGGCTTTAGGCGCAAGTTCAATCTTTTCCATTCTTTCAAGTTGCTTTTCTTTAGAGCGTATCGTAACAAAGTTATGCTCCCGGTTGCACCTGCGCTGGAACTCTATATTCGCCCTTATCTTGGCAATCTCTTTTTGTTGCTCCTTATATCTGTGCTCTATATCCGCTGCCTCTTTTTCCTGCATTTCCTTAGTTGAGGAGTAGTTGCCGTTATAAAGGCGCGCACGTGTATATTGTATATGTAGTGTTTTTGTTGTCGTACGGTCAAGGAAGTATCTGTCGTGCGAGATGATAAGTACCCTCTTTTTATAAGTTGCAATAAAGCCCTCAAGCCACTCAAGTGCATCGATATCCAGGTGGTTTGTCGGCTCGTCAAGCATAAGTATATCGGGCTCGCTTGCCAAAAGTCTTGCTAAAGCAAGCCTTGTGTACTGTCCGCCCGAGAGAGTGGATATGCGCTGATTTATCTGGCTCTCGCTAAAGCCAAGGCGTAAAAGCGTTGATTTGCATCTGCCCTTATATTCAAGTCCGCCCATCTTTGCAAAATCGCGGTTTAACTCATTAAGGGTATTTGAGAGGGACAATATGCGCTCCTGTGCCCTCTCGCACGCAAGCTCGTTTTCAACTGCGCTTATTTTGTTTTCAAGTGATATGAGTTCATCAAATGCCGTATACATATATTCAAGCATTGTAAGATACGGGGGCAGGGCAGTGAGGTCGGGGTTTTGCGACAGCATACCCACAGTATGTCCTTTTTGTATGTATATCGCGCCCCCCGTCGGCTCATACTCACCGCATATAAGTTTAAAAAGAGAGCTTTTGCCTGCGCCGTTAACACCGATAATGCCAACTCGCTCACCGTCATTTACCGCAAAGGACACGTCCTTAAGTATATCGTCAGCGCCAAAGGATAACGATAAACCCGATACCGATAATGCAATCATATAAACTCTCCTTTCATATTAGTAGTAGATAATAATCATAAGACACAAGTATTTTATCATAACGCAAGTTAAAAAGCAATAGTGAAAAAAGGAATAAGGATTAAAAAATGCATACAGTGCATATTTAGTATGTTTTAAAATGCATAAATATGCACAATATTCTGCATAAAGTGTGTGTAAAAGTGTCAATTGGACTAAAATATTTTCACCAGCAGGCGCGCAAAATAAAATAAAAAGACTTTAAAATACTTAAGAAACGCTCGATTTTTGAGCAAAATGCACAAAAGCGCGCACTCTTTCATCTCTATGTGCATAAAAATGCAACAAAAATGAATTTTTTGCATTTTTGTCTTGACAGTTGTATTTGCCGGGTGTATAATTATGACATCACAAAAACACGGGGGCAACAAAAACCCCAAAAAGAAAAGAGGAAAAAACAATGAAAAAAATTCTTTCAATGATTCTCACAGTAGCACTTCTTTGCTGCTCGATGCTTGCAGTTACATCCTGCTTTGGTGACGGTCTTTCAACCGACCCCCTTGCAGAGGACTATAACGCAATTATTAAAGAGGTTAAGGCTCCCACAAACGGTAAAAACGGTACTCTTACAGTAGCCCTTTCTCCCGACTTTGCTCCTATGGAGTTCGTTGACACCTCTCTCACCGGTCAAAACCAGTATGTTGGCTTCGACGTAATTCTTGCTAACTACATTGCAAAAGAACTTGATATGTCTCTTGTAATCAAGCCCATGGACTTCTACGCTTGTATGACCACTCTTGCAAACGACGGTGTTGACCTTGCTATCTCCGGCTTCTCCTGGACAGCAGAGAGAGCAGAAAACTTCCTTATCTCCGATTACTACATTGCAGGCGATAACGAGACAGAGCAGATTCTTATCACTAAGGCAGACGATAGTTTTGATTGGGATAACGCTACAGACTTTACAGGTAAGAAGATAGGCGCACAGGGCGGTTCACTCCAGCAGCTTCTTGTTAACGAGCAGCTTGTTCCCAATGGTGCAACTCTTGTTCTCAATGATGATATCAATATGCTTAAGACATTGCTTATTAACGGTAGCGTAGATGCAGTTGCAGTTGCAAGAGGTAACGGCGCGGCTCTTGTTGCTAACACTCCCGAGCTTAAGGCTGTTGAGGAAGAGGGCGAGTACTCAGGCTTCGACTTCTTTGTTGAAGAAAAGTATAAGAACAACGTTGTTCTTGTAAACAAGAATGATGCTGAACTTCTTGCAAAGGTTAACACCGTTCTTGCAAAGGCTATGGCTGCTGACGTATACGATTCTTGGTATGCGGCATGCGAGGTTTACGCAGGCGTATCCACTAAGGATGAGTCCGGCTTTGATGAAAACGGTAACCCCTTAGCATAATAATAATTAGGAAGATTTGCCGTGGCAGTTTACACTGCCTCGGCATATTCCGTGTTTATAGGAGAAAATAAATTGGATTTATTTAGTATACTTTCTTCAATGCTTGAGGTAGTAGTCAAGTATTGGCACAGAATTCTTTTGTACGGCTTAGGTATGACCATACTTCTTGCCGTCGTTACAGTTATTGGCGGTACTATTTTAGGTACGTTTGTTGCAATTGGCAGAATGTCAAAGTTTAAGATACTGCGTGGTATTATCAGTGTGTACGTTGAGGTTGTAAGAGGCACTCCCGCTCTCGTTCAACTTTACGTCGGATATCTCTTCCTGCCCAATATCTTCCCTCAGCTTAACATCATGGATCCTCAGGTCATGGCGTTTATATGTGTGGCGGTTGCGCTCGTGCTTAACAGCGGCGCATACGTGTCCGAGATAATACGCTCGGGTATTGAGGCGGTAGATAAGGGACAGACAGAGGCATCGCGCAGCCTTGGTATCGGCTCTGCTACCACCATGACAGATATCGTGCTCCCTCAGGCTGTTAAAAACATTCTTCCCGCGCTTGGTAACGAGTTTATCACCGTTATTAAAGAGACATCGCTTGCGTCCACCTTCTTTGTCGGTGACCTTATGTCACAGTATAAGGAGATAGTAGGTCAGACCTTCAACGCATTCCCCACGCTCCTTGTTGTTGCGGCAATTTACTTTGTACTTAACTTTGGACTTTCCAAGTGCTTAAAGGTCTTTGAAAGGAGGATGAAGCATGAATGATAATGTAAAAAACGTGCAGGGTCAGTCCCTTGTACAGATAAAGAACATATACAAAAACTTCGGTGATCTTAAGGTGCTTAAGGGTGTCTCCACCGAGATAAAAGCGGGCGAGGTTGTGTCTATTATCGGCGTATCAGGCTCGGGCAAATCAACACTTTTACGTTGCATGAACCTTCTTGAGACCCCCACCTTTGGTGAGGTATGGATGGAGGGCAAACTTCTTACTCCCGTAGACCCCTACCTGCACGAGGAAGTAATAAAGGTATCCAATACCTTTAAGTCACTCATTGCCGGCGGTATGGATGAGGCTGAGGCTGTTAAAAAGATAAAGGCCGAGGACCTTTTAAAGGAAAAGCATCCCGGTAGCGAGGGTAAGGAATTCAAGGCGGCTGTAAAAAAGATATATGATGAAAATCACCTTAATATAAACCTTGCACGTCAGAAGATGGGTATGGTATTCCAGCAGTTTAACCTCTTTAATAACAAGAGCGTTAAGGAAAATATTATGTTTGCGCCCGTTAAGATTGGCATCGGCAAAATCAAGGCTTTACAGCGCAAAAATCTATTTATAAAAATCACTAACCTCTTTAAAAAGGAAAAGGCACCTCTTATCGAGATAAGTGAGACTGCACAGGACATTAAGGCCGCTGCAGAGAAAAAGGCTATGGAGCTTTTAAAGAGGATAGGACTTGAAGAAAAGGCTGACGTTTATCCCTCAACTCTCTCAGGCGGACAAAAGCAGAGAATTGCTATTGTAAGGGCCCTTGCGATGAACCCGGATGTAATGCTCTTTGACGAACCCACAAGTGCCCTTGACCCTGAGATGATAGGTGAGGTGCTTGATCTTATGAAGCAGCTTGCAAACGAGGGTATGACCATGGTTATCGTAACTCACGAGATGGGCTTTGCAAGAGAGGTATCCGACAGAGTTCTCTTTGTTGACGAGGGTTATATCAAAGAGGATAAAAATCCTGAGGAGCTGTTCAAAAATCCTGAGGATATGCGTCTTAAGGACTTCCTGTCTAAAGTGCTATAATGCAAAATTAAATTTACAAAAAGGCGGTTTTTATTAAACTGCCTTTTCTAAAATCAAAAGGAAAATATTATGAAAGAAAAGAATATTGCCATATCCGCAATTGAAGAAAAAAAGGAAGTATTTTATGATCTGTCGGATAAGATATGGTCGTATGCAGAGCTTTCTTTAAAGGAATATAAATCAACAAAGGAGTACGTTAAACTCCTGAACGATCTGGGCTTTGAGGTAGAAGAAAAGGTCTCGGGTATCGACACGGCATTTTTAGGCAAGTACGGTAGTGGCAAGCCGATAATCGGTATTTTAGGCGAGTTTGATGCACTTTCAGGCCTTTCACAAAAGGGCGGCGTTGCAGAAAAGTGTGAACTTGAAAAGGGCGGTAACGGACACGGTTGCGGTCATAATATGCTTGGCGCGGGTGCTCTTGCGGCGGCATACGGTGTAAAATGCTATCTTGAAAAGAGTGGCAAGAGCGGTACGGTAATATTCTACGGCACTCCCGGTGAGGAGGGCGGAGCAGGCAAGGCATTTATGGCAAAGGAGGGCATCTGGTATAATCTCGATGCGGCTCTTACCTGGCATCCCTCGGATGTGAATGAGGTAACCACAGGCACCTGTAACTCCTGCATACAGACTCTTTATAAATTCAAGGGCGTTGCCTCTCATGCTGCAGGGGATCCCGAGAACGGCAGGAGCGCTCTTGACGCAGTTGAACTTATGAATATCGGCGTGCAGTATTTAAGAGAGCACACCAAGGATGATGCCCGCATACATTACGCTATTGTTGACGGCGGCGGCCTTTCACCAAACGTTGTACAGCCTACGGCAAGTGTGCTTTATATGGTGCGCTCAAATCTTGTAAAGGATGCGCTTTCCCTGCAGGAGAGGGTGGACAAAATTGCGCTTGGCGCCGCAACAATGACCGAGACTAACTTTGAAAAGGTCTTTATTGACGGCTGCTCCAACACGGTACCCAACAACACTCTTGAGGCGCTTATTTATAAAAATCTTACTGCCATCGGTGCTCCCAACTATACTGACGAGGAATGGGACTATGCCAATAAAATCAAGGCTACCTATGACGATTACGGAGTAGTGCCAAGCCTTGCGGCAAAAATGTCGGCAAGCGATAAAGAGGCTGTTGCCACGCTCTCTGACGGTGGCAAGCGTGCGATAAACGATTTTATTGCTCCGCTTTATAGCGGTGAGTGCTTTATGCCGGGCTCTACTGACGTCGGTGACGTCTCCTGGCAGACACCTACGGCACAACTCTATACAGCCTGCTTTACCTCAGGCGCACCGGGTCACTCCTGGCAAAACGTCTCGTTAGGCAAAAGTTCTATAGGACACAAGGGTCTTTTGCTTGCGGCAAAGGTGCTTGCTATGAGTGTTATAGACCTCATTTTGGATGAAAATATATTAAAAGAGGCAAGGGCAGAGTTTAATATAAAAGCAAAGGGCGGTTACATTTGCCCTATCCCTGATGGAGAAAAGGCAAAGGCTGTGGAAATTTAATAATAGCAAAAAAGCAGATAAAAGTAACCTTTTGTTTACCTTTATCTGCTTTTTATTAATTCTGTTGTTTTTCATACGATTATGCCTAAATCCACCAACCGAGGCGCACGGATTTTGAGCAGAAATTCTCGGCTGACGAGCGAGAGGCGTATATGCATACGCCGAGCGAGGATACGAGGATAGAATAAAAAACCAGAACAGAATGGAAGAAATCCCTTAAGGATTTCAACCTTATTATAGTTTGCTTTGCACAAAAAAACAGAGGTACAAGGAACCGCCTTGCACCTCTTTTAAAAATCGTTTTTTATTCGATTATGCCTAAATCCGAAAGCCTCAATTGTTTTCTTCTCTTAAAATTCTAAGGAGTGTCTCAAAATCCTCGGGGAGTGGGCATTCAAAAGACACCTTTTCTTTTGTTTTAGGGTGGATAAAAGACAGTCTTTTTGCGTGCAATACCTGACCGCTTATATATTTTGCGTGCAGCTTTTCAAATCGGCTCTTGCCGCCACCGTAGGTCGTATCTCCCAAAAGCGGATGCCCAAGATATGACATATGCACACGTATCTGGTGCGTCCTGCCTGTTTTGAGATTAAGTTTTAAGTAACTTATATTGCCAAAACTTTCAAGCACTTTATAGTCGGTCACCGCTTCCTTTGCGCTGTGTTCACCGTTTTTTATAACAGCCATTTTCTTGCGGTCAACGGGGTGTCTGCCAATAGGCGCATCAACCACTCCGCAATCTTCTTTAAAGCCACCCGTCACAAGCGCGTGATATTCTCGTGTAACGCCGTGCTCTGCAAGCT
Organism: Eubacteriales bacterium; assembly: GCA_045653505.1. Lineage (GTDB taxonomy): Bacteria > Bacillota > Clostridia > Oscillospirales > CAG-272 > UBA1740. The sequence goes on along the minus strand of JAZOLZ010000030.1, from coordinate 19,431 downwards.
GCTCGGTCAAAAATCTGTGCGCATCGTCATTTTTAGCAACCACTAAAAGTCCGCTTGTATCCTTGTCTATTCTGTGTACTATTCCGGGGCGCAAAACACCGCCTATGGTAGATAGGTTGTCCTTAAGATAATAGAGTAGCGCATTTACCAGCGTACCCTCATAGTTTCCCGGTGCGGGATGGACTACCATACCGCTTTTTTTATTTATTACAAGTACGTCATCGTCCTCGTAGATAATGTCAAGCGGTATATTTTCAGCCCTTGCCTCGCACTCCTTTGGCTCGGGCATAATGATTTCAATAAGGTCGTTTTCCTTTACCTCATACCTCTTTTGCGCCGCCTTACCGTTTACGCTTACTCCCTCGTCCTCGATAAGCTTTGCCGCGCTGCTTCGCGAGGTGTTTAGTATTTTTGCTACAAGTGTATCAAGGCGCACGCCCTTGTCATATTCATTTGCCGTATAATTCAATCCGCGCACCTCTTTTCACTCTTTTGCCTCCTTTAACGTTTAAAACTTTAAGGGAGGGGGACCGTCCTTGACGGTGGAGGGATTTTCACCCTTCACTTTTGTCTTTTGTCTTTTTCTGTTCCGCCACCATTTCAAGTATCAGCGCAAGGATAAGCATACCTGCGCCTACGCATACAAAACTGTCTGCCACGTTAAAGATAGCAAAGTCGATAAGTGTAAAATCAATAAAGTCGACTACGTATCCAAGGCATATACGGTCTATCATATTACCAAGACCGCCCGATACTATAACGGCAAGTGAAATTGCCGCAAGTTCGCTCTCGCATCTGCCAAGGAAAAGATATATCGACATACCGATTATGGCAACGGTTGATACACTTATAAATATCCATCTCTGATCCTTCAAAAGACCAAATGCCATGCCCGTATTCTCGGCATAGGTCAGATGCAAAACGTCCTTGATTATGGGGAAGGTGTCAATCGGCATTAAAAACTTGACTGCAAGCATTTTTGTTATCTGGTCAAGCACTATACCGACAAGAATTATTATAGCGTAACTTAAAATCTGCTTTTTAGTTAATCTTTTCATTTATTCTTCCTAGATTATCGGCAGCATACTGCCAAGAATTGAAATTAAAATATAGGTCACAAAAAACGCCCAGTCAATAGGTGAATCCTGACCTATATTTAACTTAAACATAACAAATCTTACAGGCGTAACCACAATCTCCGTAACCACGCCCACAAACATAAATACAGGATTGCTTTCGGGGTCCTGCACAAAAAATGAAAGCAGTGCCCTTATCAGCATTGCCAAAGCGATAAAGTCTATAAAGACGCTTACCGTTTTTGCAAGTACAGCAAATACTATTTCCAAAATATTATATCCTTAAAAATTACTCGATATCCACGTAGTGAGGTGTGATGATATAGGTGTTTGAGGCCACCTTTTTGATCTCGCCGTCATTTGAGTATGTAACACCGTTAAGGAAGTCGAGCATGCGCAAAACCTCGGGTTTATCAAGCGCCTCAATGTTAAGCACTACGGTACAACCCTCAAGCAGATAGTCAGCAATAGTGCTTACCTCCATAAAGGACTTGGGATTAACTACCTTTAATTCAATATTACTGTCCACAGCCTTGGAGCTTGCCTTGATCTCAGAACTGGCAATAGCTTCCTCCTCCGGCTCGGGTGATATAGTCTCTGTTTCTACCGCAAAGTTCTTGAACTCGATCTCGTCCTTAACTCCGGTCTTTTCTCTGAATTTTTCAGCCCATTCCTTAAACATTTATATTATCTCCTTTATCAAATATTGCTCTTCCAACGCGGACAAGATTTGCACCCTCTTCAATAGCCGTTATATAACTGTCCGACATACCCATTGAGAGTATCGGGCTATCCGTGTCAAATTTTCCGCTTTCCTTTGCCTTATCAAACAGCGCCTTTGTGAGTTTAAAATACTTGCGTATCCCATCCCCTACCTCATCGGCAGGTCCCATAGTCATCATACCAACTATTCTTATATGGGGATAGTCTTTAAGCGTTTCTAAAAAGGCCTCGGCATCCCTTGGCATAAAGCCGCCCTTTTGCTCCTCTTTTGCAGAGTTTATCTCAATTAAGGCATCCACTCTTTTGCCTGCCTTTGCCGCACACCTTTCAATCTCCCTTGCCAGTCTTTCGCTTGAGAGGGAGTGCAAAAGATACATATCGTCAAGTATCATTTTTACCTTGTTGGTCTGTAAATTACCTATCTCGTGCAGTCTTACGTTAAAGCCGTTTTGCCTGATAAGCTCTCCACGGCGCTTAAGTTCGCCGGGTCTGTTCTCGGCTATATCGGTAACTCCCAGCGCACACAGTGCCAAAAGTTCCTCATCGCTCCCGCTTTTTGTAACCGGGATAAGTCTTGCGGGTGCAGTACCCATTTTGCTTGCAAGGTGAGATATAGTGTCTTCAATTTTTTTTAGATTTTTCTCTATATAACCAAAGTCACTCAAGATATATCTCCTTTTTTCTCTGTTAAATAAGTGCGTGGTATACCTATACAAAATAATTATACACGAACCTGTCGCCATGGTCAAGAGAAAGATAAAAATATTTTTATTATTTATCACAGTATTTATTGTTATATAACTTGATTTTGGCGCGCGGGTGTGTTATACTGTAATGTGACAAACTGTTCGTATTCGGAGATATTTATGCACGGTAAAATTTTGGCAAAGGATCTGCCCTCACCGATGGCGCTTGCTTATCTGGGGGACGCATACTATTCGCTTTATATAAGAAAAAAACTTGTAAATAAGGGATATGAGCGCACGGGAGAGCTCAATGAGATGACAAAGGCATACGTCACCTGCGAGGCGCAGGCCTCTTTGGTAAAAAGGATGCTGCCTCATCTTACTGAGGATGAATACAGTGTTTATAAGCGCGCTTTTAATTCACAGCATCTTTCAAAGCCCAAAAGGGCGAGTGTAATAGATTACCGCCACGCAACCGGCTTTGAGGCACTGTGCGGTATGCTGTGCTATATAGACGATGATGCAAGATTTTCAGAACTTATCGAGCTTGCCGAAAAAGAAGATATAAAAGAAAACGAGGAAGATAAAAATGATTAAAAAGATAAAGGGTACGATGGATATAATGCCTGAAGAAACACCGCTTTTCAGATATATAGAGGGCATTATGAGAGAGGAGGCCGAGAACTTCGGCTTTGGCGAGATACGCACTCCTACCTTTGAAAATACAGAACTCTTTGTAAGAGGCGTTGGCGATACTACCGACGTTGTACAAAAGGAGATGTATACCTTTGATGACAGAGAGGAGGGCAGGTCGATATCCTTAAGACCTGAGGGTACTGCCTCGGTTGTAAGAGCGCTTATTGAAAACGGCAGATGCACTGATGCTATGCCCCTTAAGTATTACTATATTATGTCCTGCTTCCGTCATGAAAAACCGCAGGCAGGCCGTAGCCGTGAGTTCTTCCAGTTTGGTACCGAGATGTTTGGTTCGGACAGCCCTATGGCAGACGCAACCTCAATCGCCCTTGCCGACAGAGTAATCAAAAGGCTCGGTCTTAAAAACGTTAAACTCCACATAAATTCAATAGGCTGTAAGTGCTGCAGACCCGATTACAGAGCGGCGCTCAGCGAGTATTTTGAAAATAGAAAGGACAGTCTTTGCGATACCTGTAAGGGACGCCTTGTAAAGAACCCTTTGCGTATCCTTGACTGCAAAAATCCCGAGTGTAAAAAGCACGCAGACGTAGCGCCTAAGACCACCGAGCATCTTTGTGAAGGTTGTCTTGGAAAGTATAATACCCTTAAACTTGCGCTTGACGCAATGGGAATTGAATATATCGAGGATCCCAAGATCGTAAGAGGTCTTGATTACTATACCGGCACTGTATTTGAATTTATTGCCGAGGGCATCGGCGCTCAGTCCACTGTGTGTGGCGGCGGCAGATACGACGGCCTTGTAGAGTCTCTTGGTGGCCCTAATCTTTCGGGCATTGGCTTTGGTATGGGTCTTACAAGAATTATTCTTGCAATGCAGGAGGCGGGCCTTGATAATATTGAGAGCAAAAAGCCCCTTCTCTATATCGCCGCTTTAGGTCAGCGTGCGCAGATTGCCGCTCTTGGTATAGTTGCGCGCCTAAGAGGTGAGGGCAAGTATGCAGAGAGTGATATAATCACAAGGAGCCTTAAGGCACAGATGAAGTATGCCAACAAGATCGGCGCAAAGTATACTCTCATCATAGGCGATAGCGAGATTGATGCAGGCAAGGCACAACTCCGTAATATGGAAAACGGTGAGCAGAGTGAAGTAGATCTTGCTACGTTTACTATTTAAATAATGGCTATTTTGTAAACTAAAAAGCACAAAAACGCATAAATACTACCAAAATTGTGGTGTGATATGAACAATAGACTTGATTTTTTGCCTACTACCGCAAAAGATGTAAAAGAGCGCGGCTGGGCAGACGTTGATTTTGTATACGTGACGGGTGATTCTTACGTGGACCACCCGTCCTTTGGCGTTGCTATAATAGGCAGAGTGCTTGAGGCAAAGGGCTACAAGGTTGCAATACTCAGCCAGCCCGACTATAAGTCGACTGCAGATTTCAAACGCTTTGGCAGACCCCGTCTTGGTTTTTTGGTAACTGGCGGCAATATAGACTCTATGGTAGCGCACTATACCGTATCAAAGAAAAAGCGCTCCTACGATTACTACAGCGCAGGCGGTAAAATGGGTAAGCGCCCCGACCGTGCTGTTGTTGTTTACTGTAACAGGATAAGAGAGGCGTACGGGGATGTGCCTATCATCATCGGCGGTCTTGAGGCATCGCTCAGGCGCTTTGCTCATTACGATTATTGGGAGGACAGGGTGCGTCGCAGTATTCTTGTCGATTCCCGTGCCGACATACTCACCTACGGTATGGGTGAGAATATTCTTATCCGTCTTGCAGAACTGCTTGATCGCGGTATACCGATTAAAAAGATACGTGACGTGCGCGGCACAGCCTTTTTGGCTAAGAGTGACGATAAGGTCTTTTATGACTTTATCGAGTGCGGTGATTACGACTCTCTTAAGAGCGATAAGGAGGCTTACGCAAAGGCCTTTGCTTTTCAGTATAAGAATGCCGACGCAGTCAGCGGTAAGGCTATAGTTGAGCTTTACGGGGATAAAAAACTTGTGTGTAATCCCCCTATGCCACCTCTTGAGAGAGAAGAACTCGATTGGGTGTATTCCTTGCCGTATACAAGGCAGTGGCACCCCGATTACGATGAACTCGGAGGCGTGCCTGCTATAAGCGAGGTCAAGTTCTCCATCACACATAACCGCGGCTGCTTTGGTGCCTGCAACTTCTGTGCAATTGCTTTCCACCAGGGACGTCAGGTGCGCTCACGCAGTGAAAAGAGCGTTATAGATGAGGCAAGGACACTTACGGCATATCCCGATTTTAAGGGATATATCAATGACGTTGGCGGCCCTACGGCAAACTTCCGTTATCCGTCTTGCAAAAAGCAGTTAACGTCGGGTGTTTGTCCAAACCGTAAATGCCTTTCTCCCACACCGTGTAAAAATCTTGAGGTAGACCATAGTGAGTACGCCCATATGCTAAGAGAAATAGCGGCGCTGCCTAAAATCAAAAAGGTGTTTGTACGCTCGGGTATCCGCTTTGACTATCTTATGTACGATAAGGATGACAGTTTCTTTAAGCAGCTTGTTGAAAAGCACGTATCGGGGCAGCTTAAGGTTGCGCCCGAGCACTGTTCAAATAATGCGCTCGCTATGATGGGTAAGCCGCCTATTGAGGTTTATGAAAAATTCAAGGACAAGTATTTTGCCCTTTGCGATAAAGCAGGACTTGAGCAGTATCTTGTACCGTACCTTATGTCAAGCCACCCGGGTGCAACGCTTAAGGATGCGGTTGAAATGGCGCTCTGGCTTAAAAAATTTGGCTATATGCCGGAGCAGGTGCAGGACTTTTATCCGACCCCCGGCACCATCTCTACCGTAATGTACTATACCGGCATCCATCCGATGACAGGCAAGAGGGTGGAGGTTACCACCGACTACCGTGAAAAACAACTTCAGCGCGCGCTTTTACAGTTTGCAAAGCCCGAGAACGCTAACCTTGTAAGAGAGGCTCTTGCCAAGGCGGGCAGAGAGGATCTTATAGGCTTTGGCAGTGAGTGTCTTGTGCGCCCTGCGTTTGGTAAAAGCGGGGGCAGTACTCAGTATGTGCCAAAGGCTCACTCAAAATCAAAGGGTAATTCAAAATCGGTGGCTAAGACTAATAAAACGTCAAAATCAAACGCCGTAAAGCAAAATAACAATAAATTCTATCAGCCCGTACTTAGCGCTAAGGAAAAAAAGAAATCAAAACTTGAACGCATATTTGGTTCCGATGCGCTGAGAATTTTGAAGGAAGCTGACAATTTTAGTGAAAAGGCAACAAAAAAGACTGACAAAACAGTCAAAAAATCTACAAATAAATATACACAAAATCGTAAGAAAAAATAAATATTCGTAAAAAATACGAAGGCAATTTTAAGAAAAATACAAGCAGAATTAAAAAGCATCAAAAAAGGCGTAAATCTTGAATTTAAGCAGGAAAAACAGTCAAAAAACGGAAAAGTGAAGTTTTTATAAAAAGTCGTGTTTTCCACAAAACCCACAACGAAAACTGTGGAAAACTCGCTTTCCAAAAAGTTCCAAGCTCCAAAATCTACATAAATTCGTGCTTTTTCGTGCTTTGAAATTAAAAATCGACAATTTGAAAATTGTGGAAAACTTTTATCGATGTGGAAAACTTTTGTATAGACAGACTTAGGAAAAGGATAGAAAAAATACCTGAAAATGCTTTGCTTTAGGCATTTTTGAGTTAAAAAAATGTCAATCCTTCAAAATGTTGTCTCGTAATTTTTACCACCAACCCCAAAGAACTTTTTAATGAGGTAAACGGTTTTAATGCAAAATCTTATAAATCGCTACCAAGAGGCGAAAAAAAGGCTTTTTGAACTCCTTTACAAGGATAAACTCAATGATATGCAAATAGAGGCGGTGCTCAGTGTTGAGGGACCGCTTTTGGTGCTTGCGGGCGCAGGCAGCGGTAAGACCACCGTGCTTGTAAACCGTATCGGCCATATCATAAGATACGGTAATGCTTATCACTCCGAGCGTATCCCCGAGGGTCTTGATGAGGACTGCGTTCTTGCTCTTGAAGATGCGGTGCATTTTGATAAAGAGGATATTGCCCAGCTCCTTGACTCCCTTTGCGCTGAGCCGGTATCTGCTTGGAACGTTCTTGCCTTTACCTTTACCAATAAGGCGGCAAGAGAGATTAAGGACCGCCTTGCCACGACTCTGCCTGCTGATATAAATGCAAACGATATCTGGAGTGGCACCTTCCACTCCATTTGTGTGAAAATTTTGCGCAGATACGGTGATAGGCTTGGTTACCGCGAGGGCTTTTCCATATACGATACAGACGACAAAAAGAGGCTTATCACCCTTTGTATGAAGGAACTTGGAATAAGCGATAAACTGCTCTCGGTTAAGAGCGTTGGAAATGCAATAAGCGCTGCAAAGGACAATCTTTTAACTGCCGAGGAGTATTATCTTGACTGTCTTAAGGGCGGCGCTAATATAAAAATAATAAACGAGATAAAGAGAGTACATACTCTTTACGATCAAAAGCTGCTTGAGAATAATGCGGTCGATTTTGATGACATTATTATGAAGACAGTACAGCTTTTAAATACCGAAAGCGACGTGCTTGAATACTACAAAAGAAAGTTCAAGTATGTTTTGGTCGATGAGTATCAGGACACAAATTATGCCCAATTTGTACTCACAAGTTTACTTTCAAGCGCAAAAAACAACATAATGGTCGTTGGTGATGATGACCAGAGTATTTACCGCTTCAGAGGTGCTACGGTAGAAAACATCCTTAATTTTGATAAGACCTACCCCGAGGCACACGTAGTAAAACTGGAGCAAAATTACCGCTCGACAAAGACTATTCTCGATGCGGCAAACGGCGTTATAAAAAGAAACCGTGCCCGTCACTCGAAGTCGCTTTGGTGCGATAAGGGTATGGGAGATAAGATAACGGTGCACCTTGCCTATGATCAGAACGATGAGGGCAAGTACATTATAAGCGAGATAGCAAAGGGGATAGAGCGTGGCAAAAAATATTCGGATTATGCGATACTTTACCGTGTAAACGAACTTGCCCGTTCACTTGAGACTACCTTTGCAAAAAGCGGTGTACCCTATAGGGTGCTTGGCTCCATGAAGTTCTATGACAGAAAAGAAATCAAGGATATGCTTGCATATCTTTTCGTTATCCTCAATCAGGGTGATACCTTAAGGCTCAGGCGTATCATAAACGAGCCTAAGCGCAAGATAGGTGATGCTACCGTAGCGGCGGCTGTGGAGATTGCCGCAACGCTTGATAAGGGGCTTTATGAGGTAATGGCTAATGCCAACGAGTACGTTGCGCTTTCAAAGAGCGCAGATAAACTGCTCTCGTTTGTCTCACTTATTGAGAGGTTTAAGGTATACAGCACAGAGATGCCGCCATCCTCTTTGATAGAGAGAGTTTTTGAGGAGAGTGGATATCATCAGATGCTTTTGGCTGAGGCAACCTTTGAGAGCGAGGGCAGGATAGATGCTATCAAGGAACTTGTCTCGGGCGCTATAGAATATGAAAAGCGCTGTGAAAACGAGGATATCGAGCCAAATCTTGTAGGATATCTTGAAGAAATTTCTCTAGTCAGTGACGTTGATAAATATGATGAGAATACCGATGCCGTTGTTCTTATGACCATACATTCGGCAAAGGGACTTGAGTTCCCCACAGTATTTCTTGCGGGAGCAGAGGAGGGCATCTTCCCATCTCTTTCCAACATAGAGAGCGATGATGATATGGCAGAGGAGCGCAGGCTTGCCTACGTTGCAATAACCCGTGCAAAGGATAAACTCTACGTTACTCATACAAGGAGCAGGATGATGTACGGCAAGAGTAACAGTTATCCCTTGACCAGATTTATAAAGGCTGAGATACCCGATAATCTTCTTGATATAGAAGAGGTCAGGGCAGCATCAAGTTATGGAGAAAGGTATGCAAGGCGCAACCCCGTAGGCTCCTATCAGGGCAGTTCTTACGGCACAGATTACGGCCTGCCGGGTTACAGTGGCAGGACACAGACCTACAGCCGTGTAAGGGATGACAGTGAGGATGATTACGGCAGATACAGTGAGTATAAGCGCAGACAGTCTGAGATGGAAAAGCGCAGAGCTTATTACAACGATTCTCGTAATTCCGCCGTCGCTAACACTCCAAAAGCAAATAAAAGTGCGCAAAATTACGGTATAGAGCGCTTTGCTGTAGGTACGCGCGTTTCACACAATATGTTTGGTGAGGGTACAATTTTATCCTCGCGCGATATGGGCGGCGACGTGCTTTATGAGGTTAAGTTTGACAGTGGCAACACCAAAAAACTTATGGCAACCTTTGCTAAAATGAAGAAACTTTAAGGGTTTGATTTAAAAACACAAAGAAAAAATAAAAGGCGCCGCAGGTTAAAATATCGGCGCCTTAAACTATAAAAAAATGGAGGGTGATATGAAAAAAGCGGTAATTTTTGACCTTGACGGTACCTTGCTTAATACACTTAATACTATAGATCATTTTTTGAATATCGCCCTTAGTGAATTTAACTTAAAAAACACAACTCCTGATATGACGCGCGCCTTTGTCGGCAACGGCCCTAAAAAACTGGTAGAGCGCGCTCTTGGTAAGGAGTATAGTGAGCCGCTTTTTAATAAGGTGTTTAAATTATATGATGATCTCTATAACGCATCCCCTGACCATCTCACCACCGCATATGACGGTGTAAATGAACTGCTCTTAAAATTAAAGAGTGAGGGCTATCTTTTAGGCATAATTTCAAACAAGCAGGAAAAAATCGTTAAAAAGACGGTAAGCGCTATTTTTGGCGATAAACTCTTTGATGAGGTGATGGGCCAGACAGAAGGTGTACCGGTAAAGCCACATCCCTTGGCCATGGAGCGCATTATCAATGCGCTCGGCGTAAATACCAAAGAGGTAATATATGTGGGCGACAGCGACGTTGACATAATATCCGGCAAAAACGCGCATCTTTTTAAAACCGTCGGTGTCAGTTGGGGCTTTCGCTCACGCGAGAGTCTTGTTCTTGCCGGAGCAGAATACCTTGCAGATAATACAGATGAACTTTACCGTATTATATCCGAATAAGGCACTATAAAATTTAAAGGCACTCTCTTTAATATAAAGCGCTTTTGAGGATGCTTTTCTGTGTTTTTTAAAAAACATAAAAATGGTAGTATTTTTAATAAAAGTGGCAAAAATGAGTGGTAAAATATAAAAAAATAAACATCGTTGTCCCTGCGCAAAGCAAAATAAAAATGCTCGGTTATCCGACAAACGGATAACCGAGCAATTTTTATTTATATTTTTAGTTAAAGTCAACAGGGTACATGATCTTGAGCTGATTTATTTTGCTCTCGTATGCCTTTTGCTGCTTTTCTGTAACAACCATCTGCTTAAGCTGTTCCTTTACCTCACTAAGCTCGGGTGTTTTTGACTCATTTTTTTCGATGAGTTTGATAATATGGTAACCAAAGCTTGTCTTTACAGGCTCACTTATAGAACCTACTTCCATATTAAATGCCGCATCTTCAAACTCGGGTACCATCTGTCCCTTGCCAAATTCACCGAGGTTACCGCCGTTTTCCTTAGAAGGGCAGCTGGAATACTGCATTGCCGCATCCTCAAATGAGATATTGCCGGCATTTATATCAGCAAGTATTCTTTTTGCCTCATCCTCATCCTTTACAAGGATATGGCTTGCATTAACCGTCTCACCTGAGGCAAGGCGATCCTTATTATCCTCATAGTACTTTTCTACCTCGGCATCGGTGCAAGTAATATGGCCGATAACCTTTTCTGTCGCATAACTTGTAAGCAGATTGTCCTTTACTCTGTTAAGTTCCTCTCTGAAAGCGGGCTCTGCTTCAAAAAGGTTTCTCTTAGCGTCAAGGAGCAAGAGTTTGTTGCTTATTACCTGGGTAAGCACTGCCTTCATTCCCTCAGGTGAGCGATACATTGCGGCTCTTTGGCCAAGTGTTGCGAGAAAGTTTTCTACGTCCTCGCTTGTTATAGGCTGGCCGCCTACTGTTGCTAAAATTTTCTTTTCCATTTTTTCTTTTTCCTTTATCTGTAATTTATTATAATTTGCTGTAATTGCCAAGTAGCCTTAAGCCCTTTGGATAGTGATTTTTAATTCTTTGTTCAACTGCCTTGCCGCCACCGAGAGGTGAGCCCTCATATAGCACTGCACACCAGCCGCCGTCGATGGCCTCCGTGTTTTCTATCTCGTTGCCTCTTAAATACTCCTCACTTCTCTTGTCGCTTTTTGTAAGATTGATTTGTCTTATAAAGCGCTCGCCAAAGCTTGAGAAGAAGTTGTGCGAGGGGAAGAGAATATTCTTTTTTATCTCACCGAGCAGTGTGCCCGACATAAATACGCTAGCCTTTGGCACGGGATGATACGTAGTAAATACAACAATATTCTCGCCAACCCTTTTAACGGTAAGATCATCGTATTTGAAAAGATTTTTTTTGAAAAAGTCTTTGACTGCCTCTGCCTCGTCGCGCCTAAGCTCTACTGCGCTGTCCTTAAAGAGTATCTTTGGTAAAGCGCCCTCATCCGTCTTTTTAAACAGAGCAAAAAACTGCCCCTCACCCTTTGCAATGTGCGGATAAAATCTCCTGCATTTCTTTGCATCATCCTCTTTTAATACATCGGATGAAATACCTGATTTTGTGTGTTTTTGCAAAGTATCATTTACATATACGAGGCTAAACTCGCTATGTTCCTGTAAAAGACTTGCAACGATATCTTCGTTTTCTTCCTTAGAAAATGTGCAGGTTGAATATAGGAGATATCCTCCGTCCTTGACAAGAGGCACTGCATTTTCTATAATTTCTCTTTGCCTTTTTTGACACAGAATTACGTTATCAATGCTCCATTCGCTAAGGGCGGCCTCGCTTTTACGGAACATACCCTCACCGCTGCAGGGCGCATCGAGAATAACCAGGTCAAAATAGGATTTAAACATATTCTTAAACTCTTTTGTATCAAGGCTTGTTACAATAGAGTTTTTGATACCCAGCCTTTCAAAATTCTGCACTAAGAGTTTTGCTCTTTTCGGTACGTACTCGTTTGCTATGATAAATCCGCTTTCACCGGCCTTTGCGATAGCCTGAGTTGATTTGCCTCCCGGGGCGGCGCACATATCAAGTATCTTAAAGCCAGCCTTTATCGGTACAGCCTCAACAGCACTCATGGCGCCCGGGTCCTGCACGTAGATCTTACCTGCGTGATGGCAGGGGGTATTGCCTATGCCTACAAAGTCGTCAATGTAAAAGCCATTTTCACAGTAGGGGATCTCTTCTACCTTGCGGCTTATACCTTTAAGTAAATTTTCCTTATTTTCTTTAAAACTGTTTATTCGTATGGCTTTGGTTTCTTCTTCCTCGCTTAGGGCATAAAACAGTCTTTCTGCCTCCTCGTTACCCAAAAGGCAGATCATACGGCTTTTAAATTGTTCGGGCAGCATAATAATCTCCTTTCAAGGCTTTAGAGTTCTCTCTTGATTTTAAAGAATTTGCCTCTTCAAAATGGGTTCGTAATATTCTCTCTTGTCAAACCCTAGTAATTATACACCAAAATAATTTGAATGTCAACAAACCCTTATTGACTTTACTTGTTTTTAAGTGTATAATCTAAATACTAAGAAAAGGGAGGGATAAAATGGAAAAACTTACGGTCACCGACAACGGCATTAAGATTTATTCATATAAAAATGAAAACGTGCATTCCTTCTTTATATCCCTTTTTGTCAAAAGCGGTGTTATGTACGAGATAACTTCACAAAACGGCATAACCCATTTTCTTGAGCACGCCCTTATCCGTAATATCAACAAACTTATGGATGGCAAAATGTATTCTACCTTAGATAAATACGGCATTGAGTACAATGCCTCCACCTATAGCGAGATGGTGCAGTTTTATCTCAGCGGCGCTAAGTGCAATTTTTCTATCGCAAGAGATTTTATAACAAAACTCTTCTGCCCCCTTGCCCTTGATAAGACAGAGCTTGATTCCGAGCGCGGCAGAGTAAAGGCTGAGATAAGGGAGTCAAACGACAAGACCTCTCTTTCCACCTTTACCACCGATATTGTGTGGAACAAAACTTCTCTTTCTCATTCAATTGTCGGCAGGGCAAACACACTTAATAAAATAGGCGTAAGGGCGCTTGAAGAATACAGACAAAAGATTTTTGCAAAGGACAATATTTTCTTTTACGTCAGCGGCAATTTTGAGAATAGTGATATTTTGTCCTTAAAAGAGGCGATTGAAAAATACGCATTTTCATCTGGCCTTGCAAACTCAAATATCGCGCCTATACCGGAGGGATTTGGCAATCGCAAGAGCGAGATATATATCAAAAACGAGCGTTTTTGTGAAGTAAGATTTACATTTGACATTGATTTATCAAAAGTAAACGTACCTACACTTGATTTACTTTACGATATACTGCTTACGGGATATAACTCAAAATTCTTTATCGAGCTCAGTGAAAAGCGCGGCCTTTTATACGACACTGTCGGTACTGTTGAGAGGTATAAAAATATAGGTGTTCTGTACTTTACCTTTGAGGTAAAGGAAAAGGATATCTATAAGGCTTTTGAGGTTATAGTTTCTATTCTTAACTCCTTAAAGAGCGAGATGCTGACTGAAAGCGAATGTATGAAGTCGGCGTATACCGATAATGCCTATATGCTCCTTGATGACCCGAGGGATCTTAACTTTACCTTTGCCTACGATAATCATATTATGGACCTTGGCTACGCCTCGCTTGAAGATAGGATAGCGGCATATAAGTCGGTAATGCCAAGTGATATTTTGGATGCGGCAAGAGCCATTTTCAAAGAGAAAAATCTCACCGTTACGATGAAGGCAAATAAAAAGAAAATTGACAAAGAAAGACTTAAAGAAATTCTTTCTTCTCTTGATTAATAAAAGAATATTGTGAATAAGAAAACGGCATCCTTTTCGGACGCCGTTTTTTTGTTACTGATTTTCTTTTGCAGAAAGGTATTTGAGATAAGCATTGATAAAGCCGTCGATATCGCCGTCCATAACCGCGTCGATATTGCCGTTTTCAAAGCCGGTTCTTGTATCCTTAGCAAGAGTATAAGGCATAAATACGTAACTGCGTATCTGGCTGCCCCATTCGATATTGGCCTTGTTACCCGTGATATCCTCAATTCTCTCAAGCTTTTCACGCATTTTGATTTCAAGCAGCTTTGCCTTAAGCATCTTGATAGCCGTTTCCTTGTTCTGTAACTGGCTTCTCTCTGTCTGGCAGCCTACTACTATACCCGTGGGCTTATGCACGATACGTATAGCAGAGTCTGTCTTGTTGATGTGCTGACCGCCCGCGCCGCTTGAACGGTGCGCAGTAATTTCAAGGTCCTCATCCTTAAGGGTAATAGAGTCGTCATCGTTAAACTCGGGCAATACCTCTACCGATGCAAAGGATGTATGTCTTCTTCCCGAGGAGTCAAAGGGGGATACACGCACAAGTCTGTGTACGCCGTTTTCACTCTTAAGGTATCCGTAGGCGTTCATACCCTCTATCATTATCGTAGCCGATTTAATACCTGCCTCATCACCGTCAAGCCAGTCGACAAGTTTTACGTTAAAGCCGTGCGCATCGCCCCAACGCGTATACATACGGTAGAGCATTGATGCCCAGTCCTGCGCCTCGGTACCGCCTGCACCGGGGTGGAGGGAGAGGATGGCGTTATTCTTATCGTAAGGGCCTGAGAGGAGCACCTCAATGCGCTTTCTTTCAGCCTCGTTTTCAATAAACTCTGTCTCGGTCAGTACTTCCTCAACACTGTCCTCATCGTTTGCCTCAATAGCCATCTCGCAGAGTGTGTATGCGTCCTCAAGGCGCTGGCACAGATCCTCATAACTTTCGTAAGAGGTCTTAAGTTGCTTTATTTCCTGGAGTTTTTTTGAAGATTTTTCCGCATCTGCCCAGAAGTTTTCAACCATCGTTTCTCTTTCAAGGTCAGCGCATCTCTCCTTAGCCTCTTCAATTCTTAACTGTAAACCAAGTTCTTTTACGGTATCACGCAGTTCGGTAAGTTTTCTTTTTGCCTCATCAAGCGCAACTATCATAAAATCCTCCTAAGTGGGTAAAATTATCTAAAGTATTTTACCACAAAGCGGCCTAAAAGTAAATAGGCAATTATAAAAAAGTTGTGCTCGGAATAAAAATATATAAAATACTTGATTTTTTGTGCGGCTTATAGTATACTGTTTTCAGTAAAAAACGTTTTGAAAGGATATAAAAAATGAACGTAACAAAAGATACCCTCATCGGTGATATTCTTGACTATGACGTAGAGACAGCGCGCTTTTTCTTTGAGATAGGCATGCACTGTCTTGGTTGCCCCCATTCAAGAGGCGAGTCTATTGCTGAGGCTTGTATGGTGCACGGTACAGACGCTGATACGCTCGTTAAAAAGATAAACGACTATCTTGCATCAAAATGAGGCTGACTTTAGACAAAAGACTTTTGTCCTGCGCCGGCTTTGTAAGGCAGGATGCGCTGTTTGCTGATATAGGCACAGATCACGCATACCTGCCTATTTTTTTACTTAAAGAGGGCAGGATAAAGAGCGCGGTGTGCGCTGATATAAACGAGGGGCCTTTAAAATCAGCAAAAGAAAATCTTATTGCAAACGGCCTTATCGATAAGGCAAGGCTCGTCCTTACAGACGGTCTTTCGGGTCTTGACTCTACTCCTCTTACGGATATCGCAATATGCGGTATGGGCGGTGAACTTATAAGGGATATAATCAAGGCGGCACCCTTTGTAAAGGATGAGGGGATAAATCTTATCCTGCAGCCCATGTCGCGCGCTAATATTTTGCGAGAATTCCTCCTTAGCGAGGGCTTTTACATAATAAAAGAGGACTACGTAAAATCAAAGGGCCTGTGCTACGTTACAATGCTTGTGTCGTTTTCGGGGCGACTCAAAAAGTCGGATGATTATTTTGCCCATTTCGGCACTCTTGATAGTGATACGGTAGAGCATAATCCCGATGCGTGCGAGTATGCAAAAAACATTCTTAACTCGCTTGAGCGCATCTATCTAGGTAAGAGCAGCGCAGGGCAGAGCGATGAGAAAACGGGTGCGCTTATAACCCTTGCCAAAGAAAAATTATTTGGAGAAAAATAATGACTGTAAAACAACTTTATTCTATATTTGAAAAAAGAATACCCAAGGATCTTTCTGAGAGCTGGGACAATGACGGACTTATGTGCGCGCCCGACTCGGACACCGAGGTAAAGCGTGTGCTTTTGACCCTTGACGTTACCGAGGAGGTCGTTGATTATGCGGTGAGCAAAAACTTTGACCTTATTATCTCTCATCATCCGATTATCTTCCGTCCCATAAAATCCATTACTGAGGACAGTGGTGTACCGAGAAAACTTATTAAACTCATAACAAGCGGCATTTCGGTATTCTCATTCCACACCAGGGCAGATAGGGTGGATGGCGGTGTAAACGATATCCTTGCAGAACTTTGCGGTCTTGAAAATGTTGAACGCCTTGGAGAGAATGGCGGTTTGGCAAGGATAGGTAATCTTGATGCTGAAAGTTCGCTTGAGGACTTTGCGGCAAACATCAAAATACGCCTTGGCGCGCCTATGGTGCTTGTGTCTGATGCATATAACACAGTCAGCCGTGTAGCGGTTTGCGGCGGTGACGGTAAGGACTTTATAGATGCGGCAATAGCGGCAGGAGCAGATACCTTTGTAAGCGGCAGGATAGGATACAACACAATGATTGCCGCAGAGGAGATGGGCATAAATCTTATCGAGGCATCGCACTTCTTTACCGAGCAGCCCGTTACAAGATTTTATGAGAGTATATGCCTTTTGGCAGACCCCGATATCTATACTGAGGTTATAGACTGTAACAACATTAAAATTTTCTGATATACAATAAATATCAAAGCAGAGCGGATAAAAAATCCGCTCTGTTTTTTCTTAAAAACAAACCATTGTTTACAAAATCGCTCTTAATTCTCTTAAAACCGCCTCTTTTGTGTTTTTATTTACGCTCGACATCGGCAGTCTTAATTCGTTACTTATGCCGTACAGTTCACTCATTACCGCTTTAATGGGCGCAGGGTTGGTCTCTAAAAACAGTGCCTTCATAAACGGCTTGTATTTTTCCTGTAGGCTCTGCGCCTTTGCGCTATCCCCCATAAAGAACGAGGTGCATATTTCACATATCTTTTTTGGTAGTGCGTTTGAGGCTACGGATATTACTCCCACACCACCGATTGATAAGGTAGGATAGATAAGGCTGTCCTCGCCCGAGTATAACCATAGCCTATCCCCGTATGCGGCAAGTGCGGCAAACCTTGTAAAGACATCGGATGCTTCCTTTATGCCTACAATATTTTCTTTTTCTGAAAGCCTTTTTATAATGCTCTCCGATAAGTTAACTCCGGTACGGCTTGGCACGTTGTACAGTATAATGGGCAGGGTTGTGGCGTCGGCAATTTTTTCATAATGCTCTGTAATGCCCCTATCTGTGCCTTTGTTGTAATACGGCGTTACACATAAAAGGCCGTCACAACCTATCTTCTCAGCCATCTCGGTGTGTCTTACGGCGTTTTTTGTGTCGTTTGTTCCAACGCCGAGGATAAGTTTGCTTTTATTACCGATAAGGCCCTTTGCCGTCTTATATAACTCATATCTTTCGCTATCGTCAAGCGTCGCTACCTCGCCCGTTGTGCCACCAACGATAATAGCGTCAATTTTTGCCTCAAGTTGCGCGTCTATAATTTTCTCAAGGCCAAAGTAATCGATTTTGCCGTCCTTAAACGGCGTAATCAGGGCAGTGCCCACACCTTTAAAAATCAGTTGCTTTTTCATTTTATCGTCAATACCCTTGAAAAGTTATCCCACTTGGTGTATAATACTCTTAATAAGTATATATATTTTAGGGCAATATACCGCCCTACTTATATTATATGAATTTTTTTGTATTTGGTTTGGAGTTTAAATGGAAGAAAAAAAGACCCTTATTGTAAATGACAGAATTGATACCGAGCTTTTGGCAAGTGATTTTTATTTTGACCTGCCCGAGGCTCTTATTGCGCAGTCTCCCTCACCTGTACGTGACAAGTGCCGCCTTATGGTGCTTGACCGCGCAAAAAAAGAGATAGAGCACAAAATTTTCTCGGATATTATAGATTACCTTAATCCTGGTGATATGCTTGTGGTAAATTCATCAAAGGTTATCCCTGCGCGCCTTTTAGGTAAGACAAAAAAGACCGGCGCTGATATGGAACTGCTGCTTTTGCGTATGCTTGAGGATGGCAGATGGGAAACGCTCGTGCGCCCCGGTAAGCGCGCAAAGGTTGGCGCCTCATTTGATTTTGGCGGTATCCTTACGGCAACTGTCACCGATATAATCGAGGGCGGCAACAGAGTTGTAAGTTTTGATTATGATAAATCAAGGTATGACAGCATTTATGCCGTGCTTGACGAGGTTGGCAATATGCCACTGCCCCCGTACATTACAAAGCGCCTTGAAAATAAGGACGATTACCAGACCGTCTATGCTAAATCTGAGGGCTCTGCGGCAGCGCCTACAGCAGGACTGCACTTTACTCCCGAACTGATTGAAAAAATCAAGGCAAAGGGCGTTTCGTACGGTGAGGTAACTCTGCACGTCGGCCTTGGCACCTTCAGACCCGTTAAGGTTGATAAAATCAAAGAGCACCTTATGCACGGTGAGTATTTCTTCATATCGGATGAGGTTGCGCAAAAAATAAATCAGACACGTAAAGACGGCGGCAGGATAATAGCCGTAGGCACCACAAGCGCAAGAGTGCTTGAGAGCGTAACAGATGAAAACGGACAAACTCACGCAATAAACGGTGAGACAGGCATCTTTATCTATCCCGGCTACACCTTCAAAGCAGTAGATGCACTTATAACCAACTTCCACCTGCCCGAGAGCACCCTGATAATGCTAGTCAGCGCCCTCGCCGGCAAAGACTTTGTGCTTGATGCCTATAAAAAGGCGGTAGAGGAAGAGTATAGGTTCTTCTCATTCGGCGACGCGATGTTGATTGTATAATGTTGATTGTATAAATTGTGAAATACTGCGTTGCCCCTCGAAAGCAGCTCGACGTATGAAAATACGCCTTCGCTTTGCTTTCTGCGGTGCGCCTTGTCTTTCGCAATTTATCCTAATCAACACCATACGTAGCCATTGCTTTTTTTAAGTGAAATACTGC
>JAZOLZ010000029.1:0-19388 GCA_045653505.1 Eubacteriales bacterium | reverse complement strand
GTCTCGCCGTACTGGATTATTACAGAGCCGTTTGCAAGGCCTGCAACCTTACCTGTCTTAACAACTAAGGGTCTGCCTGCGAGGGTGTAGGTGTACTCCTTATAGGAGTCAAAGGTTTTGAAATTTTCTACCATTTTATTTTCTCCTTTTTTCGGACCAGCCCAGACATAGCACTTAAATATAAACTCAAATGTAAACCTTTATAGGCATTTGAATGCATATTTAACTGCTACTTCCAATGCTTGTCCGATTTTATAAAATTATTGTTGTTTTCTTAAAATTGTCCTTTCGCAAGAAACGGGAACGAAATTAAAGTCCGTTCCCGTTCTACGAAGGGGTACCAAAAAGTAAAATTACTTTCTGAGACCGAGCTTCTTAATGATTGCTCTGTATCTCTCGATATCCTTCTTTGCAAGATAACCGAGAAGATTTTTTCTGTGACCTACCATCTTGGTAAGACCTCTCTGTGAGTGGAAGTCCTTAGGGTTCTTCTTCATGTGCTCAGTAAGAGTGTTGATTCTGTCAGTAAGAATAGCAACCTGAACCTCGGGAGAACCTGTGTCTCTCTCATTGATCTTGTAGGTTTCAATGAGGGCGGTCTTTGTTTCCTTTGAAATCATTTTTCTTCACCTTTCTAAAAATTATTTATCCTAAAACCGAGTACAGCGCGGGTGAATACGCAAACTATGCGACGGTAAATCCAATCGCAGAGCAGGGTCATACGCTATACCAAGTAATGGGCATACGCATATACTATAACACATTTCCTTTAAAAAGTAAATACCTTTTTGAAAAATATTTTTTTATTATTTTAGTACTTATATTTTACTTTATTTCTCTATTATCATCAAAGGTTATTCTTGGTAAATTCCATTTAAACGCGGTGGCAAGCATACGGATAATAAATGTAACCGCTACACCAATAAGCATACCAAGGGGTGGGAAAACAGAAAGCACATAAAGAATGTAATAAGTAAGTGAGCCTGCAATTGCCGCAAGAGCATACACACGCTTGCGCAGGATAAGAGGCAAGTCACCTATGATAAGGTCACGTGTAATACCTCCGCCCACGGCGGTGATAAGACCCATTATCAGGCAAACGAAGATACCGTCCTGCCCTGCATCAAGACACACCTGGACACCGTACACCGCATATACGCCAAGTCCTATGGCGTCAAAGACGTTATTTACAGTCTTTACTCTCGCCTCATTCTCCCTAAATGCCTGCTTGAATATATATGCTACAACAAAGGTGAGTATTGCAACGGCAATAGCGATGCATACCTCAAGATAACTGGTAAAGAAAAGTGGCGTAGTGTTAAGCATCATATCACGCATTATACCACCGCCAAAGGTAGTTATAATTGCCAAAAATACAACACCGAAAATATCTGCCCCACTGTCTATGGCTATCATAGCACCGGATATAACAAAGGAAACAAGTCCTATCATTTCAATTACAGAAAAGAGTTCTTCCATAATACTGCCTCAAATCAAAGTTTTTTCAAAAGCGCATCAAGTGCATTTCTTCTGTGACTTATCTTATTCTTTTCCTCTTCACTTACCTCGGCAAGTGTTTTATCAAAGCCCTTGGGGATAAAAAGCGGGTCGTAGCCAAAGCCACCCTCACCTCGGGGAGCATTTGCAATATCGCCGTACATATAACCCTCTGCACAGACCTCTCTACCGTCAGGATATGCTATAACCATAGCGCAGGTGTAGTGAGCACCACGGTCGCTTATACCAAAAAGTTTTTTTAAAACAAGGTCATTGTTTGCGCTGTCATTACCGTGCTCACCGCTGTAGCGAGCGCTGTAAATACCGGGAGCACCGTCAAGGTAATCTATACATATTCCGCTGTCGTCTGCAAGAGCGGGGAGTCCCGAGATATCGGCTATCTCCCTCGCCTTTTTTTTCGCATTCTCTATAAAACTCTGCCCGTCCTCAACCGTCTCATGGAAAATACCCGCTTCGCTAAGAGATAAAATGGGGTCGAAGTCAGAGCCGAGAATTTCCTTGATTTCTCTTATCTTATGCTTATTGTTAGATGCAATTATCAGTTTCATAAACACCAAAATGTAAACCTTAGTAATGTTTTATAAGTTAAAACAAGGCAAATTGACTTGCCTTGCTTTTTATTTGTTTTTAGAAAAGACCTGTGATTTTGCCGTTTTCATCAACGTCAATTTTTTCTGCCGCAGGCACCTTGGGAAGACCCGGCATAGTCATAATGTCACCGGTAAGGACTACTATAAAGCCGGCACCTGCAGATACCTTTACACCCCTTACAGTAACACTAAAGCCCTCTGGCGCGCCGAGTTTTGTCTGATCATCCGAGAAGGAATACTGAGTTTTTGCAATACAAACAGGAGCGCGGTCAAAGCCAAGTTTCTTAAGCATATCGATCTGCTTTTTAGCAGACGGCATTATCGTAATACCTATGCCGCCGTAAATCTTTTTAACAACGGCCTCTATTTTTTCTTCAATAGTAAAATCGTCCTCGTATGAGTAGGTAAAGTCGCCCTTTTCCTCCTCGCAGAGCCTTACTACCTCCCTTGCAAGAGCCTCACCGCCCTTGCCTCCCTCTGCCCATACGGTAGAGAGAACAACGTTAACGCCCATCTCTTTGCACTTACTGATAATAAAGTCTATTTCATTATCGGTATCGGTAGGAAAACGGTTTATGGCAACTACTGTGGGGAGTTTATAGACATTTTTTATATTTGAGAGGTGTCTTAAAAGATTGGGGATACCCTTTTCAAGAGCGCCTATATCCTCATTTACAAGTTCGCTCTTGGCAAGACCACCATGCATTTTGAGCGCTCTTACAGTTGCAACGAGCACTACAGCATCGGGCGTAAGGCCTGCCATACGGCACTTTATGTCAAGGAATTTTTCAGCGCCGAGATCTGCGCCAAAGCCTGCCTCGGTAATAGCGTAATCTGCCGCCTTAAGCGCTGTTTTTGTTGCTATAACAGAGTTACAGCCGTGCGCAATATTTGCAAAGGGACCACCGTGTACGAATGCGGGTGTACCCTCAAGGGTCTGCACAAGATTTGGCTTGATGGCATCCTTTAAAAGAGCCGTCATAGCGCCGTGAGCATTAAGTTCTCCTGCGGTAACGGGTCTTTCATCATAAGTATAGCCTACTATGATTTTCGATAGCCTGTCCTTAAGGTCGCTTATAGACGATGCCAGACAAAGTACTGCCATTATCTCACTTGCAACAGTGATATCATAGCCATCCTCACGGGGAGTACCGTTTACTCTGCCGCCAAGACCGTCTGTGATAAAACGGAGTTGACGGTCGTTCATATCCACGCATCTTTTCCATGTAATGCGTCTTGGGTCAATGCCAAGTGCGTTACCCTGATAGATGTGGTTATCAAGCATAGCGGCAAGCAGATTGTTTGCAGCGCCTATTGCGTGGAAGTCACCCGTAAAGTGTAGATTGATATCCTCCATAGGAATAACCTGTGCGTATCCGCCGCCTGCCGCACCGCCCTTAACGCCAAAAACGGGGCCGAGCGATGGCTCACGCAGTGCCAAGGCGCACTTTTTACCAATGCGCGAAAGACCGTCTGCAAGACCTATGGTGGTTGTTGTCTTACCCTCACCCGCAGGGGTGGGCGTTATAGCGGTAACAAGTACCAATTTACCGTCCTTCTTATCCTTGTTATCGGTAAGGAAAGAAAGGTCAATTTTTGCCTTGTTATTGCCGTATTGCTCTATATACTTTGCATCTACGCCCGCTTTTTTTGCAATATTAAGAATATGCTCGGGTGTTATGCTCTGGGCTATTTCAATATCAGTCATCATTTTTCTTACCTCACTTCCCTTAGGCAAGAGAGAAGAATACTAACGTATTACACTTTCCCACTTGAGAAAAATTATAACATAGCACATTATAAAAGTCAACGGCTGAAATATTTTAAAAAAAGTTTTTTTACCCCTTGACATTCAAGTAAAGAAGTTATATAATAATTGTGCGTCTTTGGGGCTTATAGCCTAAACTATGCCCATTTGACAGTTTGGAGGTATCGTATGAAGCTTGATATCAGACAGCTTTTAGCAGGTCAAGATCTTGTAGAATTTGACTACGAGTTACCCATTGATACCGAAAACGAGGACGTACAAAGTGTTCTGTGGGGCACGCGTTTTCCTTCTCCCATGAAGGTGGAGGGCGAAATTACCAACACTGCCGGATACATGAGATTAAAGCTCTTTGCCGAGGTGGATTATATCACCTACTGCGCAAGATGTCTTGCTCCTGTTGAAGGGCGTTTCGCACTAAGCCTTGAGAAAACCGTTGCTACACGTGATCTGCTTGGTACCCTCACAGATGACAAGATCGACGATTACGTGCTTATTGAGGATGGTTTCATTGACCTTGACGAGCAAGCACTTATGCAGCTTGAAATGGAATTCCCATCAAGATTTTTATGCACTGATGACTGTAAGGGTCTTTGTCAGAAATGCGGCAAAAATCTCAACACCCATAAATGTGAGTGTGAGGAAAAGGAAATAGATCCTCGTCTACTTCCCCTCAAAGAGATTCTTGAACGTATGAAAAAAGAAGAAAAAAATAATTTAACATAAAAGCTATCGCTTTAATCGGAGGTAATCACAATGGCAGTTCCAAAGAGAAAGGTATCTCATTCGAGAAAAATGAAGAGACGTTCAAGCGTTTGGAAGCTTGAGCACCCCACCAACATTGTTAAGTGCCCCCAGTGTGGTGAGTTCAACCGCGCATACCGTGTATGCAAGGCTTGCGGCTACTACAAGGGTGAGCAGATTGTTGATGTATCTGCTAAGAAGGCAGACTAATATAGGTCTACCCATATTAGAAAAAAAGAAACGGCAAGGTACAAGCCCTGCCGTTTCTTTTTTCTTTTTTGTTTATATGCCTTAAGACCTATTCTTATAATATTTTCCCTGATAAAGCCCTTCTCTTTCGAGTTTGCGTCTGAGCTCCACTATGCATTTATCCTTATCATTGTTCCACTGCGGCGCGATGAAAAGTTCTTTATCCGCGTCCCCTGTAAGGCGGTGTATCACAAGTTCGGGACTTATATGAGTAAGGACGTAACTTGCGCAGTCAAGATAATATTCAAAACTCGGAGGAATATACTCGTTTCTCTCATAAAGTTCGGCAAGCCGAGTACCCTTAAGTACGTAGATTGAATGTACCTTTATGCCAAAAAGTTTGTGAGAATTTATAAATTCAACCGTGTTTTTTATATCCTCCTTGTCCTCGCCGGGCAGACCGATAATTATATGCGCAACGACGTCAATACCGTACTTATTTAAAAGTTCTACAGCCTTTGTAAATACCTCACTTTTATATCCGCGGTTGATCAAATCTGCGGTTTTATCGTTTGAAGTCTGCAGACCAAGTTCAACCCATACGTCGACCCTATCCTTATATGAGGCAAGCAGTTTTACAACCTCCTCATCAATGCAGTCAGGACGTGTCCCAATGGCAAGAACAACTATTTTTTCATCAATAAGGGCAGCGTCGTATTTTTCCTTAAGCTCTGATACAGGAGCATAGGTGTTGGTAAAGTTTTGAAAATATGCAACGTATTTTTCACCGTCACGCGCAAAGTTCAGTCTGCCACGCACCTGATAGCCAACGTCAAGAGCGGCTGTGAGATGCTCACCCGAGCCACGCTCGCCGCAAAAAATACAACCGCCTATGCCGCATTTGCCGTCTCTGTTAGGGCAACTGAAGCCGCCGTCAATACAAAGTTTGCGCACCTTAGCGCCATATTTAGTTTTTAAATAATTTGCAACCGAATTATAAAGCACCAACACACCTCCTTTTTTATTATAAATACATTCTATAATTTTTTTGAAAAAAAGTCAAGAAAAGCATTTTTAAATAAGTGGTATAAACAATTCAAAACGAGAAAAAATAGATACAAGCCCGAAAAAGGAGTTGAAAAAATGGAAAAGAAAAAAAGCGAAATAAACAAGTGCCAATCAAAGACAGAGTATCCCGATATTGATCTGCCCGCATTTAATCCACCTGTACCAAACAGAGCCTGGACAGAAATGTGCGGCGCTACGCCCGAAAGCGAGCTTGAATGCGAGAAAAAGGGACTGTATAAGGGGAATGAGAATTTGCTTTGATAGCTGACCGACAGCAGGAATAAAGAAAAACGCAAACTTTTGTTTGCGTTTTTCGTATTTTAAAACCTTTTGATCAAAACTCTGAATTTTTATTATAAAGACTTTTGATTACAATATGTCTCATCAGAGTTTCACTCGAGAAGGACTCATCCGTTGTAAATGATATACGGGTAGATACGCCCTTTGTGATAGAAAAATAGTTGTTTTCAAAATCTGCATCGATATCACTGAAGGACACTTCCACAAGTGCCGCATGCGCGCTTGCCGATATAACAAGTTCAAAGTTCCTGCCGGAGCCCAGTATCTCAACCTTAAACTCAGGGTCAAGGTAATTAAAGTGCTTAGGAGATACAAAATAGGCTATCTCGGATGCGTTTTGTACCCTGCCGTCATTTATAGAGGCGCTAACGTAATAATCACGAAGCGAGCCTTTTATGTGCTCCGAAAAATCCTCCGTATGTACGCACTCAGAGGAGCCGACAGATACAGAAACAATAACGTCTTTTTCAAAAACAGTATTATTGCGTGAGTCCTCAAGAACAAGTTTGAGAGTGCCTACGTAAGGGTATCTTGCCTCGTTTGAAATATAGAAATCCACCGATGTGCCGTTTGTTTTAAGAATGAGCGAGGTGGGTTTAAGGAAAGAGCGTGAAAGATAGTGCAAAGCCTTTTTCCTGCCAAAGTAGTCAATAGTGGCAGAGGACACAGATGGGGATGGCTCATTAAGGCTTGAATATATAGCGCCTATATGATTTTTTCTGTCAATGCGTACCTTGTTTACCAAATCCCTTATCGCAGTAGCCTGGGTTATCTGAGAAAAATAGATAAGACTGTCAAAGTCGTTTGCATATCTGTATCTATTAAGACCGCGAGCAAGCATATCCACAAGGGCATCAAGAGAGGTGCAGTGCGCCTCAACGCTTGGGGATACAAGGTTAATATCCTCGCCCTCCTCAACAAATGTTGTAACAGTCTTTATATCAGGTAGCGACACAACACCAAAAGCAGAATTTATTGCATCACTTGACAAAACAAGGGTGTTATGTAAATATTCGTTTGCATTTTCTTTAAAAACTTCATCATCGGAGTTGATGGATATGAAGCAAAGAGAAGGATGGTTTGAGTTCCTTTTAAGAACATATCTGTACTCACCGATAAAGTCAGCACCCCCAGAGTGCTCTATTACAAAGTCCTGCATTACCATAATACCGTACTTATCGCAAAGAGAGTAAAAATCATCTCTCGGATATGCAGCACACGGGATAGCGCGCAAAATATTAACGCCCTCTTCCCTTGCATTCTTGATAAGCCTTTCTGTCCTTTGGTAATCAAGGCGCGCATAATCGGTGTCCTCATAAAGGTAGGTTGCGCCCATTGGTAAAACGCAAACGCCGTTTACCTTTATCCCTATAGAGCCGTCATTTACTGCCTCGATTTTACGAAGACCGAGTTTTATATCGTAAGAGTCAATAATCTCCTCATCCTTATAAAGAGTGACGGTAAGTTTATACATTTCGGGCGTACCGTAACCGTTTGGCCACCAATAAGCAGGCTTGTCTATCAAAAGTTCACCCTCAAAATTCCTAAGGCCCACGTAGTACATTTTACCGCTGGGCGAGGTGAGACTGGCAATAGCACGCAAGTTCTCCCTCTCAGTATAAAGTCTGGTCTTTACAAAGAGTGTAACGGTGCCGTCCTCATTATGTGTCTGTGTGGTTTTTATACTGTCAATGGCACTGTATGAGAATGCAACGAGCTTTATGGGCTCGGTTATACCAAAGTCAAGTTCGTTAATAAGCGAACTGTCACTCTCCTTGCCTTTTTCAAAATCAAATCTAAGTATATTTTCTCCAAGGATAAGATGCTCCTTAACCTCGTAGCGCAACTCCTTAAGAGAGCCGCCCGTCTGTCCAAGAGGGGTGTCGTTAAGGGTTATACTGCAGTTTTTAAGAATACCGCTTACAAAGAGGTAGACAAACTCACGGCAAAAGACATTCTCGTCCGCCATAAAGCTTGCCTCAATACTACCGCCGCCAAGGAAAAGCTCCTTAGCCACGCCGTCTGCCTTGGTCGCAAAAAGGTCATCTATAAGACCGTGATACGAAAGGGCCGAATATGCCGTAGCCGGTACTGTAGCGGGAGAAATGCTGCCGTCACTAAGGGTTATACTAACTTTTCTTATCTCATTAGTTATAAGGTTCATAATGTCCTTCCTTTATTTTGAGAGTATTTCGCACCCTGTCTCGGTCATCAATATCTCATATTCTACTTGCGCTGACAAGCCGCCGTCAAGGGTATAAACCGTCCAGTCGTCCTTTTCATCAATATAAAACGCGCCCGTACCCTCGTTTATCATAGGCTCTATGGTAAATATCATACCCGGCACAAGCGTCATACCCTTACCAAGGGTACCGATATGACATACGTAAGGGTCCTCATGCATCTTAAGTCCCACGCCGTGACCGCCTATTTCACGCACGACCGAATAGCCGTTTTGTTTTGCAAGGTTATTTATGTAATAACCTATATCTCCAAGATGAGATTTGAAAGGCTCAAGATGGCTTACGGCAAGCTCGACAGCCTCCTTGGTTACCTGTACAAGTCGCTTTGCTCCCTCGGATACATCCCCGATAAGGAACATACGCGATGCATCACCGAAATAACCGTTATAAACAGTAGTGCAGTCAACGTTTATTATATCGCCCTCTTTGAGTATGCATTTTTCATTTGGGATACCGTGGCATACCACGTCGTTTACAGACGTGCACACCGCTTTTGGGAAACCCTCGTAGCCAAGGCAAGCCGGGATTCCACCAAGGGCCTTAGTGGTCTTTACTACGATATCGTCAATATCTTGTGTTGACATACCCGCTCTTATCTCTTTTTCTACCGCATCAAGCACAAGCGAGTTTATCCTGCCTGCCTCACGGCAACCATCTATTTGCTCGGGTGTCTTGATAAGTCTTATCGGCGGAGTACGGTATCCAAGACGCCTCATATTGGCAAGCGTATCTTCAATCTTCTCCCCTATCTCGGGCTTATAGGGTGTCTTTGGTTCTTTATATATTCTCATACTAACCTTTTTTAACATTATTTACTATATTGTAGCATTTTTTTATCCGATTTGCAACAGATTATAAAATATTTTAAACTTTTATTTACCTGCTTGATTTTATTTAAGTTTTATGATATACTGATAAAAAAGAAGAGGAGGAATATTATGAAACTGTCTTACAGACTGATGCTGCTTTTACTTGTAGTGCTGATAGCATTAAGCACGCTCTTTGCTTGCACACCGGATATTGATAACCCGGATAATAACATCCCTCCGATTATAAATCCCCCCTCTACAGACAACCCGGATCCTGACTACAAGCCACCGTCGGCTGATGAAAACGGTGATAATACGGATGATAAGACGGATGAGAATGATAAGGATATTCCCACCCTGCCTCCTGTATCTACAAATCCCAATACTTAAAAATACAAAAAGGCGCAAAAAATGACTTGCCAAAAAGCAAGTCATTTTTTCTTTTTATTTATTTTCCAAAACGGCTCTGAATTCATCCGACTCGCTTGCGCGTGCGTTAACCTCATCGGGCGATACAAAGGTGCTTACCACACTCTTCATAGCCAAAACGATTTTCTCACTCGTAAGTTCCATTTTAGTTTCCTTAAGAGCAGATCTTAACACGTCAAGTTTTTCTTCAATCTCTTCTCTGGTATAAGGAGTATCACGCTCAATAAATATCATATTATTCTCGGTTTTATCGAGATTTTCGGTTTTAATGAGGAGCTCCTCATACAGCTTTTCACCCGGGCGCAGACCGATCTCTACAATATCGATATCACTATAGGGCTTAAGACCGGAAAGTTTTATCATGTTCTCGGCAAGGTCAATGATCTTGACGGGCTTGCCCATATCAAGAACAAAGAGTTCACCGCACTTAGCCATAGCGCCTGCCTGCATAACAAGTTGAGACGCCTCGGGAATAGTCATAAAGTAACGTATTATCCTCTTGTCGGTAACGGTTATGGGGCCGCCTGACGCTATCTGTGAGCGGAACAGGGGGATAACCGAGCCGTTCGAACCGAGAACGTTACCAAATCTTACTGCGGCAAAGGTAGTTTTACTGTCCTTGCGGCATTGTATGATCATCTCGCACATACGCTTGGATGCACCCATAACGTTGGTCGGATTTACCGCCTTGTCCGTAGAGATTAGTATAAACTTGTCCGCACCGTATTTTTCTGCCATATCGGCTGTGTTATAGGTACCAAGACAGTTGTTTTTTATTGCCTCCTGATTACTGTGTTCCATTAAAGGCACGTGCTTGTGCGCCGCGGCGTGGAATACCACCTCGGGCCTATAGGCTGCAAAGACTGCCTCAAGCCTTTCTCTATCCCTCACCGATCCTATCTCTACCACAAGATCAAGTTTATCCTTATACTTACGTATAAGTTGCTGCTGTATCTCGTAGGCATTGTTTTCGTATATATCAAAAATGATGAGTTTTTTAGGTGAGCATTTTGCTATCTGACGGCAAAGCTCACTACCGATAGAGCCGCCGCCACCCGTAACAAGCACTACCTTGTCCTGATAGTTCTTGCGTGTAAGATCATCAACTATTTTAAGAGTGTCCCTGAACAACAGGTCCTCTATCTTGACTTCACGCAAGACGGGTTTTGCATCACTTGTACTGTCGTAATCCTTAAGAGGCACGTCGTATATCTTTATCTTGCAACCGGTCTTCAGATAAAAATCGCACTTTTCTTTAAGCGCCTGACCGCCAAGGCGGGGGATGGCAATAAATATCTCCTGCACACCCTTTTTAGAGAGTTTTTCATACACTCCCTCATCCTCTGAAAAGACCTCAAGACCGATTACGCGGCTACCCTTTTTATCACTTGAGCAATCAACAAAGCAAACCGGCATATAATGTGAACTCTCACTATAAGTGAGTTCCTCGCAAAGATTCACTCCCGTCTGCCCTGCGCCTATTATCGCTACGCTTATTTTGCTGCTCTTATTTACTCCCTTAGCAGCAAGATAACGTCTGTAAAATACCTGGTAGGCAAACCTTAAAGCAAAGGTGACTATAAAGAAGAGGGCTACCTGGCTTGAGGTAAACCATATTTCTGTCCATACGCTGAAAAGACGCGCAAAAACGCAACCGACGATATATCCCGAAAGATCGGCTAACATCAGTTGTAAATAAGTCCTTGCGGACGCATAGCGCCAGATGTTGTTATAGCACAAAAACAGTATACGCGCGCCGAATATCGCAACGAAAAATACAAGGGCGTTAAGTACTACCGTAAGTACATTTATCGGATCGCTGAAAAGATGCTCACAGATCGATATAAATAAAAATGAGCCTGCAAAAGAGAATAGATCAACCGCAATAAGTAAAAGTTTGCGTTTTGAGAGTTTTATCATATAGGTCCTCCTATAATGACTGTATATCTTATGAAATTATTTTACATTATTTTAAAATATTTGTCAAGTTTAACTTGTAGCCTTAATCTTTTATATAGTGTATAGAGGCAAAAGCAAATGGCAAAAAGGCTGCTAAGAGCCGTGCTGATATCCAAAATCAGCACCGAATAAAACAGCCACAAAGATAGATTTATAAGAATTGATATACGTAAAGAAACAAATGTTTTTGCGTAAAATGTGCTTATGGTGTAAATTATAGTTGTCAAAATCGGTATATATCCAAGCGCACCGCCTGTATTGAGTGTTATACCCAAAACAATCGTAAGAACAACAAAAAGGAGCATTACCCACCTTGTGTACTTGCCGCGCGAGACGGTAGAGTTACGCATAGCTCCCAAAAGGAGCATTATGCTTGAGGATATCTGAAAAAAGATAAGTTGGGCTATGGCAAGTGTGAGACACTCAAGGGTCTGGTAAAAAAAGACGGCGCGGTGGGATTTTGATATGCATGAAAGGCAGGTAAAAACTGCCGCTACCAAAGAAAATAAGTTACCTATAATGAGTTTTTCGGGAGCCATAAGTCCACCTTTTTTCTTTTTATTTTATCCAAAACAAAGACGAATATTGATTTTGCGCTTTTTTTGTGATAAAATGGATTAAAGATTTTTTTGAGGTGGAAAAATGACACAAAGCGACCTTGACGGGCTTAAACGCCTTTACGATACCTTTCGGGACAACTTCCGTCTGACACAACTGTATAGCGCGTATCTTAACAACTTTCCCGACTTAATTACTAAGGAAATGGTTGATACACTGACACAGGACGGTATTGATACAGCCGACGCAATAGCCGCGCTGCTTTGCGAGATATTTGCACTTGATGGCATAGATAATGCAAAGGACAGACGGTTTGTCAGAAAATATATTTTGCCCTCTATCAGGATACTTGACACTAAAAGATATACCGAAAACAAGTACTATAAAAACGTAAAAATCCCCACCGTTAAGGACGGAGAGTGGGAGTTTAAAACCGAGACATATCCCCCATACAGGGCGATGATATGCGATGACATAATCTTTGATGATGACTTCTTAGAGATAGCGCCTCTTGGATTTTTTAAGGAGGAGTTCAGTTTTCCATCAGTACTTGAGGGGGGTAACGAATGGATGACACTCTCCCCTGTTGATATCGACACCTGCGACGAAGCGATTGCGGCAGCGCACGGCAAGGTAGTCACCTTTGGTCTTGGACTTGGGTATTACGCATATATGGTGTCCGAAAAGGACGAGGTGGAAAGCATTTACATAGTTGAAAAAAGTGAGAACGTGATACGTCTTTTCAAAAAGCATATACTACCCTGCTTTACTCACCCCGAGAAGGTCAGAATTATACATAGCGACGCATTTGAATATGCAGAAAATGAGATGCCTAAAGAGAACTTTGACCTTGCATTTGTCGACACCTGGAGAGATGCCTCTGACGGTGCGCCTATGTATAAAAAAATGAAGGCGCTTGAGCATTTAAGCCCAAACACGACATTTCTTTATTGGATAGAAAACTTTTTGATCTCACGACTGAGGGCTGAGAAATTTTACGAAATTTTTGGGGGCGAGGGGATAAACAGCCTTAAAAAATACACAAGCCTTGAAGGGGTAAAAAAGGCGCTTAAGGAACCGCTTGGTGCTATGTAATATTGCTATTGACACACATAGTAAAAAATGGTAGAATATAAATACAATACAAAAAAGGGGAACTACTATGGAAAAACACGACTGGACCACAGATATGCCCGAGGACGATATTGTAACTCTGACCTCTACAGAGGGCGAGGACATTGATTTTGTAGAGATTGCGGGCATTGCACACGGCGGCAATTTTTATGCAATTTTGCAGCCTGTTGTACTGCTTGAGGGTATGGCGGATGACGAGGCGCTTGTATTTAAAGTATCACGCAACGAAAATGGCGAGGATAAATTTGAGATTGAACTCGATGATGAAATAATCGATGCAGTGTTCCTTGAATACAACAGACTCCTTGACGAGGCCGGCGTTGATTAAAAAGACAAAATAAAAAAGATGCTTTGGTGTAACAAGGCATCTTTTTTATTTTGTGAGAGAAAGAAGAATTTTATCAAACTCATCATCACTTTCAAGAAATACATCTGCAATCTCATATTCATTATTATATCTGAGATAAAGCCGTTTATTGGGAAGTATGGTTTGCATATATGAGTATTTTGAGATATTTTTATCACTTTTATGATTTTTTATATCCTTGCTGTTTTGTTTGGATATACAAGCAATATCAATAAGCGATATGCGCATTTGTACTATGCTTTTTTGCCCGAGTATTTTTACTACGCTAAGGGTATTTGTGCCAAGATCATCTCTATATATTTCATAGATGAAAAAGGTGAAAATATACCTTATATATACCCATATTGCACCGCTGCCGCTAAAGAGTGACACAGATGCAATAAGATATCTGTAATCCTCTATCAGAATACTTAAAAAAAGAATGAGAAGTGTCAGAGTAGCAAGAGTTGCAAAAAGAATGCTTGCAAGACGGTTATGCGACTTTGTTTTAAAGGAATAAGGATGCATCAGTTACCTACTGCACTGCTTACAGGATAGCTTGTGAATACCGAGTAATCAGCGTTATTTTCATATATAAGAATTTTTGAATAGGGACTATCGTCTGTAGCGCCTCTTACATAAATTGCAAGAGCAAGCCATTTTGGACCGTCCTTATCCTGTATGCTGCCAAAATCAACGTCCTTAAAAACTATCTTTTTGTAGTGATACATCAAAAGGCCATCATCCTTTACGTACTCAACTTCACCTACGATATCGTTATCGGTGAACTGATAATCAGGGTTTTGCTCCTGTCCCTCAGGCACTTTTTCATTATTTCTATAAAGACGGAAGGAGAAAAGATCGCTATCCGAGGCATCAAGACCCGATATGCCGTACCTTTCTTCAATATCCTTTATCGCAGAGGCATTATAGCGCAAGGTTATCTGCAAATTGCCCGCATCCTCTACGATTATAAGATTTTCAGCAAAAAAGTTGCCAAGGTCAGGATCATCATAGGGAAAACGGATATCCTGCGTTTTAGCATCAATGATGCCACCGCCGTTTACGTATGCAATAAGACTGTCAGTAAAGGCAAAATCGCTAACACTCTCAGGATAATAGTTAAAGAGCCATATTCTGAAGCCGAGAAATGCCACTATAATTGCAGTAAGTGAAAATATGACTATCTTTATGATAAGAGAAAGCCACTTAGTGCGCTTTACACCCTCTTCATCATATTCATAGGCATCATCGGTGTCATTATAATCACCGTATCTCTCCATATCCACTGGGCGCCTCCAAAAAACAAATTTTATATATTGTAACACAAAGCCAATATAAAGTCAATAAAAGGCAGGCTTTGTTAAAATTATCTTTACTTTTGCTTGACAAATATTTTTAAAGAGAGTATATTTATCTTAGTTATAAACCAAGGAGATGCTCTTATGAATATGAATATGGATCCACAAAATCTGCACTACAATCTCTTGAAGGCTATAAGCCCAAAGATGCGCATTAAAGAGGGAGAAGACCTCTTGAATTGGCAAAAAAGTGCCAGAGAAAGACTTATTGGTCTTATAGGACTTGATAAAATAGAAAAGGCAGAAAACGACTGCTTTAATATAGAATATAAAAAGGATATGGGTGAGTATACCGACTACCGCATAACCTTCCAGAGTGAGGAGGGATACTTTGTACCCTGCCACCTTTGGGTACCAAGCGGCAAGGAGGGTAAAATACCCGTAGTTATCTGTCTGCAGGGTCACTCAACCGGTGCGCACATATCAAGAGGCGTAGTAAAGCACGCTAAGGACAAGGAAACTATCAGCGGCGGCGACAGAGACTTTGCCGTACAGATAGTTAAAGAGGGCTACTGCGCACTGAGCCTTGAGCAGAGATGCTTTGGCGAATGCGGTGCGAGAGATGACGGATACCCCGGATGTGAGTTAAGGAGTTCCACCGCCCTTTTGCTCGGCCGTACTACGGTTGCGGAGCGTGTGTTTGACACGATGCGTACCATTGACCTTATCTTAGAGCACTTTGACTTTATCGATGAAAATGCCATAGGCGTTATGGGTAACTCAGGCGGCGGAACAGCCACAACCTACGTAGGCGCAATTGACACAAGAGTAAAGGTATCTATGCCATCAAGCGCGCTTTGTACATACAAGGACTCTATCGGCGCTATGGATCACTGCATATGCAACTACGTACCCGGTATTGCACTTGATTTTGATATGGGAGACCTCGGCGGTCTTATGGCGCCGAGAGGCCTTATCATCGTATCAGGCAAGGAGGATCCCATCTTCCCGGATAACGGTGTAAGAGAGAGTTTTGAGGTTGCTAAAAAATATTATGAGTTAGCAGGCGCAAGTGATATGTGCCAGTGGGCAAGAGGCGATGAGGGACACCGTTTTTATGCGGCAATCTCCTGGCCCATCTTCCACGAAATTATGGATAAGTAAAGATATTTGTTTGTTTTTTACCATTATTGTCCCTGAAGGAGGTTCTTTTTATGGAAAAGAATAAAAAACCAAGTGTACTGCACTACAACATCATAAAAGGCATAAAGCCTGCTATGCGCTACAAGGATGGCGAAAATTTTAAGGACTGGCAAACAAGAGCCAGAGAAAGACTTATTGAGCTTATCGGTCTTAACAAAATAGAAAAGCCTGAAGATGATTGCTTTAACCTTGAATATAAAAAGGACATGGGTGAGTATACCGACTACTCATTTAGTTTCAAAAGTGAAGATGGATACTTTGTTCCCTGCCACCTTTGGGTGCCAAACGGTAAGGAGGGCAAAATACCCGTAGTTATCTGTGTCCCAGGCCACTCTACAGGCGCAAGCGTTACACGGGGAGAGATAATCCATGACAAAGATTACGTCTCAGTATATTACCGTGAAAGTGCGCACGCACCACAGGTAGTCCAGTCAGGCTACTGCGCGCTTACCATTGAGCCACGAGGCATGGGTGAGTGCGGCGGAAGCGATAAAGGGGTACCGGAATGCGAGTGGCCAAGCTATACTGCGCTTATGATAGGACGCACCCTGCTTGGTGAAAAGGTCTATGACTCAATGCGAGCCATTGATATCATCACTAAGCACTTTGATGAGGTTGACACTGACAAAATAGCCATTATGGGCGGCTCGGGTGGCGGCACTGTATCGATCTATACCGCAGCAATAGACCCACGAATAAAGATGGCAATGCCCTCGGCTTCTCTTTGCACATTTCTTGATTCAATAGTGGGTATGCAGCACTGTATTTGCAACTACGTGCCTAATATTGCATTTGATTTTGATATGGGAGATCTATGCGGTATGATAGCGCCAAGAGGGTTGCTTGTTGTATCCGGTGAAAAGGACCCCATATTCCCGGACTGTGGCACAAAGGTCTCATTTGAACTTGCTAAACGCTACTATAAAATAGCAGGCGCAAAAGATAAATGCGCGTGGGTAAAGGGTGATCAGGGACACCGTTTTTACAAGGATCTTGCGTGGCCGATATTCAACAAGATGTTTAATAATATTTAAAATTGCAAATTGCTGTATATTGGTATTTTTTATGATATATAGCGTTTTTGTAAAGATATTTTTACATTTACTAGTCTGTTTTATTCCAGTGACGAACTACTTAATTCTCAAATATTATTATAAAAACGCGTTTCAAAAAGATATGCAGTCAAGATTGACAAAAATGTAAATTTGTGGTAAAATCTTTTTTAGATATTATATTAAGGAGAAGTGATATGTGGCTCATAGATAAATTACTCGGCTATTATAGAAAATATAACGATCCCGAAACAGGTGAACTTGTAAAGCTGAAAAAAACAAAATTCAAGTTTTTAAAGTCCAAATTCTCGCAACCAAAAGCAAAAGTAATCACTAAGGTTAAAAATTATAAAAATACGGATAAACGTGACGCTCATATAGACGAGCATAACGAGACCGTAAAATTTGTAACCTCAAGGCTTGCACGCCAGACATACGTCAGATATGCTCCTAAAAATTACAGGATTGCAGACATAAAGAACAACACAGTATATAACCGTTTTTGGAAAACGGCTACAACCTATATCAATACCGTACCCGAAAGAAAGCCAGCGGAACCAAGCAAACACAAGCTTCGTTTCAAGGGCGCTTGCATATTGACTGCCGTGGCCTTTTCTTTAGGATCTGTACTGATGGACTTGCTTAAAATTTTCCAGGGAGAAATGGAAATATATGACAAGATCGTCCTTTGGCTTTCTAACCTGGTGCCCGGTACAGCTTTTGCATTACTGCTGTTTTTTGGTCTTATCAGAATTTTCCAATACAACAAATCTGCCGAAAGCGCACTTGAATCAATATCGCTGGCTGTAGTTAACGTAATATTAATGCCAAAGACCCTTGATTTCTTATTAAGATACTCAAGCGCTCTTGACGGAACACAGCAGATACCCGAGATAATTTTTGCATACATAGTGCTTGCTGCGCACCTTATTATGGCCTATATGATTGTTGCAAATTCCACTTTATCCGAGCTTATTTTAAAAGTCATAAAAATAGCACACAGTGGCACCCCTGTCAAAATTGCTGACAAAAAAATGATGGAAGAAAATGAGATCGCGGAGGCGCATAGCATAAAGGTAGCTATTTTACCTATCCTTGCTGTAGGCTTAAGTGTGACTACACTTGTATTCATAAATTATGCTGATGTTTTCTTATACATCACTACAGGATTTGCCGTCATCGCCGCCTTGGTTAAAGCTATAGCCTTCAAGAAATTCCGTGTGGAAATGTACGAAGCTACCAGTGCCAGCGGTAAGGTGACTGAGTATGTTGAAAATTACAAAGCCGAAACCCGATTTGATAACATGTAAATAATTATAAAGTCAAAAGACCCTTCGAGCACGAGGGGTCTTTCTTGTACTATTATTGCCGGTTTTGCAATTATTTATTTACATTTATATGAAAACAAAACGAAAAATAACAGATTTTGAGCAAAGCTTTTTCATCGCACTTTATAACAAGATCCGGTTTGATTAGATAGATTTTTAGATAATTTTTTTGTTTTTTTCTTCTTTAGGCGTAGTTGCCTACGTCAAGAAGGAAAAACGGAAAAAGGAAAGACCTTGTATAACCAAGGCCTTTTCGCTTTATCAAAAATGTATCAGCCAAAATGCGGAACGAACAGATTTTGAGCACAAATCTTTCATCGCACAACGAAGGAGTATATATACGCCGAGATGAAGCGATGGAAGATAGAACAAAAAACTCCAATAAAAAACGGAGAAATTATTCAGAATTTCGACCTTAATACCATCCTTAATACCATTAAGTTAAAGCAAAAAAGAGGTACGGAACACCGTCCGTACCTCTTAAATTCGAAATGCTTTTTGTTCGGTTATGCCAAAATGTGACAGTTCCGATTATGCAAGCTCTGCGAAATACTTGATAGTTCTTACCATCTGAGATGTGTAAGAGTTCTCATTATCGTACCAAGAAACAACCTGTACCTGGTAGGTATCCTCGTCGATCTTTGCAACCATGGTCTGTGTTGCATCGAAGAGTGAACCGTATCTCATACCGATAACGTCGCGGGATACGATCTCGTCAGTGTTGTAACCGAAGGATGCAGAAGCCTGTGCCTTCATTGCTGCGTTAACAGAATCAACTGTTACGTCGCTGCCCTTAACAACTGCTACAAGGATAGTTGTTGAACCTGTGCAGGTGGGAACTCTCTGTGCAGA
>JAZOLZ010000028.1:0-84086 GCA_045653505.1 Eubacteriales bacterium | reverse complement strand
GCAGTAGAAGAACTCACCCGTGAGGCATTTTGGAATGTCTACAAGCCCGGTGCCGACGAGCATTATTATGTGCACATGATGCGAAAACATCCTGATTTCATCCCCGAGCTTGCATTCGTACTTGAAAAAGACGGCGAGATCATCGGCAACATCATGTACACAAAGGCGTGGCTTGAGGACGAAAATGGTGAGCGCAAGGAAATACTTTCCTTCGGGCCGCTTTGCGTTGCTCCCGACTATCAAAGGCAGAATCTCGGAAAGATTTTGATTGATCATTCCTTTGAGGTGGCACGCAAGATGGGTTATGATGTGAACATCAATTTCGGCAATCCGGGCAACTACGTGAGCCGTGGATTTGTGAGCTGCAAAAAGAAGAACGTCAGCTTTGTCCTTGACGGCAA
This sequence comes from Eubacteriales bacterium, assembly GCA_045653505.1. Classification (GTDB taxonomy): domain Bacteria; phylum Bacillota; class Clostridia; order Oscillospirales; family CAG-272; genus UBA1740. The sequence goes on along the minus strand of JAZOLZ010000028.1, from coordinate 83,685 downwards.
CTTCCCTACCGCCCTGCTCGTTGCAGAGCTTGTTCCGGGCGCGCTTGACGGCAGGAAGTGGATGTATATTCCCTCCACCGCTGCCGACTGCTGTGAGGACACTGCTGGTGTCGAAGCCTTTGACGCGACATTCCCACCGAAAGAAAAGAAGTGGATGCCGAGCCAAGAGGAGTTCTATATCTATAGGCATTCTTCGGTAGTTCGCTGAACGTAAAATTAGCCTCTGAGAAGTCGCGAGATTTCTCAGAGGCTTTTTCTTATTCAACCTTCAAAATATTGATTTTTTCTTTTCTGAGCAAGAAGGCATACGCTATGAGTGATACAACACTATATTAAGCTTTTCTTTAATTACTTCAAGCATGGTTTTGGAGTAGATCAGGTGATTTCGTTTCTTTCCCTTTCCCACTCGGGGCGGGTTATCCTGTACACGTAAAGTGCTTCGGTGCCGTCGTGGTATGCCTTTATCCTGGTCATGCCGTTTGCGGCGGCGGTGGAGTAAGACGGAAGGTTTTCCTGGTTCATATAAGAATACACGCTGTCGTGCGTGGTGTTTTCAAAAAACCAATCCTTAACCGCGGAACAGGCTTCCTTAGCATAGCCCTTGCGCCAATGTTTTTTGTTGATATGATAGCCGATTTCGTGAAGCATTTCACCGTCAATATTTTGCATGGAAATGCCACAGTCACCGATAAATTCACCCGTCTCTTTTAATTCGAGCGCCCAAAGACCAAAGCCGTGCTTTTGATAGCTGTCAATGCACCAATTGATCCATCTGTTGACACCGTTTTCATCATATGGCTTGGGGTAATATTTCATTGTTTCAGCATCAGAGAGTATCTCGTATAGGGCATCAAAATCCCCCTGAGTGTATTCTCTGATAATGAGGCGTTTTGTTTCAAGTATCATATCGTTGCGTTTCTCCTTAAATCTCCGACTTTCCTGCAAGGAAGATGTGGGTGCGCATAAGGTCTTTAACCGTTTTCTTTCGCTTTCGTTTTTTTGTGAGGAATATTGAATCCTATCTTATTATAGCACAAGGTTATCGATTTTTCAATGGGTTGATATTTATGATTTGGTGTTTTAAATTCTTTTAAAAATATATAAAAAAGGCAAGGGACCTCTGCTTTGTTATGCTATGCTTTGGTCTCTTGTCTTTTTTGTTATTTAGCAAAAAACTCTGTTTAATTCGCGTTTTTGCTAACTTTAATTTACTTTTTCGATTATAAATGCGATTTTATCATCACTATACGGAGATGTGAGTGTAACGTCATTTCCAACATAACGCACGGTTTGACCGTCAAGCCAAGCGGCGCTAATACCGGAAAGATCAGACGCATCAAAGCTATCCGAAGTAATTGAGGAATAGGCTATAAGCGCAAGGGATGCGCAATCCTTGCCGGCTGATATCAAGAGCAACTCATCAAGTGTGCTCCTATACTCACCGTTTTGAGGATCTATAAACCTATGTGCACTATCACCCGTAGCATACAGATAATAATCAAGCGCATCCATATTAGATATAGGATAGGTCCTTGCACAATAGGTTGCTATGCTACCCTTATACTCCACGTCACAAACCGGATACACTACCTCCCCACTCTTTGCATAGAACGAGAAGGAATACTCAAGGTCTCTCGTATCAAGATTTCTCGTATATCCGTCGTATGAGCTTATCGCACCAAGAGTTAATCCCGCACCTACAAGCACATCAGATATAGCGTCTACAACAAACGCGCTTTCAAAGATGCCAAGATCAATAAACCTTGAAAAACTATGCTCCAAGGCAAACGCGGCATACTCTGCACTAACGTCAAGTCTTATCCTATTATCACCAAGGAAGCTAAGCTTTACAGCCTCTCTGTCACGCGCAAACTCGCATGCCGTAAGATTTATTGCCTTAAGCTCTAAGTTCTTTGTAGGGTCCTGATTTACAGCATAGCCGTCACCTTCAAGGCAAAACAGCGCGTCGTATATTTCAAGTGAAATACCGAGATAATGTCTGCCCTGCCCCTCATTTTCCATTCTAAGAAGGGCTGCATAAAGCACCGGGTCAACCTCTATATCCTCACCGGGGTGAGAATTTATATAGGCTATATTTTTCACATCCTGATACATAGTATCAGCCGAGAAAAGGCGGCAGTACTTATTAAGCGCATCTGTATAAGCCGTACGCACCGTCCTGTATTCAACCGACGCTGTGGCACCTGATGCACCTATATCATAGTTGAGGGTAAAGAAATCGGAAAATACAGAATTTTCTGCCTCAACCTCAACGTACCCATCACTCTTGCCAAAGAGATTTACAGCCGCAGAGGCAAGAAGTCCTGCGCCTATGGCAAGAAGGATAACGATTGCCGTTATCCTCCATTTTTTGTTTTTATCGTTTAGTTCAACCTTGGTAATAGGCTTGATATTAGGCCTTTTATCCTTTGCGTATTTTCTCATTTTATCCCCAATTAATAATACTTGAAAGAAGTCCGATGCCGAAAATTGCTAAAATAGAACCAAGGGTTATAAGTCCTGCGATAGCGCCTTTTTTACACGCCTTATAGTTTCTTATATGCTTGTATTTTTTGAAAATAGCACCTGCGATAAGACCTATGGGCGCTAAGAAGAATGACGCCACGCTATACCACTTGCTACCGGTATCGTGAAGGGGTGCGTCAAGAATGAACTCACCTGCAGGCATTTCATCCTCTTGCTTTTTCTCTGCTACAACGTCCTCTTTGGTATCGTTAACACCCTTAATGATAACCGATCTTGGAGAAACGCCGCTCTCTCTTATTTTACGATACTCTTCGATCTCCTTTTTGTTACCGTAAACAAAGTGATTACCGCCTATATCAACCAGCTCGGGCTTATCAACAGAATAGTCGTGCACGGAGGCATCATAGGTAAAGAGTATCTTGTTCTTTTCAAGATTGGGGTCAGGAATGGGAATTGCGGAAATAAGAGATCTCGTATACGGGTGCATGGGGAACTTAAAGAGCTCCTCTGCCTCTGCTATCTCAACTATATCGCCCTTGTAAATAACGCCGATTCTATCCGAGATAAATCTTACGATAGAAAGGTCATGCGCTATAAAGAGATAGGTGATGTTCTTTTCTTTCTGGAATTTCTTAAGCAGATTAAGCACCTGCGCTCTAATTGAAACGTCAAGAGCTGAAATAGGCTCGTCTGCAACTACAAGCTCCGGCTCCATAACCATTGCTCTTGCAATACCTATTCTCTGTCTCTGACCGCCTGAAAACTCGTGAGGATATCTTGTCAGATGCTCGGGGAGCAAACCAACTTCCCTGATTATATTCTCTACCTTGGCAACTCTGTCCGCCTCATTTTCAAAGAGGTGGAAGTTATAAAGTCCCTCGGAAATAATATAATCAACCGTCGCGCGCTCGTTAAGAGAAGCGGCAGGGTCCTGGAAGATCATCTGCACGTTTCTTATAACCTCACGCTCAAGGGAATTGGGAATATCTCCCGATATTTTAACTCCCTTATAATCTATCTGACCGTTAGCGCAGGGGTTAACGCGAATAACTGCCCTGCCTATTGTAGTCTTACCCGAGCCTGACTCACCAACAAGGGAGAAGGTCTCACCGCGATAGATGTCAAAGCTGGCGTTTTTAACCGCCTTTACGGCTTTGTCACCCTTACCGAAGGTTATATCAACGTTCTTTAAGGAAACGAGAACTTCCTTGCCATCAGGGCCCACAGGACCGTTTTTAGGGAGGTGTTTTTCAGAGTTTTTAAACAAGAATTTGTTAAGTTTCATTTACATATTACCTCCCTTACTGTGGATTATTAGTATTTGCCTGACCGATATTGAAGGTGCGTAAAAGCTTTTCGTGAGTATTTTCAAGAATAGCCGGCTTTTGCACCTTAGGCGCTCTCGGATCAAGCAACCAGGTCTTAGCATAGTGTGTTTCACTTACCTTAAACATAGGCGCCTCCATAAGAGTGTCAAGCTTAAGGCAATATGGGTTTCTCGGAGCAAATGCATCGCCCTTTATATCGTTATAAAGTGACGGAGGAGTGCCCGATATAGAATAAAGCGTAGTATTCCTCTGTGCAAGCTGCGGCAGTGAGGAAAGAAGCGCCCAGGTGTAGGGATGCTTGGGGTCATAGAAGACCTCCTCAACCGTACCTATCTCGACGATCTGACCGGCATAAAGCACAGCAACTCTCTCTGCAACATTGGCAACTACACCAAGGTCGTGAGTGATGAATACGATAGTATATCCAAACTCCTTCTGCAAATCCTTGATAAGCTTGAGTATCTGCGCCTGAATAGTAACGTCAAGAGCAGTAGTAGGCTCATCACAGATGAGTATCTTAGGCTGACAGGACAGAGCTATTGCGATAACTATTCTCTGTCTCATACCGCCCGAATACTGGAATGGATAATCGTCAAATCTTTTCTCTGCATTCGGGATACCAACCTTTTTCATAAGCACAAGCGCTCTTTCTCTTGCTTCAAGCTCACCGCATCCCTGATGCTTCATAATTATAGAGGTAATCTGCTTACCTATCGTGATTATGGGGTTAAGAGACGTCATAGGGTCTTGGAATACCGTAGCAATCTTCTTACCTCTTATCTGGCTCCAGTCCTTTGCATATTTTACCTCAGCAAGGTTAACCGTGCATCTACCGTGAAGGATATCGTCATCACTGTATCCCTGATACTTAACACGGAATACGACGGTACCGAATACCGAGTTTCTCACCTCATCAGAATCAAGGTCTGCACCCACTATCATAGCCTTTTTCACAGCATCAATGAGCTTGAACATAAACTTGATACGGGATACAAAGCCATATCTTCCTACAGATAGGTAGATCTCCTTTGCAAGAACAAGGTTTCTTTCCCTTGTCTTTTGGTCGATTTCGCCCGAGCAGAGCTTCTTATATTCCGCTTTGAGTGCCTCCATGCGATTTTTATAGGATTCATTGTAGCTTACGTCAGCCTTTACCTTAGCCTTGTTTGCCTTGATAATGCTGCTCTTCTTTTTCTCAAGCGCTGCAATTTTTTCAGCACACGCCTTTATGCCGTAATCAGCTTTAAGCCACTCGTCCTTTTCCGTTTTGCGCTCAAGAGTCTGCTTTTTATTAAAGAACTCAGCCTTTTTGAAGCTAAGCTCAGCAATTTCAGCATCTATGCTCTCACGCTCTTCGGACGAAATTTCCTCGCGCTCGCGCTTTTCAGCCTTAAGAGCCTGTATCTCTTGATAAACAGATGCACCAAGCTCAAGCCTTGAATAATGGTTTACAAGGGAATTGGTGAGGTCAAGTAACCACTCATCAATCTTGCCAACTCTTACGTTGGTTTCAGAAAGCTCGTCGTCATTAAATATTATTGATCCCTCACTGATAAAGCCGTTTTGATCAAGCATACCTGCGAAGGTTTTAGTAAATACAGATTTACCTGAGCCTGACTCACCAACGATAGCGATAGACTCATTTTCATAAAGATCTAAGGAAATGCCTCTTATAGCGGTAAGAATTCTACCGCGCACACGGAACTTAACCTTAAGATTTTTTACCTCAAGTAATTTCTTTTTATTTTCCACGGCGGCCTCCTTACATATGAGTTCTCGGGTCGGAAGCATCACCAAGGTTTTGACCAACCACGTAGAGAACGACTGTTATAATGGAAGCTATCGAAACAGGGCTCCAGAATTCAAAGCCCCAACCGCTTGTTACCATGGCGTTTTGTGACGCCTCGATAAGCTTACCTAAGGACATATCAGAAAGACCCATACCGATATAGGAAAGGAATACCTCGTAGGAAATATACGAAGGAATTTCTGTTGCCAAAAGAGTCACGATAACAGAGGTCATAAAGGGGAGAATGTTTTTAGTAGCTATTCTCCAGGTAGAGGTACCAAGGCATCTTGATGCCAGGTTATACTCTCTGTCACGGATAATAATTACCTGCGTTCTTATAAAGTAGGCTATTGCAAGCCAGCCTGTAACGGTCAGAGCAAATACCATCGACCAGAATGATGCCGACATAATAAGAACTATAACCGATATAAGGAGTATATAAGGTACGTTGGCAATAATGTTGTAAACCTCTGTCATGATCATATCGACTTTTTTTGAGAAGCCCCAGATAGCGCCTACGACTACACCAACTGTCATATTGATGGCAGCGCAAACAAGAGCCAAGGAAATTGATATGCTGGAGCCGTACCAGATAGCATCAAACGTAGACTCACCCGAAGCACCTGCGCCAAGCAACCATTTAAGCTGGAAGCCAAACTTTTCAAGCGCCTGTGCGGGGGTAAGATGCTTTGCGGTAGGGTCAAGCAGGTTAACAAACGGGTCGTACTCGGGGTTATAGTTGATTACAAACGGATACACGTAGGTAAACACGATAAGCACTGCGAGTACAGAAAGGATTACTATATTGAGCTTGTTTTTAAAGAATACGCGGAACACCGACTTCCAGTAAGAATATCTGGGGGCGGTTATACGCTCTGACTCAAGCTCGTCATTATCTACTCTTGCAAAGAGTTCCTCGTCAGACAGACCGAGCTGGCTAATATTTATAAGCTTTTCTTCCATCTTACTTATCCCTCTTCGTAGTAAATGAAATTCTCGGGTCAACAAGGCTCATAAGAATGTCGCCGAGAATAATAGAAACAATCGAGAGTAACGCATAGAACAGAGTTACTCCGACGATAACACCGTTATCGTATTTATTTATTGCCTCGGTAAGCAGGTTACCTGCACCGGGTACAACGTAAACTCGTTCAGTAATAATCGCACCGACAAGCGCTCCAAGAACGCTACCGGGAATACCGTGAACGATAGGAATAATTGCATTTTTAAGAATATGCTTTGAGAATATCTCACCCTCTGAAAGACCGCCTGAACGGGCAAACTTAACGTAATCCGAGTTCATCTGGTCTATCATATATCTTCTAAGCCACTTCATCAGTGAAGCAACGGACGGAAGCGCCAAGGAAACGATAGGTAAGATATACATAAGCCAGGTCTGGTTTTGTAGGTCAAATCTCGTAGGCAGACCTGCCGCGCCACCAATCGCCTTGAATAAGAAGATATACGCAAGGGAGGGAACGGCAATGATGAATACGATATAAACCGTACCCAACTTATCGATCAGCTTGTCCTTTTTAAGTGCCATAAGTGTGCCGAGCGGTATTGCAAGCAGATATGCCGCAAGAACAGATATGATACCTATAATGAATGAAAATCCTACCTTGGATAAGCTGTCCTTATACGTTGTTACAGACGTGTAATCGTCTACAAAGCAATTCTTAGTAACCATTGTGCCCTGCTCAAGAGAGCCCGGAATATAAACGGCAGAATGCAGATTATCCGCACTTTCGTTTACATATCCCGTAGGATAATGCACCGTAGACTTCTTAAACGCGCCCTGGCTTGAGGTCATAGTATCAAATACGTCTATACCGTTATTTACCGCGTAAGAGGTACCAAGGCTTATCTTAAACAAATTTTGATGAACATAGGGGAACTCGGAATCAAACCAAAGCAGATACTTATGCTTTGTACCGTTACCCATTATTGCAGGGGAAAAGACGTCACCACCGTAAGCGGGGTCAAACAGAGTAAAGCTAAGCCCACGCTCTCCTATATCCTCTTTTACATAGTGAATATTATCTACCGTTACAATGCCGGAGATATAGTTACCAAGTCTTTGAAAAATTGGAATATCCTTACAAGCATAAAGTCTTGGCTGACCGCCTTCTTTATACTTTTTAGTACCCGGCATATAGTCGCCGGGGAGTCTGACTATATTATAGCCAAGCTTTTCATATTCACTTGCAAATCTGGCAACCAGCTCAGCAACCTCAGTCTTATCCTCACTACCGTCAATCTTACCGCCGATTGTAGAGACAGAGCTCTGCTTTTCAAGAGACCAATCCTCTTCAATAGCAAGCTGCTTTATAAAATCGGTATACGGTACGTAATCAAGATAGCCGTACTTTTCCCAGACCTGCATTTTATAGACTTCTTTATTATTACTCTTCTGCTTCTGATATACGCCGTCGGTAGCGAAAATCAGATTTCTATCAAGGCACGTGTACACAAGCAGCATTACTACTGTTACCACAATTACCACTGATAATAAGCCGCGCAGAATACGGCCAATCAAATATCTTGTCATAATTTAAACTCTCACTAAATTTTTGCGCCTTTTCCTAAAAGGCACGATAAGAGGATGAGCATAACTCACCCTCTAATCGCATAAAAACTATTTTTACTTATTTGACCGTTACGGCAATCTTATTAGAAGATACCGATGCACTTGGTCATGTATCCCATGTATGCGGGAAGGAAGGTGTCAAGGTAGGTCTGAGGATCACCGTAGTCAGGACCCCAACCGGAAAGGTCATATATATCATAGTTAGCCTGGTCGCCGGTATATGTGTCATAACCTGCGAAGTACCACTCGTCAGCAGTGTTACACTCAACAAGGTTGATCTTTACCTTACCTTCAAGAGCTGCCTCAACAGACTGCTTAAGAGCGTTTGCCTTGTTCTTCCAAGTAGCGCTGATCATAAGAGTAGGAAGGTCGATGTATATAGGATTCTCAGCAGAAACTTCGATACCGATAGCTGCAAGCTCTTCGACAGCCTTAGCAAGTTCTGCCTTAGCGTTTTCTACGTTGAACCAACCGTCGAAGCCGTCAGATGAACCTGCGCCGCCGTCACCGTTAGGATCCCAAACTGTGATCTTAACGCCGTCAGCATTGATCTGATCCTGCATGATCTGGCCGTATGCAGTACCTACACCGTAGGTCTTGTCAACGCCACCGATCTTAACAGTTACTTCCTCAGTAAGGTATACGAAGTTACCGGGTGTGTAAGAGTTACGAAGTGCATTGAGCTTAAGATCTTCACCAACGCCCATAGCATTATAGGAAGCTCTGTCAATAGAGAATGCAAGCGCACGTCTGAAGCTTGCGTTACGAAGAGCGGCAATAGCTCTCTGCTGATCAGCCTCGCTCTTAGGAGAAGGAATAGCGCTGTCATTATAGTTAGCAAATGATTCACGGTTTACGTTGAAGAATGCCATGAATGAAGTAGCGTCTGTAGAAGAAATGTAAACGTACTTATCGAAGTATGTTACATTAGTACCGGGAACAACGTCCTTTCTTGCCTCAACAAGAGCAGATGCGTTAAGACCTGCACCGTCAAGATCACCCTTCTTCATATCATTGTAGCCTCTGAGAACGTCTTGACCGTCATCATAGAGCCAAGTGATAGTGTTCATAGTAACGCTATCCTTATTCCAGTAAGAGTTGCTCTTAGAGAATACGATAGAGTTCTTTTCAGTGTTAGAAGAAACTGTGTAAGGACCGCAGTATGCGATAGAGTCAGGACCCTTAGCATACTGATAAGTGTCAGCAGCAGCGTCATACTCTGCGCCGAATCTACCACCCTTAGAGGTGTAGTAATCACGGCTCATAGGAGCAAATACGCCGTAGCCAAGGTATGTGAGGAAGTAAGAGGTGGGCTGGCAAAGAGTGTAAGTAACCTCATTGGTATCTGCATTTGCGCTTACGCCAACCTGTGAGAAGTCAGTAACAGTGCCTCTGAGATATTCGTCAGCATTAACGATAAGTCCCTGAACGAGGTACTCAAGACCGCCTGCAGCGTCCATCATGTGCTGGAAGCCTGCTACGAAGTCATCAGCCTTAACGTCTGCAACCTTTTGGCCCTGAGCGTCAGTCCAAATAGCGCCTTCTCTAATCTTGAAGGTGTATTTAAGACCGTCATCGGATACGCTCCAGCTTTCTGCAAGAGCAGGAAGAAGGTTACCCTCTGCATCATACTCTACAAGACCGTCGTATGTGTTAACGAGAGCCTCAGAGTCAACAGCCTTAGATGTTGCAAGAACGTCCCAGTTAGAGGGGTCAGATGTGTATATAAGAGTGTAGTTGTCCTTGAGCTCATAACCCTTCTGTGCAAGGAAATCAACTGCCCATTCAACGTACTCGCCTGTACCCTTAAGCTCAGCCCACTTAGCCTTCATAACGCCTCTGTCCTCAGAAGTGATGGGGTTAGTAGCAACAAGAATGCTGTGGTATCTGTATGAGTCGTTACCCCAAAGTGCGAAGGGAGCGGTGTTGGGAGCTACACGGGAAATAGCGTAGTTACCACCGTTTGAGTATATAGGAAGCATTACTGCAGCTTCCATAAGCTTAGCCTCGGCGATAGCCATGAGAGCGTATCTCTTTGATACGTTTGTCTCAGCCTTAGCAGCCTCATAAGCTGTATAGAACTCGCCAAGAATGTCATCATAAATTTTCTGTGACTTTTCGTCATAGTCAGTGTACTGTGCATAAGGATCTTCATATGTTGGACCAGGGGGTGGAGCCGGTGTGAAGCAAGAAGCAAGTGCTGTAGTTGCCATTACCAATACCAAGATCAACGCAACGATTTTTTTGTTTTTCATTTTTTCATCCTCCGATAAAATTATATATAGAGCGTTGTCGCCTTATATACTTAGAAGCTTAACCTTTTGTAAGGTTGAATATTTCATATTTCCTGTCAGTAAACTTATTTGACTGTCAAAAATTGAAATATGCGATTTTGAATATTTGAAAATCAAATCCTTCAAAATAGTGTATAGACACATTATACACACACTGTATGTGCTTGTCAACCTTTTTTTGAATATTTTTTTATTTTTTCTAATATTTTTCATAATTTGAAATAACTTTTTTCTTTTTTTTGAAAAAATACAAGTGTGTTGACAGTATGTTTTTTTGAAATATACTTAATTCATTTTTTCATTTTGTTCATTTTTTGTTAACATTTATCGAGGTGTACGACATATTTTTACAAAAAAATCTTATCCCTTTATTTGCCAACACGTCTGATTTACTCAAAACACAAATAAAAATACTATATTTAATTGCATAGTTATTACTTAACTTATTTTACTTATATATCATTTTATTATGCATTATATCAGCTATGCTGTTATTTGTAAATAAAACAGTTTGAATATAAAACAAAATCCCCACCGGAACCCGGTGGGGATTTTTACGGTTGTTAAACCGTGAATATTACTTTTGTTTAATTGATTACTTTCAATTAAGCGCCGGTAAGAACTGTCAATCAGATAGGATCACCAACAGGCTCAACAGTGATAGTGAATGATACTGTTGCAGCATCAGTTTCGCTTAAATTGTCAAACCGGAAGAGAATGTTCCGGTTCATCATACCGTCAAGAGGGAATGTTACTGTATCAACAGGAACGTACATAGGACTGTAGAGTTGCACCATCTTTCTTCATTTTTGCAAGAGTGGTGGGGCTAATTCTGGCCTTAGCGGCGAGAGCCTTATTTTTGATTTCGCGATCAATCATTAATTTGAATTAACGATATAGGTACCAATATATCAGTTCCAATATCATAAAAAGTCAACTTGAAGCCGCAAGTTCTGCCGCTTCGCGACCTCCCTCTTTTGAGGGAGAAGTCTTGGACGCTCGCAAACCCGCTATTCCGTCGCTCCGCTCCTTACACTCAGACAAAATTAAGCCTTGCAAACATTGAGTTTTCAAGGCTTAATTTTTTATGCTTACTATATTCGATAATTGCTCCCTATCGGGCATAAGCCTACGTCATATGATTTTCACTCATCTTAAAACCTTCACAATGCCCATTCACGTATCGTTTTATCATCTTCCCCTGATACCGGACGAAGTTTGACTAAATCCTCTGAATCTTATCACTTTGTCAAACCGTAGCCGCCTGCGTATTTGCTTACCTCGGAGACGGCGACAAAAACCTTGTTATCACAAACCCTGCGTATATCCTTGAGTACGCGAGGGGTGTCGCGGCGGGAGAGAACTATGAATATCATATTCATCTTATCGGTTGAGCCGTAGCCGTCAAGAACGGTATAGCCCATACCCTTTTCTTTAAGATATTCCACTATCTTTTTAGTACTGTCCTCGCTTGCGATGAGTTCAAGGTTTGACGTACCGAGCGCAATCTTATTTTCAATAGTAGAGCCGAGGAAAAGACCCGTAGCATAGCCTATGCAGTAGAACAAAAGCAAAAGCAAATTATCGCCAAGAGTACTGATTATAGTAGATATAACAAGACCCCAGATTGCGCACTCAACAAAGCCGAGCCCTGCCGCCTTAAGGCGCTGACCCTTAACCATCATACAGGTTTTTAATGACTGTATGGTTATCTCGATTATCTTTGCCGAGCAAATTATAAGACAAACAAATATGGGATGAATAGAGGCTAAAAATTCTGACATGATTATCTCCTTTTAAATCTTCACTTACAGTTTAATTATACCATACACAAACGCCTTTTTCAATACAAAGTGTGCCAGGATAAAAAATTACATCTTTTACAAACATCACCCTTATTAGCCTACCTCTTGATTTTAAATACGGGCTTTGATATAATTATTTTGATGATACCGGGACCTTAATTTGGAGGACTTTATGGAAAGAATCTATATAAACGACAACTGGCTTTTTGCAAATAAGTTTAAGGAGCATTACATCAGTGGCGCTATCGACGAGGCATTCTCTGAAGTGCGCATACCGCACACTGTAAAAGAAGTGCCCTTTAATTATTTTTCCGAGGAAGAATATCAGATGATATCTGCATACCGCAGAGTTATCTTTGCTCCCGATAATTGGCTTGGAAAGCAGGTTTTATTGACCATTGAGGGCGCGGCACATTATGCCGAGGTGTATCTTAACGAAAAGAAAATAGGCGAACACTGCTGTGGGTACACCGCTTTTACCATTGATTTATCATCGCATCTTAGGTACGGAGAGGATAATATTCTCATCATTAAACTGGACTCTTTTGAAAACCTTAATATACCGCCCTTTGGTAACGTAATCGACTATATGACCTTTGGCGGCATATACAGAGACGTTTATCTTGAAATAAAAGCAAAGACGTATATCAAAGACGTCTTTGTAAAGCCTGATATCACGGGCAGTATTGTCAGCGATATAAGTCTTAACGGCGAGAATTTGACAGGGCTGAAAATAAGACAAAGTGCTACACTGATAGGTGAAGAAAAAGAGATACTGCTTAACGAATGTGACGTAACAAAAAACGAATTTACACTCAACGGTTTTATAGAAAACGTCAAGTTGTGGGACATTAAAGAGCCAAACAGATATCTTATAAAAACCGAACTTGTTCTCGATGGAAAAATTATTGATACAAATACCGTTAAAGTCGGTTTTAGACAAGCAAAGTTTACAAAAGATGGCTTTTATCTTAATAACGAGCGCGTACAGATAAGAGGTCTTAACAGACACCAGAGTTATCCTTATGTCGGTTACGCTATGCCCGAGTCGATGCAAAGGGAGGATGCGAGAGCGCTTAAAAAATGCGGAGTTAACGCAGTAAGAACATCGCATTACCCACAGTCGCATTACTTTATTGACGAGTGCGATAGACTGGGCCTGCTTGTCTTTTGCGAGATACCCGGCTGGCAGCATATAGGCGATGAAAAGTGGAAAGAACAGGCGATCAAAAACACCGAGGAAATGGTATTGCAGTACCGCAATCATCCCTCAATAATTATCTGGGGCGTGCGCATCAATGAGTCTAAGGATGACCATGATTTTTACGTAAGGACAAATGCCGCTTCTCATAAGCTTGACCCCACAAGACCTACAGGCGGCGTAAGAAACTTTAAAAAAAGCGAACTGCTTGAGGACGTTTATACCTTTAATGAATTCCGTCACGACGGCATACAGCCCGGCTGTTATCCCAAAAAGACGGTTACCTCGGATATAAACAAGCCATATCTTATTACAGAAAACAACGGCCATATGTTCCCAACAAAAAGTTTTGACTGCGAGAACCACAGAGTTGAGCACGCCCTGCGTCATGCAAGAGTGCTTAATGACGTAGCGGCAAACAGTGATATATGCGGCAGCTTTGCCTGGTGTATGGCAGACTATAATACGCACAAGGACTTTGGTAGCGGAGACCGTATTTGTTACCACGGAGTTATGGATATGTTCCGCAATCAGAAGATAGCGTCGGCAGTCTACTCATCCCAAGAGGATGAGATCCCCGTCCTCGAAGTCTCCTCCTCTATGGACGTTGGTGAAAATCCGGCAAGTATTAAGGGCGGAGTGTGGGTGTTTACCAATGCAGACAGCGTAAGGATGTATAAAAACGATTTATTTATCAAGGAATATATCCCACGTAATAATCACTTCCCTTCTATGGTTAAAAGTCCTATTTTAATCGACGATTATATAGGCGAAATGCTTATAGAAAAGGAACGTTTTTCTCCTAAAAAGGCAAAGGCGCTTGCCAAAGCGCTTAACTATATAGCGATAAACGGCTATACTAAGATAACGCCGACCTTTATACGCCTTGCGCTTAAATGTATACTGCTTTACCGTATGAGGATTGACTCAATAGTTGATTTGTATACCAAGTACATCGGCGACTGGGGCGGCAAGAGCACTGTCTACCGTTTTGACGCAATAAAGAACGGCGAGGTTGTAAAAAGCGTAACCAAGGCACCGATGAGCAAGGCAATACTCAAGGTCACACCGTCAAGTGACACACTTAGTGAGAAAAACTCTTATGACGTATGTCTTTTAAGCCTTAGCGCGGTTGATGAAAACGGCAATTTACTTAACTACTTTAACGAGCCGGTCAAAATTACCGTAGACGGCCCGCTTGAGGTAATAGGTCCCGACTTGACTTCCCTGCGCGGCGGTATGGGTGGATTTTACTTAAAGACCGTCAAAAAAACAGGATCCTGTAAGGTAAAGCTTTCCTGCCCACAGTGTGAGGAAGTAGAAATTGAAATTGAAATAAAATAAAAAAAACAAAAACCGCTCTAGGTCTTATCCATGAGCGGTTTTGTTTTTATATTACAAGCATTATTGCGTTAATATGTAAATATTACTTGTCTTTTTCTTCTAATTCCACATCTTTTTTGTGGTAACGCAAGCTGCAGACAGAGTCGCCCTTTGCAATGCATCTGGGCAATTCAAGCACACTGCCGTAGCACTCTCCGATACCGTGGTCACCGCACATGGCTATGTCGCAAAGCATTGCAATCTCCTCATCAGAGCATCCTGCATTTTGCCACGCCTTAACAAGAGGACAATAGTGAAAATCAATAAAGAGATAATCATCTGTCGACTTAAGAATTTTCATCTCAAATACTAACTGCGCAGGGAGAGTAAATAGGGTCTTACGAAGTCCTTTAAGACTATCCGTCTTACCCTTTTTAACAAGATCGGCACCCTGAGAAAGACCGCATCTTTTTATAGCGTCACTTGCAAAATCTCTTGGGTCAAGTCCTCTCTTTTTAGCCTCATCGCAAAGCAGATAAAGCCAGAATGCTCTGTGCTCAAGCTGAGCGCGAATTGCCTGAAGAAGGCCGTTTTTGTACTTAGGATCATTCTTAACGTTACTCATAATATTCTCCTTTAAATGTTTTTATAACTTGACAGTGTCAAAAAAATCGTTACTGTATCATCTATATCATTCAAAATATCCTGTATAAATCTGTGGGTTTATGCACAGTGAGTTTCAATACGCCTTGATAAAATCCTTATAAAATAATACACACTGACCGATATTTTTTATACCGATATGTTCGTTTGCCGCGTGGATAGTGGCAAACTGTTTTTTATTAAGATCAATAGGTGCAAAGCGAAGTATACTGTCGGCTATATCGGTAAAGCGACGGGCATCGGTGCCTGCCGTAAGCAAAAATGGCGCTACCGCAACGTCCGGGAAGTTTTTGTGAAGCACGTCTTCAACCGTTTTGAAGGCGTAAGAGTTAAAATCGGTCGGACTACAGTAATCACGCTCAATCTCTTCTATCTCAACACCGTATTTTTGCGCTATGGCCTTGATTTTTTCAAGACCCCTGTAAAGATCCTCCTCACGCACACAACGCAAAAACATAGTCGCCTCTGCCTCCTTAGCGCGCATCTGAGGGTCACGCACGTCACCTGCATCAAGGGTAGTAAATGAAAGCGACGTTGAAAGCATTGCGCTTGCCGCAGGAATACCCATCATTATCTTCTTTATTATCGGTGCGAATACGTTTATATTACCGAAGAGCAAATTCATTGGGAAGGACATATAGGGCACGTGCCTTTCAAAGGTTGCCCTGACCTCGGGATAAAAATTACCCTTATATATACTGTTCTTTTTATCAAGGGTCTGTGTAATAAAGCGGCTGAGCCTCTCTACGGCGCTGTCTCTTGCTCCGCCAAAGCCACCGTGACCTTTGGGGTCAATTTTTGCCACACAACGGAAGACGTGCCTGCTCTTTTCATGTACGGCTACTACGGCGCTCTTGCACTTAACACCGGGTATCTGTCCCTCTGTTATAGCACCGCCCTCATCAAGCAAGGCATCAAAGCGAATACCGTTTTCCTTGAAATATTCACTGGCAAGCACCATACCGTCACCGCACACCTCCTCATTATTCGAGGAGCCTATATAAAGGTTTATCCCATTAAAGTCATAACCCTCCCCCAAAAGTTCCTCTGCTGCCTGAAGTTCAGCAAAAAGGGGTGTTTTGGTGTCGATAGTGCCTCTGCCAAAGAGATATCCGTCCTTTTCACAGGCAACAAACGGATCACTCGCCCACTCATCATCACCGTCAACAACGTCATGGTGAGACATAAGCATTATATTCTTTTTGGCATCTTTACCCTCTATAACGTAGACAAAGCAGCCGCTGCCAAAGGTAAGTTTTTTTGCTCTTGCATTAAGCAGAGGAAAAAGTTCTTCAATTGTGCTGTAAAGTTTTTCAAACTCCGCCCTATTTTCTCCCTCTCGTGTAAAAACGGTCTTGCAGTTTATCATCGAAGAGAGTTTTTGTACGTATTCTGCGTTTTTTTGTTCAGAAACGTTCGCTCTTTGGGACTCCTCTTTTAAAATCTGTTTTTTCATTTGTCGGCTCTTTCCTTTCTATGCTCATCAATGAACTTAGTTACGTTCTTTTCGTTATAAAGCATGAAGAAAATAAGCGAAACAAGGCTGAATATTCCGGCAAATACGCCTGTGAGCTTAACGCCAAGCATACCTACCGACTCGCCTGCCTGCGCACCGATAGCCAATACGCTCGATACCACAACCATAGCAATAGAATATGCAATTTTTTCGATAAAGGTCTTTGTTGCGGAGAAGAAGCCCTCACGGTTGACTCCGTTTTCAATACTGTCCTTCTGTATAATATCAGACATACAGGACTGAGGCAGAATATTGATTGCCGCAAACGGGAATGCAACCACAACACCCATAAACAAACCGAGGAAGAGTTCATATCCCACTACAAGTGAGGCAAGCACGTCACCGAAGAAGATAAATGCGAAAACTACAGTAAAGATGACGCTTGCCGCAACAAGCATAGTCTTTTTGCCGTATTTTTTACTGAACTTGATTATTATCGGGAAAAGACAGAGCGCGACACCGATTGCCGAAAGCATAACGAGGAATGACTGAGACTCAGGAACGTTAAGAAGCATCGTGATGTAGTACAGCATAGCCGTCTGGAAGAACGCCATTGATATATAGCTGAAAAGATCGCCCGCAAAGAAGGTGACAAAACTCTTGTTCTTGAATATGGAAATAGCAGATTTAATAAGTGACTGCTTTGGCTTTACGCTCTTTTCTACATAATCGGTCTCCTTAAACGCTGTTGCGCCAAGAAGAACACAAACAAGACCTATTGCGGCAAATACCGTAAATACAATGCGCCATGATTCAAGTGCCGAGAAGCCGAGATCTTTGAAAATATTAACAAAAAGGGTTGCCGCATACATAAACGAGCTTGATCCCATAAAGAACGCGGTGCTTATACCGTAATATCCAACCCTGTCCTTAGCATCGGGAATAACCTCAGGCACAAGAGCGTTACGGGGAATAAAGAAGAATGTGTATGCAGTATAATAAGCAACAAGGAAGAAGCCTACCCAGATTGCATTTAACACAGAGCCCTGCTCGAACGGTGCCATAAATATCATAAGCACCGACACGGCATAAGGCACAGCCGAATACTTAAGGAAAGGCATTCTGCGGCCATCCTTGCTTGTACATTTATCAGAAAGACTTGCTACCCAGGGGTCTGTAATGGCGTCAATAACCTTGCCAAGTCCTGTAAGGAGCGCCATAATTGTTATAAATCCAAACAGTTTATTCTCGGGCAAAAGAATAGGTAATCCGCTTTTTACCGTGGGCTGGAAGAAATAAAGCAGATAGTTACCTATCATACCGTTGAAAAGCCCCTTTGCTACGTCAGAAAGACAGTAGCGTATCATCTTTCTTTTTGGAAGTGTTTTTTTCATAATCTTTACCTCTTGATGTATTAATAAACTGAATTTTTAAATTATTCGCAGTTACATATTCTCTACTTTTAAAGTAAATATTTTGAAACACATTATATCACACAGGAAAAAGAAAATCAACATTTAATACACAAAATACGCATCTTGCCTACAGCAAACAAAAAAGAACCGTATGGAATTTACCGATATGGTTCTTTTTTTACAAAAGCATTATTTACCCAAAAGGGTATCTGCCTCGTTTATGTAGGGCACCTGTACCCTGACGGTGGGTCTTATGAAAACAGAACTGTAAAGCATATCTCCATGTCCCATAAGGCACTCTGCTCCACCCTCAGCCAAAAGTGACATGCTGTCTTCTTTTGTAGCGCTGCGAAGTGATGCCCTTGAGGGAATAGAGCACTTTACAAGAGGAGTGATGACACTTGAAGCGTTTCTTTGTGAGGCAAGTATTAAATGTATGCCTGCCTCAGCGCCTCTTTGCGTAAGAGTCATAATAAGTCTCTCGCATCTCTCGGAGTATAGCATAAGGTCAGTAAGTTCATCTACTATAAAAACAATTCTTTTAAGCACCTTTTGCTGTCCTTGGTTGTACTGTCTTATATTTCTTACACCGCACTCCTCAAACGCCTTTAACCTT
Organism: Eubacteriales bacterium; assembly: GCA_045653505.1. Taxonomy (GTDB): domain Bacteria; phylum Bacillota; class Clostridia; order Oscillospirales; family CAG-272; genus UBA1740. The sequence goes on along the minus strand of JAZOLZ010000028.1, from coordinate 64,718 downwards.
TTATTCATCTCCTTTACGGCAGATTCAAGAGCGTCAAGCGTTTCTCCTATATCCTCTATCACACGCACAGGATAAGGAGTATTCTTCAGATAGGTGAACTCACATTTCTTAGCATCGCTGATATTAAGTTCCAAGGGCATCTCCTTGCTCCTTGAAAAGAGGCAGTTTATTATGTTTCTCAAAAACACACTTTTACCGCTGCCCGTAACTCCGCCTATAAGCAAATGCGGCATTTTACAAAGGTCATCTATAATAAGGTTATTCTCACTGTCATAGCCGATAATTATAGGAAAATCATAACTTGAGTTTACATATTCAAGTCTTTTTGCAGCATCTTTAAGTGATATTACATTAAAGCCCTTGCGAGGTATTTGGATTTCGAAGATGTTTTTATCACCCTCATTCCTGATGAATTTTACCCCGTTTGCGCCTATTGAATAAATAATATCCTTTTGCCTTTTTTCAATATCGCTTATACCTGTGCCGCTATGCATTTTTACATGGAAGGTCATTATCCTAAAGCTCTCAATTACATTAATCACCTCTGCACCAAGCCTAAAATGAGATAATGCTTTGTTGATTTTCAAGGCATACTCGTTTGCCTCCTTGCCGCAACTGCCTGACTGCTTATCGTGGGCATCATTTATAGGAGTTATTTCCGTAAAAAACGCATTAATGCTACAGTCAAAAAACTGCGCAATCTTTGGCAGATACTCTATTGATGGCAAAGACTCACCCTTCTCCCATTTTGATACAGACTGCGCACTTATATTAAGGAACTCTGCAAGCTCCCTTTGCGTTTTACCGCTGGCGCGTCTTATAATTTTAAGTTGTTCGCTAAACACAGCATCGCCTCCTTCCACAACAATCTTATCACAATAAACGCCTTAAGTCAAACACCTTTTTGTTGATTCAAAAATCAACTGACGGTTGATTTTTAAATCGGGAGCTTTGACCTGTTTTATTTATCCTCAAGATCACTCTTCCAAGCAGTTTCGTTTTCCTTAAGAGTGTCTGATCTTTTCATAGATACAAAACTGCTCATCGCATTGTAGCAGGCCTCGTAACCGGCTCTGTCCTGACGGTAGTTTGCCGCTCTGTCCCTGCGTATACCGATACCGTCTGCCGTCTCTATTGCATCGATATTTGCCGCAACAAAGATAAATTCCCAACCGAATTTTTCACTTCTCCGTTTTATGAGCTCCTTAATTCTTTTGCTGTTGTACGTATGACTGGCGTTTTCCAAACCGTCTGTCGTTATAACAAATATCGTATGCTCGGGCACATCCTCCTCTCTGGCATACTTATGTATGTTGCCGATATGACGTATGGCATCACCTATAGCATCAAGAAGCGCGGTTGAGCCATAAGGGATATAGTCCTTGTCGGTCATGGGGCTTATCTCGTTGATATCCACCCTATCGTGCAAAACCTTGCTTATACCGCTAAAGAGCACGGTTGAAACGTAGACTTTGCCATCCTCCTTTTTTTGTTTTTCGATCATTGAGTTAAAGCCACCTATGGTGTCTTCCGTGAAATCGCACATTGAACCGCTGCGGTCAATAATAAATACGAGTTCTGTAATGTTGTTCTTCATAATCTGTCCTCCAAAAAATAAAATATAGTCACAAAGCAATCGAAGCCTTGTAACTATATTATACGGATTTTTGGTGGTAAAAAGGTCTACCGCCAAGCGACTTTTGATTAAACGCCCAAAAGCGGCTGGTCAAACTGGTAAAGTACTTCGTTTACGTCAAATATATTTTTATATTTGCCTGATGTTATAAAGTACTCTATTATAACGTCAAACTTATTTGAGTGAGAAAGACACATGCCCGCTGTTGAAAGTAAATGCTGTGTTTCTTTAATATCAAGGCCAAGACCTATCGCAAAGGATACCGCTGTAATCTTACTGGGACGGTAATTTTTTGTGCATTTGATTTTGGAAAAGGTCTTTTTGCCAACGTTTGAGCGCTTGTATGCCTCAACGTCGCTTAAACCCTTTTTATCTATATAGTAAAAAAGAGTATCTGCAAATCCCTTATCCATATTTTTTATCATATCGTCGAGCGTTGCAAAGGATAACAGTTCGGTGGTGCCAATCGCCGCTCCGTCTTGCTCCGACCTTTCAAATTTTGAATATGAAGGACTCTTTCTATGTTCGCTTAAATCGAGATTATCGATATTTGAAGATGAGCTGTTAAGTCTGTTTCTTCGTTGTCTGTATTTTCTATACTCTGCCTCTTCTCTTATCGCATCAATGCCAAAAAGGTGATCCTCTGTATAAAAATTATCAATGTACTCCGTAACCTCGGTAAAAACATCTGTGCTGATGCTATATGACGTCTTGTCAAAAACAACCAAATAAACCTCAAGCTCACACTCCATAAGGCAAGCACTGATAACCTCAACAGCAACCCTTAAAACCTTATCCTTGGGATAACCGTGAGTGCCCGAGGAAATCAGCGGAAAGGCAATGCTCTGACATTCATTTTCAAGCGCAAGCCTTATTGCCTCACTGTAGCAGGATCTCAATAATATCTCCTCGCCTTTCATTCCGCCCGTCCACTTTGGACCCACGGTATGTATTACGTATTTACATGGCAAATTGAATGCCGGAGTTATCTTTGCCTGCCCTACGGAGCATGGCACAAGGCTCCTTGAGCAGATAAGCAACTGTGAACCTGCAGCAGAATGTATAGCATTGTCAACTCCCCCGCCCGGCCAAAGATTGCTATTGGTTGGATTAACTATCGCGTCGCATTTTATCTTGGTTATATCCTGCCTTATTATCTTAAGTGGCATAAAACACTCCTTTAGCCAACAGTAACCTAAATCGAACACGCCTAAAGCGATGAAAATTCGCGCTATGTAAGAATTGTTTTAAGAGAACGGATTTTTGCAGAAAAAGTCAAAAAGTTGAAGTAATATAGAAATATTTCAAGGCTTTTTCGCGCATTTGTGCGAAAAATACGTCTCTTAAAACGTATTTGATTTGTGTTGCTGTTCGCTATCTTTTCTTTCATACTTATATACCACATTTTTACAAAAAACACTTTTTCAGGACAAAATTTTTATCAATCTCGTAAAATTTAAAAATCAGTATTTGCCGTTTTCCTGCGTTTAAATGCACTAAATGTCAACTTTAATATGCATTTATGGTGTTATTTGGCTTTTTTCACAACTACAAAAGCAGTAGTATCGCGAACGGCAGTATTGATATTTTTTTGCACGGCATCGTTTTTTGCAGTGATCTTGAGTTTCGTTTTCCTCACTTCACCCCGCAATGATATTCAACAAAACAAAGCAGGGCTTTTTGTCACATTTGCACTTACTTTAATATATTTTGTATTTTATTTTATTATATTGTTGATTTTTGGAAAATTTTGTGATATACTTTTTAAGTGTATTTTATTATATATACACTTTACATTACATGTGTTTTGCACAACAGCTAACGATTATATTTCGAAAGGATTTTCATATGGCAGTACAATTACACGTTTCGCTGGATCTCGGTGGCGACTCCCTCAAGATAGCATACGCTTATCAAGACAGTTACAAAAAAATAAAATACGGTAAACTCAATGCGACAGATTCTGTTATAAGCGTAGCATACCCCGCTCTTGCCTGTTATGATGACGAAAACAAGTGCTGGATTTTTGGCGAAGAGGTTGATTTGTATTCCGATCGTTCATTTGAAAAGATCGTAAAGATAAAAGAGTTAATGTCCCTATTGTCAAAAAAGGGAACCGATAAGTATTATCTTGACCATCACTTTCCCAAATTCTACTTCCCACAGAGAATAAATATATTCGATGATTTTGCAAAATCCATTGCCGATCAAAAGACATTTACCGACCCTAAAAACACGCCTAAGAGCGTTTGTCAAAACTTTTTTGCCCACGTTAAAAATATGGTTGACAAGCGTGTTGCAAAGCTCTCTATAAACGATGGCGTAGAGTTCAGTCCAAAATACAATATAGCCATAGTGCATCCTCCAAAATCAACCAAGGAATACATAGCTGAACTTGAGTCGCTTATAAAGAATGCCTTTGGCACAGTGCCATCAAAGATACTGAGTTCCACAAAAGCGCTGGGTATGTATGCAAAGCACAGAGGCGTTATAAAAAGAGATGACAATATGCTTATATTCGATATGGGCGAGGAAAGCATATCCGTAAACAAAATCACCTTAACCAAGTCAGACACACTTGTTGTTGACGGTGTTGAGGGACACGTTGCTCCTCTTGATCTTGGCGGCATCAACATAGACTATGCTATTGCCGACTACGTGGAGAGCGATATGCATAACAGAGATGCTGTAGGTGCTCCCGGATCTGCAAGCAATGATAAGTTGCACGAGGATGCGCTTGTATCAAAGCAGTACCTCTTTATGAAGAGTGTAAAAAAGGCTAAGACTGTTCTAAGCAAGGAACACGACATCAACAGCGTATTCAGAACAGGCGCCCCCATAGGCATATATTACGAGGTATACGTACAAAAAATCTTTACTCACCAAAACCTCAGAGACTGCATAGGCACCTCAAACAATACTGGTATTGCAAAGCAGATATCCGATTATATACTCAAAGAGCTTTCGATGCCCCTTAACAGAGGTCTTACCTCAAAAAAGGAGTTCTCGGAAAACGGTCTTTCACAACACGGATACGTAGTGCTCTCAGGCGGTCTTTCTGAAACGCACTCACTCAAGGAATATATTGAGAAATCTATTCACAATAGTTTCCCGAACGTTGACGTTATCACCTTTGATGATAAAAGGAAAACGAACGACGGCTTTACCATACTCTCGCACGAGGACTCTGCCTATGCACCCTCTGTAGGAGGTGCCATCGTCGCGCTCAACAACGACGATATCCATACCGTGCTCTCCCTCTCATACGGCACGTGGGTCAACTGCGATAACACACGCTGCCTTGATATCTTTGTTGACAGAGGCCGTGTGCTCAGCAAAAAGAATGCATTTACCATAGAATACGCATTCAGCGGTACGGTAGTGGGCGAGAGACTTTACAGCACGATAGTTACCCACACGGATATAAATGCAGGTTCCATAGGCAGCAAAAGGCTGGATATCAAAACCGACAGAAGCGGTAAAAAATATCTGCGTATAGGCGAAGAAACCGGCGACCCATACAGAAAAGGAATAAAGGACGTTATACAACTGCAAACGGTTGCAGGCGGTGATAATGCGACTATCGCCGCGTATTACAAAGGACATGAGGTAGAGGCCATCTACGATGAGCGCGGTATTGATAAAAGCAGTATCACCGTAACTCAAGGCATCGCCGTTGATGACGAAGGTAGAATAGCCTGCACCTACGGTGTCTTTGAACCTAAAAAGAGTCAGCGCATCCGCATAAGATGCAAGGAATACAAGTACACACCGTCCACGGCTATAACGGCAGGCGAGCTTAAAATAGTAGGTCCCAATATTATTGTCGTAGCCGAGCAGAACGATTAATGCTAGTTTGAAAGGAATTATGAAATGGCTAAATACACGTTAAAATTTTCAGATAAATCGTTTAACGCCAGCAACGTAGAGGGTATCTCCAAAACATGGCAGAACTATACCCCGAGTGTAAAGCAGACAAACGATATGATGAAGCCACTTGACAGATACGATGACTTTGCAACCATGAAGATACAGGTAACAGAGTATCAGTCAAAGGGCGGTAAATACGGTATTCCTTACAACCCCACCGTACACAGAGAAAGCGGCAAGGTAATCACCGACCATCAGCGCGGCGCGGCACAGGCCTTTTTGCAGAAATTGCGCGGATTTGGTCTTTTGGCCGACGTAGTTGGTAGCGGTAAAACCTTTGAGGCTTGTACGGTACTTTCGGAGATGGCGGCAAGAGGCGCTATTGATTCTATGCTTCTTATAGTACCAAGACAGGTTCTTGGCGAATGGGTCAACGTGCTTGAAAACAAATTTGCCCTTGGCGAGGGTATGCTCTACCGTTATCCCGAGCTCAACAAAAAAGACGAAAACGGAGTTATAATCCCCGTTGAACTTCCCAAATGGGAGGATATAATGTATCTTAAAGACGGAGTATACCGTCCAAAGCGTCCCATCATCGTAGCAATGGAAGACTTTTTGCTCTGGGACAATGCTATGAACGAATGTCTTTATGACGTTGTAGTAGTAGATGAAGCGCACCATCTGTGCGACAGAAACGATGACGATTACGCAGGTGCTATGTACCGTCTGTCACTGCTTATGCAGGTAAAGAAGAGATTTAATAAGTCATACTGTCTGCTTCTGTCCGCAACACCTCACTCGGGCGACCTTGAAAAAATGTTCCGTCTCTGGTACTTCATACGCTGCAAGGGCGGCGATCCCAAGGACTTCAAGGACGATGATAAAAACCTTGATGACGCAACAGGCAGACACACCGCAAGATACGAGCGTGAGCTTGCAAGATACCGCAACGAGATATGCCGCGGTGCAAAGACGGTATTTGACTTTATCAACAAGGTAAAAATTGGTGAAATAACTGCTGATAACTCTCCCCATAAGGACAAGTTTATGGAGTTTTACAGGGAAAAATATCCCGAAAAAAGTAACGAGAAAACAGCACCGGAGTTCTCCTCTATTACCGAGATGCAGAAGATCGACTTTATAAACGACTTCCTCAAAGAAAATAAAGAGATAAGAGACGTTGTTATTAAAAACGTAGCCAACGCTTATCACAACGGTGTTTTACGCTCTATTATGATAAGAAGCCCCAAGTCTGCATCCACAAGACTTGGAGGACGCACAAAGAACTCCAAAAACATATTCTTCTTCCCCTTAAAGAACGGTGTCAAAACCGTAGATGTGGAAATGAACGGCGACAAGATAAAGGTTGACGTTACAAAAATGGGAGACATTTACGGCAGATTTCTTACCGTTGAGGGCACACCTATGTCACTCTCCGAGTATGCAAAGGACGTGCATAATGGCAACGAATCGGGAACTAAAGCAAACCTGATGTCAAAAATACTGCACAACAAACTTGGCGTTGATGACGCCACCTTTAAATTCGGCAAGTTTGAAAGACACGGTGCGTGGAACTTCTACTCCACACAGATGAACGGTCTTAAAAAGGAAATAGAAAATATATACGTGCCTCTTGCCGACTTTAACACAGATGCTGTATTTAACGCCAAGATGGGATACCTTAAAACCATACTCAAGACACATCCCACCTCAAGAATACTTATATTCTTTGACTATGATCTGCGTGCTAAGGACAGAGTTACCGATAAGGTTGAACAGGCGCTTAAAGCAGACAGCGAGTTCAGTGACAGACTCCTTTGCGCTACTAAGAGAAATAAACTCAGCATCAACAAGGAATTTGATGAAAAAGAGGGCGCAATTCTGCTTGCAAAGGACGCCTCTGTTACAGAGGGTACAAACCTTCAGTCCTCAAACATAGTAATAAACTTCCAGGTTACGCCAGACCCCGTTGCAATGGAACAGCGTATAGGACGTGTGTTCCGTCTCGGCCAGAGAAATAACGTAACCATCTACTCCCTTGCAGATATGACAAGCCTTGAGGGATACGTTCTTGCATACTTCTCAAAGATAGGACTTTTATCCTCGGATTCAGGCGATGCTACCATTATTGCGGGAAGTAACAATAACAATATGATCACTATAAGATGTAAGAAGTGTGAAAATGCAATGCTTCTTTCACGCGAGGAATACGACCGTCTTGTAGCACAGGATCACCACAGACTTTACTGTACAAAAACACACACCTGTAAGGATCCCGCTACCGCCCCCAGAGGAACACTGATGACAGAGATCAGCACCACCGACTTCCAGTGCTCAAACTCTGATTGCGGTGTTGTATTTGAGCGATCTGCTGCCGGATACGAGTGTATGGCTGCGGATAAGGGTGTAATGTGCAACACAGCCGGTAACAGAAATTACTACTGTAATAAAATGTGCGCTATTTCACACTGCCGTATGTTTATGCCCGGTGGCCCGTACGAAAACTGTGCGGCACTGAAATACTATAGGCAGCACGGTGCGGGCGCTGACACCATAGAGATGCTTGAAAGATGCGAAATGTGTGAAAACAAGTGTCCCGAGCAGTGCCGTTGCAGTTACGGATTGCTCTCCGATAATCCCGAAAAGAGCGTTGCCGGATGTACCGGATGTCCCGAATCATCCTGCTATCCTACCCCCGGCGTTCTCAGATTTGATGAAAACTGGGAGGCAAACTGCCCTGTATGTAACGGCAGAGGAAAACTGAGACCCATAGTATCTCGTACCTTCCCGACCTATATCAGATCGCTTTGGAATTACGAGTTTGACGACAAGGCCTTCTGTACCAACCTCATGAATGAAGCAAACAGAGTAGGTGATATAGGAAACATCCTTGAAACCGACGACAGTAACGAGTAAAAGAGGTGAGAAAATGTCAGTAATAAGAGTTTTAGGTAACGATTATAAGGCTGCGTTTGAAAGCGCCAGATCTATAATCAAAAAAGGCCTTTTGGCACAAGAGTTGCCCGAATGCTACGTTGATGAAAACGGTTATATACATAACGGCCCGAATACCTTTGAATTTATCGACAAGGACGATATGAACGACGCCTCCAAGCGCTCGGACTTCTCTATCTCAGAGGACGGTGCAAGTTGGTTTAAAAACATAAGAGATATCGCCCGTAATCCCGGTAGTACATCCAGTGAGTCAAACGTGCACATCTGGGTTGAATTTTTGGCCAGTATATCGAACCTTTATCACAACAAATTTTTCCTTGTGTCCTGCAAAAAGAAAAATTCGGACGTTGACGCAAACAAGATAAGCGAGACTTACAGAACCTATACCGATAAGATTATGAAAACCTTTTACCCCCAGATAAGCGATTGGCATTTTGTTGCGCCTTTTGAGGGTAGTGCGGGATTTGATAACATCTACGGTCTCTCATTGCGCTTGCAGGTGGGCGACGGCGTAGGTAAAGAGGTGCCCGTACTCGGTACACTGTACTTAAAGCAGATAAACGTTAACCGTATGATGCCACTCAGCGCAGACGAAGCGAAAATGGTTGAAAAGAGTTTTGAGAGCGTTGATGAAAATGCTCTGAACACTACAAGTGTAAAGCGCAGCGATGCTATCAAGGATACCAATGCTACAAGCAACACGCTGAACCTTTTGTTCTCAGAGCTTACGCGCGTTATTGAGGAGGACTCCTTTGGCGACTATCTTGTAGACTGCATTAAGTTTGACGATGATGACGAAAGTATAATAAACGGTATTCTCTCAAGAATGCAAAACGATAATAAGGTGCTCGTATGCAACCAGGTGGAGATACTCTCTATCTCGCACCTTAACTGGGAAAAGTATTCCTACACTGTAGACGATAACCGTACAGGCAAATCTCTGTTTGGTATTATTGGCGGTATTGACGGCAAAATGACGATGCACTGCCTTGGCTGTAATCAGTCACAGGACCTTATAGCAAACAACAGAATTATCTTCACCGACTCTGAAAGTGAGGAAAGAGTGACTGTAGTTATCAACCCCGAGCTTGATAACCTTGGACTTACAAGAAATGAGACCGAACTTATACGTAAGAGCGGTCACTTCAGCTCACACTACATAAAAGTTGGCGCGCGCTGTGGCTCCCCCAGAGGCAAAAAGGCCTGCTCACGCACGGTATGTAAAAGCAATCTTATCAGCGTTGAGACAAACGAGGGCATGTGCGACTTTTGCCGCGAGTGTCCGTATCCCGAGGTGCTCTACAAGGACGGCGAGGGTAATATCTATCATACTCCCTCACTTGTATTCGATACCCAACAGTTAAAGCTGGTACCCAAGGATATGGTGGCAAACAAGCCCTGCCAATGCTGCGGACGCTACGTCACAAGACTTAATAACAATATGTACTGCGACCTTTGTGCTAAGCCCTCCCGCGCCGATATGGCAACCAAGAAGGCGGCTATGGACAAGTACAACAAGTTTAAAAATCTCTTACCCTTGCGTGCAAGAATGACAAGTTCCAATAAGATAAAAATGTGCTTTGAGGACAGCGAAATCCTCTTGTTCACAATTGACGACAAGAAATACATTTACCACAAGTTCTGGTTAGAAGAGGGCGGATACTCAAGATCGCCTGAAGATATTACCGGTAACTGAGAAAGAAGGAGGCAAAAATAATGGCTGAAAGAAAATCAGTAAGATCTCTTACAGAAGAAAAAATTTCCAACCATAAACTGGTACTGTTCTTTGTTTACGTTGTTTCCTTCGCAATCAACCTCTTCCTAAGCATCGTATTGTTGGTGGACGGCATCAGTTTCTGGTACGCTTTATTCCCGATTTTATTCTGTGTAATGAACGTTGCGTTCCTCGTTGTTTCAATCTTTACAAACTTCAGGTTTTCGTACAGTTTATTTTACATAATCGCTTATTCGTTGCTATTTGCTGCAACGACTGTGGTCTTTGGACTTTTACTGTTTAACTTTGGCAGTGACAGTGCTATGACTTACGTTAGCCTTATACTCTGGTCGGTAGTAAGCCTCTTTACGCTTATTGCTGTTATAGTAGGTGCCACCAGAGCCGGCAACTTTACAAAATTCTCCCGTGCCATCCTGGTATTGCTCGTATTTTGCATAAGCATAGGCGGATACGGATACTATGTAATAAATCAGGGCTTCTTTGGTCAGGGTCTTGAAAGCGCTGAGCGTCCCGTAAGTTTCCGTTACGATGATGTCAACGGATATTACGTAGCAGCCAATGTGCTTGACGGCAGATCAGATAAGATCATAATACCGAATACCTTTAACGGCGTTAAGGTTGGCGCTATAGACTGTGCTGTTTTTAACACACCCAACCTCGCATGCGTTGATCTCAGATGTGATGCTGACGTAGTGTTCAAAAATCACACAGTTCTGACAAATAATATTCAAAACGTAAAGATACTTGCGCCCAAGGCTAACCTGAGCACCTTTACCGCAGGCATCTATCAAACAGCAAAAAACAATATTTCAAATGCTGAAAATCTTATTGCATTTGCATCAAGTTTTGCCCCCTCTGACCTTACAGAGAGCGAGGTTTACATAACCTTTGCTTATACTCCCGAGAGCCTTATGGCAGCAGACGGTCAGTTTATGCCTATGTGGATAGGTCAGCGCGGCGAAATCTTTAAGCTTGATTATGCAAACAATTTAAGTTACATAGCAAATTCAAACATCTTTGATGAAAATAATCTTGCACAGCTCTTCGAGAACAATGCCGGCGGTGATGGTTACGTGCTTTCACAGATAACAGACAAAAACGGCCACAACCTTGTCGGTGCGTCTATCTCAAGCAGCATAAGCAACCAGCCCATCAACTTTGAAAAAATCTACCGCATTACCGTACAAAACGACAATGACACAAGATACGAGGTTGAAGACAGTTTCCGTTATCTGTCAGATACTCTGTCCTACAGATACGTGACCAAGAGCACTGCGGCAAACCTGCTTGGCGAGATAACGACACGTAGCGGCTTTGACCTTGCGTGGAGATATAACTACGGCGGTCAAGGAACTCAAAGCTCACTGGACACACTCGAGAGTCTTGTTCTCAGCGCAACAAACGAGAATATCTCGGTATACCCCGTATGGAGCCTCAAGGCACCGGTTATCACCCTTTTGGGTACCGACAAAATCACACACGCATACACCTACGGTGACGACGTTACCTTTAACGTTACGGCAACCTCTCCCGATCCCGGCATTGATTTAAGATACGTATGGCAGTTTGACGGCGAGGACGTATATACAAGCAAAGACTTTAACATAGACAAAGTAAAGATGGACGAGGCGGGTAACTATACCGTTAAGGTGTACGCATACTCAGATACCGTAACCAGCCTTACCTCATCCACAAACAGTTCTGTAACAATTACAGTCGCTAAAAAGCAGTTGCCTATAAGCTGGGTCGGTCTTAACAGCACCGATTACTTCAACAAAATCTATGACGGCATAGAGGAACAGCTTGCTATTAAATATAATGAGAATGATCTTGTATATTCAAGCGACGTAATAACCTACGACGTATCAACACCCACCCTGAAAAATGCAGGCACTTACCCTGTTACCGTATCTCTTACAGGCGAGTGCAGCAACTCATATTATATCTCAACCGACCAGAATGCAAATACCTACTCCATTGAACAAAGAGAGGTTGATATAGTCTGGAGCGTTGATACCTACACCTACACCAACAGCGTACAGGCGCCGGGCGTCAGCATTGTAGCCGGCGTTTGCGCGGGCGATGATCTGAATGTAGTAACAACAGGTCAGAAATATGCGGGCAGCTATACAGCTACTGCAAGCCTCAGCGGCAACTCCAAAAACAACTACAAACTTAAAGAAACACAAACTACCCAGGGCTATGTTATCAATCCTGCCCCCCTTACCTTTAACTGGACAAGGACCGAGCAAGCATATACCGCAAATAACATTGCCCCCTCAGCTACCCCTATCGGCCTAAAGGGTAATGACACCTCATCAATGCTTAATATGGTTATTACCACGGCAAGAAATGCAGGCACGCATACAGTAGGTATTTCAATAAACAACAGCAACTACTACATAGAGGATGGCGAAGAGGAGTTTGATAACTTTGTAATCCTGCCGGCAAACATAACGCTCATCTATTCCGACACAAGCAAGGTCTATAACTCACAGACACAAAAGCCCACCGTTACTACCAAAAGTCTTTTGGGCGAAGATAAATTTGAGGATCTCGGCATAACGGTAAGCGGTGCAAAGAATGCGGGTACACACGAGATTACGGTAACTATTACCAACACTAACTATACTCTTAAAAACCCGACATTTGTAAACTTTGAGATTACAAAAGCACCAATAACCGTTATCTGGAGCACAGAGACCGTCTTTATCTACAACGGCAACGGACAACACCCTGCCATCTTAGGCACTGACGGCATCTTTGAAAGCGATAAAGCAAGTGTTGTTGTAAGTGTAGACGTAGATGCATCTGCACAGATCAACGTTAACACAACCGGCGCATTCCACACTGCTCATCCCACAATGAGCGATCCTACAAACAACTACGAGCTTACCGAGGGTCTTACATGCAACTTCAGCATCATACCCAAAGAGATCGAGGTTGTATGGGACAATCTCACATTCATCTATGACGGCGAGAACCACCTGCCCACAGCAGAGATAATCGAAGGCATTATAGGTACGGATCTTGTGCCTCTTGAAGTTGAAGGACAAAAATCAAATGCAGGTAAATACACCGCAACCGTAAGCACTACAAACGCAAACTACAAAATTACCAACAGCCAAGAGGCCTACGTTATCAATAAGCGCGATATAGAACTTGTATGGAGCACCGATAACGCCTTTATCTATAACGGTCAGGTGCAAAAGCCCTCTATAGTTGATAAATTAAATATGGTATCAAGCGATCTTTATACCACACAGTTTACCGTCAGCGGACAGATAAATGCATCAATAAATCCCTATACCGCAACGGCAACGACTGATGATGGCAACTATAACATCACCAACCCGACTATAGCTTTTACCATTTCAAAACGTGATATCACCCTTGATTGGCTGAATACAAGCTTTATCTATAACGGTCAGGATCAGAAGCCCGCACCGATAGGAACAGTAGCAGGCGGCTTAATCCTTGGAGATGACCTTGGTATAAGCGTTGATGGGGCTAAAACGCAGGCATCCGAAAGCGAATATCTCGCAACGGCAACGATAACTAACACCAACTACAATCTGCTTAATCCCCAAAACGCCTTTACTATCAGTAAAAAGGATCTTGAAATCACCTGGTCAAATACCTCGCTTACCTATAACGCCTCTGCGCGTTTGCCTTCAGCAACTGCTATGGTAAGTGGCGGTCTTGTAGCCGGTGACACGGTTATAATTACTCTTGACGGACGTGCAACAGGAGTTGGCAGCTACACTGCTACTGCAAGTACCACCAACACCAACTACAATATCACAAACCCAACGTCATCCTTTGAGATAAAACCCAAGAACATTACGGTTACGTGGACGGGCGCAACACTTACCTATAACGGTATAGCGCAAAATCCCAGTGCCACACCTAACGGCGTATACTCCGGCGATACCGTTAACCTTACTGTACTCGGCGCGCACGTGAACGTTGGTACATATACCGCAACGGTATCAACCGACAACGACAACTACAACATCACAAATACCACAAAGGACTTTACAATAAATCCCAAGGTATTAAGTGTTGTATGGAACGTAAGCGCAAAATACACCTATAACGGTAACGCTCAGTCTCCCACAGCTTCGCTCTTAGAAAGCGAGATAATTACGGGTGATACGGTTAATCTGACTCTTGTAGGCGCAAGCACCAATGCAGGCGGTCCCTATACGGCAAGAGTATCCATTGACAACAATAACTATCAGCTGCAAACACAGGATACAACAAGAAACTATTCGATTGAAAAAAGAGCCCTTGCTATTTCGTGGAACAACACCAATCTTGAATACACCGGTGTTCCTCAGGCTCCCACAGCCCAAATATCCAACGGACTTGTAAGCGGTGAAAATGTTATTGTAAACGTAAGCGGCGAACAAACACACGTAGGTAACCATACTGCTCAGGCAAGTATTTCAAACAACAACTATTACATTGCCACAGGTGCAACTCAACAGTTTACAATCATTCCCGTTAAAGTAACAATCACTTGGGAAAACACACCTGAGTTTATTTACTCAGGCTCTGCGCAAGCTCCCACGGCAACTTCAAACGTAAACGGTAACTTCACTATCAATTACAGTTACGAGAAAAAGGAAGACGGTTCATACGTATCCATCTCCTCAAAGCCAAAAGATGTAGGCGAATACAGAATTACTGCCTCCCTCTCAAGCGATGACTACGAGATAACCTCAAACGAGAGCATGGAGTATGCGATAGTACCTAAGGATATTACAGCCAGCTTCTCAATCGGAACGTATACCTACACAGGTTCACCTCAGGCACCAAGTGCAAGTTTAAGCGAGACAGGTATCAGCCTTGGCTACAAATACGAGAAAAAGAGCGCTAACGGTTCATATATGTTTATCAACCACAAGCCCAGTGATGCCGGCGAATACAGAGTTACTGCTATAGTAGGCTCAAACTACCGTATCTCAAATGACGATAGTTGTACGTTTGTAATCAAAAAACAGGCTATAACCATCGATTTTAATGATGATGTAATCTGGATATTTACTTATGACGGCACTGTAAAAACCCCGCCAGTAGAAATTATTGGCAATGAAAGTGCTGTAAGTGTCAACTACAAGATATACAAAAATGGTCTGTGGATCTCCACAAGTGCCCCTGTAGAGATTGGCAGATATAAGGTTATATACAGTTCACACGATGGTAACTATGAAGTAGTCGGTGAAAACGAGATTGAATTCACAATATCCGAATCAACTAATAACAGTAACAAAATTTCATAAGAGAAAGGAGAGAAAAATGAAGTGTAATAAATGTCATAAAGAAATTAAAGAGCCCTTACAGCTTTACACGGGTACAATGGCTTGCCCCAAGTGCAAGAACAGTATGAATAATTACCCTAAAAGTTTTGAGATTACAGATCCTCGCGCAAACGAGTTCTTCACTCTTTCCGAACTCTTCTATCACTACTCTATCTGCAAATCAGCGCAGTTAGGCGCAGTATCTCCCCTTATCGACAAATGCTCTTTATCTGCAGAAAAAATGATCAAAAAATCCGTACAGTACTGCCAACAGGCCGTTAATCTGGGACACCCCGAGGCCTTTTGGAGAATGGCCTTCTTCTACGACAAGGACTACGTTGAAAAGGACAAAACAGAACTTGTGCGCTGCCGTATTGCGGCTAATATGTATTTAGCGCTTATCTCCTCGCCCGAAAGACAGTTTTTAGGCTACGGAGCAAGCAACGGCGAGGAGGAGACAACCGCTCTTAAAGCAAGGGCGGCCTCCGACCTGGTAAGCATTTTAGGCGGCATGCCCCAGAACGATAAAAAACTCTACACTAATGCTCTTGTAGAATACGGCTATATCACAAACGATGAGGCTAAGGAATTATGTCAGGGCACCGATAAAAACGGTGGAGCCGAACTCCTTACCATGCTTGCAGAGACCACCTCAAGGCTAAGAGCACCTCTGTTTGGCGTTATAACCGTCAAAAAAGAGATACTCGCCGCTATTGCAGAGGAGATAACGAGCCTTAAGGCTGTGAAGAACAGAAAGATAGACTTTATGTTTATCCCTCTTAACAGAGACAACCTTTACGACGTTACAAGCATTGTTGACGGCATAGATCCCTATCACGTTGCGCGTTCAACCGTCGCTGCTATAAACGAGGGCATAGGCTATGCTATCGACAAAGCAGAGGAAAACTGCTGTGTATTCTTCTTTAACAAGGCGGGTAAGCATAGATTTTATTCCTCGGGCAGCAAAAAGAACAGGATACAAAGGTTGCTTAATCAGGATGTAATAGACAGACTTATCTCTTACGCAGCAGGACGCTCATTTGTATTTTACGATGATGACGTGTTCGTAAAGAACGGCAGAGCCGACAGAATTATTACAGATATAGATATGCAGGAGGCCTAAGCTGAATGAGTTTTAATACGGAAGCATTTACCAAGCGCCTTGTTGAAATAGGCGTTACCAGTAGCGGCGTGGGAAAAGAACTTACATCTATAATGAAAAAGAGTTATAAGGACCCTCGCTTCCCCGAAATAGTGAATCATTATCTCACTCAGGTTGAATCCTGGCATAAGATTGCAAGTGAGGTTGGGTACACAAGCGACCCGGAGTTTTCAAAAACGGTTGATACCGGTTTAAAACTCGTACTCAAGTTTGCAAAATCAAACGTAGGACAAAAAAATATCAGCTCCGGAGCAAGTCTGGAGCTGAGCAAAAAGCTTGGCGCACTTAATCAAAAAATTAATGAGACCAAGCAAAAAATCGAATTAAACACAGAAGGAGTTACAAGGATGGATATAAAGCAAACCTCTCTTGATATGATGGTTGTTTATAAAGAGGGTCTTAATCAGATAAAAAGTTCGGTTGCGGACGATTTTTCTCTCGGTCTTATAAACGACTCCTATAAAAAACTCGAGCAGATCGAGGCTCTTATAAACTCTGCGGTAGATACCTACTCAAGAGAAGCGGCAAAATTGCAAACAGACATCTTTACCGCAATAAATACATGGGAGGCAGACTATGCATACGGTAACTTTAACCGTGTTGCAGACTCAAAGCTTAATAATGCTATCAAGGCAGCTACCGCATGGTCTCTGATACCTCTCAACCTCAAGGCTAAGCCCGCTAAGGAAAACGAGTACGTACCCGAGAGCAATATCGGTACAAGAATGAGAAACTACGCTACTACGTACGATGCTATAGCAAAGATTGAACAGGCTATAGGTCTTGTGGGCCGCGCAAGAAATATGCACAAGAACATTACGGACACCACACGTATTGAGGAGCAGAAGGCTGAAAATCTTGCAAAGTTGCAGGCTCTTGAACAAAAGAGAGAACAACTCAACTACCTTGTTTCCACAGGTCAGATGAGCCTTAAACAGGTATTTCTTGAGACCAAGAATAACATTGACCCTCAGATAGAAAGACTTGAAAAACTTATTAAATCAGAAAACTCCGAGATCGCCTTAAAGAAAAAAAGACTTGACGGTCTTAACAAGCAGACTTCTCAGATTGAAAACGTGTGTCGCAACTTCATTTCCTATAAGGATGACCCCAACATTATCAACCTCTTTGCGCAGCACGTTAATTTCCAGGCGCTTACAAACTTCCTGACAGGATCAAAGTTGGATTCCAACATCAACGATATAGTTAACCTTGCAGAACTTGAGAGAATTACAGGCAAGAGATTTGATGAGGCTATCAGCGTGCTTGACGAACGTCTTGAGAGTTTGATGCAGGAGGATGAGGAACTGCTCGATTATAACAACCAAGAACAGGAAGAGGAGCTTTCCGAGGAAGAGATGCTTGCATATATGAACAAAAACAAGAGCGCAGGCTTCGGTTCGTTCACTATTCCCAATGATCCCATTATCAATACCGAAAACATAAACAGAATGTCTCTTTCAGAGGACGATAACTGATTTAACATTTTAAAGAAGAAATAAAATTCAAACACAAGAGGTGCCTATATGCCTATTGAACTTAAGGATAAGATAAACCAGATATATCTTACTTCAACAGACGTTGATAAGCTCGGCAAAGCGTATGAGCAGATTACTGCCTCATATCTTAATAACCCGACCGTAAAAAGTTATATCAAGACCAACCCCGATATGCAAAAGGAGTACGGAGTATACGAGTCACTTTCTATGCGACTGCGCACGAAGGAACTTTTGCTCAGGTATTCCATTGGCTATACCGATGGAGATAAAAAGGCACTTCTTGACTTTGTAAAGGAAGCTTTAGATATCTCGTGCGATAAAAACTATATGAAAACGCTTAAGATACTTGCAAACGCAAGAGACTTTGTGTCCGAGGTGCATGAGGTAATGTCCGAGGCAGTTGCGGCAATAAACCGTGTACGCGACTCCTCGGGAGAGCTTGCTACCGATAATCACGAGCTTATACGTGAGGCATCGGAAACAATACAAAAAACACTGCAAAAAGCAAAGGATATCGATGTTGACAAGATATTCCCCGAGGGAGTAGAGATACCCAGCTTTACCAAAAAGATACTTAGGGATCTTGAAGAAGAGTGCCAGTGGTTTAACACCGTGCTTTTTGCAAATGAAAACGAAAATGCCAAAAGACTGCTTGAGGAGGCTACACAGCCACTCAGTGAAGTGGGCACACTTACCGAGGCTGTATATTATGAAAACCCCGTTGACCGCTCAAAGGTAAGCGCAAGAGCTATAGTGATCTCAACACCCTTTACCGATGAGGCGATGCTCTATGGCGCCGTGTACGGCAAAAATCTCGGTATTGACTTTTATATTCTGCACGCAGAAAAATTGCTTGAATGCCGCACAAGTGGTGTAAGTGTAGACGCTCTTTTCAGATGCGCTAAGGAAAAAGGTATCAGCCTTATAGTTACCGGCATTGAAAAGTTAGACGGAGATTTGACAGAAAATGTAAAGACTGCTTTACTTAAAGCAGCACATTCCGGCACAAGCATCCTTATAGTTGATACAGTCGGTGGCAGAACTCTTTATGAGAGCTTTGATAAAATTGCATCAAACGACCCCGACTTATCCTCTACCGATATATACCACGCATTTTTGACAATGCCGCAGTTTAAATCGGTCACTACACTCTTGAGCGACAGAGGATACATACCAAACGACGAGGACGAATTTACAAAAATTAAAAGTTCCCTGCCCTTTATGGGATTTGTCGGACTTAACAAGATACTTTTATCAGATCCCTCATCAGCCTGGCTTGATATAGCAAAGGAGCACTCCGAGGCAAACAGAGAGAACGCTCTTATCTATCTTAGCAGGCTTATTGCTCCAAGACATCTTATTGATGAAGGCTGGGGCAACTTCCAAGGTCACGTAAGATTTGAAAAGGGTGAGAAAAAGCACTTTGATTACGATGACTTAAGAGGTATAGATAAAGAAAACGTAAGAAAAATTATGGAGCACCCGGGCATTTCCACCTTTGACAGATGCGGTCTTATAGTTAAATACTGTCTTCTGAGCGGCAACGATTCCAACCGTTGGAAGGAGTTTGACGCAAACGAAAAGAGTGAGAGAGCCTCTCTTGCCACCATGCTTATAGCAAGAGTGCTTGATGCTGCCTACGAGCCCAAGGTTACTGTCCTTGGCGATGATGAGTGGGACGGCGGAAAAGATGCGGGAGGTTACTGTGCTGACGGCGGTAAGCGTATAGTGTACAGAGAAAGCTGTGTACAGAACTACGCCTGGATGGAGGATGCCGTTTGTCACGAGTGCTACCATGCATTCCAGCATACAGCGCTTGCAAGACCCTATGCCGACTGGTATTACACCGAGCTTGGCGTAACACAGGGACGTCTTGCACAGTGGGACGATAACTTTAAGGTCTACGTTGGTACGGAGAGTAAACTTACCTACCGTGTTGAGGTGGTTGAGTGTGATGCAAAGGCATTTGCTCTTGACTGCTTAAGAGGTATCGAAAACTACTGGAAGGATATTGATTTTGACTGAACCAAGGACGGAAAACAGATATGAAACGTAATATAGACACCTTCATAAACGACCTTTTACATATAGATAACGTAGGTTCTAATATGCTCCTTAACCTTAAGAGCAAGGGTAAAGATAAGGTATATTACCTCTTTACGGATGACAGAGCCAACAATTCGAATGAAATGCTTAAGATAATTGCCGCGCGTATAGGCAAACTCGGCAATACCGTCTTAAGACAAAGCGCACTTGTCAACGAACAGATGATAGGACGCGGTAACGCCCTTGACTGGGAGGACGAGAACGGACAAAGAGACCCAAAGGCTCTTGATAACTTTATAAAGGATATTCACAAGGAACTTGAATTAAAGGGAAACAACCCGCTCTTTCTCAGTATCGGAGCAGTGTCATGGCGCCTTGCAACCTCTGTGAGCGCACTTAATACACAGGTAAGCGACTGCACCACTCCCCTTATCATCTTCCCGATAAGGCTTATCCGCTCGGTTACCACAAGACCTATCTCAATTGAATTTATCGATGACGATATCTTTATCAACCCCTGCTTTATAGCAAAACTTAGAGAGATATACGGCGATGAGATTATAAAAGACTTTCCCCACCCGTCAGGTGACAGCAGCAATCTCAATGCGCCTATACGCCTTTGTGATCTTGGCACGGGAGAAAATTATTTTGACCTTATAGAAAATTACATAAATAACTGCAGAGGAGAAAACGATACCCTCTTCTCCTTTGATCGCAATACGGTTTGTATATCAAAATACCATCACGATGAGATCTGTATGTATTACGATATACAGCGCAACAAAGAAAAAATATATGAAAGCGAGCTTGTAAAGAGGCTCTTTACAATCAGCCAGACGGGTGAAAATATCCCCGTATGCCAGGACTATAAGGGCATCCCTGCCTTTATTGAGGATCACGACTCAGCCCAGGAGAGAATAATCAAAAAGGTGCTTGCGGGCAACTCTCTTGTAGTAAAGGGCCCTCCCGGCACAGGTAAAACACTTACTATAGTAAATATGATAGCCTCACTGCTTGCAGACGGCAAAAAGGTTATGCTCGTATCCAAAAAACTAGCCGCCCTCTCAGAGGTTTACAAAAAACTGCCCGATGAGTTGCGCGACTTTGTGATGCTGCTTGACTGTGAGACAGAGGCGCAGGCCGCAAACCTCAGTCCCGCTACGGTCAAGAGGAACTTCTCTACCCTGCTTAACGCCTGCAAGGATAAAAAGAAGCTCAGCGAGACCTTCTTTGAGGATATGAACAGTGAGCAGAATAAGAGAACGGGTGCTATAAAAACGCTCTCGGCACACTACCAGCAGACCTTTGACCCAAATACCTTAAACGTAATGGGTCTTAGCTACTACGAGGCGCTGGATACTCTTTTAAAGAATGAAAACATAGAAACGATAGAGTTTATAGACCCACAGTTTGCAAGACTGCTTACACGCGATAAGTACAATCTTTTAAAGAACGCCATCTCTAAAGCGGCAGATAAACTCAAGATAATTAGCGGTGCCGATACAGATAACGAGCACTCGGTGCTTTTATGCCCCTGGTATTCATTTACAGGTGTGATACCCGACGGGGACACAGCGCTTAATATAAACGAAAGCATACTGCCCCTTATTGACGGCGCAGAGGGTGAGTGTAAGTCGCTGCTGCTTGGCGATATATCGGATATAAAGCCACTCCATCTTTTGAATATCATAAATACAGAGCCTACCAAAGAGGACGTTATCAACATCTCAAGAATAGACGAGAGCAGACTTAACAATATAAAAAATCTGCTTATGCATTTCGTAAACAGCGATATGTCTTCACTTAAAAAAATAAAAATCAAGGATATTGATAACCTTGAAAGTGATACGGAAATTCTCAATTCCCTCACCCTTGACACCACACTTACGCTTGATGAAATCAAGGTGCTTTATGAAAAGAGCGCCGTACTCAAGGCTATGTCCTCTAAAAACGAGGCATCCGTGCGCGCAATCATTGCCGATATGGATAACTGTTATGCCAAAAAACTTGAGCATATAGAAAACATGCACGCAATATTCAAGAGCGAACTTAACGACAAGGAACTTGCAAAAATTGATAAAGCGTATGCTTCATTACAGTCCTATGTCGGCGCAAATGCCACAGCCCCCAGGTTCATGGACCTTGGCGCAAAGATGGCATACTCCTCGCTTAAGGAACTCAGTTATCTCGAAAATCCGACGTTTGACGAGATAGTAACTTCTGTTGATCAAAGGCATAGCGTATGCCTTATGGATGAGGAGATCAAAAAGAATACTGACGGACTTTGCAGGCTCTTCAGAGCAACGCTTGATCTTGATGCGCTGAGAGCAATTGAACTTTTGGTACACAAGACCGAAGATAAGCCTACGGATAGATATATTGCATCTATATGCAACGATTACAATAAGATAAACGCAATTGTCAAAAAGGCAAACGTTGCCTCCGATGCAACCGTTAATGATATACGAAGCGCATATATTTTAAGTGAAGGCTTTATGCACCTCTCTTGCGAGCTTGATGCGATAGAGGCTGAATACGGCATCTCGCTTAAGAGCGCTCTTCGCACAGATAATCCTTATGCAAACAGTGTAGCGCGCGCAAAGAAACTCATCGCTGTCAACGAATTTATCAAGGACGGCAACACCTCAGGCATAGAACAGTGTGCAGAGCTTATCGAAAGAATTGTTAAAAAAGGAAGCGGAGCAAAGGAAAAACTTGATGCGCTCTTTATTGCCTTTAAACTCTTTGGCCAAAAAGCCTTCCCCAACTACTATTCCGAGATGCAAGGCAATATTTCATTTAAGGATCTTGAAATATATAAACAGTATGCCCTTGACAGAAATGCGGTTGCTGCAGCCACGGAATACTTTGCTATAAGAGGTGCAGATAAGGACTCTGCCATAGCCCTGTTCTTCCAGCCGTTTGAGTACAGTGGACGCAGTCTTACAGAGTACAGTATCGAGGACGTATTTGAGCACTCTGTATTTGATCTTGCCTTAAGAAATATTATGAGGTCTATGCCAAACAGAAACGGCAGAGGACAACTTATTGAAAAGACGATTGATCAGTACACCGAGAGTGAGAGAAATCTCTTTGAGTATAACACAAAGAGGATACGTGAGATCTGCATAAGCAGAATAAACGCAAATGACAGTGACTTTGCATTCCTTAATGCAGAAAACGACACTGTCAATAACCTAAGAAGAATATTCAAACTCTATTCAAAGGCCATACTCAAACTCAAAAAGTGCTTCCTTCTCTCACCTTACACCGTGAGTGTGCTCTTTGGCAAGGATGACTTCAGTGACTTTGATACGGTAATAGTAGACGAGGCCAGCCAGCTTGAGCCCACAACGATACTGCCGGTACTCTTCAGAACAAAGCAGTGCGTATTTGTAGGTGACGAATATCAGATGCCCCCCATCTCACACTTCACCGCACGTTCAACCCACACAGTAAGAATGGGTGATGAGGAGCATATGCTCCTGCCTGCTGATACTTCGCTCTTATACCTTGCTACCAATTCAAACAACTTTGACGTTGAAAAACTGCAGTGTCACTTCCGCAGTAAGACCGAGTCGCTTATAACCTTCTCGCAAAAGCGCTTCTATCCGTTTATGCGCACCTTCCCTGCCTGCGTGCCTAAGAAGGACGGCCTCGGCTTTAAGGATATTTATATCGAAAACGGCGAGAGCGAGGGCGGTAAAAACGACCGCGAGGCAAGAGCTGTTATCACAGAACTTTACAACCACTTTGAAAAATACTACGATAAAATCACAGGCATACTGCGTGAATCTGTCGGTGTGGTTGCGTTTGGCGAATCCCAGCTTGAACACATCAAAAAGTACGTTAAGGGCGACCCCGAACTTAAGGGTATGATAGATAAGGCTCTCTCACACTTTGACGATCTGCCCGAAAAACTTATATTCTTCAAGACGGTAGAGACGGTACAGGGTCAGGAGATAGATCACCTCATTCTCTCTCTCACCTATGCTGGTAACGGCAACTCCTTTGGTGACCTCAGCCGTAAGTCTATCGGTGGATGTATCTTCAACGTTGCGGTAACACGTGCAAGGTCATCCATCACCATGATACACTCACTCAAACCCGAGGATACTACAAACGAGACCGTGCACGACTACCTTGAGATAGTAGAAAGATTTGCCAAGGATGGCAACGCACAGTTCATCTCGGCTGAGAACAGCATAAACTTTATAAACTCTGTAAAGAATTATATAGTAAACGAGCTTAAGATACCCGAGGATAGGGTGGTTATCAACTGCGGCGCTACCGAGGGCTCTGTAAGAATACCTATTGCTGTACTCTCAGAGGACGGCAAGGTTGCAAAGCTCGGCATCTTCTGTGAAAAGCCGCATAGTGCTGAGAACTTTATCGATGCAAATATCCGTTATTATAACATCCTAAAAAACAGGGGCTGGAAGCTGCACAGGATCTTTATCCAGGATTGGATAGACAATGCACTCCAAACCAAAAAGACTTTGGCGGATGTTATAAAATCCAGTCTATAACCCGTTTTTTGACTACTTTAATTTACATAAACTAATATAGGAGAAATAACATGTTAGATTTAAAAGAAAAGAATGACCTTACCACTACCATTAGTAAGGAAATGGAAATGAGAAAGAAAAAGCAGCAGATGAAGGCCTTTGACAACAAACTCACCGAGCTTGCTGACAAGATTGATAACACCGTCCAAAAGCACGGTCAGGATTACTTTATGGTTGAAATACTCACTATGTTTCTTGACGTTTCCATTAAAATGAAGGAAGTTATGGAAATGATGGAGTCAATGAATATGGTTATGGAGCTCTTTGGTGACGCTGTGACCTTTATTGACGAATCGATGAATCTGCAGGAAAATATTATGCAGGAAACCGCTACAGTAAAATATACCCTCTTCAGCCGCATTACAAGATACTTTAAGACAAAAGCTATCATACGCAACAACGTTAACCGTGTAAACTCTATGGCAAGAAATATCCTTACCAAGTACCAGATGGCAAACGATATGGTAGTTGCTCTTCAGGGTGTTTCTACAAAACTCAAGAAGATGACACAGAAGATCAGCAATAAGAACCAGAAAAAGAACAGCAAGAATAACGGCGGAAGTGATATGTCACAGTACGAATCCGCGCAGAAGTTCTTAAGCGAGCGAAGAGAACAAAAGGGTGGCACATCAGCAGGCACATCAGCACCTCAAGGCGCACCTGCAAGTTCTCCCAAGCCCTCATCCTCTCCCTCTTCATCCGGCGGCCTTGACCTTAGCGGCGTATAATGCTTAAGAAAGTTTGAGGAAATAAAGATGATAGGAAATCAAGCAATAAATCTTGAGGATCTTAAGAAAAAACTGCAGCAAAAAATTGACGAGATAAGAACAAAACTCGGCGGTAAAAAGGACTTTAACGAGTTACCTGAAACATTAAGACAGGAGTTGCGTCTGCTCTACACAGAGGCGGCAAGAATGGCAAAGGATATTGCCAAGCGCGCTACTGACAAAAAGATGATCGAGGAATACGATGGTCACTCAAAATACTTTACCAGCCGCGCTCAGGCTCTCGGCTCGGTAATGAAGGGCGATATTCCTGATACAACATTTGATGATATCAAGGGTCTTGAAAAGATAAAAAGACTTGCAAAGAGCTTTATCTTTATGGCAAAGAACAACGAACTGCTTAAATACTACAAGATAAAGGGTGGTCTTGGTCTGCTTATGTACGGTGCGCCCGGTACAGGTAAAACAATGTTTGCCGAGGCGATTGCCCACGAGATGAATCTGCCCCTTTTCGTAGTAACACCTGCAGATATTTTCAAATCCTACGTAGGCGCTTCAGAGCAGGCAGTACGTGAGATTTTTAATGAAATTGACGCCTGTCCTGACGGAGCGATACTCTTTGTCGATGAGTGTGAATCCATCTTCAGCGTAAGAACCTCTGATACAAAAGACTATAAGTCTGCTGTAACAACCGAGCTTTTGCAGAGAATAAACGGCTTTGGTGTTGACGGCTCCAAGCGTATTATGATAGGCGCTACAAACCGCCCCGACCTTATTGACTCTGCGTATCTTCGTTACAAGCGCTTCTCCCACCTCATCCATGTAACCCCACCCGACAGAGAGGCAAAAGCCGCTATTATCGAGGGCAAACTTAAAGGTATTGAACTTGAAAGCGGTCTTACATACGATGAAATACTTGATATGACCGAGCGCCCCGTTATAGAGCAAACTGCTCTTGGGCCCGTTGCCTCACAGAGCGCATACTACTCAGCCGCTGACCTTTGCGGTGCCCTTGAGGAGGCATGCAGACTTGCACTTGAGGAGATAGAGGAAAAGAGACTCACAACCCACATCCCTCTTACAAGAGCAATGTTTGAAGCAGCCTTTAAAAAGATACCCCCCAGCATTTCTCACACAGTGCTTGAGGAGTACAACAACTTCAGAAAAGGCTGATAAAAAAACAGCACAATAAATCAATCATCAATATAAAAGCCCCCTTGAGCATTTTACTGCCAAGGGGGCTTTGCCTTTTATTTTACCTTAAATAATCTGTATTTCAAAAATTATTTAAAGAACTTCTTTTTGGAAATTGCAACAAGAACTATTGCAAATGCCGCAGGGAGAAGTGTACCTATGAGTTCCTGAATCTTGCTTGTTGCACAACCAAGAACCTCCTGAATAGAACCGGGGGTCTCGGGAGTCTCGGGATCTTCAGGTGTCTCGGGTTCTTCAGGCTGCTCGGGTTCTTCGGGAACACCGAGAGCGGGGATCTCAATAGTGGGTCTCTTGTATCCGCAAACAGAACACTCGTTATGCTTTTGACCGGGTGTGGTTGCAGTAGGCTCAACGTCAATAACCTCAACAAGCGTGTGGTTGCCGATGTCGGTCTTGAAGCCGCACTCGCACTCGTGCCAGTGGATAAGGTTATCCGTTGTAGTCCACTTATCACTGAAGTTGTGCTCAAGATCCTCGGGTATCTCAATCTCGGGAGATGCTGTGGAGTCGCCTGTCGTACCTGCGTTATCGGGTGCGGTATCCTTAAGTTCAAGGAAGCCGTTCATATTGATAGTGCCGTCAGCATTACGTGTGATGGTATCTCTTGTGAACACAAGGCTTACGAACATATCGGCAGTAACCTCTACGCCCTCTGTATTAAGTGACTTTGTACCGTCCCAATAATAGTTTGTAGCATTTACAAACTTGCTTGTATCGGTAGCCTGTGCGCCCTTACCCTTAAGCTGCTCGCCCGTAGTAAGTGCATCTGCTATATCCTTAACCCACTCGGTGATAGAAGCATCCTTGAAGGAGATAATGCCTGTACCAACGAAGTCGGTTTCGTTAGCGTTATTGGTGTAGAATGCAACGTTATATTTACCGTTGTTGTAGCTTATGCAGTTTTCAACGATGATATCGGGACAGCTGTTGGAGTCAATACCCTTTTGCTTATTGAAGAATGCATAGGAGTTAATGAGCTGGTGCTTACCTGCTATAGAGGAGCCACCCATCTTGAAGCCGTTACCGTTACCTGCGTTAGTGCCATCCTCAAGATAGCCGTTAAGATATGCTACGCAGTTCTTGATAACTACTGAGCCGATAGGACCGGTCTCTACCTTTGCGTAAAGGTCCCAACCGTCGTCTGCGTTGTTGTATGCGATACAGCCGTCGAATACGTTGCCGGGGCCTACTGTAAGTTTAGCGGCAAAGCCGTCTGCATCCTCGTATCCGGGGTCTGCGTTGCCGTAAGAGGTACAGTTAAGCACAAGGTTGTATGCGGGCCATTGATCTATAGTAACGTCAGAGCTTGAGAAACGGCTGATCTGAATACCTGTGTTACCGTTATAGTATGCGTGGATGTTATCAAGCACGTTGTAATTACCTGATACCTGGAAGCCCTTCTGAGTAGCCTCGGAATTAGTTACGTCGAAGCCCTCGAAGTACCAGTAGTCACCGCCGTGTACGATACCGGGGCAAAGACCCTGGAAGTCGAATACGGGGCGCGTGGTAGCCTCGGGATCTGCTATCATGTATATAAGATCTGTCTCTGTGCCGTCAACACCGCGCTGAATCTTAATAGTTTCGCGGAGCTTGTATGTACCTTCCATAATTATAATGGTCTGGCCGGGCACTACATTCTTGATTGCAGTATAGATATCAAGAGGATATTCCTTTGAACCTGTACCGTTAGGTAAGCCTGTGGTAGATACGTAAATAGACTTGCTGTGATAGAAGCCCTTGTTGTAATCTACTACTATTTCTTTATATACCTTATTAGTATTTGCAAGAGCAGTATTTTCACCAAGATCCTGATCGGGATCGGGTGTAAATTCAACCTCTATTCTGTTATTGCCAAGTCTTGCCATCTCGATAGCCTGTGTAATTCTTTCTGCCATCTTGATCTCAACATCGGTAGCAACTACCACGTTGTTTATCTTGATAGTAACCTTACCTGATACGTTGGCGTCAAGGATAAGGGTATAATCGGGTGAGGTTGTTGAATCAGCAGAACCAATAGTGATATTGGGTGTTACAAGTGTTACGGGAGCCTTTTCTGCGGGTTCATCCTCGCTTGCAAGGATAGTGGTAAGTTCTATATCAGAGAATGTAGCGCGCGCGTTACGTGCTGCAAAGAAGCCTGCATATACGTTCTCTGTATCAAGTTTGCTTAAGTTATCTGCGCCATAGTACTTATGCATTGCAACCAAAGTACCGTCTGTCTTGTAGTAACTGATAAAGTAACCTGTGTTGTTCTTCTGTATTTCAAGAACAAGCTCGGTAACAAGAGCGTCGTCGATGCTGCCGTTAACAGCCTTTGTAGCGTTACCTATGATGTTGAAGGTACCGCCATCGGTAGTACGCTGAGATGCGATATGCTCAAGTGTGTTATGTGTTGCAAAGAAGTACTTGGTAACGGCTGTTGTGCCACCGTTTATAAGTTCGTTAAGATTCTCGGGAGTAACGCCCTTCTTCTCGAATGAGCCAATACCGAGTTTCATTGAATACTTAGTACCTATTTCCGCATTAACGTTAAGAACGCCGTCCCATGAGTTGTCGGACTCAACGTCGTAATCGTATTTATATTCAACCTTTGTTGCAGCCGCCATATAGGAGTTGTTCCAGAAGGCTGAGGAGTCACCGCTCACGCCAAGACGGTCTGTTACGATAAGACCGAAGCCCTCCTGACCGTTTGAATATGTCCAGGAGTCAACTGTAACCTTTGCGCGGAGTGTGAAGTTGTATTCTGTAGGAATTGCTGTGTAGTAGAATGCAATACCGTCCTCGTTTGATGCGGGAACCAGCTTGCCCTTACCACCCTCGGAATAAACGGTAACCTTACCTTCCTCGTTTACAGAGCCTATATAACCGTTGTTAGCAGTGTTTGTTGAAGGACCGTAAACTGTGAAGCCCCAGGTCTGCTTTGCATCCTCGGTAACGAGAACGTTAATACCCGTGCCGTTCTTCTTGGTCTCAGTACCTCTTACAGCCTCAACCGTTACGTTGTAAGTCTCACCTACAGTAAGGCCATCTGCAACATATATAAGGTCATCGGTAGAACCAACCATTGTTTCGCCAACGTAAACGTTGTAACTTGTAGCTTCCTTAACTGCTACCCAAATAATTTCTACCTTGCCCTGACCCTTACTTGTAACGCTAAGGATTGCGGGTGCGCCAAGAGGATATACGAAATCGCAAGGAATATATGCTGTGTTTTCTTTTATCTCGGTCTCATCCTCACGGCTTGCGAAAGCCTTGAACGTGTATGTACCGGATGCGCTTACGTTCTCAAAGGTTAGAGTATGCTCGCTCTTTTCGGCGATAGAACGCTTGTTGGCGATTTCCACGCCGTCCTTATACATAACAACCTTAACCTCATCGGCACCGTCAAAGCCAACCAACATATTAACCGTAACAACGATATCGCCCTCGCCGTTATCAACTGCGTCGATAATCTCGGGAGCTGCAACGCCTGCCCAAGCCGCTCTTTCGGGCTCCTCGGGAGCTGCGCCTGAGCTCTCGTGAACCAATACTCTGAAGTAGTAGTTACTGCCAAGAGTTGAGCCTATGTAATACTTACCTGCTTCTTCAAGCTCGAAGGTAGAGATGTAAAGAGAGTTCTTTACGCCCTCGTCTGCACTTGTAAATACAACCGTGCCGTCTGCATCTGCAATCTGAACTGCGCGACCATCACCGCCTGATACCCACCATATCTTTAAAGTAACTTTTGAATCTGTGGTGAATTCAATTGCGTTTTTGATGGGATCTACAAAGGAAGTAGAACCGCCCATATTAATTCTCTGAGAGGCTACGTAGCCATCATCAAAGGTCTTGCCACTGCTATCGATTTTTGTCTTTTCACTGTAATGGATAGTGAAGTAATCTTCAGTACCTGCCTTTTCAAAATCGCCGACCGCCTTATCACCCTGCGCTATTGCGGCAAGGTCATTAGTAGCGTCAAGCGTATAGGTAACAGTCTCTGCCGCTGCGGGCAAAGCAAGTACGGGGATGAGCATCACCACCATAACCATTACCATAAGAATACTGACTATTCTTCTTGCGGAACGTTTTTTCATAATAAACTCCTCCTTAAATTAAATAGCAACAGCGCTCGCGTGCGCCCACTATTTGCCTGTATTATAACAAATGGAAAAAATATGCACCTTAAATATTTTGATGACTATACACTTCTATCTTGATTTTTTTGATATCGCTTTGTGATAAGCCAACTAAGGCGAAGAAGAAAAAATCGTTTTTTTGTGCATTTTTAACAAAGCATTAGCCAATCCGAGAAATAAGAAAAGAGCATATCGGTCAGTACCAAAATGCTCTCTTGCTTGTTAATGAATTTAGAAACTAAGCACCACTGCCGTTGCCCCTTACCTTAGTTGGAGAGACGCCGTACATCTGCTTGAATTTATATGAGAAGTAGTTGCCGTCGTTAAAGCCACACTCGTAGGCTACCTCACTTACCGAAAGACCGGGCTCGTTTTTAAGCATCTGTTCTGCCTTTTTAAGTCTTAAAAGAGTTACGTACTCATTAAAGCCAAAGCCTGTGTTCTTTTTGAAAATGCGTGAAAGATGCTCTGCGCTTACCGAGGCGCGCTTTGCTACGGCTGAAAGCTTTATATCCTGCATATAATTTTGCTGTACGTATCTTACGGTGTTTTCAACAAGGGCGTTACTGCTCTCGATATCCTCTTTTTTGCCGTGATGGCGAAGTAAAAGAAAAAGCAACTCTCCCGTATAGCATTTTATTGCACCCTTTGAAAACTGATCGGGCTTAATATACTCCCTCTCAATTTTTGCAAATATTTCATCAACCACCCTTGTGATCTCACGCCCACGGTAGAGGTAATCAAAGCCTGCTATATGTTCAAGAAGACCGTCAGGGACGTACTCGTCGGTGAAGTTGAGCAAAAGGCGACTATGCGTTTGTCCGATATAATTTGTGCGGTGGATAACCCCCTTAGGGATAAAAATAACGTCACCCGACATTACGTCATAGGAGCGATCGTCTATAAAATAGCGGCACTTACCCTCCTTCATATAATAAATCTCTAAGTTAGGATGGTAGTGCTGGGTAGACTGACTGTAACGCCTTGCGATCGCCTTGTCATAATAGAAGTCGCCCATTTTACTGGATATTTCCTGCTTTTTCATAAAACCCCGCGTCAAAAAAATTAAGAATGTGCTCTAAACACAACTTAATTTTAGCACATTATATCAAAAAAATCAAGGAATTGCTCAAAAAACTGTTAATAATTTTAAGGTATTATAGAAAAAATTGATATACAATAGAATTGAAGGATTTTACTTATCTACATGCTTATTGTAAAATAACTTCACAAAATCAAGATAGGAGTGCGTTTTATGAAATATACCGAATTTGGCGTCAAGGACATTAAAATAGCGTACATAGGCGGCGGCTCCAGAGGCTGGGCGTGGAAGTTGATGAGCGACCTTGCCGTAGCAGAGGATATAAGCGGTACTGTCGACCTTTACGATATTGATTACGAGGCCGCACAGCACAACGAGATAATAGGCAATAAATTCAACAATGCCGATGGCGCTAAGTCAAAATGGACCTATTTTGCAAGAAAAACGATAGGCGAGGCGCTTACAGGCGCTGACTTTGTAATAATATCCATACTCCCCGGCACATTTGATGAGATGGAGAGTGACGTACATACTCCCGAAAAATATGGTATTTTCCAGCCCGTAGGCGATACGACAGGCCCGGGCGGTATCATACGCGCGCTGCGTACAATACCAATGATTGAGGTAATTGCAAGGGCTATTGAAAAGTACTGCCCAAGTGCGTGGGTAATTAACTACACCAACCCCATGGCGCTTTGTATCAGATCTCTTTACGATACCTTCCCCGGCATAAAGGCCTTTGGCTGCTGCCACGAGGTGTTTGCTGTGCAGGAGCTTATTGCAAAAGCGGTAAAAGAGGCACTCAATATAGAGATTACCGAGCGCAAGGCTGTAAAGGTAAACGTACTTGGCGTTAACCACTTTACCTGGATAACCGATGCAAGGTACCGTAATGAGGACGTAAACGGCATATTCAAAGACTTTGCCGATAAGTATGCAGAGTGCGGTGTACCCAAGGAAAACCCCGAGTCGATGTTTGAGTGCGCACACAGAGTAAAAATTGACCTTTATAAAAGATACGGCGTGATTGCCGCAGCGGGAGACAGACATCTTTCCGAATTTTTAAACGGCAAATGGTATCTTAAGGATAAAAAGCAGGTAGAGGATTGGGGCTTTGTACTTACTCCCGTAAGCTGGCGCAAGAAGGATTTAAAGGAAAGAATAGAAAAAAGCAAGCGTCTGAGAGAGGGTCTTGAACCCGTACAGATAAACGAGACAGGGGAGGACGGTATAAAACAGATACGTGCGCTTCTCGGCCTTGGAGATTATACAACAAACGTCAATCTGCCAAACGTAGGACAGATACCTAATCTGCCGCTTGGCACGGTAGTTGAAACCAACGCCAGCTTCAGAGACAACTCAGTATCCCCTATCTTTGCAGGCGAGGTACCTCAAGGCGTTTTATCTCTTGTATCAAAAGCGGCAGACGCACAAAACACCGTAGCAAAAGCGGCAAGAGAAAGAGACCTCGAGCTTGCTTTCAAGGCATTTGCAGCCGACCCGCTTGTGGATCTCGACTTACAAACGGCAAGGGTACTGTTTGATGAGATGGTCGAAAACACCAAGGAATATCTTAAAGAATATTTTAACTAAGGAGGCTTTTGGTATGGAATTCAAAAAGCATATGCGTCCCGAAAAGGTAATTCAGTTTGGCGAGGGCGGTTTTTTGCGCGGATTTGTTGACTGGATGCTTAAAAAAATGAATGATAACGGCTCTTTTAACGGTAACGTATGCGTAGTACAGCCTATCGAGGCAGGACTGTGCGATATGCTCACCGAGCAGGACTGCGTTTATACTCATCTTTGCCGTGGCAAAGAGGGTGTTGAAAAATCAATTATTGACGTAATTTCAAGATGCGTTAAGCCTTATGAGGATTTTGAGAGTTATTTAAAACTTGCGCAAAACCCCGAGTTTCGCTTTATAGTATCAAATACAACAGAGAGCGGTATCGTATTTTCGGATGAAGATAAAATCACCGATGCTCCACCCAAAACCTTCCCTGCCAAGGTAACCCTTTTACTCAAAAAA
This sequence comes from Eubacteriales bacterium, assembly GCA_045653505.1. Lineage (GTDB taxonomy): Bacteria > Bacillota > Clostridia > Oscillospirales > CAG-272 > UBA1740. The sequence goes on along the minus strand of JAZOLZ010000028.1, from coordinate 30,815 downwards.
AGATACGAGCTTGGACTTGACGGATTTATATTCCTGCCCTGTGAACTTATCGACAGAAATGGTGATAACCTCAAAAAATGTATACTTAAGTATGCAAAACTTTGGAATTTAGATGATGGATTTATAAAGTTTGTTGAAGAAAAAAATATCTTTACCAACACACTTGTAGACAGAATTAATACAGGTTATCCTAAGGGTGAAGAACTTGATCTTGGCTATGAAGACAAGATGGTAAACACCTCCGAAACCTTCCATTTATGGGTTATTGAGACCGACTATGATCTTGAAAGCGAACTCCCATTCAGCAAGGCCGATCTTAACGTAATTGTTACTAAGGATAAGCTTGAAATGTACCGTACAAGAAAGGTGCGTATATTAAACGGCGCGCATACCTCTCTTGTACCCCATGCGCTTCTCTCGGGCTTTGATACCGTTAAAAGCTGTGTTGATGATCCTACAATGTACGAGCATATAAGAAAATGCGTTTTTGATGAGATCATCCCCACACTTGATTTACCTAAGGATGAGCTTTTAAGTTATGCAAACGACGTGCTGGAGCGCTTTAGCAACCCTTATATCAAGCATTATCTTTCATCCATAGCGCTTAACTCGGTAAGCAAATTCAAGGTAAGAGTTTTACCCTCAATTCTTGAATACATAAAAAGATATAACGAGATGCCGAAAACTCTCTTGTTCTCCTTTAAGAGACTTATTGAATTCTACAAGGTAGGCACACCTAACGACGCACCCGAGGTTATCGAATTTATAAGAACGCACAGCATAAAAGAAATCCTTGCAAACGAGAGCCTTTGGGGTCTTGACCTCTCCTATCTTGAAAAGGAGTTTAAATAATGCAGATAAACCAGCTTGACAACGTTGATATTAACCTTGAAAACGGTCATAAGTATGCACTTTGCGACATAAAGGCAGGGGAGAATATCATAAAGTACGGCAACCCCATAGGCCACGCAACGGCTGATATAAAAAAGGGCGAGCACGTACATACGCACAACACCAAAACCAATCTTTGCGGTAATCTTGAATATGCCTATGAGCCGCACTTTTACGATATTCGGGGCGAGGACACCGACCGTACATTTATGGGATACGTAAGAGAAAACGGCGAGGTTGGTATACGCAACGAGATATGGATAGTAAACACTGTCGGTTGTGTCAACAAGGTTGCTGAAAGAATTGCGAATGCGACAGGCGCTATGCACTTCCCTCACCCGTTTGGCTGCTCGCAACTCGGCGATGACCAGAAAATTACGCAAAAGATACTCTCGGGTATGGTAAATCACCCCAATGCGGCAGGTGTGCTGGTGTTGGGTCTGGGATGCGAAAACAACAACATAGATCTCTTTAAATCGGTCCTTGGCGAGTACGACCCCAAAAGGGTAAGATTTTTAAATGCGCAGGACGTAGAGGATGAGGTAGATGAGGGCATCAGGATAGTAAATGAACTTAAGGAATATGCAAAGACCTTTAAAAGAGAGCCTGTAAGCATATCAAAACTAAAGATAGGTCTTAAGTGCGGAGGAAGTGACGGTTATAGCGGTATTACTGCAAATCCCCTTGTCGGCAGACTGTCAGACAAACTTATCTCGTTAGGTGGCAGTTGTGTACTTACCGAGGTGCCCGAAATGTTTGGTGCAGAACACCTTTTAATGCAAAGGTGTGAAAGCAAAGAGGTCTTTGATAAGACGGTTAAACTTATCAACGATTTTAAGGATTACTATACAAGACACAATCAGGTTATCTACGAAAACCCCTCTCCCGGTAACAAAAAGGGCGGCATCACTACACTTGAGGAAAAATCTCTCGGATGCGTGCAAAAGGGCGGCCTTTCCAAGGTAGTTGACGTGCTTGACTACGGTGACAGACTTACAAAATGCGGTCTTTCTCTGCTTAACGGCCCCGGTAACGACATTGTCGCTATAACAAATCTTATGGCGGCGGGAGTACATATGATACTCTTTACCACCGGCCGAGGCACTCCCGTAGGCGGCGCTGTACCTACTGTTAAAATTGCTACTAACAAAAATCTTGCCGAGCATAAGAGTGCCTGGATAGATTTTGATGCAAGCGGCACACTCTTTGGCAATCCCTTAACCGATGAACTGCTCGAATATATAATAAGAGTGGCTGAGGGTGAAAAGACTAAAAACGAAATAAACGGCTACAGAGAAATATCCATCTTTAAGGACGGAGTTACTCTTTAATAAAAAGCAAGCGACCTGTACTTTTAGTACAAGTCGCTTGTTTTTATCTGTTTTTTGTGAATTTGACTACTTTTAGTTACTTATTCTGCAATTTTAGCAGTTTTTTTAGCATCAATTTTACCGTTCTTTGCACCGGTAATCACGCCTTCAGTTTCACTGTCAAAGGCGTAAACATTTTTATAAGGTACAGAGAAGGTTATTTTTTCACCGATTGCGGGAGTGTCATGCGGATCAATTTTAAGGATAAGATCGTTTTCTCCCATAGTGACATAAACGTTAGTATTATCACCAAGAAGCTCTGTAAGTACAACGTCGGCACTGAGTACGTAAGCATCGGGATGAGCGCCGAGTTCTATGCCCTCGGGACGGAAGCCGATTATAATGTCCTTGCCCTCACAGTCACTTATGATATCGTTTTCAAGAATATTCGAAAGTTCGATTTCAGCGCCACCAAGAGTAACCTTACCTCCTACAACAGAAGCAGGCGCAAAGTTCATAGGAGGCTCACCGATAAAGCCGGCAACAAACATATTTACAGGATTGAAGTAAAGATCGTACGGAGTACCTATCTGCTGCACGTAGCCATCCTTCATAACAACTATTCTGTCAGCCATAGTCATAGCCTCTGTCTGGTCATGCGTTACGTAGATAGTTGTAGCACCGACCTTACGGTGGATATCCGTAATCTCCGAGCGCATCGTTACTCTCTGCTTTGCATCAAGGTTTGAAAGAGGCTCATCCATAAGGAAGATGCCAACCTTACGTATTATGGCTCTGCCTACCGCAACACGCTGTCTTTGACCGCCGGAGAGGGCTCTGGGCTTTCTGTCAAGATAATCGGTAAGACCAAGTATCTTAGCAATATAATTAACCTTTTCTTCGATTACCTCCTCGTCAACACCCTGAAGAGAAAGGCCAAAGGCCAGATTATCATAAACCGACATATGAGGATAAAGAGCGTAGGACTGGAATACCATTGCTACCTCACGTTCTCTCGGGCCAAGTTCATTTGCATAGCGGCCGTCTATGTAAAATTCACCCTTTGAGATATCCTCAAGACCTGCAACCATACGCAGTGTGGTAGACTTACCGCAGCCGGACGGGCCTACAAGAACTATGAATTCACCCTTGTCAATATCAAGATTGAAATCATGTACGGCGTGGAATCCGTTGGGATAAATTTTGTTAATTCCCTTTAATGAGATGTATGCCATTATTACAACTCCTTATCATTATATGTCAACTGTTGTTTACAATATTCGCCATTTTTGCTTTCAGGAAGGATACTGCGTACGGCAAATCCTCTCCCACGGTGCCCTCCAAAACAAGAGTGGCATTTTTATTGTGTGTATATATTTTTCTAAGTATTTTATCAAAATCAAGGCAACCGCGGCCTACACCGCACTGCTTAAGAGTGCCGTTTTCTATAACAAAATCCTTTATGTGAAACAGGTGTATTTTATCGCCAAAAATTTCTATACCCGTATCAAGTATATCATAAGCGCTCTCTACGTTTGATATATCAAGGTAATTATAAAGATCAAATATCACCCTGATATTGTCCTTGCCTATTTTGTCTATAGCGCTCTTTAATCTTTTTGGTGTTGAAAGCACGTGATTGTACGCGCCCTCCATACCGACGTATACTCCCCTTTTTTCTGCATAAGTACAAAGATAAGAGAAAGTATCAACTACTCTTTCAAAGGCCTCATCGCTTGCATTGTCAGGATGATACCCCCACGGGTCTCCCATATATGAGCCGCTCTCCGAGCCGACCGTATCGGCGCCAAGACTTTGCGCTAAATCGATATACTCGCAAAACATATCCCTGCCGTGCATTGCCTTTTCTCTGTTTGGGTGCACCGGGTTAAAGTACGCACCGACAAGAGGCACTGCTTTTTTGTTTGCCTTTAAATACTCGCCTATACCTAATGCCTCATCCTTTGTAAGAGAGCCCTTTTCGTACTTAACTTTATCAAAGGACTTATACGCCACAAGTTGTATCATAGAAAGCGAAAGCTCATCAAGCGCCTTTACTATATTCTCTTTACCGATAACCTTAAGGTCGTGGGCGCGCACCGCAAGTGTCATATATTATTATCCTTTTGTCTTAAAATTTCGGTATAAGAGAGGATAAAGGGAGCAACACCCTTTGCATCGTTCTCTACCACGGGCTCAGAGATATAATACTCATACGAGCCGTCACGCCTGGGGTTATTCTCAGGGCCAAGGCCTGCAACAAGACAGATACCGCCAAGATTAAGTTCACCCTTATCGTTTATCTCAAGATATCTTTTGCAAATACCGTCAAAGGTTTCTTTACCAAGCATAGCATAGCGCTTATCTATAACTCCAAGACGCGCGCCCTTGAGCATTGCGTAACTTATCATAGACGAGCCGCTTGTTTCAAGGTAATTGCCTTCCATACCGCCCTTATCAACAACCTGCCAATAAAGACAACTCTCGCTGTCTCTGTACTTTTCAAGGCAGGATATAAGATCGCCGAATATTGCGACAAGTTCTCCCCTTACCGCCTCATCGTCACAGATGTCAATAATGTCGATAAGCGCTACGGTAAACCAGCCTATCGCCCTTAACCAGAAGTTTTTTGAAAGACCGGTTTGCTTATCTGCCCAGAAGATGGATTTTGATACATCCATACCGTGGTAGTAAAGACCGCTTTGGGGGTCTCTCATATACTTATTTACGTTTTTTATCTGATTAAGTATATCCGAAAAATCCTTGCCGTTTGCCCTCTGGTACATCGCGCTGAAGACCTGCGCCATATATATACCGTCAAGCCATATCTGGTTAGGATATATCAGCTTGTGCCAGAAGTTACCACCCTCGGTGCGTGGCTGGGTGTCAAGGTGCTTTTTATGTTTTTCTATTGCTCTTTTATACTTTTCCTTGCCGCTTTTTTCATAAAGATAGAAGAGCACTCTACCCTCGTTTATATCGTCAAGGTTATATTTGTTTATATCGTATCCGAGTATGCTGCCGTCCTCATTTACGTAGTAGTCAATAAAGTTCTCAGCAAAATCATAATACTTTTTATCGGCAGTTATCTCGTATATTGCAAGCATAGCCGTTATCATACAGCCGTCAATATAGTTCCAATGCGGCGCCTTGCCCATCCTTATGCTTTCAATGTTCCACATAGGGCACGCAGGCGTCGACTCGCTTATAAGACGGTCGATATAAAGGTCAATTTTTTTATACATAGCCGATTTTCCTCAGTTTATTCTTCTATAAGTTCCTTTACGTTGCTTGCCATAAGGGGCTCGCCGATAACACCGCTAAGAGTGACGTTTTTGATAAAGAGCCTCTCTACGTTGTCAAAGTACATACCCCGGCAAAGAAAGTCCTCCATAAACTCGCGCATAGCGGGTTTAAAGGGCTTTGCGTCCTTTTTGTAGGTAAAGCTTATATTTTCAAGAGTTATTTCCTTAATAGGTCTTTCGGGCAAACCGTCACAATAACAAGCCGCCGCAGAGCAATCAAGGCACTCCATATTTTTAAAGGTAAAACTACCAAGATACGGTGTCCTGTCATCTATAGGCAAAGCCTCTCTTGACCAAACGTACTCAGAGTGACAGTCGGGGTCACAGCAGTTATACCACATATTTATAACTATAGGGGTGATAACGCCCTGCATTTTTATATTGTCAAACACAACGCCGTCAATAATAGCATCCTTACCCCTGCCGCGCCTTGTCTTTATCCTTAAGCCTCTGTCGGTATTCTCAAAGATACAGCGGCACACATTAAGGTTTGTAACACCTCCCGCCATCTCGCTGCCAAGAGTAATGGCGCCGTGGCCAAACTGCATAAGGCAGTTGCGTATAGTATGACGGTTTGCGGGGGTTTTGAATTTTTTACCTATTTCTATCTTGCCGGATTTGATTGCAATACAGTCGTCTCCAACGCTGAAGCGACAGCCGATTATATTTACAACGTCGCAGGCCTCAGGGTCGATAGCGTCTGTGTTGGGACTATCCTTAGGCGCGGATATGTACATGTCGATAAAATCGATATTTTTTGAAAAATAGGGGTGCATCTGCCAGGAGGCAGAGTTTTTTGCATGGATACCGTGCACGCGCACGCCTGTGCATCTATTGAGGAATAAAAGTCTTGGTCTGCCGATAGGATAGGACTTAACGTCCACCCACCATCCGCCTGCCTCGGCATTACCGTCAAGCACACCGCGACCAACAATGGTGATATCCTCTGCATACTCGGCAAACAAAAGCGACTGATGCATAGGTACTGCATTACCCTCCCATGTGCCAAAATGCACGTCCTCGCCATTTACTATATCGGTAACTGTGCCCGGCACTACGGGATATCTTTTCTTATCGGGATGACCAAGGAGTATTGCATCCTTTTCTATTTCAAGAGTAATATGACTCTTAAGGCAAAGGGGTGCCGTAAGATACGTACCGGTCGGGAAATAAAGCCTTGCATCCTTTGGCAGGCAATTAATTGCCGTTTGTATGAAAGCAGTATCATCGCTGACACCGTCACCCACAGCGCCAAAATCAGTAACACTTACAGCACAGCTCTCGTAGGCTGTTTTAAAACTGTACTCACCCAAAAGGCAGGATGCCGTAAGAGTATATTCAGTATTCGGTTTTAATCCAAAAAGCGAAAACACGTTAGTGTTTCCCTTATACACCTCTTCTTTGTTTAAATATACCGTATATTCACTGTCGGTATAATAGCAAAGATCGTTTTGCCACTCAAATGCGGCCGAGGTAGATGATACAAAAAGCGTCTTGATCATATTAATATACCGTTATTCTATGCCGTTTTTCCTTTTGGCATCACTTAAAATAGATACAATAAGATTTTTGATGCTTACAAAGCACATATCTACAAACATATAGGATATGCCAAAGAGTATCGGCTCAACTCCTATACTTATAATGCCCTCTGTACCGTTAAGATGATTTGCGAGAATATTAATGCCCTCATACATATAAACGACTATGTAAAGGACTGCGAATGCGTAGATGATGTTAAGGAAAAACGTATAAAATTTCTTTTGAGGAAACATCATCCACTTATCGTTAGAATGCGGCGTTACTGCAAGAAAACGGAAAGCATTGTTTACCAAAAGGTCGGTAACCATACCCATTATGATTGCAATAACAAATATCATATCTGTTATGTTTGGCAGATAAAGGCCAAAGCCCCAGAAGATGAAATAGCACACCGCACCGTTAAACCAGAACTTTATAAAGAGCGACTTAAGCCAGGAAGGTATCCTGTCAAGAAAGCCGTTACTTTTGTACTGCTTTGCAATATCGCCCTTTATTTTTGGATAGCTTTTTTTATCGGCATTTACAAGTCTGTCTACCGCATCGGTATTGAGTTTGTATGCCGAGGAGTTGTTTTTTGTATTTTTATCGTTTTTTGCCATTTAGATATTATTCCTCACTCATATCAATTGCATCAATATGAGTGCCGTCCTCAACCTCAATTGAAGTGTTGATTTTTCTGATAAGTTTTGCATAAAGCGGTTCCAGCAGTGCGAGCGCTGCAGTTATCGCTATGCAAATTATGTTTGTATTAACAACGTAATACGCCCTGAGTATGTACATAGTGGACTGTGTTATCTCAATAGGGTTAATCTCACGGTAAATAGCCGCATTGATACAACCAAGATAAATTACGTCCGAGGCAATAACGCCCGCATAAAGCACTACCATAAGTATGAGCATAAAGATATTGGGCTTTTGTCTTTTTGGGTATGCGTTAAGCAAGCATACAAAGGAGAGTATCATAAAAAGAAGTGTCACAAAGGCAGAAAGACCCATATTTGCGCCCTGTATCTTACCTGTGGTGCTTGATATATCCGTAATATTAAAGGTATAAAGCACAACAGTTACGGCAAGAGATGCAAGGGGGATCACCTGAGGACTCCTTTTGAGTGCAACGATGAGTTTGCGCACTCTCTCCTTAGCCCAGGCAACAAAGCCGGAGGCGAGCTTTTTAAAATCTATCTTTTTCATAGCATTTTATCCTTATCTTATTGCGTTGGTGGTTTCCTTATCGAAGAAATGCATACGGTTAAATGAAACGCGCACGTCCTCACCCACACCGTAATTGCACCACTCGCGGAATTTAGCAGTAACCTTGTGTCCACCTACAGTGCCGTGGATAAGCGTGTTTTGTCCAAGGTTTTCGCAGTTGTGTACGTTAAGTGTAACGTCATCACCCTTAACAATGTTTTCGGGGCGGACGCCGAGAGTTATCTCTTTACCTACGTAGTGCGCCAGAATTTTGCTTTGCTCGTCATTCAGCGCAACCTTTTCGCCGCCATCAAGCATTAACTCGCCTCGCTCCACCTTAGCGTTAAAGAAGTTCATAGGCGGCAGGCCTATAAAGCTTGCTACGAATATATTGTTGGGCGTATCGTAAAGCTCAAGTGGTGTGCCTATCTGCTGCACGTAGCCCATCGACATACAAACTATACGGTCTGCTAGGGTAAGCGCCTCGGTCTGGTCGTGAGTTACATAAAGGATAGTGGCCTTAAGTCTCTTATGTAAAAGCAGTATCTCGCGTCTTGTTGAGCTACGCAGCTTTGCATCAAGGTTTGAAAGCGGCTCATCAAAGAGGAATACCTTAGGTGTTCGTACAATAGCGCGGCCCATAGCAACACGCTGACGCTGACCGCCGGAGAGCTGCTTTGGCTTTTTGTTAAGCTGATCGGTAAGACCGAGTATCTCAGCAGCAGCCATAACCTTTTCATGAATTATATTTGGGTCCTCTTTCATAAGAGTAAGAGAGAACGCCATGTTCTCATAAACCGTCATATGCGCGTACAGAGCATAGTTCTGGAACACCATCGCTATATCCCTGTCCTTTGGAGGCATTGAGGTAACGTCCTTACCGTCGATGATAAGCGTACCCGAGGTGATGTCCTCAAGACCCGCTACCATTCTTAAGGTCGTTGACTTACCGCAGCCCGAGGGACCTACAAGAACGATAAACTCACCGTCCTTGACGTCTATATTGAAGTCAAAAACAGCCTGCACGTTATTATCGTAAATTTTATTAAGGTTTTTTAAACTTAATGAAGCCATATGTTATGCCCTTTCCAAAAAAGCATTTTGTCGCTTACTTTTATTCTATACCCATTTCCTTTTTGTAATTTTCAAGCGTATTTATCTTTACAAGACCTATAACGCCCGCTGCAATACACAAAATACCCGAAAGTGATATAAATACAGTAAGAGTAATGAACTGTGAAAGATCCATAGCATTTTTGTTTGCGTTTACAACAAAGTCGTTTAAAGCATTAAGCGGAATACCGAATATGCGCACAAACTGCAGTGAACCTATCGCTATTATGAGAATTGAATGGAACCTTTTGTAGTTTTTAATACCCTCTGAAGCAAGGAATGCCGCAAGGAGGAAAAGAAGGTTCCATATTACCGAGACGCCTATTGAGATTGTATAGTAATAGGTGCCTACGTCGGTAGAAAAAATGTTTACAAAGTAAAATACGTCAAAGAGAATTGCAAGGTAGCAAAGAGATGAGGACAGCGTGTTTTTTGTATAACGCATACGGTCCTTTTTGATCATATTCCTATCCATAATCAACCCTCCTTACCTATTTTCAAAAGATCCCTCTCACTCTTCATGCAAAGGAGCTTGAACACAAGGTTGAATATACTGAGAGCCGTTGCCAAAAGAATTGGAACAAGGAATGCGATACTGATATCGAACCAGAAGGTCGACGTAGTCCACTTATTAGCAAAGATCTGCGCCTCGGCTTCAAGTTGTTCAAAGTCAGTAAGAAGGAACTGCGCTTTATATTTAAATACGTTGATGAATGCCCATATAACAACGCCTACGTTGAGAATAGCATTAACACCAATAGTAATGTAATTTGCAATGTAATATTTTCTTCTTGAATGTGTGTTTGTTACAAAGAGAGATACTGCGGAAAGAATAAGCACTATTGCCGCAGTTGTAAAATCCTTATTAAAGGGCTGGATATCCAAAAGCATATGCGCACCCTCAAAGGGAGGCTTTTTGTCATCCTTAAATACCGCAAAGTTATTATATATGTCCGTAGCCATACCTAAAGAGTATACGAACACAATTGCCGCGCATATAAGCAGCGCAAAGCATGTTATCTTTTGGAGAGTCATTTGCTTTTTGTACATAGTCTGTCTCCGTTTGCCTATTGGCTAAAATTTACTGTTATCCTATACGGCTGATAACAAAGCCGATGTTTTTGGGACTCGGGGGGCATAAGCCCCCCTTATCCTTCTAATCGTTAAACTTTAGATAGTTTAAATAGTTTAAATATCCGATTTTATTATTCTTGTGCTGTGAGGCTCTCGTAGTACTCTAGAAGTCTAACCCATGCACGCTCTTTGATTGCAAGGTAGTTAGTAGCCTTCCATGTGGTTCTTACAGTCTCAAGAGCTGTTGCAAGATCAACAAAGGTTGTCTCGTGACCGTAGCCGTGGATGATAAGCTGAATAAGAACGTTAGACTTACCCTTAGACTGTGAGAACTTACCTGCTGATGCAAGTTCTGTGAAGGTATTGATCTGCTCGTTTTCAGCGTTGGTGTTGGGAAGAGTTGTGGGAACGGATGTGTACCATGCGTTCTCAGTAAGAGCAAGCTCAGGATGCTTGATTGTGCCAAGTGAGATAGCATTGGAGATCTTGCCTGCGCCTTCCTTACCAACTGCGTGTGTGCACTGATACTCGAATGCCTGGCTCTTTACGAATGAAAGAGTAGAACCGAGATATCTACGAGCATAGTTAGTATAGTTACCGTCTGCAAGCAACCAGAGTTCTTCATAAGTAGCATCTGCGATAACGGGCATTTCCTGACCGTTGAAGTTGAAGGTTACGTAGTTGCCCTCAGCATCAGTCTTAATGAATGCATCGGGACCGTAAGACATCATGATCTGACCCTTGGGGCTATATGCATAGTCGATAAGAGCAAGCGCTGCGTGGAGCTTGTTAGTGTTGTTACCAACACCCTCAAGAGAGATTGCCCAACCGTCAGTCTTAACTGAACGCCAGGACTCGGTAAATCTCATATAAACGCCGTTAGGATCTGTGCCGTCGTACCAACGTGCTACGGGAATCATAACTGCCATGTACTTTTCAGTACCGTTATCAATCTTGTTGCCTTCAGCGTCAAGGTTAAGCTTGGTCTCGTTGTAAATAGTCTGTGTCTGGTTGTAGTCGTAGTGCATAAAGCCTGCGTCGTTTTCAAGCATTGTGCTTGAGGTTGCCTCAGTGGAGGGTGCAAGGTAAGAACTAGCAACAAGGCCTTCCTTAACAAGCTGGTTCATCTTTTCGATTGCCTTATAGGTAGCCTCTTCCTGACGAGCGTCGTGGAGCATACCGTCTGTACCTATGTAGAGGTAATCCTGTCTTGACTCAAGACCGCGTACACCAAAGAGTGTACCTGCAAAGCGGAACATATCAACCTTTCTCTGGTTATTGCCGTCTTCTCTTGAGAAGATACCTGCAACAGAGTCAGTGCCGTTAAGTGTCTGGGGGTTTGCAACTACGCAACGGAGAAGAGCTGCAAGCTCATCTGCGTCCCAAGCTGCGTTCTGACCGATAAAGAGGTTAGCACGGTTTGTGCCGTAATAACCGTTATAAGCTACATCGATATAATCGCGGAGCATATTAACCGCCTCTACGCCTGTAACTGTGCCCTTGTCAAGTTCTGCGTTCATAACTGCGATAATGTTGCCTGCCGCATCATAATCCTTAGTAACCTTCTCGGTCTCGGTGCCGTTAAGTTTAACAACGTCGATCTCTACCTTACCGCTTGTGGGCATGTAAGGAGTATACGCTTTTGCTGCAAGGTTGTTGGATGCTGCTGCTGTGAAGTCGCCCTGACCGTTAAGGAGTTTTTCTACCCAGTCGGTACGCATAAGGGGCATACGCTCGATATCGTTTACACCGTCAAAGTAGGGTGAGAAGTAGATAGCGCCTGTATCAGTATCACCTGTTACAGAAAGACGAACGATGGGGTTAGCCTCAAGGTAAGCCTTGAAGTTAGGCATATCGTCAAGATATTCTGCTATATTAACAAGCTTGCCTGCTGCGCCTGCCTCGGAGAGAACCTTAAGTGAGCCTGATACCATATCAACCTCATTCAGCTTATCTTTCCAAACGTTGAATTCCTTTTCTGCGCCGCCGGCTCCTGTCCATTTGCTCTCAAAGTTAATCTTAAGAAGATCTTTGATTGCTGCCCATGTAGGCTTAAGATCGCCTGTAGTGTAGAACTTACCGTCTGCAAGTGTAATACCCTCACCTACGGTTTTTGAAACAAACACAATACCTGTATCGTCGTAGTTATAACCGGTTGCCATACGAAGGATTGTGCCTGCTTCATATTCAAGCTGGCATACAAGGTCTTCCTCGGGATCTTCGGGATTTGGGGGCACATAGTTAGGATCTTCTGCGCCGCAAGAGCAAACGCCCTCTACGTAGTTATGTACGTGAGGAGGTTCAAAACATGATGCCATTGATAGAACTGTCATCACGAGTGCGAGAATAAGTGCTAAAATTCTGGACTTTTTCATTTTTGGATTCCTCCTAAAAAATTTTTATTATTAAGCGCTTTCACGCAATAATAACCGTTAAGTTTTGTCTACTGTTTGTTTTTTGGGTTGTTTTAAATTTTATTCCTTTACACCGCCCATATTTACGCCCTTTGCAAAGTACTTCTGAATAAAGGGATAAATAATAAGGATAGGAATAATTGAACATACGATAAGAGCGTATATTACACTGTCCGATGAATAACTTTTATTCCAGCCGGCCATAATCTCGGCGTCATTGAATTCTTTCAGCGTGTCATGTATAAATACCTGAAGGGGCGCCTGTAATTCATCTGTAAGAAGTATACTTGCCCAGTAATAACCGTTCCAGCGTGAGATAGCAAAGAAGAGCGCTACGGTTGCAATAGTCGATTTACTCATAGGCAGGTAAACTCTTGAGAGCACCTGCATCTCGGTAGCGCCGTCAACTATCGCCGCCTCCTCAATCTCAGAGGGCACGCCCTCAAATGCGTTACGCAGAAGGATAATGTTCATCGCCGCCATACCTGCCGCAATAACAAGCAGCCATTTATCGTCCATAATACCAAAGGAGTGGAATACGTCCTTTGTATTAAGGTAGTTAAGATACTGAGGAACAACGCCTGCGGAGAACCACATTGTGAATACTAAGAAGAAGTTAAAGCCCTTGCGGAAGAGCAGCCTTTTCTTAGAAAGACCGTAAGCGCCGAGAATAGAAACTCCCATAGCCCACAGTGTGCCGTAAAATGTCATAAAAATTGTGTTTGAATAAGCGTTCCAGAACATGTTGTTGTTAAACATATATGCAAACGCATCAAACTGAATATCCTTAGGGAAAAGAATTATCTCGCCGTACTCTACCGCATGCCTGCCGCTTATAGCAGAGCTTATAGCGTAAAGGAAGGGGTAAAGGCAGCAGATTGCAAATGCAGTAAGGAACAAATAGCTGAATATTTTGAATATCAACTCGGTAATTTCAAGTCTTCTTTTCATACCGTTACCTCCTTAATACAGCGATACGTCGGACGCCTTTTGAGCAACCTTGTTTGCACCGATAACAAGCAACATACCGACTACGTTATTAATCATTTCCGCCGCAGCCGCAACACCCTTGTTGTCTCCTTCGACACCAAGTCTGTTTGCAAGGGTGGAAACTACGTCAGCCGTTTGATAAATAGTTGTACCGTCTGTCGTATCCATAAGCAAAAGCACCTTCTCGTATCCAACGCTGAGAAGTGAGCCGATACGGGTTATAAGCATGATAACTATAGTTGACAAAATACTGGGTAAAACAACGTATCTCATCTGTGCAAGCTTATTTGCGCCGTCTATCTGTGCCGCCTCATAGCTTGTCGGTGATATGGCGATTATAGCTGCGAAGAACACAATACTGTCGTATCCCGCAGTCTCCCATATACCGCTTACCTGGTATATAGCACGGAAGAACTCGGGCTGGTTAAGAAGTCCGGCAAAGCCCGCCTCCTGGCTGACAAGTCCGATATTTACAAGCAACTGCGACACGATACCCATCTCAAGCCCCTGCCACTGACCTATAGGCTCACTGCCCTGACGCACAAGCATTGTAACGAGGGTAGTCATAATAACGGTTGACATAAACTTGGGAAGATATGTAAGCACCTGGAAGATACTTCTTGCAATGTTTGAGCGTATCTCGTTAAAGAACAGCGCTATAATAATAGGCATCGGGAAGCCGAAGCAAAGACCGTAAAAGCTAAGAAGGAAGGTGTTACGGAAGGCTCTCCAGAAATCGGGTATATCATTAAAGAGTTGCGAGAAATAAGCAAAGCCCGCCGGCACCTGATCTGCCACCGGTGTCTGCGAATGATAAATTCTGAATGCGCTTAATAACTCGTACATCGGGAAGTAGCGCCAGAAGAGGAATACCAGAAGCATAGGCGTAAGCATCAGGTAAAGGCGCCAGTCCTTTATCACAGTAAGAAATACGTGGTACCAGTGGTGCTTTTCCACGTCATCTCTTACAACCTGCTCCGGATCCTCGTGATACGTGCCGCTCTTGGGGTCGTATACAAGATAATCATCGGCTTTTATTCTCATAAACAAATCCTCCTCTGTTTACAAACTCTTACAAAAATTATAAATCCTCACCCTCGGGGTTTGGGCTCATAGCGCGCGCTCTTTCCTTCTCTTTTTCCTCTCTCTGCTTGCGGAACAGATATGCCTTTTGATCCTCTATCATACCGTCGGTATTACGTAAAAGAAGCATTATCACCACAGCAAACACAAGCGAAATCGTATCGGTGAGCACATACATAAGAAGCGCTGAAAAATCAATAACAAAAATCAGAGACGTAAGCCACCTGCCAAGCTGCATAAACAGATAAGTGCAGGATACAAACAGTATAAGCAGTGACGGTTTTAGCCTGATCTTTTCCTTAGTAAAAATCTTAAAAAGCACTAAAGACACAAGCGAGAGCGCATTGCCTAAGGCGTAGATAAGATACTGCTGTGCCGTAGCGCCCGAAGCAATACAAAAAACAAGTCCTCCAAGGATTGGATATACAGCGCCGCAAATGCCCCAGCGCATCATACCGATACACACAAACAAAAGCGTAGTCGATATCGCTATCGGCACACCGACAAACCAACTGTTTGTGGCAACGGTGGTAACTGCCTCGGATATAACAAGCAGTACTGCAAGAATGGTAAGGTCAATATTACGGTATTGCTTAAAGGTTATCTGGTTCATAATATATCCCTTTTTACTATAATAACTTTTTAATTAATTCTACAACACACTTTTTTCTTTTGCCTTGATTTTTTTGACAGACAAGCGATCGAATCTTGATTTTTTTGATATTTTATAGCAATAGTGCAACTTAATATAAAATTTTTTTCACCTTTTTTATGCACTTTTACCAATACTGTTTTCAAAATACATTCCGTCTTTTCTTCATTATAAATATAATACGCATAGCGCCGGGATATTCGCAACGAGGGCGCAAGCACACGGGTGAGAGAACAAAAAAAGAGCGGTTAAATTTTTTAAGAATTAACCGTTCCTTTTTGTTTTAAAGATGGATTAAAAAACTCCCAGAAGCTTTAGTATAAAGGATGCCGAGAATACAGTAATCGCCGAGACAAGCGTGGTAAAGATAACAATCTGACCGGAAAGGGTCGTATCTGCCCCCATCTCCTGCGCCATAGGCACGCTGGATACTGCTACGGGAGTGGAAAATACGGCTACCAAAGCAGCAAACTGAGCGCCGCCAAACACCTTACCAAAGAAGATATAAGCTACGCCGAGACCGAGAAGGGGCACTATAACACTGCGCGTAAGCGTGCCGAAGATGATCTCACGCTTAAGTTCCTTGACCGCCGAGAACTCAAACTGCGCACCCAGGACTAATAGCGCAAGCGGAGTTGCCATATTGGAAAGATACTTAAGTACGGTAAATACTGGCGTGATCTCCGAGAGCCTGAAGGAGATATTAAGATTTACAAATATTGCTCGTATGCCAAGAACAAAAAGGCCCGAGACAATACCTAAAATGAGCGGATTTTTAAGTATACCCATAAGCACCTTTTTGAGTCCGCCCTTGCCGTCACCGTTACCGAAAATGGAAAGAGATATAACGCCAAGAATATTGAATACCGGTACCATTACCGCAGAGAGCAGAGTTGCAACCGCCGCTCCCTCAGACGGAAAAAGCATTGACGCAAGAGGTATGCCGATAAGAGCATAATTTGAACGGAAGATGCTTTGCAAAAGCGAGCCGCGTCTTTCTCCCTTATCAGTCACAAGGCAAACCGTGGGGATACCGATAAGAAAGATAAGAAGCACTGTGCAAAAGGCGTATATAACGTAACCAAAATCATACGAGGCTAAGTCATTAATGCCATAGATATTGAGAAAAAGCATAGCGGGCAGGAAAATGCGAAAGACAAGTTTGTTTGCCGCCTTTGAAAAATCCTCACTCATAAATCCTGCTTTTTTAAGCAAATAACCTATTGCCACAGTAAGTATAATAGGCATTACCGCCGAGGTGGCAAAAATCAAGGAATCTATCATGTGTTCTCCTTTTAGAGCGCATCAAATATCTTAAAACAAGACGGTTTTGATGCTTTTTTGGTAAATATTAGTTTTCATATTTAGGAAAAAACGACCCAGAGTATGGGTCGTTTGTATTTTTAAAGTTATTACTTGAGTGTGGGAACAACCGTGAGCTTTGACATCATATTTTTGAATATGACTTTCTTTCCCTCCTCGGGCAGTGAAACAAACCAAGCCCTGAAGGATTTTACAAGAGATATCGGCACGATAGTCTTTTGTGTGTACTTAAATCCGTTCTTTACAACTGCGTGCACAAGGTCAAGATTGTTTTGTACAACGTCCTCAAGTCTGTTGTTTGCAAGGCAAAGATCAAGTCCCTTTATAAATTCATCCATATTGTCAACAAACTGCTTTTTAGGCGTAAAGCAGGCTATTGAAAGCACAAGGGAGTCTGTAAAATCGCGATAAAGCTTTTTCTCCTTTGCGCTGACGGTAATTTTCGCTTTCTGTTCTACGGAGCCGTCATTGCCGTTAATTTTTAAGTTAGTGTTCATAGGGCGCCTCCAATCATTTGTATCTTTATATACAGTTTATCAAATTTTTTTATATCCGTCAATAAAAATATGCAAAAAACTATACAAAATTCTTTTGTTTTTTATCTAAATATGCGCAAAAATCATTTTTTGATTGGCAAAAGCATCCTTGTCTTTGATTTATATTCCTCAAAGCCTGCCTTTTTTGCCTGCCTGCCGTCAGCAAGAGGAATGCTTACAAAAAGAAACAGACAGTTATTTGCCACAGCGCCGATAAGGTAGTACCACTGTAATCCCAGCGTAGCTACAGTAAAGAGCGCGCCACCCCACCAGAAGAGTATCTCGGCAAGGTAATTTGGGTGCCTTGAGTATTTCCAAAGACCGGTGTCAATAAAGGTACTTGTCCTGTTTTTACGATACTTATGCATCTGTATATCGGATACTGCTTGTAATGCTGTCGCCGAAAGAGAGATTATAAAGCCAATAAGTGAAAGGGGGGCAAACGCACCCTGCCCTGTCATAACAAAAGCAAGGGGCAGCGTCGCAAGATAGACAACGAGCGTGGGCACAAGATGTATGCCAACAAAATTGATTATCGGATAAAAAATACCGGTCGTCTCTTTAAGCATTGTGTAGCGCCAATCCTGATGCTCCATACCGAAAAAGGTGTATGCCCAGTTTGCCGTAAGGCGCACGCCCCACACAAGCACCATAATAAGAACAAGCGCCCCCTGCAGTGTCATAGGTGCGCAAAATGCTAAGGCAAAAAGTATAACTATCGGCTGCACACTCCAGTACGGGTCATAAACCGATGCGTTTTTAAATACCAGGCTAAAGATAAATACAAAGACCGTTGCTATTATATCGGCAATCAAAAGGTTAATTGGCATATTGAATGGCAAAAGCATATATGAGATAATACCCACAGCACTTGCAAGTATGTAAATTACCGCTATAATAATATAACTTTTTGTTCTGGAAAGCTTCACGTCAAAACCTCTTTTTTAAAATAAAATATGTCATTTTGTAAAATTTAGTAGTCAATTTTGGTTCGTATTATTCTCTCTTGCCTAAGATTATATCATACTTTGCTTCTCTATGCAACAAAATTTGACCATAAAATTCCGTTTTTTGAAATCTTTAAATAACATACAAAAGGCAAAATATGTGTGTTGATTTTTTAATATCTTTATGTTAAAATATAGTGAACAAGACAAAGGAGATGACCATGGATATTACAAATACCATAAAATACGTCGGTGTAAACGATCACGATATAGACCTTTTTGAGGGACAGTATGTTGTGCCTGGCGGTATGGCATACAACTCCTACGTGATTATGGATGAAAAATGTGCAGTAATGGACAGCGTAGATGTCCGCTTCAGCAATGAGTGGTTTGAAAATATCGACAAAGCGCTTAACGGTAAAGCACCCGACTATATCATAGTACAGCATATGGAGCCGGATCACTCGGGCAGCCTTTTAGCATTTACCGAGAGATATCCCGAGACAACCGTAGTAGCATCTGCTAAGGCCTTTGATATGATAAATGGCTACTTTGGCAAGGACTTAAGTGACAGACGCATCGCAGTAAAGGACAAGGATACCCTTTGTCTTGGTAAGCGCACACTTACCTTTTTAACTGCGCCGATGGTACACTGGCCTGAGGTTATAGTGACGTATGACGATCTTGACAAGGTGCTCTTCTCCGCAGACGGCTTTGGCAAATTCGGTGCGCTTGATACAGATGAAGAATGGGCGTGCGAGGCAAGACGCTATTACTTTGGCATAGTCGGTAAGTACGGTCAGCAGGTGCAGGCACTGCTCAAAAAAGCAGCAGGACTTGACATAGCGCATATCTGCCCCTTGCACGGTCCTGTGCTTAGTGAAAATCTCGGCTATTATCTTGACCTTTACAACACCTGGTCAAGTTACGGCGTTGAAAGTGAGGGCGTAGTTATAGCATATACCTCGGTATATGGCAATACAAAGCGCGCCGCTATACTGTTAAAAGAACTTTTACTTAAGCGCGGCTGTAATAAGGTGGTGCTTAACGATCTTGCAAGATGTGATATGGCAGAGGCAATCGAGGACGCATTCAGATACGGCAAACTCATACTTGGCACAACAACATATAACCAAGACATCTTCCCCTTTATGAGACAATTTATAGAGGGACTTACCGAGCGCGGATACAGAAACAGAAAAATAGGCTTTATCGAAAACGGCTCCTGGGCGCCTATGGCAAAAAGAATTATGGCCGGCATGCTTGACGCTTCAAAGGATATCGCTTATTATGAAAACTCAGTAAAAATCACCTGCGCACTCGATGAGCAAAGCACAGCGCAACTCATCGCCCTTGCAGACGAAATTTGCAGTTAAATGCAAATATAATTTTACATTTCAAATGCAAAACAACAAAAAAACACAGAGCGGACTACCAATCGAAAGATTGAAATTTGCTCTGTGTTTTTTTGTTTGTGATATTTAATTATTTACCAAAGCGCTTATACCATATATCAATAAGACGCGTAGCAACGGGAGCTAAAACAATATTAAAGACAAGTTCAAAAATAAAGTTACCGCCCGCAAGACCGAAAAGCATATAACTTGCAGCATCGGCATAGCCAAGGGCAAGACCCCACTCTTCTATGGTAGGAAGGAAGAAAATTACACATCCCAAAAGGAATATGCCCGTATTGATAATCGGACAGATAATAGCCGCCATAAGGGTCGCAAGATAACGGTTCTTGCTTTCAAATAGCTTATAGATAATGCCGGAAACAAGTCCTGCGGCAGTACCTTTCAAAAGCACTGTAAGCACCGTACCGAACGGGTCTACGACCAAAAATGCGGATGCGTCACCACTTATCAGCACCACTACTCCAAAAACAAAGCCAAGCCATCCACCCGACAAAGCACCGCAGGATGCCGCGCCAATAACTATCGGGATAAGGACAAGGGAGATGGAGAAAGGGCCTAAGTGGATAAATGCGCCAAGCAGCTGCAGTACCACCACAAGTGCTGTCATAAGGCCTAAAAGCACCATGGTTTTTGTAGATAACTGCCCTTTTATTTTGTTTGTCATTTTTAACGAGCCTCCTTGCTGTCGGTCAGCCGCAAAGCGACGGTGCAACGCATTTTTTGTTTTTAAGCCTTGAAGCATTACACTCACATCAAGCGACATATTATGTCGACACTTCTTCAGATCTTTGTGCCGGAGCTTTAGACCCCGGCGGGTTGTATTTATATCTATTTTACACTATTTTGCAAAAAAATCAAGTACGTTCTTTTTAAAGTCGGTCACGGCAATCGGCCATAGATGAGTGTCTGATGTTCTAATAGGATAAAAATAGCCAACAGTAACCAAAATCGAATACGTTGAAAGTCAAAATAATAAACTTTACTCTTGTAATGCAACCAAATTAATGATATACTTATATCAAATTTACGCAAAAGGACAAAAAATGAGCACTACCAATAACAACAAGGGAATAAATCATCCAAAAACCAAGCTGGGTTTAAGCAAAATGAATAAACTTGCAGAGTGCGCCGAGGAGTTGTTTGCAAAGTACGGCTTTTACGGTACGTCTATAACCGATATATGCAAGGCGGCAAAGACTGCAGTAGGTACGTTTTACATATACTTTGAGACCAAGACAGATATTTACCGTTTTCTTATGGAAAAGTATAAAGAGCAGACCCAAAAGCACATCTTTGACAGCATTGACACCTGCAATACCCGTTACGAGCAGGAGCGTGAGGGTATCAAGTGCTTTATCAAATATGTAGTAAGCGCGCCAAACGTGTATAACATCATCTGGGGGAGTTTATCAATTGACAGAGCGATGTTTACCGATTACTACGTATCCTTTGCAAAAAGTTATGCAAGAAAACTTAAGAGTGTGGGATCTGAGGTAGATATAAACGATATAAACACCGTGGCATATATGCTTATGGGCATATCAAACTTCCTTGGTCTTAAGGCGATATTTGAAAATATGAGCGATGAGGCAATTGACAAAATGGTAGAAGAAACAGTTATGCCCATGCTCGCTTCAGGCGCATTCAAAAAGCCCAACTGCATTGATATATAACGCCAAAATGTACTGTATAGTTTACAAATTAGTAGTTTTTGACAAACAAAAATGGCGAAGGTGGAAAATCACCTTCGCCATTTTTATATATTTTTTCTTGTCGGCAATATCTTATACAACCTTTATAAGATAGGTATCAAAGAGTTTTAAATCAAGAGAAATATCAAGGCTTTCTTTTGTGATTTTTTCCTCTCTTACGCACTCGCAGTCGTGTGTGCCGTCAAGCAGGTAAAACTTAAGAGATTTGCCCTTAAGTCCGCTTAGGGAAAGCATTACGGATTTATCCTTGCTCTCATCGTCATCGTTAAAGTATGAGAGCATAAGCGCCTGTGTGCCCTCACCTATAGCGCCCATGGCCCATATATCGCTATCGGTGGACACAGCGGGAACAAACTGCCCTGCCTTATAAAGTTGGTTGTACATATAGAAGGGATAGTAACCCTTAAGGCACTCACAAACTCTATCTGTATCGAACATACCGTTCATACCGCAGGGACGCGCATCGTAATACATAAGCATATCGACGTCCTCATACTGGCTCATCATCATTGTAGACGCAACAAAGGATGCGCCCTTAAGACCCTTTTCCTGCACTAAGGAGTAGTACCAATCATCCCCCTCAAAGCTTCTTACGTAGTTCCACTCGTTAAGTATACTCTCAACGTCGCCCCAGCCAAGCTCGGTAAGAGTGGCCTTAAGTTCGCGTATCTTGTCCCTGATATCCTCTACCTTAGCGCTATAGATGTGCCAGGAGAAGAAGTCGGGCTTAATGCTTGTATTCTTTATAAGACCCTCTATCCACTCTCTGTCTGCGTGAGCAAGAGCGGGGCCGCCTATCTTAAGCGATGGAAAAGCGGATTTAAGATGAGTAAGCGCTATGTCAAAAAACTCGTAAAACTGCTTTGCTGTACCGCCCCAGCAACGCTTGTGCGTTGAATCGTCGGGGTCAAGGTCAGGCTCGTTCCATATCTCAATATACTCAATTCCTCTGTGATGTCCGTTTGCCCAACCCTCGTTAAAGTGGCGGATAATATGCTCGCACACAACTGCCCACTTTTTGAAATCCTTAGGAGGCAGGGTGTTGTATTTTTTTGACCAATGCTCTATCTTTGAGCCGAGACGGAAGAATATCTTTGTACCGCCCGCCTCTAAAAGATCGAGATAAAAATCGGTAAGAGTAAAGTCGTATGCATCAGGGTCATCGGGATCACGGTCAAAATCGGTGAATATAAAATTAACGTCAACCGTATGCTCACCGCCGTATGTGGAACAATATGACGCATCGTGCGTGCGTCCGTAGGGTATACCTGCCGCGCGCCAGGGCTCAATATTGGTAATACGTTGATCTGCCGCAAAGCTGTATACCGGCGCATTGTTTACACTGTGGTGAGGTCTTACTATACCGTTTGTTTTATTAAAGTCAACAAAAAGTTTTTCCATATCAATTCTCCAAAGAGTTGTTTTCTTCCAAAATAAAATCATAAATCTGACCGCCTACAGTAATAAGAGTGCCTATCTGTCCCTCACTAAGAGAAAGATAAAAATCCTCGTCTAAAAGATACTCAAATTCCTCGCCGTCATCTGATGTAAATCTGACGCCGTACTCTTTAACCGTTTTCGACTGCTTTGTGCCGTAT
Organism: Eubacteriales bacterium; assembly: GCA_045653505.1. Lineage (GTDB taxonomy): Bacteria > Bacillota > Clostridia > Oscillospirales > CAG-272 > UBA1740. The sequence continues at coordinate 7,716 of JAZOLZ010000028.1, read as the reverse complement.
GATGATACGCGGCAGGCAAGACGGGAGACTGTCACTCTTTTCTCTGACTTCTCAGGCTCATAGTCATCGGGCAAGAAGTCTTGCGGCGCTTTCGGCGGCGGAGTCAATTCGCCCTTTTTTTCAAGCTCGCGTGTCTTTTTTGATTCCCACATACCAAGAAAAATAAATGTGCCAAAAAAGAGAATAAAACAAAATATAGCCATTATAAGCACTAAAGCATCGTAAAAATCCATATTGTTCCTCTCAAAAAATGTCCAGCAAAAAACGCCTTTTACAGATATTAATTTTATTATACATTATTTAATTTGCTTGTCAATAAACAAAGTAAAAATAAAGAGAAAAAACACACCCAAAAAGCAAAGCAAAAAGCAAGACAAGGGATAGTACAGATACGTCTTATCTCTTGTCTTGCTTTTGAAAATTTTATTGGTTTTTGCGTTTTAAGTCGGTTTTTGTAAACAAACACTTACAAAACAACTATATAAGCATATCTCCTCCCTCATTGGACGCAAGTGCAGCATGATATAGCTCTAACTGTTTTTCACTTGGCTTATAGTCGGTATGCGAGCAGCAAGGGAGCGTAGGCTCCTCACCGTTTTTACCGTAAAAGGGAGAAAGATAATCATTTTCATACTGCTTGCGTGCCGCTTCTGTGCGGAAGTCGGGGATATCATACGGCACACCGCCCTCAAGCATTGAGCGATGCGCAAGAATAGCGACCGATGACATCGCAAGAGAGGAATGAATATCAAACGGATGGGGAGGCTGCTTGCCCTCCTTAATACACTCAACGAAGATGCGAGCCGTAATATAATCAGCACCGCCGTGACCGCTTTTCTTGATGATGTCCTCATCCTTATCGTTCCACATAGGATCGTAAAGATTTACCTCCGCCTTACCCTCGGGAACCTGCCACTCATTGTACCTGAGCATCATCTTATCACCCATACCCCTAAGGTTTTCTATCTGGCCGTTTGTACCGCACACACGGTAGGAGTTGTGGTGGCCGCCAAAGCCCGCGCAACCGGTTACTCTGAATACAGAGCCGTCATCATTTTGCGTAGTAATAATAGCCGCCTTATCACCGTTATGCGTAGCAACCGCCGCATCATCGCCAAAGGGCGCAAATGCGTTAAACGCCACTACCCTTTTCGGGGTTGCGCCCGTTGATGCCATACAGGGGCCAAGAGAGTGGGTTATGTAGTAGCTTGAGGGCAGGAAGTTGCGCCAGTGGTTTGGATAGTAGTTGAATATCTTTTTGAAGATTATATTATGAGGCTCGCTCGGGTGGTTATATTCGCCCTCTGCGTAAAGTATTTTACCGAGAGTGCCGCCCTCTACCACACGCTTGATCTCGCGGTTGAATATCATCTGCGGGTAGTTCTCTGCAAGCATAAATATAGACTTACTCTTTTCAAATGCTCTTATAAGCTCAACGCCCTCTGCCATAGTACCGTTACTGATGCACTCGCAGAAAACGTGGATATTTCTCTCAAAGCATTTTATAACGTACGGGGTGTGCTCGTGGAAGTTATTTGCGATAATAACAGCATCCATATCCTCTTTGATAAATTCATCAAAATCCTCGTAGAGCTTAAGACCGCTTACCGTCCTTGCCGCGCCAGCCTTTTGCCTGTTCGGATGCGAGTCGCAAAGCGCAACCACGTCACATCCAAGCATAAGAAAGTTTTTTGCAATATCGGTGCCTCTGCCCGCACCCAAAATACCAATTTTAAGTTTTTTCATATATCCTCCAAAAAGAATGGTGTTATTTTGCCTTGTAAAATCAGTATATCACAAATAAAGATAAAAACAATGGAAAAATTCTATATATTCATTTAAAAAAGTTTGAAAAACTCTTGATTTTTTAATTTTCATGGCGTATACTAACGAAAAAGGCAGGAGGGATATATGTACAAAAAAAATATCTGCAAATTTCCAATTCCTGAAAAAGAGAGTGGCCTTACAGTACACCGATTCGTTTTGGAATCAAACCCCGAGAGCGTAACAGAGTCTTTAACGCTTGATTGCAACCGCATAATTCTGATAAATAAGGGTGACGGTAAATTTATAATAAACGGCAAGGACCTGCCCTTTGTTGGCGGTATGCTGATTTTCACCTTTTCGGGCGAAGAACTTTTGGTTAAACCAAACTGCGGCTGCACTTATACATACATAGATTTCAGCGGCACAAGAGGTGATGAACTTTTACGCCGCTTTGAAATAAATAAGATCAACCGCGCCTTCTCAGGCTTTGACGGACTTATCCCACTTTGGAACGAAAGTCTTTCGCGAGCAGATGCAAATAACGTTGATTTGGCCGCAGAAAGTATACTACTGTATACATTTTCACGCATAACAAGCAAATGCAGCGAGGATATCAGTTTAATTAACAGTGTTGTGCAGATATTGGACGAAAATTTCGCCGACCCAACTCTTCAAGTGACGGATATCGCAAAGGAACTATCTTACAACCCAAAATACATCTCGCATCTTTTTAAAGGAAAAATGGGTCTTTCTTATACAGAATACCTTAAAAGTTTAAGGATAAAACACGCCATATCTCTCTTTGACCGCGGTCTTGACTCAATAAAAAACGTAGCCTTTTTATCCGGGTACAGCGACCCGCTTTACTTTTCAAGCGTGTTTAAAAAGACACTCGGTGTTTCACCAAAGGAATATATCGTTTCACTGAAAAACAAACGGTCTTGACTGTCAAAAAAATGTGATATACTAAATCTATAAAGAAGAAAAAGGGATATAACGCTATGAAAGCATCTATCTATAAAACCGACCTTTTTGGCAACAGACTCTCCTTTATCGGTACTTATAATATGGAATATAAAAACGTGGATATTATAAGAGAGCAAAACCACCCGGGAGACGTCGAGGCAGAACTTATAAATATACACCCCGACGTGGAATATCAGACATTTGGCGGTATAGGCGGCGCATTTACAGATTCTGCGGCCTGTGCATGGAGCGCTATGCCAAAGGATAAAAGAGATGAGCTTATCCGTGCTTATTTCGACAAAGAAAGCGGCATAGGCTACACGTTTGGCAGACTTTCTATTGCAAGCTGTGATTTTTCAAGTGAGGATTATACCTACGTTAAGGAAAACGATCAGACCCTTGAAAGCTTTGATATTTCACACGACAAGCAGGCAGTGTTCCCTATGGTTAATGCGGCAATGAAATATGCCGACCTGACCCTCTTTGCCTCACCTTGGTCGCCCCCTGCCTATATGAAGAGCGAGGGCAACCGTATAGGAGGATATCTTTTGTCTGAATACTATCCTCTCTGGGCGAAATATTTCAAAAAATATATTCATTCCTGCAAGGAAAACGGAATAAACATCTGGGGCGTTACCGTACAAAATGAGCCAAGACATCACCAGATATGGGAATCCTGCCTTTATACCATAGAAGATGAAGCGAACTTTCTCGGATATCTGGGGGAGGAACTTAAGGATAGTGGAGTTAAAATATTCTGCTACGACCACTGCCGTGAGCGAATTATGGACAGAGCCAACGGAATTTTAGGCTCAAAAAACGGCAAATACTGCGACGGTATCGCAAACCACTGGTACTCGGGTGACCACTTTGGAGAGTTGCGTGCATTCAGCCATAAATACCCCGATAAAATCAGCATTGCAAGCGAGGGATGCTGCGCCGTTAGCGGTAGCGGTATACAAAAGGAGCGCGATCTTGAATTTGCCGAAAAATATGCTCACGATATCCTTGGCTGCTTTAATAACGGACTTAACTATTACTGTGACTGGAACTTAACGCTTGACGAAAACAACGGCCCCCACCACAACAGAGAGGGGCGCGGCTGCTCTGCAGACACTCCGATATTCTGCGACACTAAAAACGGTGAACTTATATACCGTCTTTCATACTACTATATAGGTCACTTCAGTAAATTTGTAATGCCGGGCGCTAAGATAATCGCATCAAGCTCTTATACCGACAAGCTTGAAACACTTGCTATCAAAAACCCTGACGGCAGTATTTTGACAGTGATATTAAACCGAACTGATGAAGCGATTAACACAACTGTCAGATGTAAGGGGAATCTACATCCCATAGAACTGACACCACACTCAATTATAAGTGTAATTATGAGGTAAAATGTAAATAAAAATTAGAAAAAAGACCAAATAAACGCTTTTTGTTTACTTGGCCTTTTTTATTTTTAATAATGTCAAACTCCTGCATTAAGCATGAATGGAGCGGCGCATAGACCGCTGTCCGAATAAAGATTTGCCTTGCAATAGGGACTCTTTGCAAAACTGACTGTAGCATATACAAGAGGTCTTTCCACCTCTATTATAAGCGTGTTACCCTTAGTCTTTGTAGTCTTTATCGCTACATCGCCGTCCTTATCGGTTACGGTAAGATCGTTTACCTTTTCTCCTACTATATTGAGCCTGTGGCAGTTGTTAAACTGTATTTCTATTTTGTTTTCTTTAATTTCGGATGCGGCAGGTACAGGTGGCTCGCAGATAATATCCTCGCCGTATATTTTGCCCATTGCCAAGAGTGCAAGACGCTCACCTACTGTCTTTTTGTCCTTTGGATGTATATCGTCCTCATCTCCTGCGTCCATAATTGATGCCATATAGACACCGGGCACGGTTTTGCTGACGAGCGCCTGCTTTTCTCTCACCAAGGGGAAATTATGTCCCCTTGAGGCAAGCCAATAACTAAACGGTGCCAGTTGTACGAATAAGAACGGCAGATCATCTTTAAAGCTCTCTCTCCAGCATTCTATTACTGCCCCAAAGAGTTTGTCATAAATATCTGCGTGATTTTCATCGCTCTCACCTTGATACCAGATAACGCCCTTTACACAGAGATCCTTTATCTTCTTAACCATATTCTCGTAAAGACACCCCGGGCGTCTCGTTGAATGAGGGCCAACACCCACGCCCTGCCCAAAGATGCCACTTATACTAAGGAGCACCTTGCTTGTTCTTCTCAAAACGGCACCCCAGAAGAGTCTTTGAATAAGAGAATTTGCGCCCTTACGCACCTTGTAATCAAGTTTTTCATACTCGGCTAAATCAAGGCCATCTATCGCCTTTTCATACTCATTTATGTAAACGCAAAGATCTTTATCCTCTTTAAGATATTTTACGTCGAGCCAACTCGATGCCGTAGTGCCTGACCAGTTGCAGCCGACTATCGCTACGGGCACGTTGTATTTTGCTCTTAGTTCCTTTGCAAAATAGTAGCCAACCGCTGAAAATTTATCTATTTCACGCCCCATCGCCTTTTTCCAAATGCCGTACTCATCCTTTATCTTAAAGCCGTCTTTTTCTTCACCGACAAAGGCATACTTAGGCACGTCGTAAAAGCGCAAGTGAGGATCGTTTGCACCGCGCACAGCCTCCTTATAGTGCATCTCGTTGCGCACAAGGAACTCCATATTACTCTGTCCGCCCGCTACGTACACGTCGCCAAAGTCCACGTCGCTAAGCGTAATTTTATCCTCGCCGAATTCAACAACCACTTCGGCGCTAAAGAGCGCAGGCTGGGATTTGCAGACAAGCACAAATTCACCCTTGGTAACCTGACAATCTGCAACGCATTCACCGTTTACAAAAACGCTCACCTCGGTATCGCCATCTGCCACGCCGTATATCTTAAAGTCCTTATCCCTTTGCAGGGTCATTCCACTTTTAAAAATATCTGCAAGTTTTATCATTTTATTTGTTTCTCCATATATTTAAGCATCCCAGTACGCGACCGCCTATCGGGGTTAACCTCTATAAATGCAAATTTATATTTACAAAAAAGGCTTTTATTGTTTGTTTTACGCGTTATCGAAATTACCGTTCCTATCAATGCCAAGCTCGGCCATATATTTTGCAATCTTGCTTGTGGATCTGTCTGCAAAGACAGGCTCTCCGAATATCTTGTTGATCCAACTGACGCTCATATCCAGCCACTTTGCGTATGAGGCATTAAGCACCTGAGAACTGCCGTCTGCCGAGGTGTCGGTTGCTAAAGAGTATCCGTGTGGGCCGTGTTGGAAGATGTGCAATTCATAGCCCAGGCCAAGGTCACTGTATCTCTTGGCTAAGGGCAGCGCGCCAAAACTTGTCAGCATATCCTCTGCAGTCGCAACAATGAATATAGGAGGAGAGTTTTTATTTACCTTAGAGATAAGCTCCATTTTATCTGCATCGGCATCTGTTACCTCATTTTTGCCCATAAGAAGTTTAAGCATCATATCTGCGCCGGGCAAGTTGGGCATAGAGGTAGCGGGATAGCACAGCACCATACCGTTAGGCTTATTGTTTGCAAGAACGCCCGCAGATAGAGCCAGATGACCGCCTGCAGAAAAACCGCAGGTCAAAATCTTATCGGGGTTGATATGCCATGCGGCGGCATTTTCTCTTATATATCCTATCACCCAATCAATTTCAGAAAGCGGAGCAAAGCCGGACGCATTTCTACCCGTGGAATAGCGGAGAATAAAGGCGTGTATTCCCCTTGCCGCATAAGCGAGCGCAACAGGCTCTGCCTCTCTTGGCGAGCAGTAAAGATATCCACCGCCCGGGCAGATAACTATCGCCGGCCTCTCGCTCTCCTGACCAAGCGATATCTCGCAGTCAAGAATATATCCCTCAAGTGTGGCATCCTCGTGCCCGGGAACTGAAATATTTATCATCCTCATAACAAAAATCCCCTTTCGTTTCCACTATATAATCAGTATACCACGTTTTGAGCGCCAGTTCAATGTTTTTGAAAAAAAGACACACTTTTTAACTTAACGCAAAAGTGTATTAATGCCCTGATGCGCACAGCAGATAAAAGAAAAAACACACCACAAGGGTGTGTTTCTCTTTTTTTGGTTGCGGAGGTGGGATTTGAACCTCACGACCTTCGGGTTATGAGCCCGACGAGCTGCCAGACTGCTCCACTCCGCGATATTATGGTGCCGGAAGCCGGGGTCGAACCGGTACGAGATGTTAATCTCACGGGATTTTAAGTCCCGGGCGTCTGCCAATTCCGCCATTCCGGCATGTAAGACGTAGGCCTTCCTAATTGCTTATCTATTATAGCACCCACAGGCACACTTGTCAATACTTTTTTCTTAAAAATTAAAAAAATCCAAAATTTGATATTGACATGGCACAAAATTTGTGTTATCATATACAAGTATCAAATGTGCGTGTATTTTATTGTATGCGAAATACGAATGGAATATGCGAGACAAAATGAATTAAATAAGTTTATGTTTGTGTTTTACACACCATAGGAATATTTCGCTTTTTGCGAAGATACCCAGCTTGCCGCTTACAAGCAAGCTTGACACGGCTGCGCGGGTATGCGAAGCGGATTCGTGAAACGAGTTTCACGAGCCACTGCGAGATATTCCTGCGTATATATGGTGTAGTAAACCACACCATATATACGCAGGAATATCGAAGCGGTCACAACGAGGCGGTCTTGAAAACCGTTAGGCCAAAAGCCACGGGGGTTCGAATCCCTCTTCCTGCGCCAAAAAACAAAGGACACTCAGTGTGGGTGTCCTTTGTTTTTTGTCTTGGAATGAGAGGATTCTAACGCCCCTCAGTGACTCGAAGAGTCGCAGAATGGGGTTCGCATTTGAGCGTAAGCCATCGGGGAGCTCGCTCACCAGTGGCGGAGCGAAAAATCTTCACCTCTAGTGAATACCCCTCTTCCAAGCAACCGCGATAT